>NZ_SKFB01000005.1:0-266616 GCF_004344885.1 Lysobacter sp. N42
TTTTGTAAGCTTCTTAAAGTGACTCCGCCGTTGCCACTTATTCGGTGACAACGGCGGCGCATTATAAAGATCATTGAGCAACGATCAAGATCTTTTTTGAACTTTATTTTCAACTGCTCAAAGTTCAACCAAGTCGGCTATTCTGTAGGCTCTTTTGGGGTATCTTTCTTAGTTTCATCCTCATGTTCCTGAGGATCACCTAGAACATGTTCCAATTTTAACTTGCTCACGTTTTTAATTGTGAATACAGGCCCAGAGATGGCATACACAGTAAACATTACAAATAAAACAATGGCTGGCTCTGTAGCAACAATAACGAAACACATCACGATTATTAAAATCACTAAGAAGTTTACTTTGCCGCGCCAATCGACATTTTTAAATGAGTGATACTTGAAATTACTCACCATTAGTAAGCCACAAGCGATAGTGAATAGAGCGACTAACCAATGAACATCTGTAGGATCTATCTCATATTTTGCGCCAACCCATACCATTCCAGACACAATAGCCGCGGCACTCGGAATAGCTAAGCCTTGAAAGTAGTTACTGTCGGCTGTCGCATGCGCCGCATTAAAACGTGCAAGGCGCAATGCCCCACCAGCCACAAAGATAAACGCGGCTAACCAACCGAACTTACCTAAATCATGCAGAGCCCAGTTATAAGCTACTAATGCTGGAGCCATACCAAACGATACAATGTCTGCCATGCTGTCAAACTCGGCACCAAACTCGCTTTGGGTATTCGTAATCCTTGCAACTCTTCCGTCGAGGCCATCAAACACCATTGCCACAAAAACAGCTACGGCAGCTTGTTCAAAGTTTCCGTTCATCGATGCCACTATGGCGTAGAAACCAGAAAACAGCCCTGCTGTAGTCAATAAGTTGGGAAGCAGGTAAATACCTCGTTTGGTAAGTTTCGATTGCTGTTCAGACATAAAATAAAAAAGACCGAGTTACGAATAGTATCGCTAAGAATATCACAGTAACTCGGTCTATTGACAAGGTTTGCGTGTTAACGAGTGAGTTCTAGTCCCTTCTCACCTGCGTCGACTTTAATTGTGTCACCAGCAGAAAACTCTCCTTTTAATATGCTTTGTGCCAGAGGGTTTTCTAACTCTTGCTGAATGGCTCGTTTTAAAGGTCGGGCTCCAAACACTGGATCAAAGCCAACTTTTGCCAACTGTTCCAGCGCCGCGTCTGTAACCTCGAGTTCAAAACCTTTTTCTTCTAGGCGTTTCAATAAACGCTGCATTTGAATGCCCGCAATTTTCTTAATATGGGCATTGGCTAGTGGGTGGAACACAACAGTTTCGTCAACCCTATTCAGGAATTCAGGCCTGAACGCTGAAGTAAGCTCATTCATCACCAACGCCTTCATTTCATCGTAATCCACGCTACCCGCTTTCTCTTGGATAAGCTGAGAGCCTAAATTAGACGTCATGATGATAACCGTGTTTCTAAAGTCGACCGTACGACCTTGCCCGTCAGTCAAACGTCCATCGTCTAACACTTGAAGTAAAATATTAAACACATCGGGATGTGCCTTTTCGACTTCATCAAGCAATATTACCGAATATGGTCTACGTCGAACCGCTTCAGTTAAGTATCCACCCTCTTCATAACCTACGTACCCAGGAGGAGCACCTACGAGTCGCGCTACAGAATGCTTCTCCATGAATTCTGACATGTCGATACGTACCATCGCGTCTTCGGTATCAAACATAAAGCGAGCCAAGGACTTACATAGCTCTGTTTTACCAACACCTGTCGGACCTAGGAATAAGAATGAACCAATAGGACGGTCTGGATCACTTAAACCGGCACGAGAGCGACGAATAGCATTGGCTACCGAAACCACTGCTTCATCTTGGCCAACCACGTACTTATGAAGATCTTCTTCCATACGAATAAGCTTGTCTCGCTCACCTTCAAGCATTCTAGCAACCGGAATTCCTGTCCAGCGAGAAAGAACTTCTGCAATTTCTTCCTCTGAGACACGGTTTTTCAGCAAGCTCATTTCTTGCATTTCCGCTTGTAACGCTAAGTCTAATTGCTTCTCCAACGACGGAATTTTACCGTACTGCAATTCAGACATGCGGTTTAAATCACCAGCGCGTCGCGCAATTTCTAAGTCGGTTCGGGCTTGATCGAGTTGCTCTTTAATATGCTGATGCCCTTGAAGTGCAGCCTTTTCAGAATTCCACACCTCTTCAAGGTCACTAAACTTCAGCTCTAAGCCGTCTAGTTCTTCTTGCAATACTTCTAACCGCTTTTTACTCGCGTCGTCTTTTTCTTTACTTAAAGCTTGGCGTTCAAGCTTAAGTTGAATCATTCGGCGCTCTAAGCGGTCTAATTCTTCTGGCTTAGAGTCTATTTGCATACGAATACTAGAACCAGCTTCATCGATAAGGTCGATGGCTTTATCAGGTAATTGCCGATCACTTATGTAACGATGTGACAACGCTGCCGCAGCGACAATTGCAGGATCGGTAATCTCTACCGAATGGTGCAATTCATACCTTTCTTTTAGGCCACGTAAAATTGCAATGGTATCTTCCACGCTTGGCTCTTCCACCAATACTTTTTGGAATCTACGCTCCAACGCAGCATCTTTTTCGATGTATTCACGATACTCGTCTAAAGTGGTAGCACCTACGCAATGCAACTCTCCGCGCGCCAATGCAGGTTTCAACATATTACCCGCATCCATAGCGCCGTCGGCTTTACCCGCTCCCACCATGGTGTGAAGTTCGTCGATAAAGAGGATGACTTGACCTTCTTCCTGCTGCAGTTCGTTCAACACCGCCTTCAAGCGCTCTTCAAATTCACCTCTATATTTGGCGCCAGCAAGAAGAGCTCCAAGATCTAAAGACAAAACACGCTTATGTTTTAGCCCGTCTGGCACTTCGTTATTCACAATACGCTGTGCCAAGCCTTCAACAATTGCTGTTTTACCTACGCCCGGTTCGCCAATCAGTACTGGATTATTTTTAGTTCTGCGCTGCAGCACCTGTATGGCACGTCGAATTTCTTCGTCACGACCAATAACAGGATCAAGCTTACCTTGAGCAGCTCGCTCGGTTAGGTCTACCGTATACTTGTCCAATGCTTGGCGCTTCTCTTCTGCATTTGGGTCATCAACTTTCTGACCATTTCGAATTTCTTCTATAGCACGCTCAAGCCCGTCTTTCGTTACAGCGTTATTGCGTAGAATATCTCCAAGCTTTCCTTTGTCTTCTGTTGCCGCAAGCACATACATTTCACTCGAAATGTATGTATCTTTTCTTTTCTGAGCATATTTGTCGCACAGGTTTAATAGGTTTCCTGTTGCGGAAGACAACTGAACCTCACCACCGGCACCTTCCACGGTAGGTAGTTCGTCAATCGCTTTGCTAAGGTCAGCTCGTAAGTTATTTAAATTCACACCCAAAAGCTGAAGAAGTGGTCGCACAGAGCCGCCTTCTTGGTTCATTAATGCAGTCATTAAATGAACCGGCTCAATGTACTGATGGTCTCGGCCTAGCGCGATAGACTGAGCATCTGATATGGCTAACTGAAATTTGCTAGTAAAACGATCTAATCGCATCACTGGTACCTCACACTTGTAATCTCTTACTCTCTATGTGGGTATTTTTTCACCAAAATACAAGAGGGTTCTAATATTTAAATCATCAATCACTGACAAAACTAGTCGTTTATCCAAATAAATGCAGCCATTCTGCCAGTGGTGCCGTCACGCCTGTACGAAAAAAACGTATCCTCTTCAGAAAAAGTGCAGCGCCCACTCACTGTCGATTTCACAACACCAAAGCGTTGTAACTCCGACACCACGCTGCTCGCCAAATCCAATTTCCATTTCGCTGCGAACTGCATGAAATGCTTTTCGTGTGTCGGGGACAACTTCAAAAAAGCATGCCTAACATCTTCACCAACTTCAAAAGCCTCTGGCCCAATAGCCGGTCCGAGATAGGCTGAGATGTTTTCCCTAGGACTTTTAAAGTGTTCTAGAGTTTTCTCTACAATCCCGTTGGCTACACCTTTCCAACCACAATGAACAGCAGCAATTTCTGTTGTGTTAGAACCAACCAACAATAGAGGTAAGCAATCTGCGGTCATAATAGCGAGTACTTGGGAAGGCTCACATGTGTAGGCGGCATCAGCCTCGGGCGGATCATCCCAATCAAACTGGCTAGGAACCACAACGCGGTTACTATGCACTTGGTTTAACCAATGCGGTTTGCTGGGCAAGTTTAAATATTGCTTAACCTGATTACGATTTTCTTTTACAGACAGGGCTAGGTCACCTACATGTTGACCCAAGTTCAAGCTATGGAAGGGAGGGGTAGAACAACCGCCCACCCGAGTAGTTAACGCGCATTTTACGCTGGCAGGAAGTTGCCAGCGCGGAAAAATGAAAGAAGCTTCACTTAAATTGCTCATGATCATGTTCCAGAATTTCTATGAGTTTCTGGATATCAACAGGTAATGGAGAGTTCCAAGACATTACCTCACCTGTTATCGGATGTGCGAATGCTAAACGAACCGCGTGTAGCGCTTGGCGTGGAAACGTTGTAAGCATTTTAAGTAGTTCAGGGTCGGCCTTAGGTGGCGGCTTGGGTCTTCCACCATACTGTGGATCGCCAATTAATGGGTGCTTTAATGAAGCCATATGCACCCTAATTTGGTGCGTTCGACCACTTTCCAAACGTAACCTTAAATGAGTATGCGCTCTAAACTTTTTAATCACTCGATAATGTGTCATTGCCGGCTTACCACTGCGAGTCACGGCCATTAATGTTCGCTTCGTCGGATGCCTGCCTATGGGGGCATCAACTGTTCCACCTGCGGTCAGAACACCAGTAACAATAGCCTCATATTCTCGAGTAATTTCGCGCTCTTGAAGATCAGCAACCAATCCGGTGTATGCCTCCAAAGACTTTGCCACAACCATAAGGCCACTCGTTTCTTTATCAAGGCGATGCACTATACCTGCACGAGGGAGATTCTCTAAACCTTTGCAATGATGAAGTAGCGCATTAAGCAAAGTACCGTCTTTGTTACCAGCACCTGGGTGCACAACTAAACCGGCTGGTTTATCAATCACCAACACATCATCGTCTTCATACACAATATTTAAATCAATTTTCTGTGGAATATATTCCACTTCCGGTTGAAGCTCTGCGTTAAGCACCACTTCCATTCCTGGCACAACCTTCTCTCGGGGTTTGGTCACCACTCGTCCGTCTACAGTTATATTTCCATCTTGAATCCAAGTTTTTAGCTTAGAACGTGAAAACTGCGGGAACATTTCCGCAAGAGCTTGGTCGAATCGAAAGCCAAGACATTCGTCTGGAACGATTCCAGTTTCGTTTACATTGGTAGTCATAGAACTTGTACTGTGCAACCTCGTGTCGTTACGTTACAATCCGTGCAAACATAAAGTGTACCCTGATGTCGCATTCCATCCTAGCGAAATCAAAAAATGAAGGTTAATAAACAATGAGAGTAGTTATCACCACAGCGCTCCTAGCGACAATTTTATTGAGCGGCTGTTCTTCGAGTCCTAGTGAAGAAGTGGTAGAACGTAGCAGTATAGACATTATGTACAGCAACGCCCAAAGATACCTCGACGTGGGCCGTTTTGGAGACGCAGCGGTGGCTTTGCAACAGATTAACAGCCGCTACCCTTTCGGACCTTATTCTAGCCAAGTGCAACTTGACCTAATCTATGCCTATTACAAAATAGGAGACCAAGACAAAGCTCTTGCAGCTATCGACAAGTTTTTACAACTCAACCCGAGTCACGGCGATTTAGACTATGTGCGTTACATGCGTGGTCTAGTTTATCAACAAGCCGAATTCAGCTTCATGCAAGACGCATTTGGTATCGACCGTTCTGACCGCTCAACGTATTACGGGCAACGTGCGTTCGATGAGTTTAGAGAACTTATTCGTATTTTCCCTAACAGTGACTATGCAGCAGACGCAAGGCAGCGTTTAGTTGGATTAAGCTCACGTTTAGCCAAACACGAGCTAGCGGTTGCGGAATACTATCTTCGCCGCGAGGCATACGCCGCTGCGGCAAATCGTGCAAAAGGAGTGATTGAGTCTCACCCTGGCATTCCAGAGCAAGAAGATGCTTTATTGATCATGATTCAGAGCTACAATCGTCTCGGCTTAGAACAACAAGCCGCCGACGCAAGAACAATTCTGGAAGCGAATTTTAGATAAAAAGAAAACCAAGAGGATGCTTAAACTGCATCCTCATTTCTTTCACCTGTACGAATTCGAATAACGCGCTCTACGTCTGTCACGAAGATTTTACCGTCACCTATTTTCCCGGTTTGAGCAGTCTCCATAATAGCTTCTAAGCACCGCTCTACGTCGTCATCCGCTACAACGATTTCCAACTTCACTTTTGGCAAGAAGTCCACCATGTACTCCGCTCCACGATAAAGCTCAGTGTGGCCGCGCTGACGTCCAAAGCCTTTTACTTCAGAAACTGTCATGCCCGCTATTCCAACTTCTGAAAGCGAAGCGCGTACATCGTCCAACTTAAAAGGCTTAATAATTGCTTCTATCTTTTTCATTGCATCCTCTTCAGGCTCTACTTTTAGCTTATCGTTTCAACAGGGTATTCAAGTAACCATGGGTAATTGGCATACGACGGTCTTTAGAAAAATTTCGTCGTGTTACTTTCGGGCCAACAGCACCCTGCTTACGTTTATATTCGCTTCTTTCAATAAGTTTAACAACCTTCTCCACTTCATGTTTAGCGTAACCAGAAGCAACTAAGTCGGCAACGCTTAAGTCTCGCTCTACGTAACCATCAATAATCTCGTCCAACACCTCATAAGGCGGTAGCGAGTCTTGGTCTTTTTGGTCAGGAGCAAGTTCCGCCGATGGTTCCCGCGTAATAACGCGCTCAGGAATTGCAGAGCCTAGTTTATTTCTGGCATTTGAAAGCGCATAAACTAAAGATTTAGGAAGGTCTTTAATAGGAGCAAAGCCACCACACATATCACCATATAACGTGCAATAGCCCACCGCCAACTCACTCTTATTCCCGGTGGTGAGTAGCAGGCTACCGTGTTTGTTAGACAACGCCATCAACAACACTCCGCGGCATCGAGCTTGCAAATTCTCTTCTGTGGTATCGGTTTGTTTCCCACCAAACAAAGGTTCAAGCTGCTTCAGGTAGGTTTGCACCATTGGTTCAATGGGAACTACATCAAAACCACAACCCAGAATTTCTGCTTGCTGCTTCGCGTCTTCAACACTTATTGAGGCCGTATAATGGTAAGGCATCATTACCGCATGCACTCGGTCTCCACCCAACGCATCAACTGCTATAGCGAGCGTTAATGCAGAGTCTATGCCGCCAGACAAGCCAAGTAATACACTTGGGAATCCGTTCTTTTCAACATAATCCCGAAGCGCCATAACTAAAGCATCGTACATCGCATGGTATAAATCCGGTTGTTCCACCAACGACTTGGTAAGAACATCACGTTTCTTTATTTCTACGGTTTCCACAGCACTTTCACAATGTGGCAACGTGACACAGGCTTCGCCGTCACTGTCGAGCACCATCGAGTTACCATCGAAGATGAGCTCGTCTTGCCCACCTACAGCGTTAACATAGACAAGAGGCAAGCCTACTTCTTGGCACCTAGCTTTCAACACCTGTAAGCGCTGTGGGTATTTATATTCTTCATACGGAGACGCATTAATACTCACAATAATGTCTGCGCCAGCCTCTTTCGCCGCGCGGACAGGCTCTGGCGTCCAAAGGTCTTCGCAAATAAGCAAGCCCAACCGGTGCTCTTTAAAGTCCACTACAACCGTTTGTTCGCCAGGCGTGAAATAACGCTTCTCGTCGAACACCCCATAGTTAGGTAGGTTGTGTTTGCGGTAGGTCACAGTTTTATGACCATCTTGGTAAAAACTTACAGCATTAAAGTAACGATTCCCGTCTGTTTCAGGGTGACCGATTAAAATAGCCACTTCATGAGAAAGCTTGAGAAGCTCTTCTTCTAGATCCGTTAATTCTGCGTAGAGGTCGGGTCTGAATAATAAGTCTTCGGGCGGATACCCAACTAAGCCCAACTCAGGGAAAACAATAAGATCGGCCTGTGTATTGTATAAAACACAATCGCGTAATATCGCAAAGTTTTTGTCGAGCGCTCCCACAGTAAAATTTACTTGTGCCAACGCAATTTTCAGAGACTCAGAAACCATAATACTTCTTAGCTATCCTATATTAGCTGCGGATCATAGCTAAACCCGTGCGCTCGAGCAATCTAACTATCAAATTGCATGTCTTCTGGTATCGGTAAGTCTTTAGCAGGTTGCTTCGGACGCTTACGTCTACCTCTTTTGTACTCTTTTAACTGATACACATAGGCCAAAACTTGTGCCACGGCCATAAACAGCCCTTCAGGTATCTCATGCCCAAGCTCTGTGGTGTAATAAAGTGCCCGCGCCAACAATGGATTTTGCAAAATAGGCACTTCTGAATCCATGGCTACTTCACGAATGCGTGCTGCAATGTCGTCTGTACCTTTCGCGATGACGCGAGGGGCTGCTCTACCGTCCGTATCATAAGACAGCGCGACAGCGAAGTGAGTCGGGTTGGTTACCACAACGTCTGCTTTTGGCACATCTTGCATCATTCTTTTCATCAGCATCGAAAGCTGCATCGAGCGCATTTTAGCTTTCACTTGCGGGTTACCTTCCGCGTTCTTCCTCTCGTCTTTCACTTCCTGCTTGGTCATTTTTAGCTGTTCGTTATGCTTATAAAGCTGGTACGGCACATCAATAATGACAACGACAATAAGGCTACACACCATGAGCACGAAAATTATCCCCAAAATTTTCAGTGCATCGATGAAAATGGTAGGAAGAACACCTTCGGAGAGTCTTACGATGTCAGGAAACTGCCAAGCTAGAAGTACATAGGAAACCGTAACCACTACCGCAAACTTAGCAATACTTTTAATCAGTTCAATAACAGACTGTAACCCTAAAATGCGTTTTAAACCTTTCAAAGGGTTCATTTTAGACGGTTTAGGTTCTATCGCTTTCCACGTAAAGTTGTAACCACCTACAATCACATTCCCTATAAAGGCCCCCACGGTTACGATGCTAAAGAATATAAGTGTAGGGATGAATAACTGCTTACCCACTTCGGGCCACAAGGAGAATATCACCCCTTTGTCAAAGGCATCCTCGCGCTCCAGCGCGAACTGAAGCTCCATAACATTCTTTAAGCTTTCCGCGTAATATGGCGCTGCAACAATAAGCGCGACAGCCGAAGACAACAACACGGCGAGCGTTCCAAGCTCTTTAGAGCGCGCAATTTGGCCTTTATTCCTGGCGTCCTCTTGCTTTTTGGCCGTGGGTTCTTCTGTACGTTCTTCATCAGCCATAAATCACCTCAACACCCACCGAGCACAAAACACAAAGCTTCTTGTCCACGTTGCCATTGCGCCTCAAAGTGTCTGGTAAAGTTTCCGATGGTTAGCCATAAAATGATCAACCCGGAAACGAGCTTAATTGGAAAACCTATGGTGAAAATATTCAATTGAGGAGCTGCACGAGTCATCACTCCAAACGCTAAGCTCATTGCCAATATAGCAATTACCGCAGATAGCGCGAATGTCATGCCTGCAGAATACATCCATGATGCCCATTCAACCACATGCATCAATGCATCAGCATCTGGACCTCTTGGACCTATAGGGATCGCATCAAAACTAATTGCAACGATACGAATCATCATTAAGTGACCGTCGAAAGCAAGAAACATTAAGGATGCTAGTAATAAATAAAATTGAGCTAACACTGGTACTTGTTGGCCCGAGCTAGGATCGACCATCGCGGCGAAACCTAAGCCAATTTGCATACCTAGAATTTGTCCTGCAAGCGTAAACGTATTAATCACCATTAACGAAACAATGCCTAATAACATGCCAATAAGCACTTGTTGGGCAGTGATAAACATCCCAAGCGCGGAAACAGTATCAAACTCATACTCAACTGGAGGTAATGCTGGTGTTATGCCAATTGTAATGGCGACAGCAGCAAATAATTTAATTTGGGTAGGTATGCTTCGACCACTTAACAAAGCCATGGTCATAAACATTCCCCCCACTCTGACAAAAGGCCAAAAGTGTTGGGCAAAAAAAGTAAGAATGGTGTCTAGATAGATTTCCATTAGCCAAGAACTTCAGGAATGCGCATATACATTCCAATAGTAAATTCCATAAGCTGTTGAACAAACCAGTGACCACCAAGACCAATCGCTACAATAGTAGCTATCAAACGGGGTAAAAAACTTAGTGTTTGTTCGTTAATAGAAGTTGCCGCTTGGAATACAGCAACAGCTAAACCAATTATTAAGCTAGGAATAATAATTGCGCTCACCATAAGTACCACCATAAACATGGCTTCACGGAACACATCGACGAACATTTCTGGAGACATAAACCCTCCTAGATTCCAAAGCTACCGGCAAGGGTACGCACAACGAGGCCCCAACCGTCGACAAGCACAAATAGCATCAACTTAAACGGCAAAGACACCAGCATTGGCGATAGCATCATCATACCCATGGCCATAAGAACACTGGCAACTACCAAGTCGATAATCAGAAACGGGATGAAAATCATAAATCCAATCTGGAACGCAGTTTTTAATTCACTGGTAATAAACGCGGGTATCAGCACTGACATGGGCACATCTTCAACTTGGTCGATCTCAATATAGCCTGCGATATCTAGGAAGGTTTCTAAATCAGACACCCGTGTTTGCGCCAACATAAAGGCTTTTATAGGGGCTCTTGCCCTCTCCACAGCCTCTAATGGCGCAATTTCCTCATTAATGTAAGGCTGTAATGCATCATCGTTAATTTGATTAAACACCGGCGTCATAATAAAAAACGTCAGAAAGAGCGTTAAACCAATAAGAATTTGACTCGAAGGCTGACTTTGCAAGCCCAACGCTTGGCGCAAAATAGCCAGCACAACAATAATTCGGGTGAAAGAGGTCATCATAATCACCATCGCTGGTATAAAACTCAGCGCGGTCATTATGGCAAGTATTTGCAGGGTTACAGAATATTCCTGACTACCATCTTCGTTAGTCGTTACTGTTACCGCCGTTACCGAGTCTTGCTGGGCTACAGCTACGTCGGGCAAAATAAACAAGCAACAAACTAGCAGAACGTAAAGTATCGGTTTCATGGTGGAGCCATTTTTATCATTATTGTTCATACCATTATTGCTGCCACAGCATGAACAGACAAGGCTTATTCTGTTTGTTTTGACGTTATTTCCGATTCTTCGTCAAAATCGTCGCCTAACGTCTTGATATAACTAATTTGAGAACTCGTGACACCTAAAAGCAGGTTATCTTTTCCAGCTTTTACCACCACAAGTCTCTCTTTCTGACCTAACGACATTTGCTGTATTACTTGCATGTTGCCTTGCGACTTGGGCAAGCCCAACCGCATTTTCTTGGCCATCCACGCAAGTGCGAAAATGAGTCCAAGTACAAGAAACAGCATAAGGAGTGTTGTTCCCACATCGGCGAGGCCCAATGTGGTCACTCCACTCGCAACTTCAGGTTGTGACATTATTTAAGTTTCCGAATACGCTCAATCTGACTAATTACGTCAGTCAACCTTATCCCAAACTTATCGTTCACCACAACCACTTCACCGTGCGCAATTAGCGTACCGTTCACTAAAACATCTAGCGGCTCACCCGCAATACGTTCAAGCTCAACAACAGAGCCCTGGTTCAACTGCAAAAGGTTACGAATGCTAATCTGGCTTCGCCCTACTTCCATAGAAATTGTGACAGGAATATCCAGAATTGCGTCGAGCTTGCGTGACTCTTCCGTATTTGGTTCTGGCGCGTCGGTTAACTCTTCGAGTTCAGCAGTTTCTACACCACTTCCCGCGTCATCGCCTTCCGACTCAGAAGCTGCCTGTTCTGCCAATGCGGCTTCCCAGTCATCTAAATCGTCGTTGTCATCTCTTTTATCGGTATCGTCTGCCATCTCTCTCTCCTCAAACCCTTAACGTTTTTTCGGGTCAAAATCTTTTTCTAATTCCTGAAGTTCCGCATCACCACCGATACGACGACCTCCACGAGTTAGCATGTGTATGTCTGACTTAACGGTCTCTGGGCGTGGAATCTTCGACGCCACCTGAATCGCTAAGTTGTCTCTTGAACGGCCTAACTTGCCTCGGAACGTTGGTAAGTCTTCAATAAACACAGTTAAGTTCTCTGGCATTTCAATCGGAATAATGTCTCCGGCTTCTAAATCCATCACTTCGTGCAATGAAAGTTCTGTGTCGCAAAGCTTGGCGCGTAAATCGACAGGTACATCCATAATTTCGTCGCGTAGTGCTTTACTCCAACGCAAGTCGGTGTCTTCTTTATCACTTTGAACACCAGCGTCTAGTAATTCACGAATCGGCTCTAGCATCGAATACGGCAGCGCCACGTGGAAGTCACCGCCACCACCGTCTAGCTCAATGTGGAACGAGCTGATTACAATAACTTCTGTAGGGCTCACGATATTCGCCATCGCTGGGTTCACTTCCGAATCTAAGTATTCGAAACCAACGTCCATAACTGGCGCCCAAGCTTCTTTGTAGTCCTCGAAAATAAGCTTAAGCAACATTTGAATAATGCGTCGCTCTGTCGGCGTAAACTCACGCCCTTCAATTTTCGCGTGGTAACGACCGTCACCACCGAAGAAGTTATCCACCAAAATGAACACTAATCGCGCTTCCATGGTGATCAACCCGGTACCTTTTAACGGGCGGAATCTAACCATGTTCAAACTGGTAGGAACAAAAAGAGTGTGAACGTACTCACCAAACTTAATCATCTGAACGCCGTTAATAGATACCTCGGCACTTCGACGCATCATATTGAACAAGCTGATTCTCATGTGGCGAGCAAAACGCTCGTTAACAATCTCCAACGTAGGCATGCGCCCACGAACAATTCGGTCTTGTGACGAAAAATCAAAATCAGTTGCATCCGCGGCGGAGGAGGACGTCTCGACATCTTCCTCTTCAACGTCATCGACACCATGGAGTAACGCATCAATTTCGTCTTGTGATAATAGATCGCTTACAGCCATAATCGTTTTACCTATTGCATCACGAAGCCAGTGAAGAGAACTTCTTCAACTACAGGACTTCCGGTCAGCTCTTGTAGTTCGGTTCTTACCACATTCAATGAAGCAGCCCGTAGGTCAGTTCTTCCTTCGCTCGTTTCTAACATTTCCGCTGTTGAAGATGAAAACGTACGGTGTAACACACCTTCAATGGCTGGAATATTTTGTCTTGCTAATTCTTCATTACGGGTTCCACGCACCATGAGCTGCACGGAAATTTGCACTAAACGGTCACGCTGCTGGCCCGGTATATTAAAAATAAATGGTCTTGGCAGTGCCACATAATATGCACTTCCTGCTTCTGGTCCGGTAACCCCTAATGCGTCAGAAGACTGCTGGCTGGAGCTTTCATCACCGCCCATGAACACAAAAAACACCACAGCGACGGCAGCAATTAATGCTACAACCGCACCAATAATAATAAACAGCATCTTTTTCGAGCCTTTCGACTCTTCTTGTTCTTGCTGCTCTTCTGTTTCTTGCTCTGCCGCCATTGTTATATTCTCTCTCTCGTCCGTATCTGGCTTTAAGCGTAGTAATCTACACGCCCAGAGTCTACATCAATCCACTGTGTATGCATGGAATCAGGTTCATTAATTTCTGTATTTTCACCTTCGCCACCATGCCCCTGGCCGTTAGTACCTGAGCCAGACTGCTGAGCAAACTGCTGTTGCTCCGCACTTCCTTCCTTCACGTCTGTATCCGCTAATTGTAAACCTTGTTGTTCCAACATTTCTTTTAGCTTAGGTAACGACTGCTCAACTGCTTCTCGTGCTTGCGGACTATTCACTTGAAACTGCACCGAAGCTTGGTTTTCAGAGTTCATCTGAATTCGAATCTGCAACTTTCCTAGTTCTGGCGGATCTAAACGCATTTCCGCGAATTGCTGCTTAGAATTCACCATCGCCATCACTTGATCACGCATGTTTTGAGGTGCTTGTGGTCCAAATAGATCGATATGTTGCTGAACCTGCCTCGCCTGCTCTAATGGTGTTTGCTGTGCTGCTTGCTGCGCCTGGCTCATTTGCTGACTAAACCCATTTTGAGACTGCGCCGTAGCAGTTGTTGTTGGGTTAGTAGCCGCTGGTTGAGTTGGCGTTTTGTTCTGTTCAGTCGCTTGGCTTTGTACGACTACGTCTAACAAACGTTGAACTGCATTATTGTTTTTATCGCCGTCGTTTTTGACTTCTACATCAGCATCCCCTGCACCCTCGGCTTGTTGCAGCAAGCGTGCTTTATTTGAGGCATTTTCAAACGCTTTTAGAACTGGGTTTTCTTTATTGGAAGCATTGTTGGCAACATTTATCACTTCAGCTGCTGCGCTTTGTAGTTGCGGGGCAGCTTTAATTTGCTCTGTGGCAAAGCGTTGCAACTGCTCTACATCAAAACGCTGTGCTATAGCTTCTAACTCCTGCTGAAGCGCGTTTTTCTGCTCGTCCGATATATTAAGTGACGCCAGCAGTTGTTCTAACGCACTGCTATCACCTTGTTTCAAATCTACCAGTGCTTGCGAAAGCTCTGCTTTAATATCTTTTAAAGCTTCAACCCACTCGTTCATTCGTAGTTGTAACTGGTCAAGTTCATTCGCTTTTTCTGTACTTAATCCAAACTCAGCTGACGCAAGACGGTCAATTTGAGCCTGCAGTTGCTCCAAACTCTCAAGTGAAACACCCAACTGGGTCAAGCTATCTTGTGATAGCTCAGTAATTTGCTGTTGGAATTCTGATATATCCAGCTCGCTAAAGAACGCATTTAAAAGCTCTTTTTGTTCGTCTGTCATTTGCTCCAGCGACACTTCACCATTTAGAAGTTCTGCTAACTGGTCAGCATCTCCTTCGCTTAATTCAGGCTGTAGCTTTTTAAGAAATTCGCTTACGTCACCATTATCTTCGTTTACATTTCCACTCTGCTCTGCGTTCGCATCCCGGCTTTGTTCGTCAGAGTCAGAATCACCCGATTGCGAAGCATCTTCAGATAATTCTTTTACGTTCACTTCGTCCTGTGACTTTTCTACTTCAAATTTTAATACTCGGCCTTCATCGGAAACTGGGTCGCCATGATACAAAGGCAAGGTGTCTAGTCGCACAGTTTTACTATCGCTACCTTCTTCTTGGCTCTCTTGCAAACGGTGGTACACCGATTCTAAAAACGAATGCCAATCTTTATCTTTGCTTTCATCAGACTCTTTCTTATCGGTAACGTCTTCGCGAGCCACATTGTCAGCTTTTTGTTCTTGCTCTGTGGCGGTGTCAGAATTACGACGCGAACGCTCTTCCGAACGTTCATTTAATGGTTCATTACGCGCTGATGTATCTGTTTCAGTTCGCTCACGATTGCCGGCAATTTTTGCCGCTTCGTCGGTTTTCCGACTATCAGACTGATGCTTTTGCTCTTCTTGATACAATGCAGACTCGAAATCAGACTCCGATGACGCTGAAGAGCTACGCCCTGGCGCTGAGTCCTGCTTATTTAGCGTTACTTGTGAGGGAATTACGGGTTGTGTCTGCATACTTATCTACTCTATCCGCTCAAACATGTGTTCTGAATCAGAATAGATAAAGCAATATCTGTGCCTGAATTAGGAGTTTCCTCGAATTCGTCTTAAAAATCCCTGCATCGCGAATTCGTCAGAGGTTTTTTGTTCTTGTCTTTCTCGTTTACGGTTGGCTTCTTCAATACGCTTTTCAAGCAACATTTCTACCGCTTTTCTTCGTTGCTGCCGTTGCATCCAAGCTTGGCGGAGGCTTTCCACGTGTGAAGCGATTCGCTCCAGTTGAGAGCGCTGCTGTTCAATACCTTCATCAAGTTTCCCTACAAACGCATGATATTGACCAAATGCCGCAGACCCTAAACCACCTTGTGCTTTCTGGTTCGCCTGATTCAAATAATCTTGGCGATATGACGTTAACCCAGCAAGTCTACGACGCTGCATTTCCAGCTGATTCTTTGCCGTACCAAATTCTTGGGCAGCCTTCTGCTCTTTACGCTGCTCCATTTCAAGTACGAGCTCTAGCGAGTTTTGCCTCATACCTAACTCCTAGCCTGCTGCGACAACTGACCAAGCACTGTTGCACAGTCGTCAAATGCTGACACCTCGCGCATACCCTGCTTTAAGTATCGCTCCATAAGAGGCATCATTTGTATCGACTTATCTATTTTAGGATCAGAACCTTGGGTATAAGCTCCGATAGAAATCAAATCACGGCTTCTTTGATAAGTAGAATAAAGTTGCTTAATCGCCATCGCATCTTTTAAATGCTGTTCACTCACCACCTGCGGCATTACACGGCTCACCGAAGACTCAATATCAATCGCAGGATAATGACCTGCTTCAGCTAAGTCACGAGACAGGACAATGTGGCCGTCCAATATTGCTCGCGCGGAGTCTGCAATCGGGTCTTGTAAATCGTCCCCCTCGGTCAATACCGTATAAAAAGCGGTTATAGACCCCTGCCCTTCACCACCATTACCAGCTCGTTCAACCAAAGCTGGTAGTTTTGCGAATACTGAAGGTGGGTAACCTTTGGTTGCCGGAGGCTCACCAATCGCTAATGCAATTTCACGCTGAGCCATTGCATAACGGGTTAGCGAGTCTAACAACAACAGAACATTTAGCCCTTGATCACGGAAATACTCAGCAATTTGCGCTGCAGTTTCACAACCGCGTAAACGCATCAGAGGTGACTGGTCCGCTGGAGAAGCTACCACCACAGAACGGGCCCGACCTTCTTCTCCAAGAATGTCTTCAATAAATTCTTTAACCTCACGGCCACGCTCACCGATAAGCCCCACAACAATCACATCTGCCGTAGTTCCTCGTGTCATCATGCCCATCAGCACACTTTTACCCACACCAGAACCTGCAAACAAACCCATGCGTTGTCCTTGGCCTACAGTAATTAATCCGTTGATTGCAGTAACACCTACATCTAAAGGCTCTCTAATCGGACGACGCACTAATGGGTTCATTTTATGACGTTCACTCGTACCGTGCGCTTGCGTAACCACGGGCCCCAATCCATCTAATGGATTACCAGAGCCGTCAATCACTCGACCAAGTAACTCCATACCTAGAGGAATACCTGCGGTACGAGAAAGGGGACGAACTTTAGCGCCAGGCAGAACGCCGTGCGCATCATCATGAGGCATTAAATAGATTACATCGTCGTCGAAACCTACCACTTCCGCAGTAACTTCGCCTTGAGCTGTTTCTACACCACAAATGGCGCCGATAGCAGCACGCACACCTACGGCTTCAAAGGTAAGTCCAACCACACGAGTGAGGTGCCCTGCTACGTGAGGGCGTGCAGGGTGAATTCTGGCAATATGCTTATCAATCTTCTGACTGAGACTCATCGGAATCTCCGGCAGCTTGCTTTTGCGGCGTATGCCCTTTCAGTAAACTTGCGAACACTTCCTGCATTCGTGTTTCCATAGTGGCGTCGATTTCAACTAAAGGCGTCTGAATTTTACAACCGCCTTGAGATATGGAGTTGTCGGTGTAAACAAACCAATTCTTCTCGTTACGTGTTTTCTCGTCCCAAGTTGCGTCAATCACGTGCATGTCATTTTCGTGCACATAAATCTCAACGCGCTGCGACGTCATACCCAATTCATTAAGTCCACGACGCATGGCTTCCAGAATAATCGTTTCATTCTGCTTAACTTCATTCCAGCAAACGGCAGCGGCCAAAGCTTTAGTTAGGTGCAGCAGCTGAGTTTCTAACGCTTCATCGACTTGTTCTAACGGTTGACGCAAACTCTCAATACGCTGCTCCCATTGCTCCGTTAAGTCCGACTGTATTTTTTCAAGCTGAGCCTGTGCTTGCTCTTCCCCAGCTTCTTTACCTCTGGCTTCACCGTCTGCATAACCAGCCTCAAAGCCTTCTTTATGGCCAGCCTCCAGTCCTTCTTTCTTTCCTTCTGCAAAGCCTTCTTGTCTCGCAGCTTCCCGTAGCTCTTCCAGAGCTTCAGCGGAAACGCCCTGGAACTCGTCACTTTCAGCTAAATCCGAGTCTTCGTCCGCTTCTGGCGGTTCATATTTCCAAGGCATTCGCATGTTCAACGCATTACTACGCTCTTCACTTTCAGACTTATCTTCAGTGATATCGGGTAAATCCCACGCTTTTGCTGATTCGTCACTCATATACAGACCACTTTAAAATGACTACGTCGGTTTATACGAATTGGTCACCGCCACCGCTGCCGAGCATAATTTCACCCGCATCAGCAAGTCGGCGTGCAGTAGCAAGAATATCTTTCTGTGCTTGCTCTGCGTCCACAATACGAACTGGCCCCATGGCCTCAAGATCGTCGCGTAACAAGTCTGCTGCACGCTTCGACATGTTCTTGAAGAATTTCTCGCGAATCTTCTCTTCCGTGCCTTTAAGTGCACGTTGCAGAACTTCACCTTCAACTTCACGCAGCAAGCGCTGAACACCACGGTCGTCCACGTCCACCAAGTTCTCGAACACAAACATAAGGTCTTGGATTTGCTGTCCCATTTCCTCGTCTTGTTCGCGAATCGCGTCCATTAGCGGCGCTTCTACACTGTTGTCTAGGTAGTTCATAATATCTGCCGCTGCTTTCAGGCCGCCCATCTTCGCAGCTTGAGCACCAGACTGACCCGCAAACTGTTTCTCCATAATCTCGTTCAATTCTTGCAATGCAGCAGGTTGAACTTCTTCTAAGTTTGCAATTCGCATCATCAAGTCTAGGCGAACTTTGTCGCTGAACTGAGACATAATCTCTGCAGACTGCTCTGGGTCGAGATACGACATAACAATAGTCTGAATCTGCGGGTGCTCGTTGCGAATAATTGTTGCAACTTGCTTGGAGTCCATCCATTTCAATGAATCCAGGCCTCGAGCTCCGCTACCCATAACAATCTGTTCAATAAGGTTGCCGGCTTTATCTTCACCAAGCGCTGCGGTAAGTGCTTTACGCACGAACTCTTCAGACTTAAAGCCAATGGTCGTAAATTTCTGAATATCATCTAGGAACAAGTTATGTACGGCATTCACTTTCTCCTGGCTGAACTCTTCTAGGCCAGCCATAGCCATACCTACTCGTTGCACCTGTTTCGGCTCAAGGTGTTTAAGAATTTGAGCAGCGTCTTCTTCTGAAAGGCTTAACAATAAGATTGCAGCTTTCTCAACACCGTCTAGTTTGTGCACATCAAACCCGCCTCTTTCCCGCTGTTGGGTAGGCGCCATTTGTGGCATCTGTTGCATTGTATCAGGCATCTTCGTTTAACCACGCTTTGACAACTTGAGAAGAAAGCTCTGGCTCATTAGCCACGAGCGCTCGTACTGCTTTCAATAAATCTTCGTCTTTATGCAAGTCTGGTAGCTTAAGCGTACCATCTGGCGAGAAGCCGATCGACTCACTGTCGAACTGCTGGCTCAACATATCGATGGTCTCGTCACCTAAGTCTTGGTCTTGCATCAACAATGAATCCATTTCGCTATCAACACTGTCTTCTGGGTTGATAAGTTTACGCATCATTGGGCGAACCACGGTAAGTAGCAGAACAACAATAACCATGCCACCCACGATTAAGCGTAAAGCTCTCCACACCCAAGCTTGCTCCCACCATGCAACAGACACATCGGTAGTTAACGCTTCGTGTCTGAAAGCGAAGCTTTCAACTTCTAAGGCGTCACCACGGTTTACATTAAAGCCTAGACCGCCCTGAAGCATACGTCGAATAGAGGCAATTTCTTCTTGGGTAAACGGCTCACGAACAGTTTGTCCTTCCGCATTCGTCACCGTTTTGTGGTCGAGTGCAACAGAAACGCTTAAGCGATCAAGCACGCCAGTTTGCTGACGCATATGACTAATCGTAGTGTCTAATTCATAGTTTCTGGTTTCTTCGCGATGATTGCGGCCAGGAACTGGATTACGCCCGGCACCACCTTCAACTTCTTCTGGAATGTCCGAATCTAATGGAGGTTGGTTTGAAAGCGCGCCAGGAATACCCGCTGTTGTTCCACCCACAGAATTGTCTTCAATCACCATCTCACTGCGTACCGCAGGTAAGTCCGGATTGAACGAACGTTGGGTTTGCTCAAGCTGAGTGAAGTCCATGGTAACGTCTACTTGCGCTGTGTAGTTACCATAACCCACTACAGGTGAGAGAATTTGGTCAATTTTGTCTAGGTACTCGCTTTCACGTTGGCGCTCCAGCTCATATTCACGACGGGCAACAGCAGACATTCCCGTTTGTGACCCCGAATGCAGTAAGCGACCATTCTGGTCAGTCACGGTTACTTCTGAAGTTTCTAATTCTGGTACTGCAGACGCGACTAGATCAACAATAGAATCTATTTCTTCAGGGCGAAGCTGCTGGCGACGAGAATGAACCATAACACTTGCACTAGGTGGTCGCTCACGACGAGTGAACACATTCTCACGTGGAATAGCTAGAAGCACACGAGCCTTATTGATCGACTGCATTTCTTCAATTGTTCTTGCTAACTGCTGTTCACGAGAATGTTTTAAACGCTCGGCTTCAAGTCTTTGGCTCACACCAAAGCCTGGGTCCTGCATCAAGATCTCGTTGCCGGTAGATGTTTGAGTCGCTTGCATGCCTTGGCGAGTCATTTCTAAGCGAATCGCGTTGAAGTCACGCTCCAATACGTAAACGGTATCGCCTTCCACTTTGTAGTCGTGCTGGTTCGCGTCTAAGAAGTCTAATGTTTCAATAAGCTGATCAGTTTCCATACGACCTAACGGACGCATCTCTGGCTCTTGAGCCCACATCATGATGAACACGGCAATAGCTAGGCATATCGCTAGCGCAAGCACGATAATAACTTGACGCATGATATCGATATTCGCTAACGCTCCCATGAAGCCCGACTTTTGCTCTTCATTACTAGAGCTTTGGCTATCTGAACTAGCGTCGTTTCCGGTGACCATTAAATCTGTTGACTCAGCCATATCAGCTTCTCCTAAACCCTATTGATTACACCGGCATGTTCATAATTTTGTCGTATGCTTCTACGACCTTATTACGAACCTGAACAGCTGCTTCAAATGCAATGCTCGACTTCTGCGAGGCAATCATAACTTCTGCAAGTGAGACACTTTCGTCGCCCATCTCAAAACGATTACGAAGCTCACCCGTATTCATTGCCAATTCATTCACGTTATCTATTGCACTTTTCAACATACCGCCGAAGTCTGCACGAGACTCGCTTCCGGCTTGAACCGGTTCAATGTTTTGTGAGGGTAATGGGGTAACTTGCTGAGACGTTGCCTGCTGAGATGCACGCAAATCTGCAAGCATAGCCTGCATGTCTGCCATAAGTGGATTATTGGTTACGTTCATACAAAAAACCTCTTACCTAGATACTGTCAATCTTCTGACAATGATTCGATAAGAGGTTTTATGCAGAAATAATGCCAACTATAAAAGCTGGCATTATCAGGGGTTACGGAAGGGCTATACCTTGGTCTCTCATTCTGGCTAACTTGTACCTGAGCGTACGTGGGCTAATGCCTAAAACTTCCGCAACAGCTTTTCTTTTACCGTTGAATTTATGCAACGTATCCAGAATTATTTGCTGCTCTTGCTGTTTCAGCTCATTGCCTAATCGCTCTGCTGGCTGACTCGCAGAATTCACCGTCTCAGGAATAACCTGTTCAGGCATAATTTCCGGCCCCCGGCTTGCGTCAATAGCGTGAAAGCGCTCGTCCAGCATAATATCAGCATCGTCTATTTTGCCGTCTAAGTGCATGATCAAGGCGCGTTGGATAACATTTTCTAACTCGCGCACATTACCTGGCCAACGATAGCTAGACAGTTTCTTTTGCGCATTCAGAGTAAGTGCAGGCATGTCTACGCCGGTTCTTTCACAATGGCGTTCAAGTAAATGCTGTGCCAAAGGAAGAATATCGCCAGGGCGATCACACAAAGGCTTCCAGCCTAGTGGGAACACATTTAAGCGGTAATATAAGTCTTCTCGGAATTGTCCGCTCTCCACGGCTTCACGTAAATCACGGTTACTGGTTGCGACAATACGAACGTCCAGTTGAATTTCTTTTCGAGACCCTAAACGCTCTACTTTGCGTTCTTGTAACACACGAAGTAATTTGGCCTGTAGACCTAAATCCATTTCAGTGATTTCATCGAGCAGCAATGTGCCTCCATTCGCTTGCTCGAACTTACCTACACAGCTTTGAACCGCGCCAGTAAACGCGCCTTTTTCATAACCGAATAATGTTGCTTCCAACATATTTTCTGGAATCGCCGCACAATTAATGGCTACAAACGGACCATCTTTGCGGTTTGAAGCATTGTGAATAAACTGCGCTAATACTTCTTTACCTGAACCACTTGGCCCAGTCACCATTACCGTAGCTTCCGCTTGAGCAACCCGTTGTGCAAGTCGAAGCAACTCTTCACTGGACTGGTCACCCACCACAGGTCGGGTAATCAACGAAGGCTTTTTCGGAGCATAACGTTCAATCAACTCCAATAGTTGTTCGGTCGCAAACGGCTTACTCAAATAGTCAACCGCGCCAATTCTCATTGCTTTAACCGCGTCATCCACTTGCGCATAGGCAGTCATCATAATGACGGGAATTTCATAGCCCTGCCGTTGAATACTAGTGAGTAGTTGAATACCACTAATTCCACCAAGCTGAACGTCACTGAGTATCAGCCCAGGAATTTGCTCTTTAATAAGAATTAATGCCTGCTCTGCACTTGAAGCTGTACGCACATTGTAGCCATTTAACTCTAATGTATCGGTCAGTGCTTCGCGGAGCGAGCGATCGTCTTCAACCAATAATATATTTTTATTGTGATTCATTTGCGCCTCCTTGAGGCAAACACAACTCAAACCGTGTTCCCTTGCCTTCTTCGCTGTGAACATCTACGGAACCTTGATGAGCATTCATTACCGTTTTAACCACGGCAAGCCCAAGACCAGTTCCATGCTGCTTGTTGGTAAAAAATGGAGTAAAAATATCGTGCAGAACATTTTGTGGAATTCCGCAGCCTTGATCAGAAATCGTCAACTTAACGTCGGTTTGGCTTGCACTGCACTGAACGGTAACTTCTCCTTCTACAGAAGAAGCTTGTATTGCATTCACAATCAAGTTTTGCAGCGCGCCGGCTAATGCATTTTCATTACCGATAACAAAAACGTCTTGCTGGGGCTGCTCAATCACTAACTTCACATGGTGCTGCTCGGCAACACCCTCTGTTTGCCCATGTACAACATCTAACAGGTGGCGAATAGAGAGACGTTTAACCGGTTGTTGCTCACCACTTTTGGCGTACAACAGCATGTCGTTTAATTGGCTCTCTAGATCCAGCAACCTGTCATTCAGCTTGCCAGCAAATTTCTTGCGCTGATCAGCGCCTAACTCTTCGCGCTGCAAGCCTTCGGCATATAGCATTGCGGCTGAAAGCGGCGTACGGATTTGATGCGCCAAAGAAGCAACCATTTTTCCCATGGCTGTAAGCCTTTGCAGATGGCTGATTCTCGAAAGCAACGCTCGCGTTTCGGAAAGGTCGGTTAGAACAATAAGCTGACCTGGTTCGGGGCTTAAAGAGGAAATATCAAGTCGTACCCGACGCCCAGAATATAAAGACACCTCATGGCCATCGTCCGCTTGTGGGCGAAAAGCTCGATCGATCACGTCTCGCCAGCGCGTACCTAATAAAGGGTCGCCTAGTAGTCGTGTAGCTTCGTCATTTACCTCTCGCACAATCCCTCTAGCGTCAAGCAACACAACGCCATTAGGCATAGCATGTACTAAGCTTTTCACTCGAGCAGCAGCAGAGGTTCGGTTACGCCCTTTCACCGGCTGTGGGATAGACTCAACTGACGAGGTCGACATTGTAGGTGCCATAATTCCGTCTCCAATAAAACTTGGACAGAACCATGCAACCAATATGCCAATAAATCATGAAAGGTTTTTGCTTTATTTTTTAAGACGTTAGTCTTCTTTGGCGAGTTGGTACTTTTTCATTTTTTCGACCAGAGTTGTTCTACGCATGCCTAGCCTTTCCGCTGCGCGCGCTACAACCCAGTCTTGTTGTTCTAACGCTTGACGAATCAGATCAACTTCTAAGTCACCTAGTAGGGTTTTCAAGTCTACGCCTTCCTCAGGTAAACGCGCCGGCACTAACCCAGAACCTTCTGGGTAAAGCACGTCATCGAGTACGGCTTCATCTTCCGCGAACATTGCGTTTAATGCATCGCGTTCTTGCATCTCGTCTGGGTATGAAGGTTTATAGGGTTCTGCTGTAGCATCTCGGTATTTCCCCGGCAAATCGGCTACGTCAACAACACGCCCTGCGTGAGTTATGCATAACCGTTCAATAAGGTTCGCAAGCTCCCGAACATTCCCCGACCAACGATGTGTCGTTAGTGAGCCAAGCGCATTGTCAGTAAATCGAAGCTCTATGCCTTCGCGCTCTTTTTGACGACTTGCTAGTTCTTGAACCAACAGAGGAATATCGTCGTCTCGCTCGCGTAGCGCAGGCATTTCAATCGGGAATACGTTTAATCGGTAATACAAGTCTTCGCGGAACTTGCCTTCCTTAATCAACTCTTCCAAATGCTGGTGCGTTGCGGCCACAACCCGAACGTCGGCTCGCAATGTCTTATTACCACCAACTCTTTCGAATTCTCTTTCTTGCAATACACGTAACAACTTCACTTGCATTGGCATGGGCATATCGCCAATTTCGTCCAGAAACAGTGTTCCGCCTTCAGCGAGCTCGAAGCGCCCTTTTCGTGTACCAATAGCACCGGTAAACGCGCCTTTTTCGTGGCCAAATAGTTCACTCTCTAAAAGGTCAGGTGGAATAGCCCCACAATTCACCGGAACGAAAGGCCCCTTGCTTCGAAGTGAAGTGTCATGAACGCCTTTCGCAACCACTTCTTTACCCGTTCCCGACTCACCTAGAATCAATACGTTGGCATTAGAAGGTGCAACTTGTGCAATTTGGGTACGCACTTCTTGCATAGCTTCGCTTTTGCCCACCAAAGACTGGGCGAGTAAAGATACACGTTGAGAATAACTAACGTCTTCATGGTCAGGCTTTTGTCGGTGATATTCCTGCGCGTAATGCAGCAGTCGAATCACTTCACCATACGAAGGTTGCTCGCTTAACTGCCCTAAGCAATTCACCGGAGCTAGCGTTTCTTGGGTTACATCGGAAGTAGCAATAAAAGGAATACTGGGGTTGTTGAGTAAAAACTGAGCATCAATTTTTGCAGAGTCTATAACCACAATCACTGGCGACTGGGGTGAGCTTTTCAAAAGCCTTTGGCCTTCAGCGAAGTCGACAGCCATAGCTTTCTCACCAACGAACATAAAAATAGTTCGCAGCTCACGCAAGCGGCTTTCGTCTTCTGAAATAATGATTACCGATGTATTCTGCAAGTCAGTCAATTCCAATCCAACCTCATCTTTTGGAATTTATATACTTTCTTATTCAGCTTAATCTAATTTGAATCGTTGTGAACCACTTTGCAAGTAATATCCTGCATCTTCACCTTTATTGGCAGGCTGCACATGGTCACTCCACTGATAATAAACATTTCGGTGCACGCGAGCCAGAAGATTATCTCTTAACTTGACCGCAGGCAGCTCTTTGTCAATCACAATAGGATGCTCTTCGCCAATAATATACCTTTCTTCTATATTGGTTTCGACCAGCATATGCATTAATTGTGAGTCTTGTTCTTGGTGCCACTTCCACGAGGTCACTAGAAAGGGAAGGTCTTCCACGGTAATGCCGACCTTCTCTGCTGGTGTAACGAGGTAGTATTTGTCATCTTGCAGTGTAATCACACTCGCGAAAAGCTTAATTAAAGCTAGGCGATTGATTTTGCTGCCCTCGTGCCACCAACTGCCGTCAGACTTAATAACTAAGTCCATTTCTCCGCAATATGGAGGGTTCCACAACTCTGTCGGCGCACGGTTTTGGCGCTCCAGTTGGTTCTGCAGTGATTGCAGATCCATAAAACTATCCCACTACTTTGTTTTGTCTTAGCAAATACCAAAGTGTAGCTTCTGTCCGGTTCGAAACCTTAATCGCTTTAAAGATTGACGATAAATGAACGCGAATCGTGCCTTCGGTGATGCCAAGGATATTGGCAATTTCCTTATTTGAAAGTCCTTGCGCCAGCAACTGCATAATTTCTTGCTGACGAGGTGACAAACGGCGCTCGGGGTCGTAACGAGAACTATCATCACGACTACTCGAGTCAGGAATATAATTTCTGCCCTGTAGCAAGCCATGCACAGCTAATTTTACTTCTTCGGCGGAAGTGTCTTTTCGCAAATAACTAGACGCGCCTTGCGACAAACATTGGCGTATATCACTTTGATGCTGGCGCCATGTAAACAAAACGATGTTAGCGTCTGGAACCAACTCCAAAAGCCTTGGAACTACGGCTTTGTGGTCAATATCAGGCATGTCTAGCTCGGTAAATATTAGGTCATAAGTTTCCCCACTAGTCAGGTAGCTTTCGGCTACTTGAAAGTCAGTCGCTTCATAAATAGCAACATTGGACGTGTAACCAGTAAGCAGATAAATTAACCCTGAACGAGTGAAGAACTGTGGATCTATGATCAATATTTTCATGCGATTCAATATCTCGTAGTGAGCAAATTCGCTCACCTATTGTTTAGCGTTAGCGCAATTGCGAAAAGTACTTTTTATTTTCATTATGCTTTATATTAAGCATTGTATTTAAAGGTATACTTTAACAAATATATTAGTCAAATGTTACCTTTCTTGAGGGTGGTTTATACGATTTGCTTAAATTAATAGACTTCCGTTATGCCCTTCTGGCTTTTGCCATATTTCTGACCGCATGTAGTCAGGCGCCAAAAGATGTTGAGTTTATCGACCTGAACTTAGACAGAATCAATGCTGCACAGTTTAACCAAACAGGTGATTTGGCGGTGTCGGTTGGACGTGACATAGGCGTCTATAGTTTTGCCGGTCAGTTGCAGAACTTATTGAACTTACCCGAACCTGACGGAGTGTGGTTTGTTGAATGGGCGAACGACAATACACTTTGGATTCACGACCGCCAGCAAATTATCGTCTGGCGACCGCAGCAAGAACAAACTCAGTCCCTTACTTTAGATATTTCAGGCCCAATCCGCACACTAAGCGCAGCAGGCTCTTATGGCTTAGTTGCTCTGGAAAACAACAATGTATACTGGTTTAACACAGATGCCAGTCAACCCAATGGGTTAACGCAGTCCAAACTGTTTACGACAGCCAACCACCAAGCTATGCAACTCGAAGTGATGCTGCACGATGACCAAGTTAGTTTTTTCGCACTATTAAGAAATGGGTATCTGATACGAGGCAACCCTAATTCATCAGAATTAGAAACATCCGTACTGCCTCAGTCGCCTATTGCTCTGATGTTTGGCGGCCCCAATAGCAATAGCATTTATGCTCTTTTAGGTAGTTCAAACAATCCGCTAGCTACTCAGAACACCATTCAGGTACTCAATGTAAATACGCGGCAAAGATTCCCAAGTGTAAGTGTAGAGTCCGGCGTTTCAGTGGCACGATATACTTCCTATGGCGTTGTTGTGGGCGGAGGTAACAACCAGTGGCATGCTTGGGGTTCAGTTAACCAAGCTTGGCAACATGGTTACGCGCAAAAACATTCTAATCCTTTGCATCGAACTGACATTATTGATGTATTTGAGTACGCAAACCATATAGGATTATTAACATCAGATGGCGTTATCCAAAAATGGCCAACTTCATACTTCTTTGAGGAAACTGAGCAGGAATAAGCAATGAGACCTTTAAGTGTAATCATAACCTTTGTCGGATTTCTATTCGCAGCCACTTCATTCAGTAGCACCGCCGAAACGGTAACCTATTACAACATGAACGGTTATAGCTTTACGCAGGGCATTGGGGAAGAAGCTCAACTAACACGCTTTACCACTATGGTAGTCACCGACGGCAGAATTGTAGCGACTGGCGACCATGGCTTAAGACAGCTTGTCGAAGCAAACCGAGAAATAGATTTTCATGGCAAAACTGTTTTACCTGGCATCATTGACGCGCATGGACACATTCAAGGACTCGGCCAAAACCTCAATGAGGTAGATTTGCGAGGTATTAACAGTAAAGCCTCTTCGGTTGCTCAGGTCGCAAACTATGCCGACCAAAACCTCGACCTGGACTGGATTATCGGTAGAGGCTGGAACCAAGTGCTTTGGCCAGAGAACGCTTTTCCCAATCGCCAAGACATAGACAACGTGATTAGCGACCGTCCTGTGTGGTTAACTCGCATTGACGGGCACGCAGGATGGGCGAATTCAGCCGCACTAGAACTAGCTGGCATCACGGCAGAAACTCAATCGCCAGACGGTGGCGAGATTGTAAAAGACGAAAACGGCAACCCTACCGGCATTCTTATCGACACCGCCATGGAACTGCTCACTCAGCACATCCCAGGAGCATCTGAACAAAGTATTCGTAGTAATTATCACGCGGCTTTCGACCAGCTTTTATCGTTAGGAATCACTCAGGTTCATGACGCAGGAGCCGACGCCCGTCACTTGAATATTTACCAGCAACTGCTAAGTGAAGGAGCATTACCTATTCGAGTTCACGCTATGATTGCAGGCAATAGTCCTAACCTCGAAGCGTTACTCGAGCAAGGTACCTCAAGAGACGAATTCGACCGTTTGCAAATTAACAGTGTAAAACTCTACGGAGACGGAGCATTAGGCAGCCGAGGAGCGGCACTTATTCATCCGTATAGTGACGACCCTGACAATTCAGGCCTACTTGTCACGCCAGAAGAGCGGGTTTACCAGCTATTCAGCACGATTCACAATGCAGGCTTTCAAGTGAACTATCATGCCATTGGTGACTATTCAAATCGTTTAGCACTCGACACATTTGCTCAGCTTGAGCAGGAACATGAAGCACCGCTTGCAGAAATGCGTCACCGTATTGAGCATGCTC
The DNA here is from genome assembly GCF_004344885.1 of Lysobacter sp. N42. Taxonomy (NCBI): domain Bacteria; kingdom Pseudomonadati; phylum Pseudomonadota; class Gammaproteobacteria; order Lysobacterales; family Lysobacteraceae; genus Lysobacter; species Lysobacter sp. N42. The sequence goes on from NZ_SKFB01000005.1 coordinate 29,192, forward strand.
AAATCGTGCAAGTAGAAGACATTCCTCGATTCAAAACACTGGGTATTATTCCTTCCATGCAACCCACCCATGCCACCAGCGACATGAACATGGCTGAGGACAGAGTAGGCACCGAGCGTATAGCAGGAGCTTATGCATGGCGCACATTTTTAGATCAAGGTTCTATTATTGCTGCAGGTTCTGACTTTCCAGTTGAGCTTGCGAATCCTTTTTACGGCATTCATGCAGCAGTAACTCGGCAAGATCGAGATAACCAACCGGTAGAAGGTTGGCACCCGGAGCAGCGTATGAGCGTTGAAGAAGCGATTCGCTCATTTACCATAGACGCTGCTTTTGCGGGACATTTCGATGACGATACAGGTTCACTAGAACCAGGAAAATGGGCTGACTTCATTGTCATTAATAAAGACCCTTTTACCATTGCGCCTGAACACCTTTGGAAAATTGATGTGCTTGCCACGTATGTTGCTGGTGAACGTCAATACAAGAAGCAGCATTAGAACTAAGACAAGGACTTAGCATGACCGACTCATTTATGTTTGCTGACGAGCCCGAGCAAGTTGAGAGCGTTGGAGACATCGAACCATTTCATATCTTAATCGTGGATGACGACGAAGAAATACATGTCATTACAAAAATGGCTTTAAGTGAGTTTAAACTCGATGATCGCCCCTTATCTTTTACATCGGTATACTCTGGCAAAGAAGCAAGAGCATTACTTGAGTCACGAAACGACTTTGCATTAATGCTACTCGACGTAGTCATGGAAGACGACCATGCAGGCTTGGATCTTGTGAAGTGGACACGCGAAGTTCTCAAAAACAGTATGATTCGTATTGTGCTTCGCACCGGGCAACCAGGCCAAGCGCCGGAAGAAGAAGTCATCTCAAAATACGAAATAGACGACTATAAAGAGAAAACAGAGCTTACTTATCGGAAACTGATGACCTTGATGTATTCAAGCTTGCGTGCATTTCGAGATCTACAAGCTATCGAGAAGTATAAGCAAGGTTTAGAACGCATTATTGAGGCTTCAGCAGAAATATTCAGTGCCAAGTCGATGAGCCAGTTAAGTCAAGGCATTCTGGAGCAACTTGTAGCCCTACTCACACGCTCTTATTCTGCCGCGTATTACCGAGTCGACGGCTTTACCGCGAGTGGTGACGAACAACACCCTATGCATATCATTGCCGCTACTGGCGATTTCAAGAATGAAATTGGGCAGTCTGTTAACCATTCACTCGACCGAGAAATCATTACTAAACTTATCAATGACAAAGCAACTGTAAGCTTCGAGGTTGTTGGAAATACTTACTATGGCGTTTACAAAACGTCTTCTAAACATTTCTATCTGCTTTATATTCGCGGCATTAACGACCTAAACGAAACCGACAGAAAGCTGCTGAATATGTTTATGAATAATACCGCCATTGCCTTTGAGCATGCAGAAGTAGTAAAGGACAACTAACCATGGGTATCGAAGATATTCGCCGCGACTACACTCGGGGAACATTCAACGAACAAACCGCACATGAAATGCCTCATGAGCAATTTTTGCAGTGGTTTAACGACGTACTTAACGATGACTCCCTAACAGACCCAACGGCCATGGTCGTAGCATCATACGAGGAGGAGTCGGGTATTTCCCAGCGCGTAGTTCTACTCAAAGGCTCAACCCCCGAAGGTTATGTATTCTTTACCAACTATCAAAGCAGAAAGGCTCAGGCATTGCTCACTCAGCCCCGCTGTAGTTTGCACTTTTCATGGCTACATGCAGAACGTCAAATAGCTATTGAAGGCATAGCGAGGCCACTTAGCGACGAAGAAAATGATCGCTATTTCGCGTCTCGTCCACGTGCGAGCCAGCTTGGTGCATGGGCTTCTCACCAGTCCGAACCTATTGCCAACCGAGAAGCACTTGAGTCGGCCTTTCAAAGTGCCGAAGCACGTTTTCAGAATGAAGAGACCGTGCCTAGACCTGAGTATTGGGGTGGTTTTAGAGTAGAGCCGACACGTTACGAGTTTTGGCAAGGCGGCGCGGCCCGGCTGCATGACCGCGTGGAATATCTTCGCAACAGTAAAGGTGCGTGGTTTAAACAACGGCTGCAGCCTTAAACCCTAGACACTGGGCGGTTGAATTCCCAACCGCTCACTGCAACTTACTAATTTCGACCATATAATACTGTCGAGCTTAACGCCCTCTTGTAACTGCTTCTTCCGCAAAGCATACGCACGCTCTCCAGGAATCCGAACAGGCTCGCGTTCCACTATGGGCAAGCTATCTCGGCATCTTTGCAACAAGTCGTCTGTTACGCGTTTAAACTGGGCTAACTCGCCGAATGCAGAAGGGTCCATAACCTGTACGAACAGTGAGTTCCGTTCCCCGTCACTCACACCGTCCATTCGCCCGTAATTACTCAACGCCATGGTCCAAATTTCAGACATCAAACATAGCGCATAGCCCTTATAACCATGTTCAGCACCGCCAATAGGCATCAACGCCCCACCCTCTTTTAAATATGTTTCCGGGCGGTTCGACACCTCTCCATATGCGTCTACCAATGCTTGGAAAGGAAGTAATTCGCCGCGGTCGTTCGCTTGGTTCACCTTTCCTGCTGCAGTAATTGAGAAGCTCATGTCTACCCATAGCGGAACGCTAGAAGTAGGTACCCCAAGTGCGTAAGGGTTGGGTGAAAATACACGCGACTTTCCACCGAAAGGCGCAACGCTAGCTTGCGCTGGCGTGGAAGCTATCATAGAAACCACTAAGCCTTGGCTGGTTGCTTGCTCAAGATATGAGGCTAAGCACGCAACATGATCGGCTTTACGAACCACTATCGTTCCCGTTCCCGCTTCTTTTGCCATTTCACATGCTCTTTTTACAGCGAGTGGAGCAATGTAAATACCAGGGAGAGTGTGGGCGTCCCACGTTTCCACTGCTGCTCGACGTTTAACAATCTCAACTTCTGCGTTCGAGTCAGCTTCTATTTTAACAAGGCGCTTTACATTGTATGGCAACCTGCGAAGCCCGTGTGTTGAAAAGCCAAGTAAGTCGGCCTGAATCAAACTTTCTGCCATGACATTTGCTTGTTCAGACTTAGCACCTGCTTTTTCGAAACAAGAAACCGCCCAGCGTCTTAAGGTTTCATAGGAAATAGAAACGCCTTCGTTATTCATTTTCACCCCGGTTATGCGCTACTATGGTTTCTTTAGTGTAACTTGAATTTAGCTAGTGGTCAGCGGATGAAAAAGGACAAATCATTGAAGAAAATCGGTGTCATCACAAGTGGCGGGGATTCTCCCGGCATGAACGCGTGTATCCGCGCAATTGTGAACACAGCATGGCAAGACGGCATCGAGGTTGTGGGGTTTCGACATGGCTATCGAGGCATCGTCGAAGACTTTGTTCAGCCACTACATCCAGACGACATGCGATTAGTCAGTCAGCGCGGTGGAACATTCCTTAAAAGTGCTCGCTATCCGGAGTTCCGTGAAGACGACGTAGCTAAAGCAGCAGCGAAAAACCTCACTAAGCACAATGTTGACGGCTTAATTGTTATTGGCGGAGACGGCTCGTTCCGCGGCGCTTACCATTTAGAGAAATTTTGGGACGGCAAAATTATTGGCTTGCCAGGAACCATAGACAATGACTTAGCAGGAACCGACACCACAATCGGATTCTCTACCGCAGTAGACACTGCAATGGAAGCCATTGATAAAGTGCGGGAAACCGCTGAAGCTATGGCGCGCGTATTTATTATTGAAGTTATGGGCCGCCACGCAGGCTTTATCGGTTTGCATGCAGCTATAGCAAGTGCTGCAGAAGCTATGATTGTACCTGAAATGGAACCTCAGCCGAACCTCTCAGAACTTGCTGACAATATTATTCAAGCACGCACTGCCTTCCCAGACAGTAGTTATATTGTGGTGCTTTCAGAAAATCTGTGGCCCGGCGGCGTTCATGGGTTAGCCGAGAACTTAGGGAAGTCGACTGGTGTAACCTGCCATGCTTGCCCATTAGGACATATACAACGAGGTGGCCGACCCAATGCGCAAGACCGCATACTCGCAATGCAACTCGGGAACGCGGCGGTTAACGCCATGCTATTAGGTAGCCACAACGTAATGATCGGTCTAGAAAACGAGCACGTAGTGGAGGTGCCGTTGAATTTAACTTTCGAACGGGACAAACCTTTAGACCAGCGATTAGTTGACCTACAATTGAGTTTACAGGGTGTAAATATTGCTTCAAAAGAGGCAAACAAAACCTCATAATGTCGCCCCTTTTTTGTAGTGCGTACCATAGCCTAAATGCTATGGCTTTTAGTGAATATAGAGGTGGATAAATTTGGCTGACACATATCCAGTTCCTGTAACGCTCGACGAGCCTGTTCGCGCCTATTTTGGCGCTGACTTGGCCACCGAGTTACAGTCAAATACAACATATATTATTGGCTTTGGTTTCGACGGAACCGCATGCTTCCGTAAAGGAACCCGTTACGGGCCAAATGGTCTTCGTGCAGTTTCCGAAGATATTGAGTCGTTTTCTCCGTACCTCAACGACGACCTCGAAGACTACACGTTTTATGACCTCGGTAACCTCCAACTCGGCGACAGTACCGACGTGGAAGCTCAGTGGAAAAGTGCCACAAACGACTTTAATAAGGTCTTTGATCCCATTGATCTGCAAAGTTCGGGCATTAAAGTGGTCACTCTTGGTGGTGAACACTCTATTTCTTATGCGCCTATCGTAAAACATTTGAACCAATACCCAGACTTAGTTTTGGTTCACCTGGACGCCCATGCGGACTTGCGAGACGGTTTTACCGGTTACCACTACTCGCACGCCTCTATTATTCGTCGAGCATTAGACCACTTCGGCCCAGGTCATGAGTTAATTCAGTACGGTATACGTTCAGGTACTAAAGACGAATATCAATGGATGCGTGAAAACAAAACCATCCGCACGTCACGTCAAGAGTTCTTAGAGAGTATTGCGGCCATTCCAGATGACCGTCCTATTTATTTAACGTTAGACCTAGACTATTTCGACCCGTCGTTCTTTCCCGGCACAGGAACACCAGAGCCAGGTGGAGAAGACTTTCATTCGTTTGTTAGCCTAATTAAGCTGTTAAAACAGAAAAACTTCGTGGGCGTAGACGTGGTAGAACTTTCACCCGAAATAGACCCTACAGGTAACTCAGACGTATTCGCAGCGAAAGTTGTGAGAGAACTAATTTTGGTGCTCGAAGGAGGTCGTAAATGACCGACAACACATGGTCAATTGAAGACTCAGAAGAAATATACGGCGTAAATCGCTGGGGCGGCGGATACTTTCATATTGGTGAACAAGGCAGTATAAAAATTTCACCTGATCATAAAAACCCTAACGTGTCGATTGACATGGCAGAAGTTCTTGAAGAAATGAAAGCCGAAGGTATTCAATTCCCAGCGGTTATTCGTTTCCACGACATTCTTCGATCTCAAGTTGAAATTCTTAACACAACGTTTCGTGAAACCATTAGTGCCGCTGACTACAACGGCCAATATGTGGGGGTTTACCCAATCAAAGTAAACCAAATGCGCGAAGTTGTAGAAGAGATTCTCGACGCAGGTGAGCAATATAACTACGGCTTAGAAGCAGGCTCAAAGCCGGAGCTCATGGCCGTTATGGCGTATAACGACAACCCGAATGCGCTAACTATTCTTAACGGATACAAAGACGAAGACTATCTCACTATGGCGCTACTTGGCCGCCAACTAGGTCGCAAAATGATTGTGGTTGTTGAGAAGTTTTCAGACTTACAGATGTTGGTTCGCCTAGCTAAAAAATACAAAGTACAGCCTCTTATTGGTTTGCGCTCAAAAATGATGGTGCGTAGTACAGGTAAGTGGTCTACGTCATCAGGCGACCGCGCTAAATTCGGGTTAAGCATTGCAGAAATCGTCAATGCAGTTGAGTACCTGAAAGAGCACGACATGTCCGAATGTGTGAAGCTTCTGCACTTCCACATTGGTAGCCAGTTGTCTGACATTCGTAAAATAAAAGAAGCCGTAACCGAGGGCGCGCGCCTTTATGCCAAGCTTATACAAATGGGTGTACCACTAGAGTATTTAGACATTGGTGGTGGCTTAGGTATCGATTACGACGGCTCTAGCACCACAACCGACTCGTCGCGTAACTATTCGACAGACGAATATGTTGCCGACGTAGTTTATGGGGTGAAGCAAATTTGCGACTTGGAAAAAGTACCTCATCCGAATTTAGTTAGCGAGAGTGGCCGCGCCATTACCGCACACCACAGCTTGGTGGTTACCGACGTAGTGGGTGAAATCTCATTAACAGGCACAAAGTTCGACATTAGCGCCACCGAAGGCGAGCATGTGCTTGTCACCAATATGCGCGAATTAGTGAATGCCAACGAAGTTCACCCGCAGGAACGCTACAACGACGCAGCGGCCTACAAGCAGAGTGCTTATGAAGCATTCAAGCTAGGTATTCTAGGCGTTGTTGAAATGGCAAAGCTAGACACCATGTACTGGCAAATTTTGAGTGACATACAGTCGCACCTCGACGACGAAACTCGTCAAATTCAAGAGCTAGACAGTTTAGAAGACAGTTTAGCAAGCCAATATTTAGCGAACTTCTCTATTTTCCAATCTGCTGCAGACACCTGGGCTATTGGCCAGCTACTGCCTATTATTCCGTTAACACGACTAAACGAAAAACCAGAAGTACGCGCCTCGATTGTAGATATTACCTGCGACAGTGACGGTAAAATTAGCAAGTACATGGACAGCAACCAGATCAGAGAAAACATTCCGATGCATAAGCTGCGTAAGGGAGAGTCTTACCCTATCGGAATGTTCCTTACCGGCGCGTACCAAGATGTGATGGGTGACATGCACAATCTGTTTGGTCGACTCACTGAAGTGCATATCTTTAGTCACGACGACGAAGCAGGCGATTTCTACATTGAAGAAGTAGTTCCGGGTCATTCGGCTGAAAAAGTGCTAGAAACCATGCAATACAACACTGATTACATGGCTAAAGTTGTTAAAAAGGCGATTGATCGTGAAATCAGAAAGGGACAGCTACCACCAAGAGAAGGTGTACGCTGGACCGATTTCTACGAGCGTTGCTTAGCCGGAACAACTTATTTACGCCACGAAAAATAGAGAAAACATGCAAAAACGAGCAATTCCTAACCAATCAGTGGCAAAAGGCTAAAAACCGTTTGACTTTCGCCCTCTGAAAACGTTTAATTGCACGCACGCCCGGATAGCTCAGTCGGTAGAGCAGAGGATTGAAAATCCTCGTGTCGGTGGTTCGATTCCGCCTCCGGGCACCATATAAAACAAAAAGGCCGCTCTTAGAGCGGCTTTTTTGTTTTATGGGTCTGGAGTTCTGATGAGAACCACCGATATGGTTCGACAAAAGTGCCGGGGTTCAAACCGCTCGGAACGAGCACTGCTCGTTCAGGTTTGAACGTGAGGCATGGATGCCGAACCGGACCAAGCCCACATGGACGTTCCCAAGCACCATACAAAAAAGCCGCTCAAAGAGCGGCTTCTTTTATGAATCTAACGTCCAAATGCAGTCCACTTACACGATTGTTCAAGCAAGCTACGGACTACTCCAATAAGTTCCAATCTACTCTGCGTCAAGACTCTCAAAACGGTCATAAGTTTGCGAGTTATCTTCAATATAATCGATTAGCTTATTATACAGAGGGTAGACATTTTGCTGGTCATTAAAGGAAACATTCACGGTAGTTTTCGCTAAAAACAAATATTGAGCTGTAGCAGGGTCGTATAGAGACAATTCCGTATCGACTCTATGTGACTGGTCAAATCGAATTACTTTAAATTCTAATACCAAGAACTCTCGATAATGATTTGATGCATTAGTGAGCCCTATAGCTTGATTTAACGAAGGAACCTTATCTGTTAGCTCATTATCAATAATTTCATCTTCTAACTCCGACATATTCATAATTTCTTCAAAATAATTCAGATTCTCTACTTGAGAACGAACTAAGTCAGAGTTTTTAATGACAAGTAAGGATTTATACCTATCTAAATCGACTGGGGTATTCTCGACAATTTCTACACTGGCATTTCGACTAATTTTTAGATAGCCAGTTTCTACGTCCCTTTCTCCCAACACATAATAAGTTTCGCAGCCAGTCATAGAAACAATTGCGAAAAAAGCAATAAAGCCGAATAATGTTTTCATCATAAAATAGTTCCTTGAATTTATTATTATTTCCGTTTAACTGAACACCACACTACCTAGTAAGCGTAAAGTGCTTGAAAGCGGTTGTAATCTTTCGAGTTGTCTTCGATATAATCTATAAGCGCATTATACAGCGGATAAATATGAGCTTGGTCAACTAGTCCGTAGACTATATCTGTCTTAGCAGCAAACAAATACTCAGTTGTCATCGGGTCAAATAAAGATATTTGCATTGAGTTGTGTTCTGCACCTTCATAGCGTTTGAGGACAAGATCCAAAACGAGAAACTCCCGATAATAATTTGCTGCAGCAGCTAATCCATTGGCTCGTCGCACAGATGGAACTTGCTCAGCAAGCCCATTTCTAATAATTTCTTGTTCTAATTCTCCGATCGTCATTACTTCATCAAAATAATTTATATTTAATGTTTGGCTACGTAACAGTTCCAAGTTTTTAACTACTACTAATGACCGAAGTTGATCAAGATCCGCTGGAGCACTAATTAATATGGTTGCCTCGCCACGAGACTCGAAATATCCAGTTTGAGTATTTCGTTCGCCAACTTTAAAGGTGGTGATGGCGCAACCGGTAAAGAGTGCTAAAGACAGCACCCCCATCCCAACGAACTTAATCAACATCTACGCCTTCCTCAACCTGTAATGAGTCCATTCTGCTATAACTCGCAGAGTAACTCTCAGCGTAATCTATGAAAGCATTGAAAACTGGGGCCCACTGATAATCAATATCCCCACGAACGTCTGGCGAGCGCTTCAACGATCGGAAAAGAATTTCTTCCTGCTTAACATCCATCAGAGTTAAACCCACATGCAAATAGCCATCCAGCAAGCCACCCTCTCTGGACATAATCAAAAACGGACCGTAGTGATTGTAAAGGTTAATAAGTCCGATCATTTCGTGAGGGCTTGGGATTTTGTTACTTAATCCTTGATCCATCACAAACAGTTCTAGTTCTTCATACGTTATGACATTCTCAAAGTAATTCACGTTAAGGAGCATTTCTTTGATAAACATGTCCGGAACCAATACAAGCTTCTTGTATCTATCTAGCTCAACATCTTCTTGCTTTGCGATATTGTGGTCTCGGATTGTAGGGAAATACCCTGTAGAGGAATCTCTTTCGATAGGAATAGTACTTCGGCAACCGCTAATCAGAATACAAAGTAAAAGGGTAAGGTAAATTTTCTTCATTCTATACTCCGGACTGCTCCTTTAAATTAGAGCTTTTTATTTTTAGAGCGGAGCATATTACAGGAGAAGAATTTTGTTCACAATATTTTAACGTAAGGTATATAAAAGGTCTTTAACACTAAGTCTCAATTACTTCCCTGTACTTTGTCGGCCTCAGGGCACCAGGCACAAAATGGGGCCAGGGGTAATTAACCCCTGACCCCATTTTGTTAGCCATGCAGTGCAAAAAGCCCGTGGTTTAGCCAAATATGCACAGCAATACTCGCAAAATAACCTAGCGCGATAACAGGCGCCCATTTTAGGTGGCTTGCAAAGGTGTAATAGCCTCGTGCTTGGCCCATTAAAGCAACACCAGCTGCTGAACCTATCGACAACAAACTACCACCAGTACCTGCGGTTAAGGTAATCAGCAACCATTGTCCATGCGACATTTCAGGTGCCATTGAAAGTACGGCAAACATCACTGGAATGTTATCGATAACAGCAGATATTAAACCTAAAGCTGTATTCGCAAATGTTGGACTCCACTGTGAATAAAGCACTTCCGACATCAGACTCAAATAGCCTAAAAAGCCAAGACCACCAACACACATAACAATACCGTAGAAAAACAATAAGGTGTCCCACTCTGCTCGCGCAACACGGCTAAACACGTCAAACGGCACTACACCACCTAACCGTTTCATTTTCTCCATGTCACCAGCTCGTTCAGCCATTGCACGTTTGCGCGCCAGCGAGCCTGGTAAAGTTACGCGTAAAAAATATCCGAAGAACTGTAAGTAGCCTAAGCCCATCATCATGCCCAACACTGGAGGAAGATGAAGCAAGCTATGACACAGAACTGCGGTAGTTATCGTTAACAAAAAGAGGAATGTAATGCGCAGCGCTCCACGCTTTAGCTCTACGTCTTCAGTCACTGAGCTTGGTTTCTTGTTTTCAACAAAGAAGCTCATCACTACGGCTGGCACTAGGAAATTAACCAAAGAAGGCAACAGCAGCGCAAAGAACTCTTGGAAGCTAACAATACCAGCTTGCCATACCATTAGTGTGGTGATGTCACCGAACGGACTGAATGCTCCACCCGCGTTGGCAGCGACAACAATACTCACACAGCACAAGCTAATAAATTTCTTATCTCCAGCCGCCACTTTCATAATCACGGCACACATCAACAAAGCGGTTGTTAGGTTGTCTGCAACAGGCGAAATTACGAAAGCTAAACCACCCGTTATCCAGAATAGCTGCTTGTAAGTGAAGCCTTTACGAATCATCCAGGCGCGCAATGCGTCGAACAACCTGCGCTCTTCCATCGCATTGATATAAGTCATTGCCACAAGCAAAAACAGCATAAGCTCAGAAAATTCGAGTAAGTTATGCCTAAACGCTTCTTCCGCCAGCTCACCATGACCTTGGCTGGTATAAGCCCAACCCACTAAGATCCAAATTACACCAGCGGCAACAAGCACCGGTTTAGATTTACGCATGTGAAGCTTCTCTTCCCCCATAACTAACGCATACGCAAGCACAAATATGGCTATACAAATGGTGCCTATGGTAGTGCCTGTCATGTCTATTGAGGAGGTAGAAGCAAAACTTGCGGGAGAAACAAACAAGAGCGTGAAAAGCCAGTATGGGCTTCGAATGTTCATGAGCGTGCCTATGTTTTAAATACAACTTACCTACGCCAACACGGGCAATGCAGGTATTAAACTAAAGGGATCAACCGGGCGGCTGACGAAAGCGGCGCGAGAATACCACAGGTTGTCGCAAAAATGTTAAAAAACCTTCCACTGTATAACAAAAAAATATCCCTGCAACACGCTACGCACACAGACACATAACAAGCGAACAATTATTCATCAAATGAATGGTAGCTATAACATTCATGGTTTATATAGCGATAATCATCACCATAGATTGGATGAATAAAAATATCCGTTTCATACTGACCTTGTCATTTACAACACGATAACAAATTAGGTCAGAATATGAGTCAATCCAATCTCACTTTCTCTCAGCCGCTGACTGAAGAGTATCAGCAAATCTTCTCTACTGAAGCGTGTGAGTTCTTATCGCAGCTTTTCGAGAAGTTCTCACCGCAAGTATCTGAGCTTTTGAAAGCTCGAGAGCAACAACAAGCTAAATTCGACGCAGGTGAACTTCCCGACTTCGATCCAGACACCGCAAACATACGCAACTCAGACTGGAAGGTTGCCGACATTCCTGTCGATTTAAGCAAACGTCATCTAGAAATTACTGGTCCAGTCGATCGCAAAATGGTCATCAATGCCCTGAATGCAGACGTCGACGTTTTTATGGCTGACTTTGAAGACGCCCAGTCGCCAACCTGGGACGGACTGATTCAAGGGCAAATTAACCTTCGTGACGCCAATGCAGGAACAATTTCCTTTACCGACGAAAAGAAAGGCAAGCGTTATCAGCTGAACCCGAACCCTGCGCTACTGATTGCAAGAGTTCGTGGCTTACACCTGCCGGAAAAACATGTTTTATATAATGGTAAGCCTGTTCCAGGCGCGTTAGTAGACTTCGGCTTGTACCTGTTCCATAACCTGAAGCAACGATTAGAAAACGGTACCGGTGTCTACTTCTACTTACCAAAGCTTCAACACCATACTGAATCTGCGTGGTGGAGTGAGGTATTCCATTTCAGTGAACAGTACTTCGGCGTGCCAACAGGAACACTAAGAGCAACCATTCTTATTGAAACATTGCCAGCTGTGTTCCAAATGCATGAAATTCTGCACAGCTTAAAAGAGCACATTGTAGGTTTAAACTGTGGCCGTTGGGACTACATCTTCAGCTACATTAAAACCCTAAAAGCACACCCCGACCGAGTATTACCTGATCGCCAAGTAGTCACCATGAACCAGCCTTTCTTGAACGCATATTCAAGATTACTGATTAAAACCTGTCACACCCGTGGTGCCCTAGCAATGGGTGGAATGGCGGCATTTATTCCAAGCAAAGATGCCGAAGAGAACGCGAAAATTCTGGACAAAGTTAAAGCAGACAAAGACTTAGAGTTTTCTAACGGGCACGACGGCACCTGGGTCGCTCATCCTGGTCTTTCAGAAACTGTACGTGGGGTTGCCTCGCAGTATCTAGGTACCGAAGCGAACCAGCTACACGTTCTGCGCGAGCAAGACCCTGAAGTGACCGCCAAAGACCTACTTGAACCTAGCGAAGGTGAGCGCACAGAAGCCGGAATGCGAACCAATATCCGCGTAGCGCTACAGTACATCGCCGCCTGGTTGTCTGGAAAAGGTTGCGTGCCGATTTACGGCTTAATGGAAGACGCCGCCACCGCCGAGATTTCTCGCACCTCTATTTGGCAATGGATTAAACACGGGAAAACGCTAGATACCGGTGAAGTCGTTACGGTTGACCTATTTCGCACCATGCTCGACGAAGAGTGCCACGTCGTTCGCGAAGAAGTAGGCGTAAACGCATGGAACTCAGGCAACTTTGTCGCAGCCCGCGAGCTACTGGACAAAATCACAACGTCAGAAAAGTTAACCGAATTCTTAACTTTGCCTGGCTACCAACAACTTTAAATAAAACTGTTCATTATAAAATTCGAGGACAACAACATGACTACTCCAACTCACATGCAAGAAGCTGTAAAAGAACTAGAGAAAAGCTGGGCTGAAGATGCTCGCTGGACGGGTGTCGAACGCACTTATTCTGCTGAAGACGTTATTCGTTTACGCGGCTCGCGCCAAGTTGAATATACCCACGCCAAGAATGGTTCTGAAAAGCTTTGGAAGCTCATTAACGGTAAAGCTCAAGAGAAGTTCGGTAAAGACTACGTGAACGCTCTTGGCGCACTTACAGGCGGTCAAGCAGTTCAACAAGTTAAAGCAGGCTTACAAGCTATTTACCTTTCTGGCTGGCAGGTAGCAGCAGACAACAACTCTGCGGCAAGCATGTACCCAGACCAATCACTTTACCCAGTAGACTCTGTACCAAAAGTTGTTGAGCGTATTAATAACTCTTTCTCACGTGCAGACCAAATTCAATGGGGTAAAGGTATTGGTCCAGACCACGAAGATTATGTAGATTACTTTGCACCTATCGTTGCAGATGCAGAAGCCGGGTTTGGCGGCGTATTGAATGCTTACGAACTCATGTTAGGCATGATTAAAGCAGGTGCTGCTGGTGTTCACTTCGAAGACCAACTCGCTTCAGTGAAAAAGTGCGGTCACATGGGCGGTAAAGTACTTGTTCCTACTCAAGAAGCTGTACAAAAGCTTATTGCAGCACGTTTGGCAGCAGACGTTGCAGGTACACGCACGCTTATCGTTGCTCGTACCGACGCTAACGCAGCCGACTTGCTGACCAACGATGTTGATCCGAACGACAAAGAATTCTTAACGGGTGAGCGCACAGCTGAAGGTTTCTATCGTGTAAATGCGGGTATCGACCAAGCTATTTCACGTGGTCTAGCGTACGCTCCATACGCAGATCTCGTCTGGTGTGAAACCGCGAAACCAGACCTTGAAGAAGCTCGTAAGTTTGCCGAAGCTATTCATGCTAAATACCCAGGTAAGCTACTTGCGTATAACTGCTCGCCTTCATTTAACTGGAAGCGTAACCTCGACGACGCAACTATCGCTAAATTCCAACGCGAGCTTGCAGCAATGGGCTACAAATTCCAATTCATCACTTTAGCGGGTGTTCACAACATGTGGTATCACATGTTCAACCTTGCATACGACTATGCACGCAACGATATGTCTGCGTACGTTAAACTACAGCAAGAAGAATTCGCTTCTGCAGACCGCGGATACACGTTCGTAGCTCACCAACAAGAAGTGGGAACAGGTTATTTCGACGACGTGACCAACGTTATTCAAGGCGGTCAGTCTTCAGTAACCGCACTGAAGGGCTCAACAGAAGAAGAGCAGTTCAACGACAAACCAGCGGCATAAGCCTCTAGTCGAACTGATTTAAAAAGCGGATGCTTTGCGGGTATGGAAATATATCTGGAAGCATCCCTTTTTTTATGGCTTCTTGCTGCGCCTGCCAATAACTCGCATCCGCAAGTTCTGGATGAAACTCTAAAAATATCTCTCTTAAACGTTTGTTAGGAAACACAAATGTTGTAATTTGCTCGGGAAAAACGTCGTCTGGAGCAACCGAAATCCAGTCTTGAGAAGCAAGTTGCTCTTGTGGGTTATCGCTTTTAGGCAACGACCGAAAATGCACATCGGTAAGATACTGCACCTCGTCATAGTCATAGAAAACCACTCGCTTACCGCGCGTCACACCAAAGTTTTTCAGTAGCATGTCACCCGGAAAAATATTGGCAGCTAGCATATCTTTGAGCGCCCGACCGTAGTCTTTCAGAATCGTTCGAGTTTCCTGCTCGTCGGCGTATTCCAGATATATATTTAAAGGCGTAAGGCGCTTTTCGATGTACACATGTTTTAGCACCAAATAGTCACCTTCAATCATCATCGAGCTTGCGATAGTAGACTTCAGTTCCTGCATAAGGTCGTCAGAAATACGGTTTAAAGGTAACGCCACGTCTGAGTATTCAATGGTATCGGCCATACGCCCTACCCGGTCGTGACGCTTAACCATACGGTATCGGCTTAACACCGTGTCACGACCAAAAGGCTTGGTAGGGCCAAACTCGTCTCGAATCACCTTAAATACATAAGGAAAAGAAGGCATAGTAAACACAGCCATAACTAGTCCTTTAATACCAGGAGCAAGCACTAGTTGGTCGTCGGAAGAGTCGAAGTGATGCAACAACTCTCGATAAAATTCCGTTTTACCCTGCTTGTGTAGTCCTATTGCAGAATAAAGCTCAGCTAATTGCTTGCGCGGCATGAGTCCTTGCAAAAAGCGAACTAACGCAGAGGGAGCACGCGTACGAACCATGAAGTAAGCTCGGGCAAAGCTGAACAAAATCAGCATTTGCTCTACGTCTGTAATCAACGCATCGATAAAAACTTTGCCGTCCTTGCGAATAAGCACAGGCACCACAAAAGGAATTTGAGCGTCTTCGGTAACAATTCGCCCTACTACGTAAGCTGCCTTATTGCGGTAGAACGGGTACTTCAATACATCTATCCGAAACTGAAATGGCGCTAGCGCTCGAACACTTGCTTGTTGCGCAAATGCACGCATTAAAAGCTCAATATCCCGGTCTAAATCTACAAAGCGAGCACCGAGGTTCATATCCGAAATAATCTGCCTTAAGGTTTCACTAATCCCTTCGGGACCAGGTCCTTCTGCTACAGGAAAATAGGTGCGGTATTCCGTTTCTAACGACAATGGAATGCGTTTAGACAAGACGCTTTCTACAAAAATAAACTCGTTATGGTAGTAACGCCGATGAAATAACTTACAGAATACAGAGTTATAAAAGGTTTCTGCCAATTCAGCCTGAGGGTGGAACACCAATAAGTCGGTATAAGACCTTTTTACTTTTCTCCAAAAGTCTTCTTCTAAACTTTGTACTGAATGGCTAGCCCGCAAACTTTCGACCGTTAATGTCACGCGCTGATCATAAAAGTCGATACGATTTCGCGCAGCTTGCAGAGCCCCAGTCCATTCTTGGCTCAAAAAGCGATCACGAGCTCTTGCTGTTTCGTGCTGGAAAGCATTCGAATGCTGATGAAAACCACGCAGAATCGACCGCGCTATTTTGTTCGGTGACATGTGTTCTGGGTTTTCTGTTGCGTGGGGGTCATGTGCCCCGATATAATTCATGTAATTTATATTTTTCTTATTAGGTAATTCACTCTATGAATCATTTTCGTCAGATAGATCTCAACCTGCTGATTTACCTCGACGCTCTATTAAGAGAGCGTAACGTGACCCGTGCGGCAGAACAACTAAATATCACTCAACCGGCAATGAGCAATGGTCTAAAACGTTTGCGTACATTGCTGAACGACCCCATTTTAGTAAGAACTAGTGAAGGCATGGTGCCTACCGAACGCGCATTGGCCATGAAACCACAGGTACGCCAAATACTTTACTCGGTTGAAGAAATTATACAGCCAAGTCGCGCGTTTGAACCCAGTGAAAGTGACCGCGTGTTCCGCATGATGATTTCAGATTATGCGGCGTCGACACTTATGTCACCTTTGCTTAAAGCACTTAGGGAACAAGCTCCGGAAGTAACTATCGACTTAATGACGCCCAGTGACGTGAGCTTCCATGACGTTGAAAACGGTAAGGTAGACATTGCGATTAACCGCTTTGAAGACTTGCCGCAGTCGTTTCATCAAAAGCAATTATGGCAAGACGACTTCGCGTGTCTTATTCACAAGTCACACCCACTATTGAACGACTACACACTAGAAAATTACTTGGAAGCTGAACATTGTTGGGTAAGTAAAACAGGCTTTGGTGTAGGTATTGGTATGACACCAGACGCCGTTCAAAAGCTGGGTTGGGTAGACAACGCATTAGCTAAAATTGGTCATACACGCCGCATTCAGGTATTTACACGTAATTACCATGTTGCGATGCATTTAGCGCGTGAAGGATTGATTGCGACACTCCCCAAGCGCGCCGCTAAGCTTTATGAAGACGCACCCGATTTAGTATTAAAAGAGCCGCCATTCGCCATACCGGCTATCGACCTGCAAATGATTTGGAGTCCGTTATTGCAGCACGACGAAGGACACCGCTGGTTCCGGCAGTTACTTTCAGAGGTTGCAGAGCGAAGTTAAACCGAAATTAAACGTCAAAACGCTCTGCAAGTTCCTCTAAGCGCTTCGCTACTTTAGACAGCTCAGCGCTAGAGCTTGTCATTTGCGCAGTACCTTCTGCAGACTCTTGGCCTCTAGCGCTTATTTCGTCGATATTACCTTTAATGCCACTGGTCACCGAAGCAAGCTCTTCAGAAGCGGTAGCAACCTGGTCATTGATTCCCGTAAGCTCGCCAACGGCTTCACGAATGGTGTCCAATGCGCCGCGCGCGTCAACCGACTTATCGAGCGTGGCTTCCACACGTTTACGGCTACTGTCCATAACAGACACGGCACTTTGAGTACCCTTCTGTAGCCCTTCGATAATTTTCTGAATATTCAATGTCGAATCTTGGGTTTTTCTTGCCAATGATCTTACTTCATCGGCTACAACGGCAAAGCCTCTACCCTGCTCACCCGCTCTTGCTGCTTCAATCGCCGCATTAAGTGCCAGCAAGTTAGTTTGGTCAGCAATACCCTCAATGACCTCTAAAATGGTCCCGATTTGTTTACTGTTCGCTTCCACTTCCTGCACCACGTCACCGGCGCGTTTAACTTCGTCGGCAACCGCACTAATCGCCTCAGAGGTTTCTTGGAAAACCCTTTCTGCACTTTGTGTTTCCGTTTCTGCATTGCGAGTAGCTTCCAGCGCACGTGACGCCGCATCTGCAATGCCCGAAACGGTATGGACAACTTCGTCAATGGCAGTAACCGCTCGTTCTACCGACAGCTCTTGCTCATGCACGTTGCGACTCGCAGATTCCGCCACTTCATTCGTTTTTTGAGCAGAAGAAGTTACTGTTCGGCTGGCAGACGAAATGTCGGCTAATAACTCACGAAGCTTTTCAGCCATGACAACCATGGCGCTGAGCACGCCCGTTTCATTGCCTTTGGCGTTTAATCGCAAATCACCTGCTGCAATTTGCTCGGCTATGTTCTGCATCTCTTTGGGTTCACCACCTAGCGGCATCACCACACTTCGGGTAACCCAAATACCCAGTGCCACAGCGATAGCAAAGCCACCTATAACGACAACGGCAATAATCACCATCGCTTGTGCAACTAACGCACTAGCATTGTCTGCCGCTTCGTTGTTCAGTGCAGTAGACGCTTGTTCGACTTGGTCTAGAACCGTATTTACAGCTTCAATTTCAGTCGACATTGCTTCAGCACGAAGTGAAGCTTCATATTCGTTTTCTAATTGGCGGGTATACGAGTCAAATAGCGCATTGTCACCCATAGCTTGCTCTTGCCACTGTTCAAGCAAACTTCCGACTTCCTCAACAGAACGTAACATGTCGCCTTCAGCTAACTCTTGTAACGTTTCCATCGGCCAGTCGAAAATTTCAAAGACTTGGGTAATCTCTTCTTCCAAAGGCGTGAGCAAAATCACCCGCTCTTGGTTCAAGTAGTCGCGCACCAAATACTGAATTTCAAAGACTAAGGCTTGCAAATTCACCGCTGCAGAAGTCATTTCGGTGTCTTGAATTACCGACTCTGCTTGATAAGAAATATTGCCAAGCTCGCCGATAAGAAACGCCGCGATTCGGTCAAACTCAGTTCTGTTTCGTCTCACTTCAGCTGCATTTTCAAGTGCACTACGATGATATTGGAAAAGCGCCTCGGCCTCGGTTTCAAACGACTGACGCGCTGCCACCGCAGACTCTAGCGTTTGTTTCAATTCTGTATCGTCTATAAGGCTGTTAAGGCTACGATAACTTTCACCGAATAAGGTGCTCGCCGCTTGAAAGTTTTCTTCGTAGGTAGAAATGTCGCCAATGACGTCGGAAGCGAGAGCTTGGCCAACAATGGCATTCGCTTCAAACATCGCGTTCTTTAATTCGCCTGAAATCGTAACAGTCGGCGTGGTCGTTTCGGTAACGTACCCAATCGTTCGGTCAAAGCTTTTGATAAACAACAAGCCGACACCGCCTGTTATGGCAACCACAACAGAAACGATCACGAATCCGGAAATAATACGAACGGAGAGCTTATTAAACTTTTCTTGTATGGACGCCCAGATTGACATGCCACCTCCTCGACAACAGCTATTCGATTTATCGGCATTGGCATAATTTTCTGAATAGCAGTTCAAAGAGATTACAAAAGTGCTTTTAAAATAGCAAAAGATACACACAAAAAAGCCGCTTAATCTCTCGAAAAAGCGGCCTTTTGTTCAGATGTGGTTACAACATCTTAGTTCTGCTCTTCAAAATAGAACGGCTGTCTAGGCTGTGCACTAGGCCCCATTTCCTGCATGGTTTCAGCGTCGAATAAACGTCCGTTCACCATGGTGTAAGTCACACGATCAGTCAGTCTAAAGTCGGTAAGAATGTCACCGTCAATCACCACGATGTCCGCTAACTTACCTTCTTCGATAGAACCAATCGCTTGGTCCATGCCTAAGTGCTCTGCAGCATCAATAGTAGCCGTGCGAAGTGCTTGCAGTGGGCTCATACCGCCTTGTTCCATCATCCAGATTTCCCAGTGCTGTGCTAAACCTTCACGCTGACCATGAGCACCCGCAGTTACACGTACACCTTCGGCTTGCAGCTCTGCTGCTCCACGCGCAATATTGAAGTGGTTATAGTGATGTTCTGGTGCAATTTCACGGCGCATTGAGCGCGGACGTAAAATACGCTCTGGCACAAATTGAGACAACTTAGGATGTTCCCAAACATTAGTATGGGCATACCAGTAGTGCTCACCCCAAATACCACCATAAGCAACACCTAGTGTAGGTGTATAAGCAGTTTCGGTTTGGCTCCAGAATTGCAACACGTCGTCATAAATTGTTTCTACTGGAATTGAGTGTTCAACAACTGTATGACCGTCGGCAATCATGCTCATATTGTGCTGGAACAATGAACCGCCTTCAGGCATAACCATCATGCCCATTTCGCGTGCCGCTTGCACAATTTGCTGACGCTGATCACGACGTGGCTGGTTGTAGCTTTTCACCGAGAATGCGCCTACCTTCTGCATTCTTTCTAAGTGGAAACGCGCGTCGTCCAGGCTATCTACGTGCGCTGTATATCCTGGGCCATTTGCACCATATAAAATAGTACCGGTCGAGAAGATACGCGGCCCAACAATCATACCTGCACGTTGCATCTCACTTGCTGTGAAAATTTCAGACGTGTCATTCGACGGGTCATGAATCGTTGTTACACCGAACGTTAGGCCAGCATAAAGCTTCCAGTTTTGTTCAGGAATAATTTCATTCTCACCTTGCGGACCATGAGCGTGGGTATCGATAAGGCCAGGAATAATCGTTTGCCCTGACGCATCGATCACGCGTGCGTTACTAGGAACACGTACTTCACCACGGCGACCGACCGCCTCAATACGATTCCCTGTTACTACAACAACACCATTCTCGACGATTTGGTTTTCACCCAGTTCGTCATTCATGGTTACAACACGACCACCTACAAACGCTACCGTTTGCTCTGGAACATAGGTTTCTTGCTCGAAGCCAATGTCTGTGCCGTCAGCTACCATTTCAATGTCGCTGTCACCCAACTCGAACATGCCACTTAAAGACGCGTTGTAGAGCTCTGGTCCAAGCGTCCAGTACAAGTGCAAGCTGTCGTTGGTCCAAGAAATGTCACCACCCGCTCTTTGAGACACGGTTTCAACCGGTAACTGGCGATCGTTTGGGCTAATGCTAATGGCATCACCACGCTCTACAAATGGAGTTACATGAACGCGGAAACGCTCTGCAAATGCCAAGTACTCACCATCTGGCGACACTTGATATTCAGTCGCATGAGACGAGGTATATAGCGTACGGACATCATGCGTGTCCACATCGATGCTGCGAAGTTCAGGACCACTGCGACCATAACCAGAAACATAAACACGATCGTTACTGCTTCCGAAGTGAGGTTGACTACCACTTCTTGCAATGCGCACTGGCTCTCCACCGTCAACAGCTAGGTGATAAACCCCATTGTTTATGCCGTAAGCAGGGTCTGTTAAGTAGCCGCCACCAATTTTACGATACACCACAGACTCACCGTCTGGTGAAAATACAGGCTCAATAAACTTGCCAATGCCGGTATTCAATACGCGCTCATTGCCATTGCGCAAGTTACGCACAACAACCTGGCCTTGCTCTTGGTCGTCCCAAGTGGTGTAAACCAAATAACGGCCATCACGAGAGTAAGATGGGAATTGTTCAAACCTGTCAGTGCGCGAAGTTAAACGCTCCGGGGTACCGTTTGGTAAGTCACGAACGTACAAGTGACCTAAGGCTTCGTAAATTACTTGCTCACCATCTGGCGACACTTGTGCACTTCTAATCATGCGCACACGGAAAGACTCATCGTCGATTTCCTGCTGCGTACGAAGCGCTTGCTGTACCTGCTTAGTCGTATTTACTTCAAACGGTAAGGTGGTTACGTCTTGAGAGTCCACATCAATCTGGTGCAAGCCACCTTGTGCGTAAAACACAATCGAGTCGCTGTCATCGGTCCAGCCCATTGCCGGGTATACACCGTGAATCGCCCATGTCTCTTGCATATCACGGGTTAGATTGTCGTAAATTTCTGTTTGTTCACCCGTTTCTAGGTCGAACAAGTAAAGCTTACTTTGGAAATCGTCACGCGCCACATACGCGATAAAACGCCCATCAGGCGAAGGTGTTGGGCGAACCGCACCACCATGACCAGTAATGATTGTTTCAATTTCACCAGTTTCTAACTCGTAACGCTTAATCGAGTAAATACCGCTTACTGAGTCTTTTGAATATTCAAAAATAGGACCTGGCGTGTCGTCTTGTGAGAAGTACACATATTTGCCGTCGTGACTAAATGCAGGTTCGCCTAGGTCTTTCTGGTCATTCGGGCGTGCAGTAAGCATTACACCTGTACCACCGCTACGGTGATACATCCAAATCTCACCCGCGCCCAATGAGCGGCGAGCCGTAAAGTGCTTACGCGCAACTATGTACTGGCCGTCTGGGCTCCAAGAAGGGCTATTCAACAAGCGGAAGCTTTCATTAGTTACTGCCCAAGCTTCTGAGCCGTCCGCGGTCATAATCCAAATGTTGTCGCCGCCGTTCTCGTCAGACGTGAAGGCAATATATTCACCGTCTGGGCTGTATGTTGGCTGCATATGCCAAGCAATACCACCGCGCAGTAATTCGGCTTCTCCGCCACCTGCTGGCATACGGTAAATGTCACCCAACATATCGAATACTACCCACTCGCCGTTCGGGCTAACGTCGACACTCATCCATGTACCTTCGTCGGTATTAATACTTACCGACTGAAATTCGCCCATAGGATTAGTTACCGACCAACCTTCAGACTCTTCAGCTGTTGCGCTCAAAGGAGCCAACATACTCGAAGCAACCGTTAATGCGGTTAACCACTGCAATTTATGTTTCATAATTACGTTCCACTTGTTGTTTGTACCTCGGTTGTAAGCAATCTCTTGTTCTATGTCTAGCGATGCTCGGCAAACCGAAGTGAGAACACGACCAATGTTCGTTTGCTAGGCTTCAAGCCTAATAAAGAAATAGTGCCAAAGCTACCGCAACCAATGCAGCGATCATGGGGATAATCACCGTTACCACAAATACATCTTTGTAAGCTTCTTTGTGGGTTAAGCCCATGAGCGTAAATAAGGCAATAACGGCCCCAGAGTGCGGTAAGCTGTCTAAGCCACCTGCGGCTAGATTCGCAATACGGTGAAGCATTTCAGGTGACACGCCCGCCGCAAGGTATGACTCTGCCAAACTAGACATAAAGATTTGCAAACCGCCAGAAGCGGAAGCGGTAATACCTGAGATTAAGTTCGCCGAAATGAACACAGAAACCAGAGGTTCTAACGGCAAGCCTAGTAGCCATTCGGCAAATGCGCTAAAGCCAGGTGTTTGAATAACCACGCCACCAAAGCCTATTACGGCAGCAGTGTTAATAAGCGGCATAATCGCGTCGTTCGCGCCTTCACCTGCGGCAACGCTAAATACTTTGCGCACGTCGGGAAACAGCACGAAACAAGTAAACGCTCCAAGCAACAAAGCAAAGCTTGCCCATAAAATAGGATTGGTGTTAGCGAAGCCTATCCACGAACTTTCTATGCTGGCCATCATTAGAAGGCGAGGAACAAGAATACTGCCTAGTACCACAATAATAGGAAGGATAGCTAATCCCCAAGGCACAATAGCTTTGTCCGTTTCAGCAAGTTTGCGCATTTGCTCGTCTTTGTCGGTAGCTTGGTAACCTTCGCCCTGTTGCGTTGCAACCTTCCAACGCCATTGTAAATACCACATACCTAAGCCAATCATTACGGCACTAGCCACTAAGCCCACAGCTGCGCCAGCAAATAAGTCGGTACCTAAAGAGCGCGCACCAATTACATTATGAATAGAGGGCGTACCAGGCATTGCAGTCATGGTAAATGTGCCTGCGCCTAACGCAATGGCTGCTGCGTATAAACGACGAGGAATATTGGCTTCTTTCATCAGTGTTACGCCAATGGGATACATAGTGAACATCACTACAAACACCACTACGCCGCCATACGTTAATACTGCACACACCAGCATAGCCACCCATAACGCACGCTCAGCACCCAGCCACTGAGTTACCGTGACCGCGACACTTTGTGCAGCTCGGCTGGCCGCCATAATGCGACCAAATATAGCCCCACATAAAAATAATAAGAGGAAGTTCCCTGCGAATGAGAATGCCCCGGAAGCGCCAAAAGGAAAGTACTGCAGGTAAATGTCGTTGAAACTCATGGCATTGGTTAAGCCAATAACGCCGACAGATATGAGTACGGCGAGCAAAATATTCATGCCACGAAGGGCCAAACCAATAAGTAATGCTAAACCTACAACTAAACCTAAATTACCGAGCATAACGCCCCCTCATTTATTTTTATTGTGTCGTTTCGTTGTGTTGCGTGCTCGGACTCAGTGAGACACGGGTTAAAAGTAAGCCACCTAATATGAAGAAAATAATAACAAGTAGCAAAGCATACTGACGGGACAGTAAGTCGCTAACTACGCCGAACGAGGCTGCAAGCAACATGGCTACACGGTTCATGCTTCCCCAAAGACCGAACGCAATTCCTTCTTGTCCCTGCTTGCAAATAAGCCCCACCACAGAACGGCTAGAGGCTTGAATAGAACCAATCCCGGTGCCAGCTAAAAGCGCAATACCCAAGAAGATATGCTTCACCGACATGCCGGTCATGGCACTTAAGTCACGAATGCTAAAAATGCCAAAAATAGCCACAATCCAAATAGCAATCACCACAAAAAGCACTCTTCTGGCGCCCCAATACCGCTCGAAAAAGCCAAATAGTAGAGCGCCCACTAAAGCACTGAATTGTGTTGCTAAAAACACAGAAACCAAGTCCCCTTGCGTTAGGTTCAGTTCTCCGGTGCTGTAAATACCAATGAATTTCACCACTACCTGAACGCCTGCCATATAAAAAATAAAAGCAGCAAAGAAACGGAAAAGTAGGGGTTGGTTTTTCGCGTGGCGCAAAAACTGAAGGCTGGTATACCACGGCTGTATATGGCTAGCCGATTTACGTTTTCTGTCTTTAACCAGCATAAACGTGGGTAGCGCGACTACCAGGAAATATATAGATATCGCAATCATTGCCCACTGATGCTGTGAAACATAAAGCGAAGTGTCTGTTTCTGGATCAGCTCGAATCATCAGTACCGAAACCATAACCATACTGACAAAACCACCGAGGTAGCCTAACCCCCAACCTAACCCTGAAACTATGCCCATATGCTCCTTTTTGGCCAAATCAGGCAGGAATGACGACACGATAGACTCGCCCAACATCCATGCGGTGTTCGACACCAAAATAATGGCGATAGCCCAGTAAATATCACCTGGGCTTACCCAGAACAATAGGCTGGTAAATAAGGCGCAAATACCTGTAGCCCACGCTAACAGCGTCTTTTTTGATTTACCTTGGTCTATCCAGTGTCCAGCCATCGGAGAGAGAATCATCGCCACCAGAGTAGAACCTAAAATGGCAACCGACCAATAAGCGTCTCGCCAGTTGCTTGTTTCCGGGACGATGTAATTGACAAAAAAGGCAGAATAAACAAAGGAGATAACAATAGTGGTGTATGCCTGGTTGGCAACGTCGTACATTGCCCAGCCCCATAACTCGCGTTTCCTTGCCGTTTTCTCTACTCCTTGTGAAGGCATTAGGCGCTTTCCTCAACACTTAAAATGCGCGAGTAATTCATAATTACTTTCCAGCGCTTAACCACCACCTTTTTGTCGCCCACTTGCTCGCGGCAAACAAGGTTAAACACATAACGCCGTTCAATGTCTTCACTCACTACCTCGCCTTCGGCTTCACTGTATAGCCTGTAAGTACTTTGGTTCATCAGCGGCTGTAACAACGACATGTCTATTTCGATGGTTTCACGTGCGCCAGCATACCCACTGAGAAAGCGCGCTGGCAGCATGCGTGAATAACTGCGAAACCAAACCACGGTTTCTTCACGTTGAGGTGTTACAGAGCGTCGCGCATTTTGAAGTGCAACAGGCAAGTCTTCGTAGCGTTTATAGTCGAACCACTCCAAAGCTTTACCTATGGTTTCATCTGAATTTACGTCTACAAATTGGTATCGCCACTTGGGTCTGCCGCGGCGCAGCCAGCCCCAAAGTTTTTGTTGGATGTCTTCACGAAACAATTCACGCATTCCGTAGAAGAACGCCAAAGCAATAATAAATATGGCTGTAAGGTCGCCGATCGCCTCACGCGCGGTAAGAATGGAAAACGACGCCGCCGACATGAGCACAGCCGCAACACCTGCTCGCACAGCCTTTTGCTCGGTGTTGCCTAACTCGGTACCGATACGACGCATAGAGACAGGGTATTCAATTAATCGGCGCAATAGCCGCATTTTATTGGAAAGACGAGTACCGTCTTGGTTTAGCTTTTCACCGTTATATCGGTATTCCTCTCGATACTTCGCTTCACGGCGAGCAATGCGAAGCAACAACTCTTTCATATCTTTTTCGTCGTCGGCAAAAGTCATTTCTGCCGCAAGCTTCAACATTTGTTGCTCTGTAAACCAAGACAAGTAGTTATCAATGTTCACGAAGTACAAAGAAATCGTGCTGTCTTGCGGACGGTTCCGGCGTAGGCGGCGCAGAATTGTGGCACTAAGCTCCACCAGTTCACCCAGCTCTTCACGTAGGTTTTCGGGTGCGTCGCTTTGCAGTTTACGAACCGCCTGCTCCATTGCAGTTACATATTGGTAACCATATAAGCTCAAGCTCACTCGATATTGAGGATCTGGGCGGTCTTGGGTTTTTGCTAGGCGCTGAGCTAGCCGGCTTTTCACTAGAGGCTCTAGTGAAGCGGTACTTTGGTAAGTTCTCCGTATTTGAATACCTTGCTGGTAAAAGCTCTTCTCGTCTAAAAAGGAAGGTGTCAGGCCAAGTTCACCAGGGACAAAAAGACAAGCGTCGAAACTGTGTTGGGGATAGTCCCCTAACTCACGGGTTATTCTTAAGTGAAAGCTGTCTTTTAAATCAACGGTGATCAATCACAACTCCTTTTTTATTATTCCAACGCGCTATTCTAATTCAATAAAGCTCTCTACCGACTCACCAGTAAGCTTATACATTTTCCAGAATAAATAGATAATAGCGCCAAGTAAAATAACCATGGTTGGCAATACAATTACCGGAATACTTAACGCAGTAAGCTTACCCAGTTCTTGATTGAACGCTTCGGTTCCGGTTGGGCTCACGACAATAGACTTCGCCAAGATGTAGTTTACTGAAGATGAAAATGCGAACGAAACCACAATGCCATAGCCTGCTCGAACAATAGCTTTCTCGAACTCCGCTAATTGACCATTTTCAGCTAATGCCTTATTCAGTTTTTCATGATCAAAAATAGAAGGGTTAAGCAAAAGCTTACGTACTACAGAGTAGCGCGTGTACAAGCTAACCCATACCGCTATACCAATAATGGCGGGTACAGTAGCTTCTTTTATGGCAATGTATTTAGTGTCTAGCTCTAACAAACCAATACCACCGGTCAACAAAACACTCACCAAGCCCAAGATAGCGAAGAAGTTCACATGGCGGTTAGAAAGCAGGTCCCAACTACCATAAATAAAAGGAAAAGCGAGCGCCACAACCAATGCCCAAACAGAACCAAGCTGTTCATCTCCGCTTAATTTCATTAAGATAAGGGCCGGAACAGCCACCGTAATCAACAGCTCGACAAGCGTGCCTGGAGACTTTCGTTCGCGTTCAGTGACTGCTTGATTCATTATACTCTCTTGGTTTGTTTCAATGGCTTTTATACTAAGGTTTTCGAACGTATTTACCAAGCAGAGTTGTTCGAAATATCACTGTTTTTTTAAGGAGTTTTCAGTGCGCCGCAACCTCAAATTTATTATTGCTCTTATTATCGGTTTATCTGTGGCAGCACTACTTGGAAAATTTGCATGGTCGAAGTATGTCGACCATCTTACCGCTAAAGAGCAATTGCGGGTGGAAAGCCTAATCGCTGCCGCAGAACCAGCTAAGCGTCCCAATCGCATTAACGCTGAAACTTTAATTGCCGACATTCGTTGGTTATCTCATGACGACAGGCAAGGTCGCGCCCCAGATACCGAGGGCGGAATAGCCGCACGCAATTTCATTATAGAGCGCTTCAACGCACTACAACTTACACCGGCGGGTACTGAAAACTTTGAGCATGCGTTCACGGTTCCAGACAACAAAACAGCCGTTAATGTGTTAGCCCGCATTGAAGGGCAGCAACCGAGCTTACGTACTATTGTAATAACAGCTCATTACGATCATGTCGGTGTACATGAAGGTCGAATATACAACGGTGCAGACGACAACGCCTCTGGCACAGCTACTTTGCTGGCAATCGCCGAATACCTATCCGAGCACCAACCGCAGCACAATGTTCTGCTTGCAGCCCTTGATGCGGAAGAAAATGGTTTGCGCGGCGCAAAAGCTTTATTCGAGACTGGGTTATTAACTCCAGACGCTATAGCCTTTAACTTAAACCTAGACATGTTAAGCCGTGACACCGACAACTTATTGTTCGCGGTGGGCAGCTACCACACCCCGTGGCTGGTACCCCTTATTGACCGAGCTCAAGCTGAAAGCGCGGTGAAGCTTATTGCGGCGTACGACAGACCACGTTCAGAAGCAGGTGACACCCCTGACTGGACAACAGCGTCAGATCACGCGCCGTTTCATTTACGAGGCATTCCATTTATCTATTTAGGGGTGCCGGATCACCCCGACTACCACCAACCCACTGACACTTTTGAGAACGTAGACATTGATTTTTTCCATGCAAGCGCCGAAACTGCACTTAGTGTCTTTAAAGTGGTAGACCTTGTTCTAGCAGAAAAAGAATAACAACGAGCCTAGTTAAACAATGTCGAAACAAAGCTTTAAGAAGTTTTTAGCCACAACGCTTGCCTGTGTAGCAAGCTGCTTACCCATGGCGCTGCACGCGCAAGTTCCGCTGCACCCTGAATTTCAAGAATTGTTCGAACAAAAGCTAGCAGAAGAAGAAGTTCCTGGCGGTGTGTTTGCCATTGTGATTCGCGATCGCGTCCATCAAGTACACAGCTACGGCGTAAGAGCCCTGAACGATCCAACTCCTGTCGATGAAAATACGGTGTTTAGGCTTGCCTCTGTGTCTAAAACGTTCGCCGGCACCTTGGCTTCCATACTCCAACAGCACGAATACTTTAGCTGGCACGACCCGATTACGCAGTTTGTGCCCGACTTCCAATTTGAAGAACCTGCACTTGCCAACCAAATTCGCTTAGACCATATCGTGAGCCATTCAGCCGGGCTAGTACCCAACGCCTATGACAACCTCATCGAAGCCAATTACACCATGAGCCGTGTATTGCCGTACTTTCAAAGTATTAACCCCATGTGTGAACCCGGTGAATGTTATGGCTACCAAAATGTGCTCTTTAACTTGTTAGAGCCCACCATAGAAAGAACCACCGGTGAAAGTTACGAGCAACTGGTAAACGACCTACTCTTCGAGCCTTTGGGTATGCGCCAAGCAAGTATTGGTTTGCAAGCGCTTGTAGATAACGACAATAGTGCCATGCCGCATGTAAAAGGCAGAAGCACTTGGTTCCAAAGGGTCCCTACCCACCATTACTACAATTATCCTGCTGCCGCGGGTATAAATGCGAGCGCTAGCGACCTAAGCCAGTGGCTCATTGCACACATGGGATACCGTCCAGAAGTTATTCCAAATACTGTATTAACCGACATTCGCACGCCACGTGTAAGAACCTCTCGAGACTTGCGCCGCAGATATTGGCGTCGTTACTTGAAAGACGCCAATTACGCAGCCGGATGGCGCCAGTATAACTTCAACGACCACGAACTTTATTACCACGGTGGTTGGGTGGAAGGCTATCGAGCAATGGTTGCCTATTCACCGGAATACAGCGTAGGGCTAGTTATTTTAATGAATGCGGAAAGCAACGTGATCAGCGAGCTTGGAGCAAGCTTTTGGAGTGAAGTTTTCCCTCGTTTAGAAGTAGAACAGGAAATTCCGTTTTATCATGCGCTAACGCCAGAAGAAGATGTACCGAAAGCAGCAGACATTCCGCCGTTCTTTCCTCAAATGGGCAGGTCGGAAACAGCACTAGGCTTGCTAAATAGGTAACCTTGATAGCGGAAGCAGCCACTAGCTTTTAAGCGATCACACTGCGCTTGTGTTTCCACACCTTCCGCAATCACTTCCATACCCAAGTTGTTGGCAATACCAATAATGGCTTCCACAATAGTCCAGTCGCGAGAAAATTCCTCGGAAGAAGCTCTGCGAATAAAGGCTTGGTCTATTTTTACTTCGTCAAAAGGCAAGAACGATAAGTAAGATAACGAAGAATAACCTGTGCCAAAGTCGTCCATACTAAAGCTTACGCCATGTGCTTTCAGCTCACGCATTTTGTCCACAACCACGTCCATGTCTTCCAAAACTAGGCTTTCTGTAAGCTCTAACTTTAAGCTTGTTGGGTCTATTCCACTCACTCTAATGTTATGAAGCACATTCTCTACAAAGTCGTGCTGATAGAACTGTCGAGGGCTCACATTCACTGACAAACGAATCGCGGCTGTACTTTCCTTTTCTTTCCAAAGCGCTAACTGCTTACAAGCTTGGGTAAGTGCCCACTCACCAAGAGAAACAATTAAACCACTGTCTTCTGCTATCGGAATAAATAAACCAGGCGAAACCATGCCCCGCGCTGGGTGGAACCAACGCATTAGCGCTTCTGCGCCAACCGTGTTCCCTTCGCTATCCACCTGAAGCTGATAAAACAGCTGTAACTCGTCTTTGTTTAACGCTTCACGCAAGTCCATTTCCAGTTCGAAGCGAGCACTTACTTCTTCCTCAATAGATTCTTGATAATATTGCCATTGTGCTCCGCCCACCTGCTTCGCATGGTGCACCGCCAAGTCTGCGCGGCGTATCGCTTCTTCACCGCTTATGCTGTCATCGGTCATCAGCACCACGCCTACCGAAGCCGAGCTTTGATGGCGCAGCCGTGGAAGATCAAAGGGGGTATTCAACTTACTCAAGGTTTGATTGGCGATACTGCTCGCTGCTAATTGCGCTTCTTCTTCGGTAGAGAAAGTTGCCACCATCACAAACTCGTCTGCCGTTAGTCGGCACAACAAACCGTCCTCAGCTCGAATGTTTTCTAGGCGTCTTGCGCAGGCTTTCAATAAAGCATCACCTTGATGTTGACCATGAACATCATTGATGCGTTTAAACCCGTCCAAATTAATAGCCCACAGCACCACAACTTGGCTTTCTATAGCAAATTGAGCCATACGTTCACTTAAGTTGCGTAAGAAGAAACGGCGGTTAGGTAAACCCGTTAAACTATCGTAGAACGCTAAACGGTTAATCGTTTCTTCGTCTTTTTTCTTGTCTGTAATGTCGGTAATAAAACCGCTAAAACTTACGCCTTGCTCAACCTCTACAAACGGCGTCGCCGTGGCATACAACCAGCGCTTCGAACCATGTTTGTGAGCAACCGAAAACTCATAACTCCATGTTCTCAAATTCACAGCGCTTTGCGTTAAAGACTCAATAATGCGCGCGCGTTCCGAGAGCGTCATCAGTTCCAAAATTGCTTTCGCGTCTTTCATCGCCCGCTCTGGAGAAACCCCGAAAATCTGCTCTGCCGCCTCACTTAAATAACGAAAGGTTAAGAAGCCGTCTTTCGAGCGGTGTAACTCGAACACCATGCCCGGCACCCGGTTCGCAACGCGCTGCAAGCGCTCGGTAAGCACTGCAACTTCCTCGCCCCGCTCGGCAGCAGCACGCTCTAATTTATGTTGCCTACGGACCATTAACACCACTACCGTACTGGTGAGCACAATAAACATGGCAACCAATAACGTGGAAGTAACAATTTGACTTGCGTTTGCGCCACTTAAAGGCGTTTTTATGGCGTCTGTAGGGAAGAATAAAGTGGCGTGCATCGCGGTATAGTGCATACCGGAAATAGCACAGCCCATAACCACGGCACTTAAGGCATTACACACATATTCATTTCTCACAAAAGGCTTAACGGCCTGTTTGGTTGCCAAAGCAATAACCGCTAACAACACCGCCACAGCAATAGACACTGCAAACCAAACCGGTATATAACGCATATCGGCGTGCGTAAGAATCGCAGCCATACCGGTGTAATGCATGGCACCAATACCAGCCCCCATAAGCACGCCACCAAGCAATATAGTTCCCGGCTGCAAAGGCTCTTTTTTCAGAAGCTGCAATGTAATAGCGGCCGCAATGATCGCCGGAATGACTGAAATAGCGGTAATTGTTGGAGAATAAAATACGTCGAACGGAAGCTGAAAGCTGATCATGCCCGTAAAGTGCATAGCCCATACGCCAAGCCCCATCGCTAAAGAACCAGACGCATGCCAAACCAAACGTTGCCAAGGTTTCGTAATGCTCTTAATAAGTTCTACATGAGACAAGCTGGTATAAGCGGCTAATATGGCCATACACACCGACAAAAGCACCAGCCCATTATGGTGATGTCCGTGTATAGCAACGCTCATGTCGTGCGAAGCCGTTAGGAAAGGAAGAAATGTCATATTACAGCCGCTTTATCTCTATTGCATTCAACATACCACGGCGCAGAAAAATTGCTATTGTACCAAAGGTTCAGTTTGCGCAGATTTGTTGAATTGCTTTGCAAGTGTTAGGTTCTAAATACGTGGTTTTGTTTTAAAGCCTAAATGTCGCGATGCACAATATGCACAAGTAACAAAGTTGAACTTTATGAGCACCGACTCAAACAACATAGTTAATGCTGACGAATTAAGAAACCCCAGCCGATACATGACGCTCACCTACGTCGTGTCATTGTCTCTCATTGCCATATTGTCTTTGCTTGTTCACCTTATGCTCGATCGGGTTATCGCTCAGCAATCTAGAAGCGGCGAACTTATTAATATTAGCGGTCAACAGCGCATGATTTCGCAACGCGCTAGCCTATTCACCCTAGAGTACTTGAATACAGGCAACCAAGAGGCGCGCCGTATTGCAGAGCAAGCATTACAAACCCTGGAAAGTAATCATCTAACGCTCATTGAAGATCACCTTTATGCGCTAGCAGCCAATAAAAGCACTCCGTTTAGTGCGGAAATGGAAGCTTTATACTTCGAAGAACCGCACAATATTCACCAAAAAATAGAAGACTTTACAACGTCTATACGAGTTGCTATCTCGCAGCACCACAACTCCGAAGTTCCCGAAAGTTGGTTGCAATACGACTTCCTCGCCATGGCTCGCGAACCTTTATTGACCTCTCTCGACACAGCGGTTCAACAATATGAAATAGAAAGCGGAGAAAAAGTAGAACATCTGAGGCAAGCTCAAGGCGTAGTTCTGTGGATCATCATTATTACCATTCTCGTGGAGGCACTCTTTATTTTCCGCCCGATGGTGAAAAAGGTTACCCTGTACGCCGAAAAACTAAAATTCGACGCGTACCACGATCCGCTAACAGGCATAGCAAACCGCCGCGCATTCAATACCTTTTCACAACGCTTTTTCACCAACGCAAAGCGCTACGATAGCCCTCTTTCGCTCATTACCCTAGACATTGACAAGTTCAAGTCCATAAACGACACCTATGGCCACGACATTGGCGACGAAGTCATTAAAATTGTTGGGGGCAAACTCATTGAATATTGCAGAGAAAGCGACATACCCGCCAGAACCGGAGGGGAAGAGTTTTCTATACTTCTTCCCCATACCGACCAAAAAGGGGCCATAAGCACCGCAGAGAAGATTCGCAGTGCGTTAGAAATGAACCCTCTACTCATAGACAGTAACATTATTCCCATTACTGCAAGCATTGGCGTAAGTACCGTAGGTGTCGAAGACAACAGCTTCGAGAACGTACTTAAACGCACCGACACCGCCATGTACGAAGCTAAAAATGCGGGCCGAAACCGAGTGCGGATTGGTTAAACCTATTTAATGCCCAAAACTTAGAACGCGATGCAGCCGCCAACCGCCATCAGTTTGCTTCCATACGTGCGCAAAGCTAAACGTTCCGCAGTCTTCTACACCATTTCTTTCATGACAAAACGTATGTTCACCTATGTGCATGGCGCCAAAATCTTTAACTGGAAAAACTTCAAAGCTTCCCTCGACCGGCGTTCTCACTAAACCAAGATCGCGCGAGCAAAGTTGACGCGTTGCTTCAATACTAGCTTGATAACCCTGCAGCCCCGATACGTCATGATAAAACTCAAGATCAGGCGAGTAAATCGTACTGATCGCTTCAACATCGCACGCATTAAAAGCGCTAAAAAGCTCAGTATCTGCAGCAGTAATTTCTTCCAGAAGCGTATTTCCCGCTAATGCTGAACCAGAGAATAAAGTTATCGATAACGCCATTCCCAAACTTTTAAAGGTCGCCAAATTCATGTAGTTAATTCCTTAATTATTAGCCTGTTAAACGAATTTTTGGTGTGAATACACGAAAAACAGGTGACATTGATGCCACCTGTCACCTAATCAGCAAGTTGTGTGCCAAGGGTCGTTGAGTCTATCTAACCCAACAAGAATAAGAATGAACCAGTTCGCGAACGACTCCTGAAAATGGGGTCGTGCCTAAGATGTGGCGGTTAGTATCGGGGGTTGGGGTGGTAATGCTATTACTGAGGTCTAAGCGAGGGATGCGGAATTGTGAACCACTCTTTGTAACGAACCCAGCCACCAAAAACTTTTTGATAGCACCGACCGGTACTCTCCGCCTCAATTAATTCGGTCGAGCACCTTGTTTCAGCGGACGTCAAACCTTTCTGATAATAAGAATCTATATGAACAACTTCATTTTCGTTTGACTGCTTAACCTCGACATCATCGAAACCATTTATCGTCCAACTTCCGGAATAAAGCTGGATATCAATCAATAAAAAACCATAATCTTTCGCAGTTGAAACGAGTTCATTAATATTAGGTTCTTCGTGCCAATTTATACCGTCTTCTGTTCTCGTACCTACTAGGGTCAACGGCTCGCTCCAAATAATATGTGTATAAGGAGTTTGCTCTGCTAGCGCTAGTATATGCGTCCATTCGTCATCATTTAACCAGAGCAGAACCGCATCTTGCATGTAACTCCTAGGCCACAGCTTTACGGTGAGTGGTGCGATAGCTGCAATCAAAGCTAAAGCTACTAAAATAATGACAGTGGTTCTCATGGTATATTTACTAATTTCATCAAATGTATACGGTCGGTAACCTAACCATTAGCGCGAATTTTATTCGGAAAATTAATATTACCTCAATCGCTAATTATTGCTATTCACTGAGAGAGAAAACCTTTGAGACCGCTTGTCCATAAGCAGAGTAGTCATAGCAATTACTGTAAGTAGTTCCCCATTATTGGCGGGTTGAACAACTTCAATACGATGCTTGTCTCGCAAAGAGAAAGCTGATCCGGTCGCCATAGCAATCATTCCCTCTTCGCTATTGATACTGAATTCCAAGTCTGACCAGTTACCTTCAATCGTTACCCCATCATGGACGCCACCAATAACGACGTAACAACGAGTAACAGAGAACACCTTTCTTTTAATTTGAAAGTTTCCGAGTTCTCCAGAAACAAGCCAAGTAGGCACGAAACTCAAGATCTTCCTTTGGACTCTCGCAAGGGGCAGACCATTTTGACTAATAGTCCAAGTAGGACTGAGTAAAGCTAACTCGCCAGCAGACTCATATAACAATTGATCATGGCTATCAGTAATATCCATTTTTCCGCGAAATGAGAAAAATTTACTGCTAATGAAAAATTCATTTTCCATGAATACTAATTGCCCTGTTAATTTTCTTCGTCAGACTTACGGAGCTCCGTATATACATGCTTAGCGAGACTCTTAAAAGATCATGAGTCTTCATTAACAATGGTGCACTCGGCCATACTCAAGGTGCCGTCGGCATCCACTACAACACTGCCTGCACCTCTGGTATTGACTAGAAGTTTGTTCCCTTCAATTAACCATGAAGAAACAGGTTCACCAGGGAGGCGCCGCCACGGAGAGGCAGAATATACTCCGTCTTCCGATTCTTTAATTTCTAACAACATGCCTCTATTGCTTGACAAATGAGCAAGTCCAGCTGTTGCAATAATTTTGTCTCCCAGTGGAAATATATCCTCGACATTCTCATTAACTAAGAACAACCTGTCACCATTAGAGGCTACATGAACAATTTCACCTCCCCACTCGCCTCGGCTCGCACCTACAAGCCAGCCGTTAGGGACTTTAAGCCCAATATTTGGTACTTGTTCAATAATTTCCACATACTCAACCATATTTTCAGGGGTAATTTCGATAATACCATTGTCATTCGGCTCCGTGCCCTCTGCTGCGCCAACCCCCACAACTTCGATATCGTAAGACAAGATCTCTAACTGCTTTCTATCCTCATCTCGACTAGAATATAGCTTAGTGCCCTCTAATTCCTCGATAGTTTCATAAGCTACTCCCGTACAGGTCTCAGGGCTATTTTCAGCTCTACCGAAACGCCACCAGTGACTCAAATCAATCGCCGCACCGGTTCTAATGTGTTGTATTGAAACCCTAGCCACCTCTCTAACAGGTGAGTACCAATGAGAGTTATGAACCCGCTCTAACTCGTCCAACAGTTGTTCTTGCTCAAGCCTAGCCAAAGATAAAATCGCAGCGTAATCGAGTTTCCAGTCATGACCCCCAGACAAAATATCAACTAAATTTGGTACCGCTGGTAAGTATCCAATATGCCCTAAAGCTTCTGCGGCAATTACTCGGACATCCCAATCAGGGTCATCAAGGTAATTTAAAACTATCGGGCCCGCATCATAGCCTTTATCCCCGAGTGTTATGAGGTCTCTCAATGCATAATAAGAATCGCTAGGGAGTCTGTGAATTATTCCAGGCAGAGCCTCTTCGACTCCTATATCGATTAGTGCACGGTCGATAGTATGAGCAAATGGTGGAGTTGACTCTTTTAACGCAATCAATTGAGGAACAACACCCCCTGAGCTCTCACCAATCTCTCCAATGCTAGATATAGCTTCTCTTCTGCTCGAAATATGAAATCGCTCATCCGTCGCGATTTCCATTAATCGAGGAATTGCCGAAGAACCATCTTCATTTAAACCTCTGAAAACAGAAGAAACCGCCCTCGGCAAACGCTCATCACACTGTTCCAGACATGCTAATAACTCAGCAATAGAGATAGCCCCTTTTGCACCAAGCATTCGAAGAGCTTCAGCCAGAGCAGAGCCAGAACTCGGTCTTTTCCGAAATTTCTCTACTAGGTAATCGATTGCTTGAGGCGTCCCAAGCCGAGCTAACACGCGATATATCCAGCCCACTTCATTTTCAGCTGCTTCTCTTAATGCTCCAAAATGTTCTGACGACAAACCTTCGATATCAATCATGGTATACGCAGCCAATTCTCGAACAGCCGCGTCATCATGCTCTAAAAGTGGGAGCAGATATGAAATCGCTTCAGCCCCATACGTTCGGACCTTTGTTACCAATTCCATTTCTTGTGCGCTACTCCTATGGCTACCTTTTTCAACTAAAGAATACTCTGCAATACAGTCTTCCAAAGAGTCACATGCGTAACTAACAGCCGAGAAAGATAGGGAAGCGCAAAGGCCTGCTAAATAAAGAAATCTTTTATTCAAGAAGAAATCCCATCGGTGCCATTGGCTTATTGAATCGGTATAGATTTACGTAAATAACCACTGGCTCGGGGATTCCACGGTAGCTCAGGTGATAACGATCAAGCAAACCACCGCCAAATGGTAATGAGTCATCCTCAAATCCGCAGCAACTTCCGAGGCGATGCACTTCCACTTTCTCACCGTTGGGGCCAGTTAAGCTTTCAAAATAATCTATATGCGCCCCTTCCGAACGAGTTCCACGCAAAAAGCCCCCCAGCTCAATCGGCTTATGGGAAGTGTAGCCATAGTCAGGATCACTCGATGTCCTACTATCGGTAATTGTAGGTGTTGTGTTTGATTGCTGTGATTGAGAAGGTGATTCCTGCGTGGAAGTGCACGCGGTAAGTACTAAACAGGTGAATAAAAACGAGATGAGCTTTACGTTCATATTATTGCTCTCCTTAGCAGGTTTTCTAATAATCAATATTTTTACAATACCTTCTTCAACCAATTTTGCCAATTGTCTGTTTAAAGTTCAGTACTGTTTATTGACGCCAAGTTGTTAAGCACTTCTAGTAAACTTACACTTAGGATAGCTCGCACATCCCAAAAACTTCGAACCGGCCCTCTTTCCTGTTCTCGCCACTCGCTCTATCGCTTGAAGAATTGAGCTTTTTCCTGACTCATTATCACCAATTATCGTATTAGTCTCAGAGCTAAACTCAACCTCAAATTTT
Organism: Lysobacter sp. N42; assembly: GCF_004344885.1. NCBI lineage: Bacteria > Pseudomonadati > Pseudomonadota > Gammaproteobacteria > Lysobacterales > Lysobacteraceae > Lysobacter > Lysobacter sp. N42. The sequence continues at coordinate 67,322 of NZ_SKFB01000005.1, forward strand.
CTAAACCTTTTAAAGTTGAAAAGCTTGAGCTTTTTAATATATTGCATTTCTAACTTCCTCATGAGTCATCAAGGCAAACACACAAAAGCGAAAAACAAGAAAGGCTCTTCCATGAGGAAACTATCTGAGCGGGTTCTTTGCAGTTGATACTTCAACTGCTCTTCGCTTGCCATAACTCCATCGGCGTGCGTTTATTATTTAAGCAATAACTTACAAGATTGGTTTGGGCTGAGCAAGTAATGAGAGTAATTCGATTTGTAGGCATTTTGAGGAGTGCTATTTTTTCTGTATTACCTACTACTCCTCGTCTTGTTTCTCCAATCTCAATTGAAGTTCCTCCAGCCTTTTTGAACTTTCTAAATGATTTGAATAGCTTTGATAAGCCTCGTAAGCCTGAAATTGCCATGGAAATGGGAGCACGATGAGAAGTAGTGAGCCTGATGCGATTATAACTGCGCTTAATAGACCGCCCACTTTCTTTAGAATATTACATTTTTCACCGGTCTTCTTACCAACGGTTAGCCTTCGTTTGTCTTTAAAGCTTTTATAGGTGTCTAGTATCATTTGAAAGAACACAAAATAACAGACAAAAGTGATTACCGTCGCATTGATCAAATTAGCTAGAAAAAAATTCCTCAATCCTTTTTCAAAATTGGTTTCCATTAACAATACTGCTGAAAATGCCAGATGCCTGCAAACCAAGAATGTACCAACTAGCAATACAGTCAAAACTAAAATTTGCTTATTCAGCCGAAACTTTTTCTTGAATAGTAGATGTAGGAATCTGTTCAAACTATTTAATCCATTACAGAAGCGATACAGTAACTACAAACCAAAAAACGTTTGTCTCTTAACTTTGAAGTCTTTCGGTAAGGCATTAGCGAAGTCTTCGAGGTGATGATCGAAACTATAATGTCTTATTGGGTCACGCAGAGGCTTTTTATTTTCATCTGTAAAAGATATGGCGTAACGGTTGGAGCCTGTAAGAAAGCCAATTACCGTAACTTTGACCTTATCTGAGAATTGGCTAAAGACCTTTTTATCGTTCACATACAAAGCTTCATCTCGTACTTCAAGTTTCACTCTATCGCTAGTTTTACGGTACTCCCTAATCGTTTTACGAAGAAAAAAGAACCATACAATTGGCGCTACAATAGACAAAACAAATAGTCTTTCTGAACGAGCTGAAGAAAACTCGAAACCGGAGCCAATACCTCCCCATATACCATGCAGGCATATGGGAATAAGAATCGCAGTAATGATGCTCGTGTATATAACAACCTTCTTCGTTTTAATTCCGTTTATTATCACAGGCTTTTAATTCCCTATTTTGATACCCTGAATTTAAGTTACTTCAAGAGGCTCCCACTCTACTATGAGCCGCATTTAAAAATGAAGTCACCTTTTTATATTCAATAGCTACCGCCAATCATAGCTCTAAAGTTCACTAGCACCCACAAAAACTGCAAATATGTAATTACAAACAAGCAAATGAAAGCAGTAATGCTACTAAATAGTCGAAAGGTCAAATGAGAGCCTTTGTAAGGTTCTTTGAAAATCCAATAAGCCCCTATGAAGGGTGAAAAGAATGCAAGCCAGGCCAAGTAACCGGTTAAAGCTTCAGTCATCAGTTTGACTTCTAATATACTGACTAAGCACAAATAAATTAGAGTCATAAAGCTCATTATTAGAACTTTATAGAACCACTTCATAGCGATCAACGTTAGTGCCTTCCAGTCATTGTTAGCAATCACAGGTCTACATTTAATTTTAAAGTAGTTAAGAAAATCCCTTCCTCAATCTTCCCTAAATGCAGCGAAATATAGAGGATTCAATCAGTTCCCCTGTAGGGCTGTCAAAATTTAAACTCTCAAGCCCGCAGTATCCCTAACCTATTTCCTAAACCGCCCAAACAGAATCACCAAATAAACCGGAATGGTGAAGAACGGTGCGAGCACCATAAATGCGATTGTTGGCCCTATTTTCTGTGGTTCTGGCTCAAGCGCGCTTATTGCTGCATAGCCAAGTAGGTAAGGTACTACTATAAACGCTAACGCGAAGATACCGTATTGCCAGGAGTTGCTGTTGGTTTTGCTCAAAAATAGGTAGCTTGCGCCAGCAAAGAGCAACGCCCAGAAAATGCCGGGCACATTAATGAACGTAGCCAAACCAATTTGACCAAGGCCATGTTCGTTCCATGCGCTTTGCCAATATTCGCTGTTGAACAAAATAGCGTGTATTTTTCCATCGACCAATAGCTGCCACAATTGTTCTGAAGGGTCTTGCATATTCGCGAGCCAACCAACAAAAAAGACGATGGTGGGTAACGCTAAAATACACAAAATAATACTTATCACTTTTACGAATTTTGTAGTTCTTGCCATAGCTTTCTGCCCATCCCAAATTGCGAACATTGCCTGGCTACATAACCATTTTGTCGTTTCTTGATGCGCGCTTTGGCGCTCGATGTACTCTTCTTCTAAATCCCCAATCAATTCATTTTTATAAGCAGGATTAGCTAACCTAGACAGCAGCCAACCTACAAGTTTGGGCAATGCAGTATGATTCTCTTGTTGAGCGTTTTTAGAATGCATAGCTTTCACCACTGGCCTTAACTGCAACGTCTTTCCACATTGTGTCTATGACTTGTTTCGCATGGCGAAGCGCAGCTTTACCTTCAGCCGTGACCGAAAAAAAGCGTTTGGGTCTGCCACCTCGTTGAGCCGTTGCCTCACCTAACACCGACACCACCAAGCCCTTCTTTTCCATTCTTTCCAGTGTGGAATACAAAGCACCCAATGCTACGTTTCTGTCGATTTCAGAATGAAGAAACTGCCGAATGGAAGCGCCGTAGGCGTTTCCTTCCAAGCGTATTAGCGCAAGCAATACTATGTGCTCAAACTCTCCTAATGATTTCTGGCTCATGTTTACCTTCCCCTATTTTTACTACAAAGTAGTATTTGAATTCCCAGCTTGCAAGTTATTTTTACTACATTGAAGTAAATTAGATAATAAACGGCAAAATATCACGTTCATCTTCAAGATTTACGCACCTATCAGCAGACCATAACAACTTCTGCCAAATATACCTTGCAATACATAGTAAAGTGCATTACCTTGTATTTGTACTATGTATTACAAAGTAAGGTGCATTGCATGGTTAATAACGAAGAAAATACTGAAAAGTGGGATGTCCAATTGCGCAAAGGCTCTTTGGAGTTAGTTGTTCTTGCAGCTTTAAAAGATCGCAATGTGTACGGCTTAGAGCTTTTAAAGTCTCTTCATCAATTCGAGTCAATGCAATTAACGGAAGGAACATTGTATCCGTTGCTAGACCGTTTGAAGAGAGACGAACTAGTTGCCGCGAATTGGGTACAGGAAGGTGAAAGCCGTCCCAGAAAATACTATCAACTCACGCAGAAAGGGTTAGACAAGTTAACGGGTTTTACCCAACGGTGGCGTCAGTCGGTATCGGATATCGAATTTATTATCAACAATCCTGGACCAGCAGCTCTGACAAAACAGGGAGAAGAAACATGTTAGAACGAGATCTTATTCATACTTATTTAAAGTCTTTAGCCAAATATCTATCAAGGTTGTCTAAACCAGAAGCCGACGAAGTTATTCGAGAAATCGAGTCGCATATTTATGACGCGGTAGAACTTGCGCAGGAGCAAAACGGCAGCGCCGATATTGAAGAGATTCTTGCTCGTTTGGGATCCCCACGAGAGCTTGCGGCGCAGTACACCGACCATATTCTCGAAGGACGTCCATTACCTCAGGGTTTCAGATCTATGCAGAGAATTAAGCGAGGAGCCTCAAAAGGGCTTATGGTTTCAATGGCAATCATGGGATTTGGGTTTTCCTTAGTGCTTGCCCTCATTGGCGCTGCGAAATTTATATTTCCAGATCAAGTAGGTGCTTGGAGCGCTGCACAAGGCAATAGCGTTATCATCGGTTTTACCGATTCAGTATCCCCAAGCTCAACAGAAGTTCTTGGCTGGTGGTTCATCCCCGTTGCATGGCTTATTGCCGCAGCTAGTTTTTACATAACCCGTAAAGTGTTGGCTGTGATGAAAGTATCCATGATTTCAGCTCAATAGCTGCTGCAAAAGAGACGATCCTACAGATGCGCTTAAGGCGCACCTGTGGGAGCTTCTCGCAAAGCATCATCGGTTAGCGGGGGCACGTTATCAGATGCTTATCGCCTTTAACCATCAACGTGGAGACCGCACAGCGGTCCGTACTAACTCCCTAACTAGCTACCTCGCACCCAAGCGCAAGTGAAGTGCTCGATGCACTTTGCTTGTGCTGTGACTTTTTCTTTTGTGTTGATGTTGTCTGATGCAACGGCTAACCGATACCAGAGGATTGCGAGGTTTCTGACCGCAGGGTCTCTGAGACAGGGACGTCGAAGAGAAGCCCCCATGGATGGGTTCACGGCGTCCCTGTGGCAGATTCTCGCAAGCCTCATCGGTTAGCCGTTGATACGTGACCTGATGCCTCGCAGCTTAACCATCACCATGCAGACCGCACAGCGGTCCGTACACACAAAAAAGCCCGCAAGTTGCGGGCTTTTTTTTATGATGCAAAGTGTTCTCATGAAATAAGTCGTTTAATGCTCTTCCAATATTTTAAGCTTTTCAAGAGACCATAATATTAAATTAAATGCTTACCACGTGTTTATGTAAAAGCCCTCAATATTAACCTTATTGAGCCTTCAGCCTGTTAATAATCAACTGATTATTACCTTTAACTTCTTGGAGTTTTTTTATCATTTCTCTTTTGCGAATACCCCTATCACTTGATATCCGACTAGTAACTGTGCCCAAAACTCCTAACCACCATGTGTTTGTGATAGCAGTAACACCAACGCCTAATATATAACTGAGATAAGCTTTACCTGTTCGGTCGCCTGCACTAGATGCTTTCTGATAAAGACTCAGACTTTGGTCTTTATATGATGTGTAAGCAATAAAAGCCAATGCAAATATTGGAGGAGCAAAACTCATCGTTAATTCTGCATTATCAATAGCTTCATCTAAGGCTTCGACCAGATCAGCATTCTGAATTGAGCTATTGCTAATTCCTTCGCTAACCCCGGTCATAACAAGGTGGCTGTATACCTCCTCCGTAGTGACTACATCTATTTGTGGATATCTCTCTAATGCAGCTTGGATATACGATACTGAATCAGTTGCTTTAGCTTGGAGAACTGAGGCGTACTCTCCATTAGGCCCTTCAATGGCTATATCCCAGCCGCTTTGAACCGGAGAGTCAGCCAAATAAGCCGTATAACCATCAGGCAAGTTATCATTATTTAGATAATCGACATACTTTTGTTCGAATAGCTTACCCTTTACACCTGATATAAACCCTAGCAAGGATTCGCTATCTAACTCTCTGACTTTCTCTTCAAAGGATATTGTATTGGCCAAATTAGGATATGCAGCCTCGTATGCGTCAATAATATCTTGAGGGATTGAGTTCAGAAGCAACAGGTTAGAAATTGACTCACCACCCAATACGATGGAGTCTCGCGTCGAATCTCTTTTGTTTAACTCTCTGTAATGCCCACCTTGGTTTTCTATATCTGCTTCCAAATTTTTTAGCTTTTCATTAGAGTACGCCGCATCATAATAAAAGCCATAAACAGAGTCAGATACAGACTTGACGTTACTATTGATAAACCTTTTGCCTAATTCTATTTTTTCTTCCGCACTCTGCCGAACATCATCTTTGTTGTCTTTCCAATATTTTTTCCCAGCTTCAAATTCTGACTGAATGCCCGCATGGAGCTTTCGACCAATAGACTTACTCTTGGATAGAATTCCTTTAAGTTTACTCATAAGCATTCTCTATATCACTGATCTGTTGTTCATGCTCGGTCACTCCAGCCAAAATCCTTGCTATAAAAAGGAGTCTCGACCAAGGCTTTTCCGCCACAACAGCCTAAAGGGACTTGCTGTAAGTTGCATTAATTCATCGCGGTCGTCGTAACGTAAGGATTGCTACCATCTAAATACGAAAGTATTTTCCATCCATTTATTCACTTATCTCGCGAGAAGCTAAACGCTTCAACTTCCAGCGCAGCTTTGCTGCGTCCGGGCGCTTCGATTTGCCAAGCATTTGTCCAGTATTTTTAAAGTTTGACTTACCTCTAACTGAGCTTCGTGAAACCAGCCTCCATTGCGTTTCAGGTAGTCATCAAAGATCCTGAGCAACTCTTTTAGTTCATCAATATTGTCTAATCCAATCTTAACCTTGTCAGATGCATCTTGTATCCCAAGAGTTGATAACTCTCCTTTTGGTGGGACACCTGCTTCTGCAAAATGATACCTATTAACAAGTTCAATTGCTGACAAAACTACGATATCCACTAAATGCTGCGGATCAGAATTAATACCAATCTTTCCTCGAAATACAGAAGCTATTCGAGGTTGTAAGTATTCGATATATAAAACATGTTGGAAAGTTTCACTTTGTTCAGGGGGCGCACCGCTTCCATCATCGAATGGAAGTGAACGGCGGTAAGCATTCTTCACTAATGACAACGCTAATAAGCATTCTTCATCCAAAAACAGTTGATGGCGATAAAACAATTCTTCAAACTCACCTCGCCCTATAGAGGGAACAGGCTCGTATAGCCCTTGGTCAGGATGGTAGTGAGCCATCCAATCCTCGTTGATTTGAGCGATTTTCGTTATTAGGGCTGCAAAAGCATCCCTTTGATGGTCAAAGAACAATGAAGTGCGAAGTTGTGAAACCTGATTTTCGTGCCTAATTCCTTCTACTTTCGAATTCAGTTCAGTTTTATAGCTTTCTAACTTTTCGGCATATTCATGCTTAATGGATTGTTTCAGCCTCTCTGAAATCCAACCTTTTGCAAGCCAGACTACAGTTACACTACTTAACCCACCAGATAATATGCTGACCAAGTATTCCATTCTTGTCTCCTCATGCTATGTATGGTTCAAATTCCAGATACATGCGCATTCTTAAAAACACACGAATACGATCTAATGGGAGCAAAACAAGCATATAAAAGCGAAAAACAAGAAAGACTCTTCCATGAGGAGGTTATATGAGCGGGTTCTTTTGCAGCTAATTCTTCTAGTGCTGTTCGCTTGCCATAACTCCGTCGGCGCACGTTTATTATTTGAGCAATAACTTACAAGACTGGATTCTTTCACGCAAGTAAATCCCAGAATACAGGAAAACAAACCAGCCTAAAGAGCCATTCAAAGAGTGGCCGTACAATAATCCAGAATTACTATTTTAGTGGTCGTTTTAGTATTACCTCGTAGCTAGCGCCACCGTAACTATTCGTTGCTCTTCGCGCTGTAACCAACTCCCATCCTTCTTCTCCAAACTCGTTCATCTGAGATTCAAAATTAGAGTCGCTAGGAGCGGAAATTTTATATTCCCAACTTTGCGAAGTTAGTTTTTTTTGAAGATTGAGCGCTACAACAGCAATCAAAACTATAACTAAAAAAATTAAAATATTGGCTTGTTTAGTTGTCATTTTGGCTAATCCTTAATTGAATTTTAATTATCATTTTCAGAAGTTATACCTCTTTAGCATTTGCGGAGCGGCTTCCAAATACTTCCTACTTTTATCGGTGGTACACCACTGTGATTTACCGTGACACAATAAGGTGATAATTTCAAAAGCATACCAAACCAACAACTCCCCACCTCGCCAGTAGAACGGGAAGCAGTCTGCACAACTAAGCCAGATACATAGTCCTTATCCATAACTGTGGAGACCGCACAGCGGCCGGTTCATACGTACGAAAGAGCCCGCAACTTGCGGGCTCCTTTTAAGTTTATGTCTTTTTGAATTATTTTGATAGAATCATTTGACCTTAAAGTAAACCTGCACTCACCTTCATATTGGATTTGTGTGAATCTAGTGGCCATGGTGGCCAGTCTTTTAAAAAGGAGTATTTATGAAGCATACTTTTGGTTTAACCTTGGTCTTTTTAAACCTTTTTTTATTAAGCACTCAAGCATTGGGTGCTGAGGTCGGTGACAGACCCTCCTGTGTCGATCTTTTTACTTCAAATCAATATAACGAAGCTTTCCCTGCCTGCCTAAGCGATGCTCAAGAAGGTAACGAACACGCGCAGCGGTTTGTAGGCTTTATGTATCGAGAAGGTCGTGGTGTTCGCCGCGATCCTCAAGAAGGCTATAAATGGTATCTTCGCTCAGCAGAGCAAGGAAATTCAGATGCAATGCTCCAAGTTGCGCAGATGAATCTAAACGGAGTGGGTACACCACGAAACCCTCATCTTTACTACCAATGGAACCTAACACTCGCTACAAGTGGTGATTACACAAAAAAGAATACAGGTCTGTATAATCTCGGCGTTGCTTACCAAGAAGGTATTGGTGTTCCAGTGAATTACAGAAAAGCCTTAGACTACTTCGTCGAAGCCGCTAACGAAGGTTTAATCACCAATGCGATGTTTAATATCGGAACCCTGTACAAAAATGGGCCGACAGGTGTACGCCAAGACCCTTACCAAGCTTTTCATTGGTTTGAAAGAGCTGCAAAACGAAAAGACGCAGAAGCCATGGCACTTATTGGCGAGATGTATGCTAGAGGCGAAGGGATCTATATTGACTTTTCTCAAGCCTATGCTTGGATGAGTCTGTCTCAATTACTTGGACACCGCATCAATCAAAACCTTTATCAGCAGGTCCAACGGAATTTAAATTCATCAGATCGACAAGAGGCGCAAGCTTTTATTGATACTTGTATGCAACAAGGCTATTGGGGCTGCGAATAACAGCCCTATTATTTTCGGCCACACTTTCTTGTTTAGGTTATGTAGTAGCGGACTAATAATCCACACTTATAGATTCAAACCGCCAGAAAATACTCGTACTAACCCAGTCTTTTGTCTGTGAGGGATAAATACCAATCATTTAACCTTTCCCCGAAGTAAAGCTGTAAAATGTAGTAATCTCTACTCACGGGGAGTAGTCGAAGAGGACTTATGACTAAAGTAAGTGCAAAAAGACAAGTTACATTGCCCAAAGAACAATGTGTGGCCGCAAATATCAATGCGGGCGATGATGTCGAGTGCTTTGTTGAAAGACAGGGCGTTATTTCAATCGTGAAAAAACAGTCAGGTGCAGGGAAAGGCTTATTAGAGGGTATCGCCACCCATTCGCAAATAAGCGTTCAAGAGTCATTAGATAGTGCAATTGATAAACAGTAGCGATTGATACGCGCGCGTTCTCTCGCTGAGTGTGAAAAGACGATCGAAAGCAACCTAACAAAGTGACTTTGTTGATTTGATGCATTCCCCTGCTGGTATTTAGCATTGTAGAGCCTCGGTTGAAACACCATTATTATTCAATAGACAATAGGTTCGCCCAGACATCAGCAACAACTGTTCATCTTCAGTAAGTTGCCTTTCTGCTGCCGTGCCTAAATAAATCCATTTTTCTAAAACCTCACCCGGTGTCTTGGGAAGCTTTTCCAAATAAGCTCCAGCAGATTCAATCAAATCGATATCAATTTCAATTGTGCTTTTTACATCGTTCTCTGACATGGTTTTTCTCCTGTAGATTTGAAAACCTCTTAGACACGCGTCTGTAATAACGCCAGCAAAGTGGCATTTTATGAAGGGATTTCGTGAACCACCCTTCATGCTTAAAGGCTCTGTCTAAATCGCTTAACGAAGGCACTGTACGCTGCTGAAGGAGCCAATTTCGAACCAAATCTTTAAGTTTTACAAGTAGGCTTTTATCCCGCTCAATCCATTGCTTATACCCGTGATAGACTCTCTTCTGTGGTTTGGGCAAGTTTTTGAATAGCCATGTTTTGTCATAGGTGTATAAAAACTTATACTCCTTTTGCGCAAGCTTTCTTAACTGAGTTCGTGAGTAATTTGGGTGGCGCTGGATTAATGCCACCAGAACGCTGCGAGCTTGATTTCGTTTTTCAAGCATCCGAAGATACTGACGCCAGCTGGTGAGATTGGGCACTGATTGGATAATCTGCTCTACAGCGCCCACTGATATCTCAAACTTGCTCGCAATGCTTTCTCTGCACTGCCCATTGATTGCCATATCAATGATATTTCTCTCCATGTCAGCTGTAATAAATTTTCTGCGCTCATCTACCGGGAGCTTTAAACGTTTTGCGGTTTGTTTCACATAACTCATACTCACTCCAACCCGCCGAGATATCTCCCGCATACTGAACTTGAATTGGTGGAGCATAGATACACATCTGAGAGCTTGTCTTTCGCTGACGCCTCGATATTCTCGCTTAGGATAGTTTCTAAGCCCTTTTGAGAGAAAAGAGAGCCCGAACCTCAGTAGTGTTGCTTTAAAAGGATGAATGGGTTGTGAAGGGATTAGGATAAGTCTACGTAGATGTCCTTCGTTGATTGTTCTTGGTAGTCCCAGTCCACGCTCTATTGCATCTAGAAAATGAAGAAGACTTTTCATATCAAGCTGACGCCCCCGCTTGAATGCAAGGGGATAGGATTTCAGGCCATCAGTTTTGGTTGCATCGAACTCTTTAGATTGCGCAATAAAGTCTTCAACAAATACTGCGAACATGACTTGCATTGTAGATGCCTTTTCAACCCTATGATTTGAAGGCAATGAAGGAAGTGTATAGTGTCGACTATCGACCCTTTGCGCAACAAGTTCACATCCGTGCTTTGCACAAGCCTTTACCCCATAAAACTGATGGTTTAAGCGCCAATATCCAACCCCAATCCTCTCAATGTCCTCTGCGTAGCACAACGGACAAACATTGGATATGTCATGTGATGAAGCCCCTAGCTGAGATATCATTGAGACATTCGCAAGGGATTGAGCATTACTCCCCAACATCAATCGTTTTAACTTTTCAGACTGATTCGTGAAATGCGCATAAATGTTGTACAACGTATGATGAGACAGCAGGTAATCTAAGTCGTAGTCAGCGCCCTCTGAAATTTTACTCAACTCCGTCGGTAACTCTTGATTGATACTTACAGAATCTCTTCCAAACCAATCCCGGGCAACTACGCGCGAATTCACTATGCCCCAGATGTGCTGACACCTTGAAACATAAGAATAGATGGTTTCATTGTTCTGGATCCGAGGCGAGTATATCGAAATGCTCACGACTTTAATTCAGGCGAGGGTAATTCAAGCTCATATAATGAGAACAGCTTGAATAGTAGAAAAATTAATGGATGAGTTGGTTTACGACATGCCATTAACTCTATTGGATCCACCATGGATGTATGTGCGAGAGCTTCAATATTCTTCCTATGATGTGGATATAAAGTGAGAAGGTATTTTTTTAGTGCTTTTGCCCATTGTTCTTTTACTAACTCACGCATCGGTGAATCCTTTTCACTACAGAAGCTGCTTTCTAAAAATACTCTTTTATGAAGCTTCATCTCTTCTCGACACGCCTCAACTCCCTTTAAGCGAATTCGCGCGGTCTCAAAATCTAACCAACGATGAAGAACTGTCAGCTTTGGCTGGAAACATTTACTGCGGTCAAAAAAATCATCACTATGCTTAAATCCCTTAAAATCAGAGTTCTCGCGATGATAGAGCACTTCTTCATGCTCGTGGCAGATGAATGCGGTCATATCCTGATGTTTCGTTCGCCAAATTCCGAATCCGTATTTTTGTACAGATTCTTCGTAGCACTTCGGGCAAAATTTAAGAGACTGAAAGCTGAACAGAACCCTTTCTGCACGAAAGAGAAAATATGCACCCATGCTTATTTTTATATTTAGTACGTGAGCATGACTGTCTATCCAACTATCAGAATCTAAAAAACCTCTCCAAAACCCTCCTCCAAGGTGATTTTCTATTAACTCTGCTCTGGACATGGTGCTGAAAAATGGGCTCATCCTAACAGCCCATTTGGGAACCGCCTCCCCAAAGCGTCTTGGGGCAGGCATGTCCATTTCTCTGAATAATGCCGCCTCACTGTGGCATTCTGAGAACTGAATCAGTCGGTGTAAATAACCGAACAGATATTCATCTTCTTTGATGACAAGATTATCAATAAGCAAGCTTGCGAAGGTTTCTTTCGGCATCATACTTACTCACTCCAATCTTGCTCGATTAACCTGTCAAAGAATTCCTTGTCATTTTTACCTCTAGACTTAGCAGGATCAGTATCTTTAGGTTTCTCAGCTAATTTAAGATTTTTGCCAGAGCTTACTGATTTGCCTTGTCTCATTTTGAATTGTGGTTTTATAGAGTCATCACGAATATGAGTATTTATGTGCGCCTCATACAGGTAATTTGAAAGATTTGATTGTGAGAGTTCCTCACTCAATTTAAGAAGGTAACTTGTCATCCTTTTCAGTTTACTGATATTCCCTTCCGTATAATAAAATATGAGGTGTTTGAAATCTTCGGTAAGCCATTGAGGTTTCAATCCAAGAAAATTGAGCATCGTTGCCTCGACCATCTCTTCCCAAGTATGAGACTCAATGTCGTATGCATTCAACTTGACAAGACCATCACTCAAAAGGCGACGCTCTGTTTGCTCAGGCTGGTCTTTTTCCGTAAACAAATCCACCACCTCAGGTGTGCCAATGAATAACATTGGAATGCCTAAGTCATTATATAAATCTTCTAAAAACTCATTGGTGAGTCGCTTTGCATCTTTTGTTTTTTTGCTATTAAGTACAAATTGAACATCATCGATAACGATCAGTCCCAGACCGACCATACGGCAGAGTTTAATGACGTGAATAATTTCATCTCCGACTGTTCGTCCCTGTATTCTGGAAGCTAGACTCGTGCCGAGTTTTTCATCTATTGCCCCCAAAATTGATATCAGGAATGGACGTTTACTGCTGGTGCTTTTCATATACACCTTGATGTAAGGTATCTGAGGTAGACGCCGTCCTCCTGTCTGTGGTGAGGGCGCATGGTAGTATTCACTGACATCAAATAAAGACAATACCTTTTCGATCTCCTTTGTTTTACCTTGCCCAGAGCGCCCGATAATCAACATAGAGCTACCCGCATCCGATATTGAGGGCGGTCTGGGAATGTCTTTAACTTTTTCGCTTCCGTCCTCTATACAGCACAGATACTTGTCATAAGTATCTTCTTTTGGGTGTCGGTTTAAGTAGCCGGTAAAAATCAGGTCGTGAATACTAGTGTAGAGTTCATAAGTATGCTCTGTTGGAACAAAGAACCTCTTAGAAAGATACTTAAGTCGAACTCCGCCAGAGGCGTCGTTAAACCCTTCTTTTTTGTCGCTTCTTTCTTCGAGTCTATCTAACACTTCTGACTCAGTAAGCCGCATACTCTGAAGCCTCTCGATAAAAGGGTTCCCATTAATTAGTTCTTCTAAAAAATCATCATTACTCATCTTTGTACTCCGTTGGTTGGTCGTTATACATTTGGGAGTTCTCAGACAAGTCCAAAGTCCCAAAATCTAGTCTTGATTCAATCGAATCACGAACAATCTCCGCTTGTTGTTCAGCTTTAAAGTTGTCTTTGATACCTGCAACCATTCCCTTCCTATCTATGACTTTCTTAGTTGATGATTGGTTGGAATTTATGAGGTTTTGCAGTTCAAATCTGTCGAGGTTTCGGTCTTTTCGATTTATAGATTTAGATCGCGCTTGTAGCTCTCTGAGCTGCTGAATTTCCTCATAAACAAGCTCTGCATAGCTCTCTAAATTGGTTCCAATCGAGAACTCTATAATCTCATTGTCAAATTGCTTGGAACGAAACCATGCAAATCGCGGGTCATCGGGGTTGGTTCTAACATCAATTGTCTTTGGTGTCTTACGAAGCATTATTTCAGTCTGCCATTCTTGAAAGGCCTTATGCTCCGTAAAGTAGGAAAGTCGATTTGACTTTAAAGTAATCCCGCTTTTTCCAATAGTGGCCTCAACGCGGTCTAATAGCGCATATTTAATTTGTTCTTTGGGCCTTCTGACACCTCCACCCATCTTGCCTGAAATGTGTCTGTTCCAGATTGAGATAGGAGTAGGAGCGACACCGTCTAACACATCAAATGTTTGTAATCTGGAGAAGTTCACTCTTCTTTTATTGAAAGAAAGAATGGCCTTGATGACGAGTTGATTTAGGGTCTGGATGTCATATCTCGCGAAGTTTGATGGATGAGCCGAGTCTTTGGCGGGTCGGCGCTTTACCGAGCCATCTAGCTGCTGAATTACAATTTGATCAATAGCGTTAAAATTTACTTCTACCGTGCCCTTTCGTTTTCCCAAATAGGCAGGAGCATATGTTATCGTCTCTAGCTTTAAGTCCTCTGCAATAATGTCATCGAATAGCTTTGTCGTGTACTCTCCAGCTCTATCACAAAGTAAACGGGTACAAACGTGCTCACAGGGCCAATCACTATCATCTATGGGAATTCCATACTTTCTACAAAACTCAACTTTGTTTGTAAAAGCGTTGTATAGAGCCCTTTTTACTGCCGCAGTTCCGGTTTGAAACGTCAACGTATACCCAACAATCATAGTGCTATAGCTGTCTACGATAAAATATAAATAAGGTCTCCCAAGCACCTTTGGTGAGTCTTTACCGTTTTCATCCTGAACACGAGACACCACATAAAGATTCAAGGTTGTGGCATCAATTTCATAGGTATGCGACGGGCCTAAGGAATAGTCCTGAGCCCTTCCCACAGTGAGCTCATGATTATTCTGAACATTCTTGGAGCTAGTTTTGTACACTTCCCATTTTTTATAATTCACATTCTTTTTGAAGTGATAGGAAAATTGCTCTAATGAGATTAACTTCAAAGGGTCGGGTATTAGCTCCTCGATACCGTACACGTTAATTATTTTTGTACAGAGTTTTGATGAATATAAAGCGAACAATGCTGAAAGATGATGATTTTGGGCTCTCGGGAGTATCGATTTGATAAACTTTTTTATCCGCGTCTCATCTTCTTGGTTAAAGTCCCTCCTTAAATAATCATCAGACAACCCTTTTCTACCTATATAGTTCCCTCCGCGCGTTTTTTTCATTTCATTCGCAGCTTCATGATCTAGAGGTAACTTTCGGCCTTTCCCACAGACATGGGTCATTGGCAGTAATGCTAACCGATGGCTACCAAAAGCAAGATATTGATTAAGATACTTGTATAGGGTTTGGACAGAGATTGAACCCGCAGATGCATATTTCTCAAGGACTTCCTTAGACAAATCACCTTTGATATACAGTTCAATTTCTTGTGTATCAATGAGCGGTTTGATTATTTGGTATTTTCGCAGAGCATCGACTTCCTTCTCTTCCGTAACAGAGTTGTACAGATCTGAACCGATGAAGTCGTTTTCAGCTCTATCAAAGCCTTCGAATGCATATCCATCAATTGGATCTCCGATGGCTATCACAATAGGTTTACAAGGCTTCACACGCTGCAATGAGAGTGCAACCCGGTTAGTAGTTGGAAATGTCCAACACACTGTATAAACGAGGCCGGGAACTGACTTGTGAACTAACAGTTCATTAACTCTATAGTCAAAGTTAGTTGAGGAATGCGCAACTACCATGCCCATGCGTAATGCTCCTGAGCAGGGTAAACAAAAGTAGAGTCTTCTAGTGGTCTAAATAGGTCTATCTTGAGAGTTTTATGCCAAATGAGATACCAAAAAATCGAGTAGGTTTTTTCAAAAGAAATATTAATGGCAGAAGAGGATTTATTAATAAAATCACGTAATCGATAGCATGGCGTATCATCAAGCAATCTAAGCATTTCATGGGTCGCGTTTTTTAGAATCGCTCTTGGCACATCCAAATCTCTGAACCTGCGTGCCATGTCTATATTCTTCGAAAAAGCCGGCTGTACCATCCATGCCTTAGAGGTAATCACACGAAACTCATATCCTTGAGTCTTTTCCCAGTACACTCTTTCAATTTCTATCTTATCTTTCGTTCGTCCAACAATCCTATCCTTTCCATCCTCGACGGATACATCCTGATCATACTTTAAGGATACTGCAATGCGATTAGCCTCTTGGGTCAGGACATCTTTATACTCAAACAAAAAGTCCGTCGTCATAATCGATGCCTGATACCCCTTATTCTCATCTTTTACCAAGCCTGACTTTGGAGCAAACCTTGGGTGAGGAATGTTCAACTCGCTAGCAATGCGAATTGTTTCATCAACGTTCAGAATGGGATATTGGGTTTTCACATTCGAAACATTACTCAGAAAGGACAGAGCAATGCCAAATCGACGCTCTAGATCAGATAGATACTCTTGGCGACGTTCAGAAGAGCTAAGCTGCTCTGAGGAGGCATTCCCTGCGCTAGAGAACTGCCGCGCGGTAATGTAAGAAACATACTTGCCTTCAAACTTCTTTTTGTCCAAATACTTTTTTACTTTGCTTTCAGTCAACTCTGTGCGTGCAGGCTGCTTAATTTTCGGTTTGTCTACATTTCTCATAACTCTCACCTTTAAATAAGTTATTAAAATAGACAATTCAAACTAAAAGATCAAATAAAAGATCAAAATTATATTTTATCACCATAAAACCCATTAAAAACGCATATTGAAAAATACTAATTTGCATTTTAAATTGACATTTTAAGGTTTCGTGATACTTATAACTTTATAAAATAGATCTTTATTAAAAATAAATATCACAAAAGCCACTTTTAATATCAAAAACAAAAATTATGTCAACACGAGTAAATATAAACCATTGATTAACAATGGTTAATGGAAAAATAAAACGCGGGAGTTTTTCATGATAAAAATAAATGAAGGGAGCCTTTTAGCATTCGAGGCATTCTTGAAAAATCAGTGCGGAGGACATCAAAAGACGTTTGAAAATTTCTCCGCGCATTTTGAAATGAGGTCTAAGGAAGCTATCTCGAACAAAAGCCAATCAGAAGACTGCCCCGCATTGCCCAATGAGAAGACAAATAAAGGTGACTGATTACTAATATGGTGTAGAAGAAATGAGCTAACGCACACTTCGTTTCATTGCTAACCGCTGCTGGATATTCGAGAGCTTTGAACTTGAGGAATTTCCGTTTAAATCACCTTTGTGGCAGGATATCGAAATTGCCTTTAATATGTATGTGTGTGCAACTCAATGGAGTCACGAAGTTAAAAGGCAAACGCATCAATACTAAGGACTGGTCAAGTGATAAGCAAAAAGCAACCTGATGTGCTCAGAGTGGTTCAGTTCATTTTAGACAAATCAACGAAGAACGAAGCCTTCAGCGTACAATCAGCAACGAAAAGCATAGAGTTGAATGGATTAACTAGGCATCAGTTAGCTCGAATCATGCGAGACATCTGCCTCGCCCCTGAAGATGATGGCAGCCTTGAAAGGTATACCACTGTAAATAATGACGATTTCGATAATCATTCTTGCCATTGGCAGCTCAATGCCAATGCTTACTTCAACTATTTATCATACAAATCTGTAGAGATCGCTAAGAGAGCTTTGTGGATATCCATCCTCGCATTAACACTCACAACCTTAGGGTTAGTGGTGAGCGGCATTGACGTCCTTAACTGACTGTATAAATTGAAGCCAATAACACTAGGCTATTGGCCGGGGAATAAAAGTAATGGCACAACAACTGAACAGTATGTGTACCGCGTTATATGGGCTTGATCTGATATGAAAGCGACCGAAGCGAAACTACTGGAGTTTCTGAAGAGATCTCCTCAATTTGTTATTCCAATTTACCAACGAACTTACTCGTGGAAAGTAAAAGAGTGCCAGCAATTATGGGATGACATTATACGTAGCGGCAACAATGATGATATTAATGCCCATTTCATGGGATCAGTTGTCTATGTTGAGAAAGGCTTGTATTCAGTCTCATCTCAAACTCCTCTTTTGGTAATTGATGGACAGCAGCGTTTAACCACTATTACCCTTTTGATCGCAGCTTTAACCGAAGTAATTGGTGATCAAGAGCCATTAAAAGAGTTCAGCAAAGCCAAACTAAAAGGTTACTACCTAACTAACCCGCTTGAAAGCGGCGAGAAATTCTACAAGTTAATATTATCACAAACAGATGATTTGTCATTAAAAGCGATAATTAAAGGGTTAGAGCAGCCCAATGAAAGATCGATTAGGGTAGTTGAGAACTTTGATTTCTTTAAAACGAAACTACAAAAAATGGCTGATTTGAAGCCAGTTTGTAGAGGCTTAGCGAAACTGATGCTTGTCGACATTTCTCTCAACCGCGAGCAAGACAACGCCCAGCTTATTTTTGAGAGTATGAACTCAACAGGTAAGGAGCTGAGTCAAGCGGATTTAATCCGTAATTATATTCTTATGGGTCTGGAGCCTGAGCACCAAACCCACCTGTATGAACAATACTGGCGACCAATGGAACTAGCATTTGGGCAACAGGCATATAGCGACTATTTTGATAGCTTCATGCGTCATTTCCTTACTGTTAAAACACGCGAAATTCCTAAGATTAACGATGTTTACCACGTATTTAAGGAGTATTCCACACGACCACACGTTGCTAGCAAAGGTGTAGATGAACTCGTTAAAGACATTAGAAACTATGCGGTCTACTTTTGTGCTTTCGCTTTAGGTAGAGAACAAGACGAACAATTAAAGCTGGCATTTAAAGACTTACGAGAATTGAAAGTTGATGTTGCTTTTCCACTTTTGCTTGAGTTGTATTCAGACTATTCAACTCAACTCTTGAGCCACGGTGAGTTCCTGTCTGCTGTCCGTATTATTGAAAGCTATGTATTCAGACGCGCTATTTGCGAAATACCGACAAACTCGATGAACAAAACCTTTGCACGTATGGGTATGAGTCTGAAAAAGGATCGGTATTTAGAAAGCCTTAAAGCGTCGTTTATGTTACTGCCGTCTTACCGTCGGTTTCCGAGTGATGAAGAATTCCATAGAAAAATACAAACCAAAGATATCTATAACTTCCGAAGTAAAAGCTATTGGTTGAGACGGATGGAAAACTTTGATCGTAAAGAGCGTATCTTAGTTGATGAATTCACCATTGAGCATATTTTGCCGCAGGCTGATAACAATTCTGAAAAATTACCTACAGTGTGGCGCTCGGAGTTAGGAGATGACTGGGAACGAATATGGGAAACATATCGTCACACTCTAGGCAACTTAACGTTAACTGGATACAACTCTGAATACAGCAACAATGCATTCCTTGATAAATGCGAGCACGAATATGGTTTCAAATTTAGCCCACTCAAGATGAATGAAGGAATTGCGGCTGAATCCCGATGGAATGAAGCCGCAATTCAAAAGCGTGCAAACAAACTAGCAGATAAAGCCACTCAGGTATGGGCAAAAGTTGAATTACCGAAAGATATTATCGATGCTTACAAACCTAACCAAGATCGGCCCACAGGGTACAGTTTAGAAGACCATCCACATCTAGTGGTTGGTAAAATAGCAGAGATTTATCAAGCCTTTCGTAAAGCAGTATTGGAAATTGACCCTTGTGTTACAGAAGAGATCAAAAAGCTTTATATCGCATTTAAAGCGGAGACAAATTTTGTAGATGTAGTGCCTCAGGCAAAAAGACTACGCCTGTCGTTAAACATGCCATTTGCAGAAATAGATGACCCACGAGGGTTATGTAAAGACGTTACCAATTTAGGCCGTTGGGGCAATGGTGATATTGAAGTGGGACTCGAAAATGTTGAGGATATTCCTCATATCATGTCATTAGTTATCCAAGTATTTGAGCGGCAAATTGAATCTACACCAATAATCTAAAAACTAGCGTAGGCAAAAAACTAAGCTAAAGAGAGCGGCGAGAAAGGCTCCTCTCCTCGTTTTGAGATTGAATGTACTGCATTTATCTGCTGTTTTTTGCCTGATATTTTTTGCGTTGGGTTCAAAGTGCTCAAAAGAATGACTGTTTTGAGAAAGACCTACTGCATAAAACTTTACTAACAAAATCAATCAAATCTAAAATTCACTTTTTCTAGCTCATCATGTTCAGGCATTTGAATATCCAAACCATTTTTGATCGTCACAGCTCTATTAAACCGCCTAGAGTGAGGATTAACGCGCAAAATATCTAATAGACCAAAACGTTCATAAATTTCTTCGTCATGAACCTTTAGATGTGCTCTCAAATGCTGAATAAATCGCTTCTCGTTTTCATCTTGCTTCCCATCTGCATTAATCAATCGTATAGCTACTTCTAATATAATTAACTCTTGGAGTGGAGATAAACCAACCTGTTTCAACTGCTCAAACAATTCGGATACTAGCAAAACTCCTTTTAGTTTGAATTCAGCGATTAACTGGTCTAATTCTTGAGACAAATCAACATCATTGAAAAAAGAGGTGTTTTTATCAATATCTCGCAATTCGTCAACCTCTGAATTAGCAATATCTCCGTCGCACCCCATAGTACAAAAAGCAATCTTAAATAATAGCCTTTTGAATTCATTTTTATCCATGTTTGTTCCCTTTTTAATTATTGAATAAACCCTATTGGATTACCTGTCGAATCGCCTTTTTCATCTTCGAACTTCTTCCGCAATATTTCATACTTTTTAAGTTCAGCAGATGAAACTGAGGGTTTGTTCCTATCTATCGCATTTAGCACGTGTTCAGTTGTTATCCTTATTTTCTCACTTAACGCATATCTCGACGACTCATCGACCAAAAACTTCAAATCGCTCGATACATATCCGCTCGTGCTTTTTGCAACGTGCTCGTAATCAAAATCCAACTCCACCGGTCGGTCTTTAAGGTAGAGTTTGAACATTTCTAGCCTCGCATCGCAGTCAGGAGGAGGTAGATAAAATATTTTATCTATTCTCCCTGTTCGTAGAATGGCAGGATCAATTCGTTCGGGTCTATTTGTTGCTGCAATAACAAAAATGCCTTTCTCGGCGCAATTAGACATTTGCGCAAGCAGCTCATTTACCGGTGCAGAATGCATTTGATGTAATCCACTTTCTTCTCGCGTGGGCACGATGGCATCTATTTCATCAATAAATATAATCGTCGGGGAGTTTTCGGTCGCTTCTGTAAAAATTCTACCTATGTTTTCCTCTGTTGCATTGATGAAAGAACTTTTTATATCCGACGGCCGTAATTCGAGAAAGTTGAACCCTATTTCCTCTGCGAATTTTTGAGAGATAAATGTTTTTCCGCAGCCAGGTGGACCGTAAAGCAGCATGCCATTAGGTATTGTTAGACCATAACGCTGATAAAGTTCTGGCTCGTTTAATGCGCGAATAACGTCTTGATGAAGTGTATACTTCAGCTGCTCCATCCCCGCAATTGACGAAAATCCCGCACCATTTTTTACTACTCGTTTATTGGTCACACTCTTTAATGTTGAAGACTCAGAGCTCGCCACACGGACTGGCTGTTTCAAAGCACACACAAACTGTTTTAAGGTCTTAAACCTCTCATCAATATTCGGGTGAACAGCTTTCAATATAGTATTCTTGAGGCTTTCATCATAAAACTTCTCGCCACGGGGCAGTATGAAACTTAAATTCTTATCTCGTACCTCGAATAGTTCATCAATGAACCCCGCCGAAAAATAATCATCAGAGGGATACTCGAAGAACCAAGGTGGGACAGCAAAAATCATGTGATAAAGCATCGCACCCAACGAAAATATCTCACTTTGAATTGTATATACACCATTGAAAACCTCGGGAGCTGTGCAAAAAGGATTCAATAGTTTTAGGTCAAATATCTGATTTTCAGAGTTAAAGTAGCGAGCACAGTGAAAAGAGGAAATAACTGGACAAGCTTGTTCTTCCGAATAATCAAGAAAGATATTTTGTATATTCAGGTTGTTATGAATGATCGGCGGAGAGTGCTCATGTAAGTCTCCTACAGCCTTAGCCACCCTCAAAACAATAGACGTTGCAGTGTACTGAGAAAAGGCACCATCACGAGCCATTTTTTCAGACAGGCTTTCACCGCTAACGAATTCGGTTACCAAATAGTGAAATGTTGTGTTGTCTTTTATGACTACACCACTATCGACAAATGAAATAATGCTTCTATGATCTAGCTTTCGTAGAATCTCTGCTTCTAGCAAATCTTGGTTAAAGAAGCTGTGTCTATGCACCTTTGAGCTATTGTAAAGAGCAACAAGTCGGGTAATTTGACTCTCGTCTTTCACCCGGTAAAGCTCGCAGTTCGATGTTCTGTCTAAAAAGAACTCTACTCGATATTTAGAATCAATGAGTTCTCTTTGCCCGAATGTGCTCTTCACATTATTATCCTTAACCAATCAGCTCCGATCCGTCACCCTCGCTGAGCATCGTTTTATCCGCATGTGGTAACAAACTATAGAGTTCAGAGACGATTGGTCTCAATCGCTCTTTGGACGGCGAATCTGTCGCAAGTTGTAGCCCTTTATCAATTAAATTACGTGCTCTGTGAGAATCTGACCATTGAAGCATGTCAAATTCATCGTTAAAGTTGTATAGAAGGCCTATTTCCATTTTAGCGCCTAAACCCTCGTCGGTAATTGCAAAATTCAACCGACGCATATTATCGATAAGTTCGCGTGCAAGTGTGATGTCCTTGTCTCTTATTGCTTCAGGTATTTGATCTTTATATTGAGAAATCAAAGGTTTAGCATTCTGATTATCAAACTCATTATTTGTTTGT
Source organism: Lysobacter sp. N42 (assembly GCF_004344885.1). Lineage (NCBI taxonomy): Bacteria > Pseudomonadati > Pseudomonadota > Gammaproteobacteria > Lysobacterales > Lysobacteraceae > Lysobacter > Lysobacter sp. N42. The sequence continues at coordinate 89,932 of NZ_SKFB01000005.1, forward strand.
TCCAGTTGATAGAATACTGATTTCAATTCATCTTCTACTTTTGGCCATTCACTCTCATCTTGAATCTTCTCAATTTTCTTTATTGCAGATCGTAGTCGATGAAGAACACCCATTTTCCGATCGTAGTCAGACTTTCCTAGCTCGAACTCTTCCTTGATACTATTAAGCTCTGTCTTTAATGCATCCAATTCTTCATAGTTCTGGTAAACACCTTCTTCACAAACTATTTTATGTGACTGTATGGCCTTATTAATCTCAGAACTCAAGTAGTCTGAATCAATCTCACTCTGTGTTGTATTTGTAGGCACGTCAATTTCATGCGTGTAATCTAACGAGGGAAAATAAGCAGATACAGTCATTCGTTCAGATTTATCAATTTTGACTGTTAACTCTACATCACTTCCCTCTGGCAGAAGTTTTGGCAGGTGCTCTCCGGTAATAACTACATCATAAACGTGCTCATTGTGTAATGCTCGAGTACCTTTCGCATTATGCTCTCCTTGGTATAGAGCAATCTTTAAAGAGTCATCAACAACGCCCGGTCGAATTGGCTTTTGCGTTTTTAAACCATTTTTGGTGCCCACTGCTGGTGTGGATTGATTCTTTTCCAGTCCTTTAATTGGATCAAATACTATTTTTCCTGAATCTCGACTCTTAATTTCCACCCCATAATGATAGGGTAAAGTTGCACTTCCGATCTTTGAGCCTTGAATAATTGTGAAGGACTCCGGTTCACAGTCTAATTTGCTTCCTTGCCCGTCACTTACTGACACTGTAAACAGGTTTGCTGAATCAGCTTTCAACGTCACATCGATAACTTCACCACTTTTGCCAACCAACTTTTTACCAGTTGACCATGATCTATCACTGTTGGTAAATTCAATATAAACTTGTTCAGGTACCTCACCATCTATTCTGTCTTCAAGTACTTTTACAGCGACAAACTCCTCTTCTTCAACTGTTGTTGCCTCATAGCTTAAACTTAGTTGTATCTTAGTTCTGTCTCGTTGTGCCTCTTGCAAATCATCAGCAATGTCTACCGTTGATGCGAATAAAGCTGCACCATTAGCAACAACGGTCATTGGATCTACGCTTAGATTGGGTTTAATTAACTGCTCTTCGAGCATCTTTCGAAGAACTGGTGAATATGTGGGGCCCCCAACAAGTAATAATGTATTGAGAGACTTTGTCGATAGATTATTGCGCTCTAGCAGAGCTTTACAAACATCAATAGCCTTCTGGAAAACAGGTCCAACAGCATGTTCCATCATTTCTTGCGTAACAGTAATATCTAGTTCTAACTCTTCACCGTTATCATCTTCACAAGGAATATCACCCAAATCGGATAAAATATTATGAGAGTCACTGAAAGACATTTGGATTTTGGCTTCTTCCGCGTAAAACTTCATTGCTGCCTGCAACGCAACTTTATTCGCCTCGTTTGAAAGAAATTCGTCTAAGTCGTATTCGTCTTGTAGATGAGGTAGGATAATTCTATCAACAATTGCCAAATCCAAGTTCTTTCCGCCCAAATAGTTATCGCCCTCGGTATCTATCACTTTCATGATACCTTCATGAACTTCCACGAGTGCAGCATCAAAAGTACCACCTCCAAAATCAAACACGAGAACTTGACCATCTTTTATTGACGAGGATAAACCATAAGACATCGCTGCGGCGATTGGTTCTTGCAATAGTTCACACTGCGAAATACCTGCTAACTTTGCTGCGCGAAGAGTTGCATCTTTTTGATTACTCGTGAATTTAGCTGGTACAGTAACCACGACTGCTTTTACATCTTCATCAGAAACAAATGACTTCAATGTTTTTAATACTTCAGCTGACAGCTGTTCTGATGAATACTCTTGCCCCATGGACTCAGAGTAGTATTTTTTATCGGTCCCCATCGTGCGCTTGAACTCAATAAACGCATTACTAGCCATAACATTTGGATTTCGTGATGCCTTTAATTTATCTCTCTTTAATGCACTATATGCAGAATCACCTATTTGGATGGACCTTTTCTTATTAAAGAATACACAAGATGGCATCGTATCTTTAAGAGTATCTGTCTTAATGATTATTGGCTTACCTTCCTCAATTCTGCTAATAGCCGAATTTGTTGTACCCAGATCTATTCCGTAATCAATTTTGTTTCTGGCCATTATTATTCCCCTGTACTTACTTCAACTTGGGCTGTTTGTATCATCTGCCCTTTAAAGTTAATTTGCGGCTTTATTATCTTGGTAATTACCTGTTCATTTGGTAAGAGGTTCTCATCTTGTACAAAAGTAGCTAACACGTTCATGCGCTCATCATAGGGTTTGTCCAACATCTCAACAATCTCATAGCCATTGGCAGCGAAGTTATCCTGAATCCTATTTATTGAGGCCATTAACTGCTTAAGCCCTTTTGTTTTCGAGTCCATCTTAGCGGCATTTTTTTCAATTCGGACTATTTCATCTGCCACTTTCAACGCCAATGTATGATCTTCCTCATCTTTTTTGTTTGAGGCCAAACTAGATGTTACTTTCTCCAACATATCAGAAGCATTTTTGTCAGTTGCTAGAATATTTGTTTCAATTTCATTGAAACGCTCTAACATTTTTTGTTGTATCGACGCTCTTCTTCTCTGAAGATATATTCCGAAGTAAATAAACAAGGAGGCAAGGATCACAAAAACGATACAAATGGCAATCGCCAAGTACCTCAGATAATCATTTACCAGAGCAATCGAAGTTGACGATTCAATAGATAACTGCTCAAGATTTGCATTGGTATCCTTATTTTGCTCCTCAAGGCTATCTATCATCTCATTTGTTTGCTCCTTAGAACTGTGTATGCGCTCATTCAGATCATTGGTATTGCCTTCAAGCTCTGCGTTTGTGTTTTCCTGTTGAATCTGCAGACTTACAATTTGCTGTTCCATATAGGCTCTATTAGCATCAAGCGCTGCGTTCAAGTTATTGAGACCAGTCTCTATTTCATCTTTCTTGGTCGTAAGTTGATTTAAACTCACCATCAGCCGATCAAGCACGCTTACTTGATCTTCAATCAACGTCCTATTTTCAATTTGCTCCGCTCTAGTGTTTTCTAATTCCGTGACTGCGTTAGCGATTAATTCTTCCAAACATATTAGTTGCTCGGACGCAGCTTGATTTACCAGCAACAACTGCTCAACTGAGGCGTCCGTATCATGTAAATCACGCTCATCAATGTCTTTTGTGATCTGGCCAACAATCTCACTATCGAAGGTACACTCTTGGCCTATGGCTTGTGAACTCAAAGAAGCGAATATCAGGATTAAAAATGTAGTAGCTTTCACTTTTCGATAACCTTTATTAATTTGTCGAGAATACCCCTAATCTTTTCATTGATTATGGGATGGCCGGCCAACCGAGATACCAAATGAGGAGAGACTGCATAATAAATTTTTATGAACAATCTACCCGTAAAACTCGCTTTGAGAACGTTATCTCTATAACGCCTAAGTGCTTTGACTTTTGGATGATCATAGCTCCCGTAAGCCATGGTCGCTATGTAACAGCCACCACTATTTTTACGTTTTATAGCCTCTAGATCCAAAACGATACTGCTTATAGTTCTTAAATTTACTTTTACCCTAGACGCCATATCTGGTGAGCAGCTTATACTAGCTAGTTGCTTTGTTAAATTGCGAGCCTGCGTGACTATTTTCAGCATTTTATCCAGACCATAACTTCTTGCGTTTTGCTGCGCGCCATTTACAACTTCGATAAGTGCATTTAATGCGCAATTAACAATCCCATCACTAAGCATTATGTAGGCATCATTGTCGTCTCCTATCTCAGCTCTTATCGCATCCAGCTCTGGACGACATGCTTGTATAAAATCACTCACTGCATTAATCGAGGATTTACTATTAAAAGCCTCTAACTCTTTAGTAAGCCTAGCGACATATGGTTCGACGTCACGTAAAAGTTCCTCTTGCTCTCTTTCTTCTTCCCTTTCCTGCATCATTTTTTCAAGCGTTTGACGACTATCTTCGAGTCGATTATTCGTCTGGCCAGAAGGACTTAGCTTGTGCGCTAGTTCCAGAACACCCAAAGCCTTCTTGTGTGCATCAGGATTTCCATTTTTTGATTGCGAATTAAAATAACTGATACTGCATTCTATTATTTCATCCGCAAGACTGTTCACTAATAGTTGGTATTTCAAATTACCTGAGTTAACCATACTGCTAATCGTGCTAAGCCTGTCTTTAGTATTGTTAAATAGCTTTTTTCCTAAACGGTCTGCTTTAAGAGGAGTTTGTTTTCGCTCATCTTCACAACGTTCAATCTGAGATTGTATATCTCGTATTGGTTCTTTGACTTGCTCATCTAATACTTTTCTTTGAATATCTGAGGGAAATTCCGTAAATAATTTAATGAGTTCGAACTTTTCGATCCCATTTGGATTACCAGTCAAATTATTTAACCAGCTCACTGTTTCATCAACAAATTCAGCAGTTAACCTTTCTGTATTAAGGTATTCAGACTTAATATGGAGTAATGATGGTAATTTTGATAAAGCCTGACTTTGTAGTAACCGACCTTTCAAATTAAGTCCTTCAGCCAGTTTTTCTTTGTCAACATGACCGTCATCAACAGAGAGAGCTAGGAGTAGCGTAGATAAATTTAGGTACGATGAAAGATTCGCTTCAGTTACTTCAGCCTTTAATCTGGTCCTCCATATATCGATTGCTGAATCAATCTCGTTATCCGCCAATTTGCTATGCGCAATTTCATCGAATGGAGTATCAACTACAAACCAAAACAAAGCGTGATGAAGCTTTTCATAGTTTTGTTCTAAAAGTGCGGTAGCCTGTAAGATTATTTCGGGTGAACGATCGACGCTATTCAATAGTGAGTAATCAGTTTGAAAATCAACCGACTTCCCAACCTCTAAAAAACGTTTTAATTTTGCAACTTGCTTTTGAAGATCTCTTTCACTCGAATTGGCGAACAAACCAAGAACTCGGAAGGGGTTTTCATGAACAATATCCAAGCGCGGTCTCCTTGATGTGTTTTTCTTGAATTCCTGTTTCTCAAAATGAATAAAAGCCCTAGCTCATTGGCCTATAAAAACAAACTATAACAAATGGCTTATATATGTTAACCCATACAATACCGGATATTGATAGCATCCTTTGCATCTTATTTTCTGCAAGCATCCAGCTTGTCAATATAAATGGCATTAGAACAAGGATATAGGCTTAGAACTTTACATAGTTTCATTGGAAAGGCAAATATTAACTCAGACTAAAAGTGTTTGACTTTTATAGCTAACGCTCTTAGAAATAGTTAATTTTAAGTAGAAAAGTAACAGTTAATTAACCTCGAAGACTTGCCGTGCGTCTTAGTTTTAACGATTTAGGGGAGAATGCCGATGGAATCTAAAATAATTCTAGGGCTACTAATGGGCTTCTTTGCGGGTAGTGCTTCTAAAGCTATCTTAACCGCAAATACTAACCCAGCGTTAGCTCCTGTAAACAGAGGCTGGTTCAATATTTCCACGAGTGCAACTCCGGTTATAACAATAATCTGGATCATATCGACTTTCGTAACCTATCCTGCAAAATATGGTTTTTTTGCGATCGGAGAAGTTGTGATTGGCGCAATCATAGCCGGTGTTATTTCACCCCATTCAAGAATTTTCGTAGCACAAGTTGCGTTGCCTGCAAGCATAATTTCATGGGTAACCCTTTGAAACGTTTAGGGTGTGCTGCTTACTCAATAATTGAATATCGAGATGTCTAAAGTCAAAATTAGTTAGTCGCTATTAATTAAAAGTGTTCTATTCGTATTGAAAGCTTAGAAAAGCTACCAATTGATAATCCAGAGCTACTTACCGGTAACAGATTATAAGGAACGACCAATGCTTTTCAGTAAGATTTTAAAGCCGCAATTTTTAGATTTTTCACTGACAATTCCTGCAGTGCTTTTAGGTGTGTTTTTGTTTTTGTTTAGCCCTAGCGCCCAAAGCAGCTCAACAGTGGTAAGCCTCGTTGATGCATTACAATCTGGGCAGGTCTCTATTGAGAGATTAAGTGGAAATGGTAGTTCTAGTGGTTCGTCGATCTCTGGCACCCTAAGAAATAATACGAATCAAGCGCTTAGAATAGGAACTAATATAAACCCAGCTTTATATTTGGAAAACTCTAATCCTTCAAATCAAAATATGATTGCTTTTCAAATCTATTTACGGGGCGGCGGTTACTACCGAGCGAATGGTCAGAATTTTATAGAGCTGGCCTCTAACAGAAGCACTTCCATTACCCTCATTGCATATTGCGCCGATTTTGAAAAAGGTAATCCGACCTATTCAGATTCCTTTGCAGTGAAATACGTGCCACAGAACTTAAGCTCTTTGGCTAATAAGATTGCTAGATACAAGCGCAACAATCCTAATCACGATACTACGGTACCGGCTCAGGTCGCTTTGTGGTTGGGACAAGGTGTACCTATTTCTGAAATAAAAGAAATGTTTTCCTTTAACGAACAAGATGAGCAAGTAGCTCGAATGATTCTTAACTACTAAATCCTGTAGAGCACAGCACTCTAATCTTGATATTGTTGATTTAAGAGTTTTCCTCTTATAAACAAACACCTCGGTATTTTTGGTTTGTTTATCTAACTAAGAGGTGACTATTGAGTTAATGTCTACTCAAGTTAACCAAATCTATACTCGTTTACTTGTTGTTCACTAGCAGGATCTATGGATAGCAAATTCAAGCTTCGGAATAAAAACATAACCTTGTCGAGATTCATCATTATAAAAAGCCCGCACAAGGCGGGCTTCACTATTAAACGTCTTATTTACCGCAAACGATTTATTTACTCCCAGTAAACGACTTATATACTGAAAACATAAAGCTCGTGTTCTCATGAAATAAGTCGTTTAATGGGAGTCCAGTTAAAGCAAATGCCTTAATACACTCGTATCTTAAATAAGATGTTTAAAGTTACGTTAGTAGACCCATTTAGAATCCACCGTTCAAGTCATCACCTTAGTAACGCTAAAAACTGAATTATCCCTTCCCTCGTTTATTACTGTCGAATAGTCTCTGTCTTTTCACAGGTAGGCCAAAGAGCTCTTCAAGTCTCTGCTTCTCTTTATAATCTGTGGGGAACATATAAACATGCTGAACGACAATCTCTTTCAAGATATGCTGACATACAGGATTGCTTTTTAATTTCAAATTGGTGCGTTCGAGCTCAACAAAATCAATATTCCTATTAAATTGAAGGTCTATCGCCTGCTTTATTAACGTTATTGCTGGTGAGTCAGATTTTTGCTCTAGCTCAACATATATTTCATAAGCCTCCCTAGAGCCTACAGATGACGCAATTTTCCGAACCACACCATTTATCACGCTATACACCAGATGGTAGTACGCCTTTTTCGCTTGATCTTCAAGCTCTGAGTTTGATATGTCCGACGACTCACTTAACAATGATAATACTATATTTATCACCTCCGTCTTGGTGCTATCGGAGATTGATATGAAATAGTCCAAAAATCTTAATCCTGTAGAGGTTCCATTTTCAGCTAGCGTTAATAAAATCGACTTTTCAAGAGTCGCATGGCGACTCTTCAAAATCTGTCCAGATATTTCCATTCCTTTAAATGTTTTATTAATACTTACAAGAATGTCAGAGGGTACGTCGTCATTCTCACGTTCATCATCTGCATTCTCACGGCTAAGCTTATCTAACCTCTTATTTCTCTCATCTCTTGATTCTTGGATACTCTTTGTTTGTATTATCAATTGAGGTATTTGACTTAGAAAATCATCCATGAAAGATAATTGCTCATTATTTAATTTAGATTCAGTTTGTTCCTTAAATAACCCACTCAATACATTGTTTATTTCATCAGTGACCCATTTTTCTTTTGAATGATGAGTAATGAACACGAGAATATTCGAGTAATCCTCCCGGTGAAAACCTGCAAGTAGCTTCTCGAATGCATCTTTCACTTCAGGTTTTGTTTGATACCCCTCTGCGATTTTTTTTGCGGTAAAAAAATAATAAATGTAGGGGTACGAGAAAGACAAAAGTCCATCGCTTTCCTTTAGAATTGGCACATGACTCAGAGTTGCTATCAACCTATTACCATCAACCTGCATGAATGTATTATTGTACTGCTTGAAAAATTCTTCTTTGAAATGCAGGTTTAACGGCCCCTCATTAGAAAATATTGTCCAAGCTAATTCAGTCAGGAAATTCATGTACTTTTCAATTTCAGCACTCTTTACCTTTGCTTTTTCTAAATCTTGGTATATGAGTTTCTGATAACAATGTCCGTGCGATGTCATATCCAAGTTTTGCTTCGTACTTGCCTCATGCATCTGCATTAACATCAGAATGTATATTGGCTTTGGAGGTAGTATATTCTTTCTTATTATAGAATTAAGATAAGCGCTGATTTCTTCACACCTCTTATATAGCTCTTTATCCTCAATAGTTTCCTCTTGCCCAAGAGATATCCACTTTCTTGCTATTTCCTCACGTTTATAGTGTCCTAACCCTTGGATTTCTGCTTCTTTATATTCCGCAAGATAGGTTATGTCCGACGCCATGAGACTGTATGATTCGTGAGCCGTAATTACTACCCAATCGCAATACTCCTCTACACTCTCGAGAAATCGATTTAATCCTTTTCTATTAAGCCCATTTTCATCTAGATTATCTATTAAAAGAATAACCTCAAAGTCCTGTGATTTGTTTAAATCAAGGTTTTCATATTGTGAATTTAGAGCCTTTTCAAGCATTTTATTTAGGTCGGAGCTCTTTAGGTTTTTAACATCAATGTAGATCGGAACAATACTACCAAGAAGAGCTTCTTTGTATATTGCTTTCAGTAAAGTGGTTTTTCCTTGCTGCTCCTCTCCTGTAATGAAATATCGTCCTTTTTGGCTCACTAACTTTTTTGAATCGATTATCTCGATATCTTTCACATCTTGGTCTAGAAGGAGGTCAGGCCAAACGAATATATGCGACAACTTCACTAAGTCAACGTGTCTGTGTGAAAACGATATCTCAGTGGAGTTCAACCAATCTAGGGTACTATTAGAAACCTTAATATCATTTGACAAGTCAAGCTGGCTTTGCACAGGCACAGTATTTGGAACAAAGTCTGCGAGCACTCGCCTGAGTCTTTGAGTTACGTCGACCCATGCTTCGTCCTGATTTTCCCATTTAGTTATAGCTAGAGCATCTTTAGGAAACGCTTGGAACTTTGAAAGTTGGGAGGCCTGCCAATCCACAGGTCTTATGATAATAGGAATTAGCCTTCCCGTACCTTCCTCCTCTTTCTCAATTGCTCTTGCTACTTCAACGTCCATGCAGTAATCCGATGCAAGAAATTTTGAACTAATTAGGAAGAGTATTATGTCTGCGCTGTCTAGGTTTTTATCAATCTCATTCTTCCAGTTATCACCCCCATCAATCTTCCTGTCATGCCAGACTGAAATTAGATTATCTCTTTTCAACATGGCGAGATGGTCTTCGAGCTCTTGCCTGAATGGTTCATCTATGTGTGAGTAACTGATAAAAACTTTTTGTGTCATTCTATCTTTCCCTAACTGAATCATTTGCATCAGGCTCTAATCGCCTAATGAATTATCCCTAAACATTAGAATAAATAAGGGGATTTTTGATTTAGTATTTTAAGTTTTTTTACGGTATCGGTGTCTTCTTCCTATCTCATATACAACCTTAAAGCCAACATCTATCGATGACAACCGAAACTTATACGGCTATTTAATAGATGATAGTTAAAAACTCGTAACATGCCTTTAGCTTGAGACGCTCTTACATCACATAAGTTGTATTAAAGTGGTTCTTCACTCTCCAAATTAAAACTTGTGAAAAGTTGGTTTCTCGACAATCTCCGCTTTTTTTCTACAAATTTTTCTGCTCCTCATTTCGAGGTCGAGAGATCACAATTCAAGGATTAGCCCTATCTTTTGGCTGGCCAAGTGTACTTCAAGTACATACAAGTGTAAGTTTCGCATGCGGTACTGACGAAATGGCTAACCTGTAATAAAAAAGCCCGCACAAGGCGGACTTCAGCTTTTAAACGACTTATTTCATGGGAACAGCTCGCTCGATTAACGATAAGCACTCAACGGAGGGCATGAACAAATCAAGTTACGGTCGCCAAATACGTCGTCAATACGGTTCACACTTGGCCAGAACTTGTGTCCACGAATCCACTCTGCAGGGTATGCAGCTTCTTCACGGCTGTAAGCACGGTTCCACTCAGCATTCACAATGTCGTTAAGCGTATGCGGAGCGTGAACCAATGGGTTGTCTTCCAAAGTCCACTCGCCGTCTTCAATGCGCTTAATTTCTTGGCGAATGCTGATCATCGCGTCTACAAAGCGGTCGAGTTCCGCTTTAGCTTCCGACTCAGTAGGCTCAACCATTAGCGTACCCGCAACCGGGAAGCTCATTGTTGGTGAGTGGAAACCATAGTCTTGCAAACGCTTCGCAATGTCGATTTCCGCAATGCCAGTTGCGTCTTTTAACGGGCGCAAGTCGATAATACATTCGTGCGCAACACGGTCGTTACGGCCACGATATAGAATCGGATAATGCGGCTCTAGGCGCTTCGCAATGTAGTTAGCGTTCAAAATAGCCACTTCAGTTGCTTCGCGAAGTCCACGGCTACCCATCATGGCAATGTACATCCAAGAAATTGGAAGAATGCTCGCGCTACCATAAGGTGCTGCAGAAACCGCAGAGTTACCTTTTACTAGCCCTTCTGCGTCCATAGAAACGTGACCCGGTAAGAACGGTGCCAAGTGGCTCTTCACACCGATTGGGCCCATACCAGGACCGCCACCGCCGTGTGGAATACAGAACGTTTTGTGTAGGTTTAAGTGAGAAACGTCAGAACCAATATAACCCGGCGACGTTACACCCACTTGCGCGTTCATGTTCGCGCCGTCCATGTATACCTGACCACCGTTTTCATGCACGATGTCACAGATTTCTTTGATCTTCTCTTCGTAAACACCGTGCGTAGACGGGTAAGTCACCATTGCACACGCGAGGTTGTCTTTCACGCTTGAAGCTTTCTCACGAAGATCTTCAATGTCTACGTTACCTTTGTCGTCGCACGCCACAACCACAACTTTCATACCTGCCATTTGCGCAGAAGCTGGGTTAGTACCGTGAGCAGACTCAGGAATCAAACAGATATTACGATGCCCTTCACCACGGCTTTCATGGTAGTAGTGAATAGCTAGCAAGCCTGCGTACTCACCTTGCGCACCAGAGTTCGGCTGCATCGACATTTCGTCGTAGCCAGTAATGTCTAGCAACCAGTCACTTAGCGTGCCGATCATCTCAGCATAACCTTGCGCCTGCTCTAATGGGCAGAACGGGTGCAGTTGAGCAAACTCAGGCCAAGTTACCGGAATCATTTCTGCAGTCGCGTTCAATTTCATGGTACAAGAGCCCAATGAAATCATGCTGTGGTTCAAGGCTAAGTCGCGGCCTTCAAGCTGGCGAATATAACGCAGCATTTCAGTTTCTGAGTGGTACTGGTTAAACACCTCGTGCGTTAAGAAGTCGCTAGTACGCTCAAGTTCTTTCGCAAGCGGTTCCATGCCCTGAGCTTTACCGTCTAGGTTAGCCAATTCCATGTCGTGGCCTTCACCGAACACAGCATTCAACAATGCCATAAAGTCGTGGCGAGTTTTCGCTTCGTCGAAGCTCACCGTTAAGGTGTCTTCTTTGTCGATGCGTAGGTTAATTTTCGCTACTTTCGCGCGCGCTAAAATACCGCTACGCGTAGTCGAGTCTACTCTGAAAGTAATCGTGTCGAACCAGTTAGAATTTTCTACTTCGAAATTATGCTCTTTTAGCGCCGCTGCAAACATGGTGGTGAAGCGTTGAATACGCTGAGCAATGGTCGTTAAGCCTTTCGGACCATGGTAAACGGCATAGAAAGAAGCCATGTTCGCCAATAGTACCTGTGCGGTACAAATGTTTGACGTCGCTTTTTCACGGCGAATATGCTGCTCGCGCGTTTGCATGGCCATGCGAAGTGCGGTGTTGTCGTTGGTGTCTTTAGAAACACCAATAATGCGGCCAGGTAATGAACGCTTAAACTTCTCGCGAGTTGCAAAGAATGCCGCGTGTGGTCCGCCGTAGCCCATAGGAACACCGAAGCGCTGTGCAGAACCGAATACCATGTCTGCACCCATTTCACCCGGTGACTTACATAGCACCAAGCTCATCAGGTCAGTAGCAACACCCACAATACCTTTTTTCGCCTGAACTTCTGCAATCACGTCGGTTAGGTCAAGCACATCACCGTTGTCGGCTGGGCTTTGTAGCAATGCACCGAATACGTCGTGCTTGCCAGCTTCTTGCCAAGGACCTGTGATAATTTCAAAACCAAACATGTCTGCACGTGCGCGCACCACATCAATGGTTTGAGGGAATACGTTGTCGGCAACGAAGAATGCGTTCGACTTCGACTTGCTCACACGCTGTGCCATCGCCATGGCTTCGGCTGCTGCAGTGGCTTCATCAAGCAATGACGCACTGGCGATTTCCATACCGGTTAAATCGATAGTCATTTGCTGGAAATTCAAAATAGCTTGCAAACGGCCTTGTGCGATTTCTGGCTGATAAGGCGTGTACGCCGTGTACCAACCTGGATTCTCAAGTACGTTACGCAGAATCACATTAGGTGTAACGGTGTCGTAGTAACCCGCACCAATGTAGCTTGTGAACACTTCGTTCTTTTGCGCGATTTTCTTCAACTTCGCCAAAGCTTCAGTTTCAGACATTGGCTCGCCTACCGACAGGAACGGCTGACGCAAGATAGAACCAGGAACGGTTTGCGCAGTCATTTCTTCAAGTGAAGGCGCACCCACCACTTCTAGCATTTCTTTCTGCTCAGCGGTGTCTGGGCCAATGTGGCGGTAGATAAAATCGTCGTGCTGTTCAAGCTGATTCAGCGATTTACTGCTCATGAAAATACCTATTAAATTCTAGAACTCTGTTCGGTAGTTCTTTAAAAACACGGAAGTCGAACAAAAAGACCCCGGCGATACCGGGGCCTTTGTGATTGTGGCTTATTCGTCTGCGATTGACTCGCTGTAGCCGTCTGCGTCGAGCAAGTTTGCAAGCTCGCCTGCATCTTCAATTTTAAGTTTAAATAACCAGCCGTCGCCGTATGGGTCGCTGTTTACTGTTTCAGGAGAGTCTTCTAACTCTTCGTTCACAGCAATAATTTCGCCACCTACAGGTGCGTAAATGTCTGAAGCAGCTTTTACAGACTCTGCTACTGCGCAGTCGTCGCCTGCTGCAACCGTGTCACCCACTTCTGGTAACTCAACAAACACCATGTCGCCAAGAAGTTCTTGTGCGTGTTCGCTAATGCCAACGGTGTAAACGCCGTCACCTTCGTCACGGATCCACTCGTGGGTAGACGCATATTTTAACTCTGTAGGTACCTGACTCATTGTTATGTCCTTCAAATATTTCAGTAAAATCTGACTAATTGTTAAAGTTCGACGACCGCTTTACCGTTTCTTACGAAACTTGGCTTCGTGACCTTAACTGTAACCATTTTTTTGCGCATTTCCACCTGTGCAGTTTCACCTACTGGTTGAGGTACACGCGCCATTGCCACACTCACACCCAATGTAGGTGAGAATGTGCCTGAAGTAATCACGCCTTCGCCGCCGTCTACAATCACTTTCAAGCCTGCACGAAGCACACCTTTTTCAGTCATCACCAAGCCAACTAATTTTTCAGTGCCTTGCGCTTTTGCAGCTTCTAGGGCTTTACGACCAATGAAATCACGGTCTGTTGGCTCAAGTGCAACACTCCAGCCCATGTTTGCTGCTAGCGGAGAAACCGACTCGTCCATGTCTTGGCCGTATAAGTTCATGCCAGCTTCTAGACGAAGTGTGTCACGCGCGCCCAAACCTGCGGGTTGAACGCCAGCTTCTTTAAGCTTGTTCCATACGTTCACAACTTCTGCCACAGGAACGATAATTTCGTAACCTGCTTCGCCAGTGTAACCTGTGGTTGCAACGAATACGTCGCCGTACTGTGCACCAAAGAAAGGCTTCATTTCAGAAATTGTTGCGTGGTCTTCTGCAGACACAATCGCTTTAATCTTGTCTTGTGCTTCTGGGCCTTGTAACGCAATCATGCCGAACTCAGTGCGTTCGGTCACTTGTACGTCGAATTCGCCAGTTTGCTGCTGCAACCAAGCCATGTCGCGGTCACGCGTAGCAGAGTTTACAACCACACGGTAAGACTCGTCGTTGAAGTGATAAGTAATCAGGTCGTCAATCACACCGCCTTGTTCATTGAGCATTGCGCTATAAAGTGCTTTGCCCGGCGCTTTCAACTTCTCAACGTCGTTCGCAAGCAAACGGCGCAAGTATGCTTTCGCTTCTGGGCCAGTTACGTCGACAATGGTCATGTGAGAAACGTCGAACATACCTACAGCTTTACGAACCGCATGGTGCTCTTCAATTTGCGAACCGTAATTAAGCGGCATGTCCCAACCGTGGAAATCAACCATTTTCGCGCCAGCTTCAATGTGCGCTTCGTACAATGCAGTGCGTTGTGCCATAACAAATACTCGGGTTGTGATTTAATGCGGCACATTATAGAAGTCTGAGCCTTGCGCAACAAATTAAAAAGACAAATTAAGTTATTAATTTTTGTTATACTCAACCCTTAGGCATTGAGTTTTCTTATATTTGGCAAGCTTATGAAACACTTATCTTTAGACGCACTGCGCGCATTTGTTAGCGTGTACGACTTACAAAGCTACACCAAGGCCGCCGAACGCATGAGCCGTTCCCAGCCAGCCATTAGCTTGCAAATAAAACGTCTAGAAGAAACGTTAGACCAGTCTTTATTCACCAAAGACGGTTCCAGTATCAAACTCACCATTGCCGGACAAGAGCTTTACCAAGGTGCTGTAGCACTGCTTAGCCAACACGATCAGCTGGTTAGTCGCTTTAATACCGAACAAGTTGCTGGGCAGGTGCGGTTAGGCATTCCCAGTGAATTCGCCACCGCCCTTTTGCCCAGAATTCTGGGTCAATTTGCCAGTACCTACCCGCAAATCACGTTGGAAGTCACTTCTGCATTAAGCCGTGATCTTCGCTTAGGGGCTAGCCGCGGAAGCTTCGACATTATCCTCACTGTTGCAGAACAGGCTCCAGAAAATGCCATTAAAGTAAAAGAAGACGAATTGGTTTGGGTCACCGGTCGTGCCGATGCCTCTTATGCTACACCGGTACCTTTGGTTTTGGCTTCTGAGGGCTGTATTTATCGGCGCAGAACCCTACAAGCATTAAATGGTTCGGAAATACCGCACCGCATTACATACACCAACAACGACCTAACCGGTATTTCTAGTGCGTTACGATCAGGGTTGGGTTTTACGGTATTGGCGAAAAGCTCGGTACCACCAGAACTGTTTGAAGTAAAACGCGCAGATAAAAGTCAAAACTTACCCGAGCTTGGAAAAATCAATATTTTCTTAGAGCGCCACGGACAAAAACAAAACGCGGCGGCGGAACATTTACAAAGCTACTTGCACGAATTTTTAAGCGCACAAACGCCTTAAAGCTTCTTAAAACTCGTTGGCTTGCTTTAAAAAAAAGGCTTTTACTTTGTCCAAACGCTGAGTCGCGGAAAGACCAAGGCTTCGAATGAATCGCACAGCTGGGTGCTGCTCTGTGAAAAGACGATGAAAACCTTCCATAGTGGCAATTTGTTTCACGGCTGCAGTTTTTCTAGCACGCTCGTAATGTCGCAAGCTCTTCTGCAGTTTCGCAGCGTCCCAAGCCCCATTTAACGACCCTAGGGTTAACAGCTGTTCGGCGAGATACCATGCGTCGCCTAAGCCTAAATTCGCACCTTGTCCTGCTAACGGGTGAATAGTGTGGGCTGCGTCGCCAGCAAGAACCATTCTGCCTTTCACCCACTGTTCGGCGTACTGCATTTTCAAAGGAAACGCCGCAGGTTTCATAGCTTGCTTGAGAAGCCCTAGTCTACCACCAGCCGCAGCGGTTACGGCTTGGTCAAACGCTTGTGGCTCTTGCTCCAATAAAGCCTTGGCTTCAAGAGTCGGTAAACTCCACACAATAGACACTTCATTTGGGTTCGCCATAGGTAATAATGCCAAAGGCCCACCTTGCAAGAACATCTGCCTTGCACTGCCTTCGTGCGGGTATTCGGTGGTTAATGTAGTGACTACACCAAGTTGTTCGTAGTCTCGAAATGAGGTTTCAACATTCATGGTCGCCCGAACTTGTGATTTACCGCCGTCCGCAGCCACCAACAGTTGTCCCAGAAAATGACGACCGTCTTCACTTTGCACATGAACGTCGTCTTCACTTTCTTCGATTTGCTCGATCACCACGCCCGTTTCAAGCTGCACGCCGAGAGCTTCAGCTTTTTGCCAAAGCGCAGCTTCAATAACGGCGTTTTCAACAATGCAGCCCAAGTTTGGTTTGTCGACCGACGCAGCGGAAAACTGTATATCGGCACCAGAACTGTCGTCCCACACCTGCATACGCTGAAAGTAGCCTAGCTTTTCAGGCGGCAACAAAGACCAAACGCCAAGTTGTTCTAACCAGGTTTGCGAAGCTTCGTTCAGCGCGCTCACTCTTAACGTGGGTTGATCGGGCATGGCTTTAGGTTCTGTTGCGCGTTCCAGTAACGCAACCTTTTTACCTTTACTAGCGAGCGCCAGGGCTAGCGACACACCCACCATGCCACCACCGACAACAATAACTTGGGTTTTTGTTAATCCCATCGGCTGCGCTCCGTTTCAAAACCCATAGCTTTGCTCGCCACTGCATTCCGTAAAGTGCTACATAAACGCATCGACTTTAAACCAACCCGTCGACCATAACTGGCAATAGGATCGGTAGAGGAAAACAAATGCACCACACTGTCGGTAAAGCCCACTACATTTTTATAGTCTGCTTTTCTAGCTTTTTGGTAACTTTCCAAAACTGTATTTGCGCCAGCATCTTCTGCATAACGAAGCCGCTCTGCCAAAGCTAATACGTCGCGAACACCTAAGTTATAACCTTGTCCGGCAACTGGATGCAGGGTATGGCACGCGTTACCAATAAGTGCCCAACGGTAACCACAGAAGCGATCTACGGTAATTTTACGAAGCGGAAAAGCAGCCAAGCGTTCAACATGCTTTATTGAGCCTGCACGCCCACCTAATAGCGACGTAGCTGCGCGTATAAAGTCTTGTTCCGGTAACTCCATAAGCTTTTGTACACTTTGCCAAGTGCCACACCACACCATCGAGTAGCGTCGAGAGCCTAGAGGAAGTAACGCCATTGGACCTTCTGGTGTAAACCTTTCGTACGCCACCTGGCCATGCGCTTTGACCATATCAACTTCGGCGGCAATCGCCATTTGCTGGTAGTCGTAAATATTTTCCTGCACACCCAAAAGGTCGCGCATTTGCGAAGCACTGCCGTCGCAACTTAACAGCAACTGGGCTTCAATGGTTTCTTGTTCGTTCACTTTTAAAGCAACACATGCAGCTGTACCTGAAATATTCGTCACCGAAGACTGGTAGCGAATTTCCACACCAAGTTCTTTGCGCTTTTCGTCTAGCGCTTTCATCGCTTGCGCTGCGGGTATCACAAAACCTAACGGCTCTTCACCATGCTCTGCACTTTCCAGCTTGTTACTTCCCGGACCAGTTGCGTCGCTAATGTGAATAGTTTCAATGGCATGCTCGGTAATATTGGGTAGGAACTGTTCTAGAAGTTGCCACACGCCGTATTGCTTAAGAGCCCAAACCGTACGACGAGAGAGCGCAATGGCTCTAGGATCTTTAGTCGGGTCGTCTTCTTTTCGTGTATCTAGCAGTAACACGTCAAAGTCTGGGCGGGTTTGCTTCAATACCACCGCAGCCAGCATGCCAACAAGACCCGCGCCCGCCAATACAATGCGGTTGGAACTTATTTTACCTTGCTGGGCATTTGGGGTGGTCATCGAATCACTGCACTCTTTGTTCAGCTTGTTCAGCGTTTAGCAATTAATGAATGGTGTTGCTCGAAGGCGGCGTAGGATTAGCAACTTGCCCTAGCTCGTTAAAGCACATAATTGCCGTAATACGTACATATTCTGAAACTTCATAGAACGCGCGCTCGTCTTCTTCGTCGCCTTCCATTTCAGGCGAAAGCTTGGCAATTTCAGCCATATCTTCAATACCTTCGCGTAGTTCATTAGACGCAGCTTTAAGGTTTTGCTGATTCACACCAAAACCCACCAAGAAACACTGGGTCCATTCAGCCAGCGCCTTTAAGCGCTCTGAAAGCAATTCTTCGTCGCCAGGAACTAATAATTGAAAGTTTAATTCTGCACTGGCAAGGTCTTCACGAATTTTACGCCCTAGAGTTTCTAGGCGTTCATTCATTTGTGCAGAGAAAGCTTGCCCCTCGTGAGCGAGGTCTGCAACTACATTCAACCAATCAGACTGCTGAACCTGTTGGCCACTTGCCATTAAGCCTGTAAGCATGCCGTGGAGCTCTGCCGCGCTGGTAATCATACCTTCGCGCTCTAACCATTGATTCCACGTTTCAAATAATTTCGAAATAGGCTCTGCCATTCGTTTCACCTGTGCAGTCTGTTCTTTCTGTGTATTTTCAGCGCCTATCCTACCACTTGCTACGCCATGGAACTACTATTCGCCACCTGCTTTTATAAAATGTAAAGCAGTGCAGATATGTTGCATAAATTCAGTGGTATCGCTATGCTTCGGGCTCTACAGAAGGATTTTCTTCAGAGGAATATAAATGAGCGGTCAAATTGTTGAGATTAACCTGCTAGAGCGAAACTATCGTGTTATGTGTCCAGACGGGCAAGAAAGTGCATTGCGCGAGGCAGCAAGACAACTCGACGAACGCTTGAACGAAACACGTTCTGCTACCAAGCTAACCAACATTGAGCAAATTGCAGTAATGACAGCGCTAAACTTATGCCACGAGTGGATGCAAGAGCGCGCAGAACAGTCTGAGAAAATGATTGCCTTAGAAGACAAGGTTGCCCTTTTACAAGCGACCATAAAAAAAGCAATCGGTGAGCCTGAAGACAAATCGCCCTCAAAAACCACTTCCAAATAAGTTACAATAGAATTGCTTCCTGGGGTGTTCGCCAGCACGTGGATGTCCCTGAGCCGATGCTTTTTTATTAGGGTCCTACTTGTGTGCCAGTGTGCATGCCCAGAATTTGCCGGGAAGCCTGCGGTACATAACTTAGCACCCGCCTTGAACCAATGGGTTCAAGGGCTAACACCGAGCAGCGGCACCTTGGGAAGTCTTATACTTCGTCTTCGTCGAGCTGTCCTTCAAAGTCGTCTTCCTGACCTAAACCCAAATTAAACACGAATGTGTATTTGTCGGTAGGAGAAACCCGAAGAATTTTTGTTTGCCCTGTTTTCGAATCGACATAATGAATGAGCAGTTTGTCACGCGAGAGCGCCGGACCAGGCATAATCGTCGTTTTTGGCTCTACTTTCTTAATATCCGCAAGAGCCACGCGGTATCGTAGCGGCCCACAACTGGCTTCTAGGTTTTCACCCGTAATACGGTAACGCGTACCGAGCGCAATCCATGCAGGCCACACAATGGTGATTAAGCTTAATAAAAAGCCAATCAGAAGTTGCCCCACCAATAAAAACAACCCCACAAACACAAACCCGAACATGGGTATGGTCATCAGCACTAATAAATAGAGCGGGTCAACTTTACTGGGATGCAGCTTGTCCATTTTCTAATGTCCTCTAGTCTTCTGCGCTTGCGCGCTCTGCTTGTTCCGCGTCTACCATGCTGCGAACATCGGCAAGCAATTCAGAAACGTCGTAAACAATGCCGTTAGCAATAGTGTAGCGAATACCTTCGGTGCGGTAAGGCTCGTTATTTTCATTCAAACGATAATGCCCAGTACCGAACAACACCTTAAAGTTTTCTAGCGGGTTCTCGTTCACGATAACTAAATCGGCGATTTTACCGGCACGAATACTACCAATATCTTCGTCTAAGCCTAACGCTTCAGCGCCATTTAATGTTGCCGATTGAATAACTTCTAACGGATGAAATCCCGCTTCTCTAAGAAGCTCCAACTCTTGAATATATCCGAAACCGTAAATTTTATAGATGTAGCCAGCGTCTGAACCTACAGTGACTCGCCCACCGTGATTTTTGAAGTCGTTTAAAAAGTCCATCCATAAACGGAAGTTTTCGCGCCACGCCACTTCATTTTCAGTGGTCCAGTCAAACCAGTAAGACCCATGGGCATAACGCGAAGGTGTAAAGAAATCCCACAAACGCGGTAGCGTATATTCTTCATGCCAATCGGCATTGCGTTGTGCCATTAAATTTCGGCTAGCTTCGTAAATAGTCATAGTGGGGTTAATCGTAAAATCTAGCTCGATAAGTTCGTCTCGAACAGCGTTCCACTTCTCACTCCCAGGAGCCGCTGCTTGCGCCCACAATCGTCCCGCTTCGCTAAAGCGGTCTTGCTCATTCTGATAATTATAGTTTGTAGGGTAATCTTGAATAACGCGATCAGTGAATAATGCTTCCGGCAAGCCATACCAATGCTCCATAGAACCAAGCCCCATGCGGGCAGAGTCGATAACATTAGTGCGCACTACGTTAAGTTGCGCATGGTGCATCATAGTTCCGATATCTTGCTGCTGCGCTTCATCTAAAGCCGCTTCGATAACACGCGGTGTTGCTCCGAAGAATTTAATACCTTTCGCACCTTCATCAGCAATATGACGCACCCATTGGCGAGCTTCGTCTGGCGTAATTATGGCTTCGTCCCACTCCATGCCAAAACCTAAATAAGGAATAATACGTGGTGAAGCAATAGTGCCCTGCTCTGCCAACCGAGCGTGCTCCATAGTCCAGTCTAAACCACGAAAGCTGCCCGGCTCACGAACAGTAGTAATGCCGTGTGCCAACCACAACTTCAATACGTATTCTGCCGGAATGCCTTGTGCGCTGCCCCCCAAATGGCCATGCATGTCCACGAACCCCGGTAAAATATATTGCCCTGTTACGTCAATTTCTCGGTCGTTCGGTCCAGCTTCAGGCCTTCTATTCTCTCGAACAGGAACCCCGGGGTAACCCACAACAGCAACTTGGATAATACGGTTACCTTCTATCACTATGTCGACAGGACCCAAAGGCGGTGCACCTTCCCCGTCAATGACAATGCCACCACGAAGAATTAAGCGCTCATAAGGTCCTTCACCGCGCTCACGTTCACTGGCAATAGGCTCTTGAGCACATGCAGAAACACTAAAAAGTGCAGCAATAAGAAAAAGCAGACTGATGAAGCGCATCTTGTTATCCTTTTTGAAAATTTGTGGCAAATCGAATAGCAAAGAGTGTCGCAGCATGTTGACTTTGAAGCAAATAAACTAGCCGCAACAGTTGGGTTTTTTATGGAAATGTTTCTTTCAAACGAAGTTATAGAAGCGCGAAATACGCTTCGCCAGCAAATGCGTGCAACCAGACGCCATTTACCTACTTCGGAACAAGAGCAGGCGTCTATTGCTGTGTGTCAGCAACTGATAGACCTTCCAGAATATCAACAAGCTCAGTCGGTGGGCGCTTATCTTGCCGCATTTGGCGAGCTCGATATCCATTCACTCATAAGCACTAGCTGGAGTCAGCATAAGAATGTTGCGGTACCCGTCATTGACCCACAAGTTCAGGGCATGATGGAATTTTTCGAGCTTCGCGAAAACTCGGCCATGCAAGTAAACCAGTTCGGTTTATCAGAACCTTGTCCAACGCAAAACAGCAAAGTTGCACCAGAACACATTGAACTGCTTTGCGTTCCACTGGTTGCATTCGACACAACAGGACAGAGGTTAGGTATGGGGGGTGGCTACTACGATCGCCTGCTCTCGCGTTGGCAAAACGGCACGTTGGGCAACCTATATCCCGTAGGCATAGCGCACGACTGTCAGTTCGTCGACAGCTTACCCTCTGCCCCTTGGGACGTTCCTTTACCCATGATTATTACCCCCTCAAAAACATGGCGGTTCTAACACTTATCGGTATAATAGAGAGCCGTTGATGATTCGAATTTATCCCCCTCAAACAACGGTGACCCATGACAAATCAAGATGCCGCAAAGCGCCAAGCAGCAGAAGCTGCCATTGAATTCATTGAAGAAGGAAGCATTGTCGGTGTCGGAACCGGCTCAACTGTAAACTACTTCATCGACGCGCTCGCCGAATTGAAGTTCGACATTGAAGGCGCAGTTTCAAGCTCTGAAGCGTCAACCGAGCGGTTAAAAAAGCATGGCATTCCTGTTTATGACTTAAATGGCGTAGGACCTTTTAGTGTTTATGTGGATGGCGCCGACGAAATTAATCGTCACCTACAAATGATTAAAGGCGGCGGTGCAGCTTTAACGCGCGAAAAAATCGTAGCTGCCTGTGCCAAAAAATTCGTCTGTATTGCCGACAGCAGCAAGTTAGTGGATGTGTTAGGCACTTTCCCTTTGCCCATCGAAGTCATTCCAATGGCACGCTCTCATGTAGCTCGTGAACTTGTGAAATTAGGTGGCGACCCTGTTTACCGCGAAGGTGTCACTACAGACAACGGTAATGTCATTCTGGATATTCACCACTTGAATATCGAAAAGCCTGAAGAATTAGAGCAAGCGATCAATAATATTACTGGTGTTGTTACCAATGGCTTGTTTGCAATGCGCCACGCAGACATTGCGCTATTGAGTGACGGAACCCAAGTCCAAAAACTAACCCGATAGGAAAACGCCATGCCGCCGGTGTACTCGCTGCAAAAAGACAAGATTAAAATTCTCTTACTCGAGGGCGTTCACCCCAGTGCAGTAGAGTGTTTTGAGCAACAGGGCTACTCAGAAATTGAAGAGCACGCCACAGCAATGAATGAAGACGAGCTGATGGAGCGCATTGGTGAGTTTCATTTCATTGGTATTCGTTCGCGTACGCAGCTTTCTAGAAAAGTATTAGAGAAGGCGACACGCCTAAATGCTATAGGATGCTTCTGCATCGGCACGAACCAAGTCGACACCCAAGCGGCTCGAGAGTTTGGCATTCCGGTATTTAACGCACCATTTTCCAATACCCGCAGCGTTGCCGAGTTGGTGCTTTCAGAAATTATTATGTTGCTTCGAAAAGTACCTGAAAAGAATATGGCATGTCATAACGGTGGCTGGTTAAAAACGGCGAAAGGCGCACATGAGGCACGGGGCAAAACATTGGGTATTGTGGGCTATGGCCACATTGGTACACAGCTCAGTATTCTTGCTGAGCAATTGGGCATGCGCGTGGTTTACTTCGATATAGAAACCAAGCTTGCCCTGGGTAATGCCACGCCCATGAAAAGTATGAAGCAGTTGCTACATACCAGCGACATTGTCACGCTACACGTTCCCGAAACGCCGCAAACTAAGTTGCTTATAAAAGACAAAGAGCTAGCGTCTATGAAACCGGGAGCTTCGCTGATTAACGCTTCGCGCGGAACAGTGGTCGATCTTGAGGCTTTAGCCGAACACGTGAAGTCTGGTCACATTGCAGGCGCTGCCATCGACGTATTTCCGGTAGAGCCGAAGAATAACCAAGAAGAATTCTTGTCGCCGCTTCGCGGTTTAAGCCAAGTTATTCTTACACCGCACGTAGGTGGCTCGACCCAAGAAGCTCAAGAGAATATCGGCACAGAAGTCGCCCTGAAGCTCATTAAATATTCAGACAACGGTTCCACACTGTCGGCGGTAAACTTCCCTGAAGTTTCATTACCAGTGCAACAAAACTACAGCCGTATTTTGCACACGCACCACAACCAGCCCGGTGTGATGAACCGCATTAACCAAGTGTTTGCCGATCTTAATGTGAACATTGCCAGTCAGTACTTACAAACCGACAACGAGCTAGGTTACGTGGTTATGGACGTGGACAGCGATCAAGCTGAGAGCTTACTTGAAGCTTTGAAGCAAATTCCAGGCACCATTCGTGCTCGCGTGTTGCATTAATTTTCCAAGGTAAGTTGTTAGAGGGAGCAGCATGTCGGCTATAGGTATTTTTGACTCGGGTGTGGGTGGCCTGTCTGTATTTCAGGCTATTCGTAAGCGGCTGCCCAATGAGTCTTTGATTTACTTAGGCGACTCAGCTCGTGTTCCTTACGGCACAAAATCGGCGAAATCAGTGCGCCAATACGCTCTGCAGGCTTCTCGTAAGCTGGCAGAGCGTGACATTAAAGCGCTCGTTATCGCCTGTAATACCGCCTCGGCTGTAGCCCTACCTGCACTACAAGAAGCCTACCCCAATATTCCGGTGATCGGAGTTATTGCGCCTGGCGCTAAAGCAGCAGTTGCCGCCAGTAAGTCTCAACATATCGCCGTTATTGCCACAGAAAGCACTGTAAATGGAAAAGCCTATGAGAGCGCCATACACGCCTACAACCCTTCAACTAAGGTACAGAGTTTAGCCACGCAAATGTTAGTGGCGATGGCTGAAGAAGGTTGGACCCAAAACACATTGGCGCATCTTGCCGTGGAAGAGTATTTAGGCACGCTCTTTAGCGATACTAGCGCGCCAGATACATTGATGCTCGGCTGCACCCACTTCCCCGTGTTTCGAAATACTATCGAAAAAGTATTGGGGAACAATGTAAAGGTTGTCGATTCTGCTGAAACTACAGCTGATGCATTACATCAGTTACTCACCGACAAGCAGTTGCTCGCAAAAGAAAAGCCCGCCGTTGACCAATACCTAGTCACCGACGGGCCTGAGCGTTTCGCGAGAATAGCGAATATGTTTTTAGGCGCTCCTATTCCACTTTCTCAAGTCGAGTTAGTCGATTTATAACGCCCGTATCTACCTTAGCTCTCTACGTAAAATTTTACCCACCGTAGATTTTGGAAGCTCATCCATAATCGTAACGCTTTGTGGCACTTTGTAGTTAGTTAACTGCTCACGACAATATTCGATAAGCTCGCTCTCCGTTGTTTCACCCTTAAGCGATACAAATGCGTGAACCGACTCGCCAGTTTTATCGCTTGGCTTGCCGACAACGGCCGCTTCCAATACTGCTGGGTGTTGGCATAGCACGTCTTCAATTTCATTCGGGTAAACATTAAAACCCGAGACAATAATCATGTCTTTCAAGCGGTCTACAATTTTGATGTTGCCGTTTTCTTGCACCAAGCCCACGTCGCCTGTTTTGAACCAACCATTGATCAGCACTTTTTCGGTTTCGTCTGGACGGTTCCAGTAGCCTTTCATGACCTGCGGACCTTTCACCACAAGTTCACCGGGTTCACCTACCGCAAGCGGTTGGTTGTCTTCGTCCCAAGCCAGCACTTCAGTGTCGTCCATTGGCGTACCTACGGTGCCAATTTCTTCATGGTCAAACTCATTGAGAGTCGCAACCGGAGAGGTTTCCGAAAGGCCCCAGCCTTCAGTTACCGTGCACCCCGTGACTTCCTTCCACAGATCGGCCGCCGAATGCGTTAATGCAGCACCACCAGAAAAAGTGATTTTCAAAGAAGAGAAGTCCATAGCTCTAAACTCTGGATGCTGACATAACCCCACAAACAAAGTGTTAATGCCGGCAATACCTGTGAACTCGGTTTCTTTGATGCTCTTCACAAAGCCGTCGATGTCACGAGGGTTAGGAATAAGGTGATTGGCAATACCAATGCCGAACAAACCCAGCATGTTCACGGTAAAAGCGTAAATATGATAAAGCGGTAGCGGACAAACAAACGTGCCGCTGGTACTGCGCTCAACAATACGCGCTTTCATTTGCGCAGAGTTGCTTAACAGATTCCCATGAGTCAGCATTGCACCTTTCGCGACACCCGTTGTACCACCGGTGTATTGCAACACTGCAATATCGTCTACTTGTGCTGTATTCGCTTTTAACTCTGGTAACGCAGAGCCAGCGTCTAGAGCCTGAACAAAACCGTTTGTACCTTCAATAAGGTCGGTACTACCTTTCAATAAATCTGCCGCACCAGTAACCACTACATGTTCTATTTGAGTGTCGGCTTTCACTTGTTCTAGTTTCGGGTATAAATCACTCAGGATGACGATTGCTCTTGCGCCTGAATCATTAAACTGGTGCAGCATTTCCCGCGTGGTGTATAGCGGGTTTGTGTTAACCACCACTAATCCTGCCCGCAATGCCGCGTAGGTGGCTATTGGGTACTGAATAATATTAGGAAGTTGGATAACAATTCGGTCACCCGCTGCAAGCCCAAGCTCATGCTGGAAATAGCGAGCTAAATCTTCTGATTTTTGATCAATGTAATGATAATCGACAGACTGCCCAATGCATTGGTAAGCAACTTTATCGCCATGGGCAGAAAAACAAGACTCTAAATAGCTAGAAAGGTTATTAAACGGCTGGTCAACTGGCATGAAACTTCACTCCATAGATAAGTTATAAGACACCGTAACTGCGTCCCTTTTTATTCATCTATGAAACGTGAAAGTTCGCTATAAATCAACCTCGTTTTTTTCTGCACTTGCTCGGCTTGCTGCTCGCTAAGAATGTCTTTCCAAGTGTTTTCTTTGTGCGTTATAGCTTTAGCCACCTGCTCTTGGCGAATTTTCATATTTCGCTTCTGTTCTACTTGATCGTAGGCAGTTTCACCGGCTTCAAGTATTTCAGGTTGCCAAGGTAGGCTCAGAAACTCAAAAACGTCCTTGAGGGTGGTTTCAGGATCTTTGGTCAGCTTTTCAAACTGCACCACGTGAACTTGCTTCGGATGACTTTTAAGTAAATTCAAAACCGCTAAATTATCACGATTCCAACGGGTTATTGCATAACCTAAGCCTTTTGATTTTTTATGGGCAAAGCGTTTGTAGAGTGACGCGCAGTTGTCGAGAGGATTACGCACGGTAACCACAAATTTAGCATTCGGGAATACCGCTAAAATTCGGCTTACAGCATGAATATGCTTTGGTGTTTTTTCTAACAGCATTGAGGCTTTGAACTGCTTTAAGGCAATAAGCAGTTGGTCAAACACGGCTCTGGCTTCCTGAATTGGCGTACGCGGTTGAAATAAGCTTGTTTCTTCACCAAGCAAATAAACACCTTCTGCACGCCCTATTCTTGCTGCAGTTAGTGTTGTTCCACTATTCCCACATCCCATCACAAACACGGCTGGCATGTCGGTGCGCAAGGGTTTCCCTTTTCTAGGCAAACGAATAAATTTCGAGGCATGGCGTAACCGCGCTAACGCGTGGCGGATAGCTAAACGAACAGAAACCGATAGAGCCATGAAGACTTCCTTTTTGCGACTTATCCAATAAAAAAGCGTGCCGCTCAAATGAGCAAAGCACGCTTAGTTTATCGACTTGTCGTCAAAATCGCGAGTTATCTCACGCCTTTCACTGTGTCTTC
This sequence comes from Lysobacter sp. N42, assembly GCF_004344885.1. NCBI lineage: Bacteria > Pseudomonadati > Pseudomonadota > Gammaproteobacteria > Lysobacterales > Lysobacteraceae > Lysobacter > Lysobacter sp. N42. The sequence continues at coordinate 117,407 of NZ_SKFB01000005.1, forward strand.
CATCGACTCGGCAGAAACGTGACGTACGTCTTTACCGCGAACATAAAACACAATGTACTCAGCAATGTTCTGACAACGGTCGCCAATGCGCTCAAGCGAGCGCGCTGCCCAAAGCACATCCATGATTTTAGGAATACTGCGAGAGTCTTCCATCATGTATGTCATGAGCTGGCGTGTTAATGCCTCGTACTGGCGGTCTGCGTTAGCGTCTTGCTGGTGCACCGCTAAAGCAGCTTCTTGGTCCATACGTGCGAACGCATCGAGTACTTGGCGAAGCATAGAAAGCACTTGTTGACCTAAGTTTTCCAAGCTTACTAATAAGTGAGCTTGGTCTTTACTAAAGGTTTCCATGGCTACGTGGGCAATGCGCTCAGCTTCGTCACCAATGCGCTCTAGGTCTGAAATCGCCTTAATGATGGCGAGAATTAAACGCAAGTCACTCGCAGTCGGTTGACGTTTTGCAATGATTTGCGTACACGCACCGTCGATCTCAACTTCAAGCTTGTTAATTTTGCCGTCGCTTGCCAATACGCGCTCAGCAACTTCTTGGTCGCTGGTTTGAATAGCCGCAAGTGAGTCGGTCAGTTGCTTCTCAACCAAACCACCCATGGCTAAAACTTTATTCATCACCGTATCAAGTTCTTCGTTAAACTTGCCGGAAATGTGCTTACCTAAGTTAAATTTTTCCACCATTTCCTCTCTTAACCGTAGCGGCCGGTAATGTAGTCTTCAGTTTGTTTCTTCGCAGGCATCGTAAACAATGTATTTGTGTCTGCGTGCTCAATCATTTGCCCCATGTACAAGAACGCAGTGAAGTCAGAGACGCGCGCAGCCTGTTGCATGTTGTGGGTAACAATCACAATGGTGTACTTCTCTTTCAGCTCGTTGATAAGTTCTTCAATTTTAAGCGTTGAAATAGGGTCAAGTGCAGAAGCAGGTTCATCTAATAATAGTACTTCAGGCTCAATGGCGATAGCGCGCGCAATAACCAAACGTTGCTGCTGACCACCCGACAAACCAAATGCATTGTCGTTCAAACGGTCTTTCACTTCGTCCCAAAGCGCCGCACCACGAAGCGAACTTTCCACGACTTCGTCTAGTGTTCTGCGGTCGTTTACACCTTGTAAGCGCAAACCGTAAGCTACGTTCTCGTAGATCGACTTTGGAAATGGGTTTGGTTTTTGGAACACCATACCCACTTGGCGGCGAAGCTCTGCTACGTCTACTTTTGGAGCGTAGATGTTTTCGCCGTCTAAACGAATTTCACCTGTAATTGTACAACTGTCGACCAGGTCGTTCATGCGGTTAAAGCAACGTAATAACGTTGACTTACCACAACCCGAAGGACCGATGAATGCCGTTACACGATTCTCAGGTATTTCTAAGTTAATACCTTTAAGCGCTTCGTCATTACCGTACTTTAATCGCAAGTCGCGTACTTCAAGTTTAGTCTTCAGATTTTCCATTTTCTCAGCTGAACCTGCTGGGTTCATCTCAGTTTTAATCATCGGAGTTTCTTGTGCTGACATAATACTCTTCTCTTAAATTTCGAATGCTTAATCAGAATCGCTGCGGTATTTTTCACGCAAGTGATTACGAATACTAATTGCCGAAATATTCAAAATAATAATCAAGGCAACCAATGTTAATGCTGTTGCGTACACCAAAGGTCTTGCCGCTTCTACGTTCGGGCTTTGGAAGCCAACGTCGAAGATATGGAAACCTAAGTGCATAATCTTTCTTTCCAAGTGGATAAACGGGAACTCGCCGTCTATCGGTAAAGTAGGTGCTAACTTCACCACGCCCACCAACATCAATGGCGCTACTTCGCCTGCAGCTCGTGCAATAGCCAAAATAAGCCCGGTCATCATGCCAGGAGTAGCTAGCGGAACAACCACACGCCATAGTGTTTCAGACTTAGTTGCACCAAGTGCTAAAGAGCCTTGGCGAATGGTACTTGGAATGCGTGCCAAACCTTCTTCTGTAGAGACGATAACAACCGGCAATGTTAATAGCGCAAGTGTTAATGACGCCCAGAATAAGCCAGGTGTACCGAACGTTGGTGAAGGCAATGCCGCTTCATAGAAAATACGGTCAATATTTCCACCAAGGAAGTAAATAAAGAATCCAAGACCGAATACGCCAAATACGATAGAAGGCACGCCGGCAAGGTTATATACCGAGATACGTACCATTTTGGTAATAGGACCTTGCTTCGCATATTCGCGCAAATAAATTGCCGCCAACACACCAAATGGAGTCACCAGAATCGACATCACGAAAACCATGGTAATGGTGCCGAAAATAGCTGGGAATATTCCGCCCTCGGTATTTGCTTCACGCGGCTCCGCGGTAAGGAATACCCACACACGGTGGAAGTATTCACCCCACTTTTGCAGCGCATTCATGTCGTTCGGCATAGTTATCGAAACGATGTCTGCGAAGTGAATCGGTACTTCCGCACCATCAACCATTTGCATACGTAATGTATTGCGGTGCATGTCTTCGTAAAGCGCGTCTAGTTCGTTACGTAACTCTAGGTATTCAGCTTCGAGTTCAGCACGACGAACGTCTAGAGCTGCAGTAGCTTGTTCAAGTGCTTCGCCTTCCAAACCATCAAGTTGGAACTGACGTTCTTGCAGTCGTAGTGACTCAATTTCATTGTTAATACGACCGATTTCACCACGCTCGATATTGCGAATACGGTGATGGTATTCAACGCTAGTGTCTACAGCAGACTGAACAGCTTCATGGAAGTCTTCTGGGTTATCCGCTAGGGTTTGCTGCGTTTCCCCATCAATTTCTATAGCAGTTGGAAAGCCATAGAAGTTACCCCATTCACGGCGTTCAATGACATACACACCCTCGGTATATTCGAATTCACTCATACCGAATTCGAAACGCCACACAAAGTCGGTGCCAAATTGGTCGCGGTTACCTTGCTTAATAAGGTAACGCTTTACCAACTCGCGGTCTTCTGGAACTGTATTACCGGCTTCACGAGCCGCCGCAGCGGTCATACCTTCGGTGCGAACAATTTCACCCATTAAACGGCTTGTTGCACCGGTTTCAGGCTCATTGATTTCAATGATTGCCACGTCTGCAGGCCAAAAATGACTGAAACCACGCACCGCGATTAAACCCAGCAAACCTACAACCATAACCACACTTAGGGTTACAGCTCCGCCTGTTAACCAAATCCAAGGGGCTCCACTTTTAAACCAATTCTTCATAGCTATCAGTCCCCGTACTTATAAACTGCTGTAACGAGCGCGCAGGCGTTGGCGTACAACTTCCGCGATCGTGTTCAAAATAAAGGTGAAGGTGAACAATACCAAAGCGGCTAAGAACAGAATTCTGAAGTGCGAACTTCCCACCGCAGTTTCTGGCAATTCCACTGCAATATTAGCGGACAGCGTTCTCATACCTTCAAAGATATTGAAGTTCACAATTGGGCTGTTACCTGTCGCCATAAGCACGATCATGGTTTCACCAACGGCACGGCCAAAACCGATCATCAGCGCCGAGAAAATACCCGGACTAGCCGTTGGCAATACAACACCCATCATGGTTTGCCATGGGGTTGCGCCCAGTGCCAGTGAGCCCTGCGTTAAGTGCTTAGGCACGTTGAACACGGCGTCTTCGGCGATCGAGTAAATAGTTGGAATAACAGCAAAGCCCATAGCCACACCTACAACTAGAGCATTACGCTGGTCGTAGGTAATACCGTTGTCGGTTAGCCATTGGCGCATACTGCCGTCGAAGAACAACACTTCCATATATGGGCTCGCTACAACCGCGAACGTACCGAAAAGTAATACGATAGGAACAAGAAGCGCTGCTTCCCAACCTGCAGGTACTCTGTTTCTTAAGTTTTCAGGCAACGACTTCCATGCAAAAGCCATCAACAACATCATAATCGGTAAGCCGATTAACGTTGTGAACACCGCCGGAAGGTTACTTTCCATAAATGGCGCTAGCCACAAGCCTGCGAGGAAACCAAGAATTACGGTAGGCAATGCTTCCATAATTTCTATAGTTGGTTTCACCACGCCACGTAGTTTTGGCGTCATGAAATATGCGGTATAAATTGCTGCCATAATACCTAAAGGCATAGCAAACAACATTGCGAAGAACGCGGCTTTCAATGTACCAATAGACAGTGGTATTAACGAAAATTTAGATTCAAACTCGTCGCTCGCTGAAGACGACTGCCATACATATTGAGGCTCTGCACGACCTTCGTACCAAACCTTATTCCAGAGTGCTTTGAAGGAAAGTTGCGGATGCTCGTTCCAAACACTGTAATTGGTCACTAGGCCGTCACTGCCTAATGTGAAAATAGCTTTGTCTACAGGCGACATAGCCACGTGAGGTAGCGTATTTTCTGCGATTTGATCAAGGAACAAGGTTCGTGACGAAGTACCGTAGTGCAAACCTACACCACCGGTAGCGTCAGTAGCGACAAACCCTTTACGCGTATATTCCGCTGAAATCGAAGTAATTGCGCCAGCGTGCTGATCGAAGTCTCGAATTCTTTCAAGTGAGTAATTGTTGTCTTCGTCGCGCACTAAGAACCACTGGCTTAACTCACCCTCTGAAGTACCCACGATAACTGACACAGAACCCACTAAGAATTCCATGGCAGTAATGTCGTCATTGGTCACATTGACCGACTCAACCCAGCGTGCCGCATTCGGCGAGCTTAGGTCGATGTAGTGAATATGGCCATCGGTGTCGGCTACAAATAGGTTTCTAAATGACTTGTCGATAATCATCGACTTTGGTGTTCCCGGAATTCCCGGCAACTCGAAACGACTCACTTGGCTAGTTAATTGACCTGTGAATAAATTCTCACGAGTGCTTACACGCGCAGCTACAAACCGTTGGTCCGCCGTATAACCTACTGCCATCGCTTGCGCGCGACCTCGCGTAGACTCTTGCACGGTAAGCAGCTCAATTGCCGCCCCTTGTGGGTCTAACACTACTGACGAATTTCCATACGGATAGGCCACAGAAGGAGTAATTTCACGTTGGTCGTTCGGGAAATTTAGCTCGTAATCTGGTTTGGCGAACAAGACTTCACCGTTGTCTAAGCCGAAGCCAACCAGTCCACCCAAGTTTTCACCATGAGCAAAACTTGAAACATGAGCATCGGTAATGTCTGAGATTGACTCAGAATGTTCGACGGCACCAGAGAATGCGTCGAAGAACGTAATTTGACCTTGATCGGTAAACGCAACTCCCATTTCTTGGTAGCGTTCCATAATCAAGTGTTCCAAATTACCCTGCTCTGCAGCAACAGGTAGTTCGAAGCTTGCTTGTTGCTCTACGTCTGCGCCTTTCAAAATAGGCATTACTTCATAGAACAAATAAATAAAGATAAGCGCTAGCGAAAACACTACGCCGTAACCGGCGCTGGTAATGCCAACCTTTGAAACTTTGTCCTTAAACATACGGACACGGCGGCGTTTCGCGCGTAGCTCCGATGAAGGTAAACGGGACTCGTTAGGCTTTCCCGTCGCTGAGGCTACTGATTCTGTCATCGTACTCTCTCAAATAGATAACTGGATATTAGAAGGCAAGTATAGTTAAGAAATGTGACAGCTTTATTACAGTACTGTCATATTGTCATATTTATGTCACGGTACTGACACATTTCCTGCCTTTCATACTTTTGTCATGCGCCAAAAATAAAAAGAGGCACCGAGGTGCCTCAAAAAGGGACTTACACTGAACTTTATTACTCGATACCTAAGTCAGCCAGCACACGGTTAGTTAGTGAAGCTGGCAAAGGAACGTATCCGTCTCTGTATACCACGCCCTGACCTACGTTTGAGTAAACCATTTTCACGAATTCACGCATCATTGGGTCTAGTGGACGGTTCGGATGCTTGTTGATGTAGATAAACAAGTAACGAGATAGTGGGTACGCACCCGTAGCTGCGTTTTCAGCCGTAGGTTCAAAGTACTCACCACCAAGCTCAACAGCTAATGGAATAGCGCGAACACTTGAAGTTTGGTAGCCGATACCTGAGTAACCAATACCGTTGATAGACTCAGAAACACCTTGTACTACAGAAGAAGAGCCTGGCTGTTCATTGATGCTTGGCTTATAGTCACCACCAAACAATGCCATGTCTTTAAAGAAACCGTATGTACCCGAAACTGCGTTACGGCTATAAAGTGCGAAATCGCGGTTGTCCCAAGCGCCTGTTAAGCCAACTTGGCCCCAGCGATCGATATTTTCAGGGTAGCCACCACGGCGAGTTGCAGAAAAGATTGCGTCAACTTCTGGCAGGCTCAAACCTTCAATTGGGTTATCTTTATTTACGAACACCGCTACCATGTCGATAGCTACTGGCAATGCGTAAGGCGCATAACCAAATTTGTTTTCGAATGCTTCGATTTCTGACTGACGCATCTCGCGGCTCATTGGCGCAAGTGTTGCTGTACCTTCAGTCAACGCAGGAGGAGCTGTAGAAGAGCCCGCACCTTGAATTTGAATGTTCACATTTGGGTAGAATTTGTTGAACTCTTCCGCCCAAAGCGTCATTAAGTTGTTTAATGTATCTGAACCAATTGAGTTCAGGTTACCGGAAACACCAGACGCACGCTCGTAGTCGGGTAAGTTAGGGTCGATATCTGCTACTGCGGTAAAGTTGACTACGCATAATGCAACTGCCGCTGACAAAACTTTCTTGAACTGTCTCATCTGTTTTCTCCACTTGGGACTCGATTAATTCGGCAATGATCATAACGACTCACTGTGTCAGTTTTGTTACAGCTGTCATAAAAGTAGCATAAAACCCCTAGCTCATTGAAAAGCTAGAGGTTTTATTTTTACATTTTTATGAACGAAGTTTAGAAGCGGTAAGTAAAACTTGCGCTTAAACTTGTTCCAGGCTCGCGACGTTGAAGAATTTCACCTTGCTGAGTAATTTCAACTGACTCACCCAGTAGGTTCTTCGCGCCCACTTTGAACGTCATACCGTCTACAGGGTAGTAGCTATAGGTAAAGTCTACAGAGTGGAATGGTTGCTCGTAAGCATCGTCTTTCCCATCTACACCAGCGAAAGAAATACGCTCGCCAAACACGTTGTAGCTCAGCGTTGCAGAGTGTTTCTCGTTCGCAGAGTCGAAACCTAACTGGGTATTCAGTACATACTCAGAATGGCCTGACATTCTACGTGTAAGGTTAGTGATGTTTGATTCACCAAAGCTTTGAATTTCAATCTCAGAGTCGCTCAACGTAACGTTACCGGCGACGAAGAAACCTTCTAAAGCGCCTTCAAATGGTTTTACAAACTCTGTTTCTAAGCCATACACGTAACCTGTCTCAGCGTTACGGAACGACACCAGTAAGTTACCGTCTGAACCAAGCAGCTCAATCGTTTCGATTGGCGCGTCGATGTCTTTGTAGAAACCACCAACACTTAGAGAACCACCGGTATACATGTACCATTCCCAGCGCACATCAAAGTTAGTGAGCTTCGAACTAATCAGGTCCGAGTAACCAATGACTTTAAAATCCGTAAGTGGGTCGACATAAAGTACTGGAGTAACCTCACGCAAGTCTGGACGAACAACGGTTTCACTAGCACCGAATCTTAACTGCATGTCTGGGTGGAATAACCAGGTTACGGCGATACTTGGGTACAAGTCGTCGTCTAGCAATGGATAGTCAGCAATTTCACCTTGAATTTCACCTGTAGCAGGGTTCATAGGTAATGCTAATTGACGGAAGTCTTCATAACGTGCGCCAACATTTACACGCCATGTGTAGTCCCACAATGCATCTACACCAACATAGAACGCGTCTAGTTGCTGTGCTGCAATGTAGTCATCTGCCTGCGCTGTTACGTCAGAAATTCTGAAGTTGCGGTTTGGATCTTGAATATTCTCGTCCGAGAAAATATTCGAGAACGACTGCGCCAACTCTTGGTTTGAGAACCCACGGCTGTCCAACTTAAAGCGATTTACTTCCGAGTTGCGCGAACGTTGGTAATAGAAGTAGCCACCTTGCAGTTCTAATTCCCAGTTGCTCAAACTCACAGGTAAACCAAAGTCGATGCGACCATTTTCCGTGTTATCAACCATGTCACTGAACAAGTACAATGCAGCGTTGTCACTGCGGCGTAATGCTTCAGTTACGCTTCCGTCTTCACCACGGTTACGAAGGTAGCGATACTCTACTTCGCCTGGTGCATAACGACGTGCTTTAGCGTCGGTATACTGCCAGTCTATGCTCATGTCACCCAAGAAACCGAATACGTGCGAACCGCGAATTTGGTTGGCCACCAATGTGCGCTCTTCATAACGAATCGAGTAGTCTACGTTTTCACGGTTCGACTCGTTAATGGTTTCAATGGTGTCACCCACTTTCTTTTTAATTTCGTCGGCTGTGTCTAACAAATAAACCGTAGTTGTTTCCAACTTATGTTCATTGTTGTAGTTCAAGCCTACGTTGAAAATGCCTGACAACTGAGTGTTGTATTCCGTTCCGGAAATATCGTCGAACGCCACAAGCGGAGTTAACTCATTACCGGTAGTAATAGAGTAATAACGCTCTTGTTCGTTGATGTTTTTCGCGCTTTGGTCGTAACTTACAGCACTCATTAAACCCAGGCTCAAACTGTCGCTAAGTTCAAAGCGGTCACCATAACTAAAGCTTGCGCCGTAGTCTGGGTCAATCGACTGCTCAGTAACGTCCATATTACGATTAATGGCTAAGCCTAAGTCACGGTTAATCGCTTGAGCTTGCTCAAGGTTCTCAACTGTTACACCGCCAAGTGCTTGCGCGATAGAAATTGGTTCTAAAGAGCCATACTGATTCAGTGCATTCGTTAACTCAGGTGCCAAACCGCGTGTGCCGTCATCACGACCACGCCAGTCATCGTCGCCACCAGCATAAGTTAAACCATCGTCACTGTTTTCAGAGTTCATTCCTGTGCTTAGTGAGAACTCAAAGAATCTTTCCTGAGGTAAGTTCAACGTGCGGATGTTTACACCACCGCCCCCGAAAGATGCAGGTTCAGACACTGAGAAGCTCTTTTGTACCACTAAGCTTTCAATAATACTGGTTGGAAACATGTCCAAAGGTATTACATTACGGGTTGGGTCTGGACTCGGTACCATACCGCCATTTAACAAGGTACTCGAATAACGTTCACCTAAACCACGTACATAGATAAACTTATTATCGACAAGAGTAAGACCGGTAATGCGTCTTAATGCAGACGCTACGTCGGAATCACCAATTCTGCCGATAGAGACTGAGTCGAGGTAGTCTGCTACTTGCGGTTGCTCACGGCGCTCTGCAGCAACTACAGCTGCCGAACTCATTTGACGACCAGTGACTTGAATACGCTCAACACGTTGCTCGCGTAGCACTTCGTCAATCACTTGCTCTTCCGCTTCCTCCGCTGCAGCTTCCGCCTCAACGTCTGTAGTCTCAGCCCACAAGGGCTGAGACATCAGAGGGGCGGTAGCAAGAGCAATTAGGATTGATCGTGCGAGAGGTCTCAGGATCATTCTACGTTGCTTCATTTAGTTACCGCCTTTTATTAGTTAGATTCAAGACCAACAGTCCAACCTTGCGTCCAGTTGTAGTCTTCTGTAACCGCACCGATGAATGGAACGTTTACGAAGAAGTCATCATCCTGAGACACGTCGCGAGCTGTTGTATCGAAGATTGTGAAGATACCGTTTACTGCTTCAGCCATAGTTGCTGCAGTTTGGTTACCTTCTTGAGCTAAGAACCACTGTTCTGTTGTTTGCGTAGCACTTACGTCACCTTTGAAAGGTTCGTCACATGCAACTAGTGAGTGCGTCATCTCTGTCGTGAAGTCTGCAGCAAGTGCCATTGACTCGTCAGAGTTAAACTCTAAACATTCACCCATTCCTGCAGGACCAGTGATAACAAAGTTATATAGCTTCGCAGTTGTACCCGCTCTAAGAAGCACACCTTCAGAGTCCTTATCAGCAGACGTGTAGTCGTTACCGATAATGGTCATGTTCGCAACCGTTGGATTCGAGATAGGAGTAGCAGTGAAGTTACCTGACTGGTTATCAGCTTCGATACCGCGGTTCGCTTCACCGTCGTGCTTAACAAGCATGAACTGTACTTTACCGTTCCAGCCGTCAGCCCAGTCTAGTGAGTCATCACCAATTGCTGTCGTTACCATGTAACGCACGTTTGCAGAGCCACCGAAGAACTCGATACCGTCGTCTAGGTTTTGGTGAACTTGTAAGAATGACAAGCGAGTTCCTGAACCGATACCTGCGAAAGTAATACCGTTAAGTTCGTTGTCTGGTAATACTTCGTAGCCTGCGTGTTGAACACGTACAAACTTCATTTTACCTGAGTTGTCGTCTTCAATACCGCCGCCATATGGGCCAGCGTCGCCTTCAGCTTCAATTGCACAGTTTTCCGGAGCTGCTTGGTCACACTTGTTGCTTACGCCGTTACCTAGCAACACTAGTCCGCCCCATTGGCCAGAAGAAGTGTTTGCACCAATAACGTCTTGCAATGATGTCATTACGATTGGCGCGTTCGGGCGACCTTCAGCGCTAATTTTAGAACCACGTGCGATAACCAAGAAGTCAGCACCACCTTGACCGAAGATAGTTACACCTGGGTCAATGTAGAGTGTTGAGTTGTCAGCATTGTCGTTACCGATACGCACTAGACCGTCAAGTACATAGTCTGCACCTACTTGTAGGTGAACGTCTTGCGTGTAAGTACCATTCAGTTCACAGTTCAAGCGACCAGTAATACTTTGAATTTGAGTAGTACCTGATGGGCAGCTCATTGCGTCTACAGTGTTATGTAAACCGTAAGTCCAACCTTCAGTCCAGTCAGTTGTGCCGTCGAACGCACCGATGTAGTCAACTTCGTCGAACCAGTTATCTACTTGGTTCGCTACGTTTACACCAGCACCTAGCGCAGGAGAAACCGCAGAAGGCATGTAGTCACCTAGAAGTGGGTCAACAGTAGAGTTACCCTCTTGACCTAGGAACCAAGCTTCAGCGTCAAAAGTAACGTTGTCGTTCGCGTCTACAGTTGCTTTGAAAGGTTCTGAACAGCTGATGATCGAGTGTGTGAATTGCATGTCGTTCGAATTCGCATTTGCAACAGTTGCGTCGTCGTTTAACTCGAAGCACTCACCCGTTCCTGGCTCGCCTGCAATAATAACGTTGTGAAGTTCAGCGCTAGTACCACGGCGTAACAAGATACCTTCAGCATCGTCATCACCGTCCCACTCATTCGTTAGAATGGTTAGGTTAGAAATTACTGGGCGGCTGCGTGGCGTAGCATTGAAGTCTGCAGAACTATTGTCTGCCTCGATACCACGGTTAGCTTTTGCATTGTATGGGTTGTGCTTGATCAGTACGTGTTGTAAACGACCATTCCAGCCTGCGTCCCAGTCTAGAGAGTCGTCTTGGTTACCCATAAGGACAACATATTTAGCACTTACTGTACCGCCGAAAAACTCGATACCGTCGTCTAGGTTGTTGTAAACCTGAATATGTTCAACAGTAGTACCTGAACCTACACCTGCGAAGGTAATACCGTTTAATTCGTTGTCTGGCAATACTTCATAACCCGCGTAACGAACCTGCACGTAGCGTAAAACACCACTGTTGTCGTCTTCTAGGTTACCGCCGTAAGGACCAGCGTCACCTTCAGCTTCAATTGAACAAGCTGACAAATCTTCACAACGGTTACTTGGTGCGCGACCTAGCAACACTAAACCACCCCACTGGCCTGAGTCAGTACCAGTTGCTGTACCAAGTAGGTTTTGCAATGAAGTCATTACGATTGGCGAGTTTTGTGTGCCCTCTGCCATGATTTGCGAGCCACGACGAACCACTAAGAAGTCTGCACCGCTTTTACCAAATAACGTGGTGCCTGCTTCAATTGAAAGCACAGTAGAGTCAGCTTCGTCGTTACCTACTGCTACACGGCCGTCTAGCGCCCACAAAATGTCGTTCGTTAATGTCCGGTCTTGCGTTAACGTACCTGTAATTTCACAAACAGGTAGGTTCTGGCCACTGATCGCGTCGCCTTCAGTTGCCCATGAAGGGCAATCGCCTTCAACTGGTGTGCCGCCACCGCCGCCACCAGAGCCGCCGTCACCGCCTGGATTCTGTTCACCACCTGCATTAATGACGATGTCGCCACCACATGCAGAAAGCGCCAACGCCATTGCGACAGCACTAAGCTTGAATAAGTTACGAGCTAACATATTTGTAGGTCCCCGTTATTGGAAGATTATTAGTTTGCGGGAACCATTATCCAAATCGATGTGACAGCTAAGTGAATGCAAAATGACAATTCAATGACAAGTGAGAAGGTTTTGTGACAAATGCGGCGTTTTTGTGACAGCTAAAATTTAGCTCGCCGCACTTAGAAGTAGGCTATGGGGAATAACGAAGCTGAAGGTGCTTCCTTTGCCTAAAACACTTTGAACTTGCAGGTATGAACGATGATGTTCTAACGAATGCTTCACGATAGACAAACCTAAACCCGTACCACCAGTACCGCTGTTTCGGTCGTCTTCAACGCGATAAAAACGCTCCGTTAGTCTAGGCAAATGTTCGGCGCTAATACCATGACCGTTGTCGGTCACGGAAAATTCAGCACCTTGCATATTCATTTTCCACGACACTTTAATGATGCCTTCAGTGGGGGTGTACTTAATTGCGTTTACTACAAGGTTCTGAATTGCAGCGCTAAGCTTCTCTTCACTCCCTTGAACAATAATACTGTCGTCTATTTCTACTTGTAATGTTTGGTCTTTCGACTCTGCCATAATTTTCAGGTCGGCAAGCAACCGCTCTGTTAATTGTTTCACACGGATAACGTCGCTTACGTCTGAGCCCTGAGCTTCCATACGCGAAAGCGTAAGTAACTGTTCGACCATAATCTGCATGCGACCGGTTTGACTCGTTATGTCGCGAATTGCTTTTTTCATTTGCTTGGGCGGCATAAGCTCTGGATCTTCCATAAGCTCTAAATAGCCTTGCATAACGGTAAGCGGTGTTTTTAATTCATGGGACACATTGGCAACGAAGTCTTTGCGCATGCGTTCAAGCTTTGAAATTCGAGTAACGTCTCGAGCTATCACCAACCACTGTTTGCCCGCATAGGGCATAATTCTTAACTCGATCATGCGGCTGTCACCCACTGGCGACGACAACGTAATTGACTCTTTAAAGTCGCCCTTTCTAAAGTACTTCACAAAACGTGGGTGGCGTATAAAGTTGGTGATACGTATGCCTTTGTCAGCTGGCCATTTCAAGCCAAAATAAAGCTGAGCTAAACGATTCGCCCACACCAAATTACCACTTGCTTCTAACACCATGCCCGCATCGGGAATCGACTCAGCGGCTTCACGGAAGCGCTGCAAAATCATGGCTAAATTACGACGTCTTAACTGCGAGCGACGCAATGTACGATAAATACCGTCGTAAATGTCGCTCCAAGTACCCGGAGCTTGTGGAGGGTGCATGGTGCGGCTTTGCCACAACCATTTACTTAGGCGCTGCTGATAAAACAGTCCCCAAACAATCAAACCAAATAGAAATAACGCGATAAGCTCAGCACTGATACCCCAGATACTGCCTATTGCAGCCAAGCCGGCGCAAATAACAACAATACGAATGAGTAGCCGAGCAAAATTATAATCGCGTTCCATAGATTACCTTTCAGGAAGACAACTTAAATTATCGCGCAGAGAAACGATAACCTACACCTCTAACCGTTTGTACAAGTCGATCATGTCCATGCGATTCTAACGCTTTTCTTAAGCGACGGATATGCACATCTACCGTTCTGTCTTCCACGTATACATTCGTACCCCAAACGTGGTCAAGTAGCTGCTCACGACTATACACGCGCTCTGGGTGTGTCATAAAGAAGTGTAATAAGCGAAATTCGGTCGGCCCCATATCTAGTGGGTCGTCGTTGGTTGAAACTCGGTGTGACACTGGGTCTAGCTTAAGCCCTTCAACAACCAGAGGCTCGTCTAATGAAGTTGGGTTCACTCGGCGGAACACTGCACGCATACGCGCAATCAACTCTTTTGGAGAAAAAGGTTTAGTCATGTAGTCGTCGGCACCAACTTCTAACCCTTTTATCTTGTCTTCTTCTTCACCACGCGCTGTGAGCATAATGATTGGAATATGCTTTAAATGCTCAGTTCCTTTAATTTTGCGCGCAAGCTGCACACCACTACCACCAGGAAGCATCCAATCTAACAGAATCATGTCTGGGTAAGGTTCAACTAAACGCTCTAGTGCAACATTGTAGTCTGAAGCTTCCACGGGTTGATATCCGTGTTGCTCCATAACGAAAGCAAGCATCTCGCGAATTGGTGCTTCATCTTCAACGATTAGAATTCTACTTGGCATGACCATATCCCATTATTTATTCGATATATTATCAGTATGGGATAGAAGTGTGACACTTTTATGACTTCCGTCGAAAAAGTGTCACATTCTCGATTTTAGAATCTGAATACTACGCCAGCAGACAGTCCGAATGGGTCGTTACCTGCCATTACAGGAAGAGACTTACCAAATCCACCTTCAGTGATTGAGGCTAGACCTAGGTCGTCATTGTTAGTCATGGTAGCCACAGTGTATACCGTTAAGCTTGGCGACAATACGCGGTCTAAACCAATAGAGAACGAGCTTGATTCGTTATTGTCGATGTCGTCATAACTACGCGCACCCACTTGCGCTTTAAGCCAGTATTCGTTGTTTAAGCGATAGCGACCAGACAAGATCCATCCAGTTGCGTCACCCTCAACTAAGTTAGTTACGCGCTGACCAAGTGCAGCAACACGCCAGCCATCACCGATACGAACAACACTAAAACGAGTACCTTTTACTGTTTTACCTACGTTACGGTTGTCGTGCTGATAGCCTGCAGTAAATGCCCAGCCACCAGTACGGTATTGCAACGACGTACCAATAATGTCGTTGTCGTTCGTTACCGTTACGCCAGTTTGTTCTTCAGTTCCGTAATGAAGCTTCCATACAAAGCCATTCATATTCGGAGTTTGGTATTGCACAGCATTTTTGTAACGGCGGTCGAGATGCATTTCACCACGACGAAGCATGTTACGGCCATCACCAATTCGGTCACGAAACTCTTCAACACCCGAAAGAATAGACTTGGTTGGAGAACCAAAGTAACCGAACGTTACGGTACCGAAGTCGCCTTTAAATCCGATTAAAGTGTCACGAGCGCCCAGAGAGCTGCCGCCTTCACTTACGTCTACCGAGCGTTCGATTTCGGCAAAAACACTCAAGTCTTCATTCAGTCGGTAATCAGCTGTTACACCGATGCGACTTGCATTACTCGCTACATTAAGGCCACCTTCGTCACCGTCGTACAAATAAGCTGTCGACAATTGAATACGACCGTAAAAGTCTACTTCTACTTCGTTCGCTTGCGCTATAGAAGTAAACCCAAGAGCCGCCACTAAAAGTCCAAGTGTTTTTACCTGTTTCATAAAACTTTCCTATCGTGATGATGAAAACGACAATTGTATGACACAAACATTACAGCTTTATTACAAGTGACACTTTTATTGCAGATTTTCTACCAAAATATGAATTAATTATGACGAAATTGAAATGTTCGTATACTGAACGCTTCAGATTATAGCCTGCAATGACAGTATTTTCTTGCGAACCTGCATGCTATTCGGTAGTTTTGACATGGAATTCCAAATTTTCATGCGCAGACTAAATGACAGGAAACGTGTAAGTGCAATATAAAAGCATTTCTCGAACCCTTCTCACTCGGGTTTTATCAGTCTATTTTGTGATCACCTTCATCGTGACTACTGCGCATATTGTTGGTGAGTACAACAATACCAAACGTTCTTTAGCGATTGAGTTAGAGAACCAGCACAACACCTTTTCTGCCAGCCTTACACGTTCACTTTGGGAGTTTAACAACCAACAAATCCAAGCGCTTGCCGACGGCCTTATTAGTATTCCTGCAATTGGTGGCTTAGTGATTCGTGACGACCGTGGACAACTTATTGTGCAAATGGGGCAAACGCTGCCCTTGAATGCTTTGCCCAATAACCCAGAAAGTCCTGTGAAAATTTCTGAGCGCGACGGTATTTTCGGACATTACAGTCCACTCGCGTTTGAGTTTTCAGGTCAGTCTACCTTGGTAGGTGACATTACCCTGTTTTCTAACCGCGACGTTGCCATTGAGCGCCTTAAAGTTAGCCTTTTGTTTTTACTCGGTAACGCCATAATTAAAACAACGTTCCTGCTTCTTTTGTTTACCTACGCATTTAATAAAATGCTGACACGCCCCATGCAGGAGCTCACTACTCAAATTGAAGCGTTCGAGCCAAACTCACCCGACGAGTCTAGGCTGAACCTGAGTAACGCCAAAGAAAATGAGTTCGGCCTTTTAGAAGGTGCGTTTAATGAGTTGCTCGACAAAATTAGTGAATATCAAACCGACTTACAACGAACTCAAGACAAGTTAGTTCACGCAAACCGCAGGCTCGACGAGCAAAATGACCTGTTAGAGCAAGAAGTAGCAAGAAAAACTTCGGGTATGAGCAAGCTAATGCTAGACCTTGAAGAGCGCCGTTTAGATCTTGAAAAACGCCAATACGAGCTTGAACGAGAAATTCAGCAGCGCCGCTTAACTGAAGCAACACTGAAGCGCACCAATGAGCGCCTGAAAGATTCCTTAGACACGATTAAAACAGCACAATCGAAACTTGTAGAAAGTGAAAAACTCGCTTCTCTTGGTGGTTTAGTTGCGGGTATCGCGCACGACGTAAATACCCCCATTGGCATTGGTGTAACTGCAACTTCATTCCTTGCAGACCGGGTAGAAGCCTTAGCTATAGCGTTAGACGACCAAACACTCACTCAGTCGCAAATGAAGCGGTTTATTGACGAGGCACGAGAAAGCGTTCAACTTCTTGAAAATAATCTACACCGTGCAAGAGAGCTCATGTCTAGCTTCAAAGAAGTCGCCGTGGACCAAAGCTCAGACGCAATGAGAGACATTTCATTGGCTGCCTATATGCGCAACGTAGTGAAGTCGCTACACCCAACATTGAAAAAACAAAATGTTTCCATAGACATTGAATGCGACGAAACAATAAAAGTGAAATGCCTTGCCGGCGCACTTGCCCAAATTCTTACCAACATGATTATGAACTCGGTTATTCATGGTTTTGAAGGTAAAGAGTCTGGCCACATTACGATTCAAGCTAAGCTCGATAAAGATGTTCTAGAATTCTTATACAACGACGATGGTTTAGGCTTAAGTGAAGAGCAGCTTGAACACCTTTTCGACCCATTCTTTACCACTAAAGCCAACCGAGGCGGTAGCGGCTTGGGTACCCACATTATTTACACACTTGTGCGCGAAACCTTAAACGGTGAAGTGAATGCCTTTAGCGAACAAGGCAAAGGCCTGAGCTACCAGTTCTCTTTCCCTGTAGTTCCTCTAGAGAAAGACGCAGAAGCGACTGACAACGGATATTAAAGTCGTTACCATACCTTTTTGCTTGCGAATAATGGAGTCTACAAATGTGGTTTCGCAACCTTCGTGTTTATACCTTTAGCCAAGAGTTTTCTGTTCCTGGTAATCTTCAAGAAGCGCTCGTTCAGAACCAATTTACCCCCTGCAACCGCAGTGAACCTATGAGTTTAGGTTGGGTGTCTCCATTTGCCCAAAGTGAACTGATGGCTGTTGAACAAAAGGACGCGGTACTTTTGTGTTTACGCAAGGAAGAGAAAGTTGTTCCAGCTAGCGCAGTAAAAGAAGAATTAGAGCATCGCAAAACCCAGTTTGAACAAGAAAATGCCTATGCGATGCCGCGTAAAGACCAAAAGGCGCTTAAAGAAGACATTATGAACGAAATGATGCCTCGTGCCTTAAGTAAGTTCGCATTAACGTGGGGCATTATCGATATTAAGAATCAGCGTGTTTATGTCGACTCTTCTTCTGCAAAAAAGGCCGAAGAATTTACCTCTCACCTAAGAACTTCTCTAGGCTCTTTACCTGTTCAACCTTTTGCCTCTGAAGGACCTGCGTCATTATTTATGACCGATTGGGTGAAGAAAATGAAAGCACCGGATGGCTTTGAAATGGGTCAAGACGCTGAACTAAAACACCTCAGCGAAGACTCTATGGTGGTTAAAATTAAAGGCCACGATCTCGACATGCCAGAAGTACAGGAACACTTAAAGCAAAACAAACGTGTGACTGAATTGGCGATGTCGTATCAAGAAAATATATTGTTCTCGCTAGCCGACGACTATGGCATTAAGCGCATAAAGTTCACAGACCAAGTAATGGAGCAACGCGACACAGATGGGTTGGATGCCGCGGCGTTACTCGATTCAGACTTAGCGCTTATGCAAGGTGAGTTTAGCCAGTTGGTAGATGCCCTTGCCGAAGCATTTGGGCAAGCTGCTAACGACTAGCTAAGCGCTAAAATAATATTCAACACAAGCCGCGGTTAGCCGCGGCTATTTTTTCCTCTCCAGAAATATGCCTCACTCGAATTGCTATGCACCTTATGAGGGAGTGAACCCTTAGCAACCTCTCCTTGTTCGTAAAAAAACCGCTCTTTACAAAGTTATCACTTGGTTCATTGATTAAAGTTATAGACAGTGTTAACAATAATGGAGGACAACAAAGCAAGGACATAAGAATGAAAAATCAATGGAAGTACTTATTAGCTCTCACAGTCACAGGCGCAATCTTTACCCCCCCCCTACTCTCACGCGGAAACTTACGAAGAAGCCTTTTACGAAAACCACATTAAAGACCGGTACATCGTGCGTTTTAACGAAGGGCATAGAATGGCTACACAAGCAGTCCGAGCATTAACTACTCAATTTGCCAATCAGCAGAATATCGAAGTGGGTTCAGTTTTTGACCATATCTTACAAGGTTTCTCTGCCTCTATGCCTGCTGCCCGCGCCGAGGCTTTAGCTCGAAACCCGAATATACATTCGGTTGTGCCGGTAGCTCCTGTGTACCTTAACAGCTACACACAAGATGATCCGGACTGGGGACTCGATAGGGTTGACCAGGTCGACCTGCCTTTGTCCAGTAGTTATACCACCGAGTATCAAGGTAATGATGTCAAAATTTACGTCGTTGACTCGGGCGTAAACTACAATCACCAAGAAATGAATGGCAGAATTACACAGTATTTCGACTACTTTGGCAGTAGTAACTATCTGTATCAATCCCCCGAAGTAAAACTTTGGTGTTCGGCAATTATTCCTCCAGAAGATGGTAGAGTGGATAGTGTTTGGAATAAAAATCACGGTACGCACGTTGCAGGTATAGCTGCAGGTCAAAGCTTTGGCGTGGCCAAGCAAGCAGAAGTCTACGACGTTCGAGTGACTGATTGTTATGGGAATGCTAGTACTGCATCGATAATTGCCGGACTCAATGCAATTTACCGACGTGGGCATGACGATGCCGAGTTAATTTCAGTGGTAAACATGAGTTTGGGACTATCTGCAACGGAAGGGGGCGAAGACCCATTTGAAATTGCAGTCAATCAATTAATAGACACCAATAACTTTATCGTAGTCGCATCTGCTGGAAATGAAAATATAGATGCCATCAATAAGACCCCTGCCAGAATTCCTAGAGTGGTCACAGTTGGAGCCACAACGATGTATGATGAGCGTGCCGATTTCTCAAACTATGATGCGGTTGTAGATATCTTTGCTCCGGGAGCAAACATTACTTCAGCAACATACAGCTCAAACTCTTCGTATGGAACCCAGGATGGAACATCTATGGCAGCTCCTTTCGTTTCCGGCGCTCTTGCCTTATTAATTGACCAAAATAGATATTCAACAACCGTTAACCCGAGTGATATTATAACCTCGTTGATTAATGATGCTAGCTTGAACAAGCTATATCAGGTTCCTAGCGGTACGCCCAACAAACTTCTCTACATTCCCAATGATGGTGATTCCGGCGGTACTGATGGTGGCTCTGGTGGTGATGATGGAGGCTCCGGTGGAGACCCAAACTTCGGACTCGAATGCCCCTATATGGACGAAAACAACAACTGGGTGATGTGCCCATGATGATCAAATCAACTATCTACAACACCGTCAAAACAGCGCTAGTTTTACTAGCGCTCGTTTCCTTTCAAAGTTACGCTGGCTTTACACCCAAACAATTGTTCCTGCCAGAAATGAATTTCGATACCGATGAGAAACTTGGACAACGTATTACTACTGGTGATGGGTATGTATTATTCCAATCTATATCTATGGATGAAGGTGGTGGATACGTA
The DNA here is from genome assembly GCF_004344885.1 of Lysobacter sp. N42. Lineage (NCBI taxonomy): Bacteria > Pseudomonadati > Pseudomonadota > Gammaproteobacteria > Lysobacterales > Lysobacteraceae > Lysobacter > Lysobacter sp. N42. The sequence continues at coordinate 137,746 of NZ_SKFB01000005.1, forward strand.
AGAGTGTTCGCCCTCAACTCAAATGGACTCTGGCGTGAAACACAAGTACTCAGAGGGGAATCATCTCTCTATGGTGACCGCATTGCGGTAGACGGTCATCGCTTCTTTGTCGCTGACACTGAGGCGCGCCCTGGAGATATCGCAAGTCCATTCGCTTCCGGCGTCATTTTCGAATACGAGTTTGACCCTGAAACTCAACAAGCAACTCTTGTTAGAGAGATTGACCGGCCAAAATTAGGCATTAGCGCTTTCGCAACGGAAATCAATTATGATAACGGCTGGCTCATCACCTCCACTTGGCTAGACCAACTCGGTACAGAGAATGGTTTAGAGGGCGGAAAGCTCTTTATTTTCAAAGAAAATGCCGACTCGCAATGGGAGTTACATTCTGAAATTTGGTCCGAGGACTTTGAACTACAAAGCTCTGCCTACAATGGTTTTGGGCAGGAAATAAATATAAGTTATCCATGGCTCGTGGCATATGGGTCAGTGATGCATAATTCGCTTACTAACGATATTGACCCAGAAATTCAAATCTTTAAGCATAACGTTGAAACTGATGAGTGGGAGTTTCATCAAACTATTGAAAGCGTTGGCTTCGAAAATCCAACTGACGGTTTACTCAGTATGCGTAACTTAGAGTTAGTAAACAATGATCTTATCTTTGATGGTAGGAAAGAAGACGATGCCCACTACGTTTCCCACTACCAATACAACGAGGTTGACGATATTTGGAGCCTGCAAAACCAGTTTAACTACGAACTAGGGCAAGAGGACATATCGGATAATCTAGCAAGATACGCGTTTGCTCGACACATCAAATTAGATGGAAACCGCCTATATATTTCCACCAACCTGGCCGCCAAGTACTACCATGAAAACGAAATTATCAATTCATTGGGTGAGGTTTTAGTCTTAGAGCGCTCAACCGCTTCGTCAAGCTGGGAAGAAGTACAGCGATTTTACGCTCCAATTCCACCAGAAACGCTAAGCCCCCCTGCCCCCCTTCGGGCTGGGCATCTAGGTACATTTATGGACATTACCCCTGATGGAGAGCTATTTGTCGCAAGTGGTGGCGCTTATGTTTACGGCGAGTTCGGCACTGGTGCGGTGTACCTTTTCACCGAAGAAGACAACACCGTTCCCATGCACCTCGACAGTAATGTCGCCTCACAAAGCGTTTCCGAAGGTAAGAACTTCCAAGTGTCTTTAAATATCGATAATTTGTCTGAACGTACAGTAAACAATATTTTAATTGAAATCGACCGGTACGCTGGAGGTAGCGAGCCTAGAATTCACCTTGAAAGCTCAAGCCACTCCTGCTGGGAAGAAGCCACTGACCTCTTCTATCGCTGTAAAATCGACAATTTAAGAGCGCTTTTAGGCGACACCGTTGAACTCAATTTAAGCGCTTCCGTAGTTGGAGAATACGATCTTAACTTTCGGCTATTTGCAGCACCTCAAGATGCTGTACCAGAAAATAGAGAGTTAACCATTGCGCTTGATGTAGACGAGAATAATGAAACTACGCCAGACCCCACTCCTGAGCCTGATCCAGACCCCGAACCCGACTCAGGTTCGAGTTCAGGTTCTAGCATTGGGTATTGGACACTGATTCTATTGTTTGCGATGGTCTTTAGGCAGTCGAGAGTGAATATCTCAAAAAATCACGTATTACGGGCGGGCTAATTCAACCAGCTTGTGGCCGACATCACAAAAGCCTTCGGGCAATCACAAACTACTTAACTCAACGCTTCTAAAATACTCTTATACTCCGCCTGAACATGTTCCTGCTCCCACCAGTTGGGGGCAGGCAACAAGCCGGTTTGTACGAAGCAACTTAACAACGCTTCACTACGCTGTGAGCTGTGCGTTTCAGTCAGAACACCTGCAAGTTGAATAATACTCAGGTAAGACGGCTTAAAGCTCACAATCGCGCCCTGCCAATGCTCACCCACGTGAATTTGTTCGTCGGCAAATTTCCATGCTTTTAAAATCATGCCACTTAACGAAGGTGCCACGCTGGCAATGCAGTCGTTTATAAACGTAGGGTTAGCAAAGGTGTCGGCATGTTTCTCTGCCATAGTAAGCACCGGAAGTGCTCCAATTTGGCTGGTCATCGTCATCAACGCTGCGGTGTGTTGGTGCAACCGCACTTTGCCATCGTAATTTTTCAATAACACAACCACTGCCGCGGTAAGCTTCACAGACTCGAGCCAACACTCCTGCATACGTCGCCGAACAATATCGTTTTTCGCTTCGAACAATTGCTCCATGGCCAAACCTACGACGATGTTGCGGACCTGCCAAAGCCCTATGCGCGTTAAAGCCTGCTGCAAGCTCTCGACACGAACTGCGCGACCAAGCCATGCACTGTTAGCTAGTTTTACCATACGAGCGCTTAGCGCTGGATCTCGGGCAATAATGGCATTTAAGTCTTGTAAGGAAACATCCGGGTCATTAGCAGCTTGCTCGACTTGAATCGCAATGTCTGGAAGCGTGGGTAACTTCAATGTGTCTTGTGAAATTTCGTTTTCTAATATGCTCAAAAAGGCTTTTTTGGTGGCCATTCTTATTCTCACGTTACGAACCCTTCGCAAGGGCGTACTCCCATGCTTAAAAATCGGTTATGATCAGTGTATCTATTTAACCGGAAAAAGCGAATCCGATGACTCCAGATTGGCAAGATCTTGAACTTAGTTCAGAATTAATACAAGTGCTGTTAGAAGAAGGTCTCAAAAAACCGACCCGTATTCAACAGCTAGTGATACCGCACGCCTTGGAATTAAAGGATATTTTTGCGACTTCACCTACAGGAACCGGCAAAACCCTTGCTTATTTGCTGCCAGTGTTCCAATACCTAGTCGACTTCCCGCGCAGCAAGCCCGGTTCAGCTCGAGCATTGGTTCTTGCGCCAACCCGTGAGCTGGCGAATCAAATTGGCTTATGGGCAGAGAAACTAGGCAAAGCAACGGGGCTGAAGTCACTAACCATTACTGGCGGTGTAAATTACGGTAGTCATTTGGGTGAAATGGAGAAGAATCTCGATATCGTCATTGCTACACCAGGCCGTTTAATTGACTACCTTGCAGCTGAACAATTTAGCGCCCACGAATTAGAGCTCATGGTGTTAGACGAAGGCGATCGCCTACTCGACATGGGCTTCCGTGGTGCGGTGGAACAAATTCAAAGTGAAGCTCCTCACCTGAAGCAACGTTTCCTGTTCTCCGCCACCAATGACGACCATTCGTTACGAGCTTTTTCGAAAGCAGCATTGAATGCTGCAACGGTTATAGACGCAGAGCCACCGAAACGTGAACGAGGAAAAATCACTCAGTGGCTGCATATTGCAGACACTTTAGAACACAAAGTAGCTCTTCTTTCACGTACATTGAAAGAATACACAGGCCGCGTTCTGGTATTTGTGAAAAAACGTGAGCGTGTACATGAAGTGCATGCGCTGTTACAACGAGAGGGTTTTAATTGCCTGTTTCTTGAGGGCGAATTACCGCAAGACGAACGGCAAAAACGTCTTGCCGCGTTTCATTCTTTAAGATCTCGCATTCTAGTTGCCACCGACGTTGCCGCACGAGGCATAGACGTGCCAGACGTAGAGCTTGTGGTGAATTTCGACCTTCCAGTGAAAGGCGACACCTACGTTCATCGCATTGGCAGAACAGGTCGAGCTGGCAAGAAAGGAACAGCAATTAGCTTAGTAGAAGCTCATGACGCAATTTATCTTGGTCGCATTGAAAAATACCTCGGCCAAAAAATCGAACGCCGATTCATTAAAGATTTACGTCCACAGTTCAAATTCCCAGAACCGGACAAAATCGCCAAGAAAAAGAGCAAAGCTAAGAAAGTGAAAAAGAAAGAGGCTAAGAAGAAGGCAGCCACTAAAAAGCCGAGTAAGCCTAAGAAGTAATACTCAATACAAGCCGCGGTTATCCGCGGCTTTTTGTTTCAGGCTGGCGGCTTAAAACCGCATACCAAGCAGCACGAACGCCATAAAACAGCGCAACACCAACCATGTCGGCTAGAAAGTCTACCCACTCTGCACCACGCCCCGGAATATAGTATTGCACCCATTCTACAGCGCCGCCGTATATGCCAAGAATGACGAAAGCGAGCCATACTCTTGGCGAAAACGCGAAGTGCAATGTGGTGGCAAGGCCGAAGAACAGAATAACGTGGGCTATTTTGTCGTACATGGGTATAGAACGCGGTGTTAAGTCACTTGGGACTTGGCTGAGTAAGCCGATAGAAGCAACAACAACACTTAGAACAAAAAGTACTCGCCCTTTGCGCCTTAAGAATTCAATTAGCTTTTGCATACTGCCTCGTCTGCAAGCACAGCTACCTGTGTAAAGCCCATATTGCGTAACGTAATCGCTTGTAGGCGACTCATTACACCCTGCTTGCAGTAAAGCACTACCGGTTGGTTCTTATCAAGACCTTCAGCGGCTCTTGCGAGTTTAAAAAAGGGTAAATGTTGTACCTTAGAACCGGATAAAACTAACGGGTTTAATTCCTCTTCCTCTGGCGCTCTAATATCTAGTACCAACTCATTACCGTTAAGCTCTGCCAAATCGTTTATTTGACGTATATGTGTTTCTTCTTGGGTTACGGTTGGAATATTTCTTACATCGATAAGCTTACCGTTAAGTACAGCGGACTCTATGAGCTCGTCGTTTAGTGTTTCCTCCGCCACCTTAATGGCTCCGCGCTGTGCCTTTACGGTTGGCTTATTAGAGATAACACCACAATATTCAGGAATAGCCGCGGCCATCTCACCAACACCAATACTGTTTGCTAGGTCTACAATGTCCTGCTTGTCCGACACAATTAGAGGTCTTAACACCAACGTATCCGTTACTTCGTCTATAACCTGCAAGTTAGTCAGTGTTTGGCTCGAAACTTGGCCTAACGCTTCACCGGTAACAATAGCTTGGGCATTTAAACGTGAAGCTACAATAGACGCAGCTCTTAGCATCGCGCGCTTCAGAAGTACGCCCATAAGGCCGGGCTGGTCTTGCGTGAGAATACGGTCTACAACATCACTGAAGTCGATAGACACAAATTTAACGGGATGCGACTTTGAGAACTTTTCCCAAATAAAGTAGCTGACTTCTTTGACCGCCGCTTCGTGCGCTTCCGCGCCACCTAGGTTAAAGAAACAAAAATGAGTTCTGGCGCCTCTGCGCATTAAAGCGTAAGTCGCTACAGCGCTGTCGAACCCGCCGGAAATAAGTGACACCACCGTTTCTTGTGTAGGAATAGGATAACCACCTAAACCATTAAAGCGTTCAATTTCAACGTTCGCTTGGTCGTCTTCAAGCCAAATTTTTACGGTTTGCTCTGGGTTTTTAAGTTGAACGCGAGTGCCTTCAACACGAGCCTTAATACCACCGCCAATATATGCGGCAAGGTCTTGGCTACTGAATTCATGTTTTCCTTTACGCTTCACACGAACCGCGAAAGACTGGTTGGCAAGATGTTCACCTTGCTTGTCGAGCACAAACTCTAGAAGTTGCTCAAAGCTTTCGAACGGAGTGTTTTCAACTTGCTCGATGTGAGAAATACCGGGCGTGTTTTGCAGCCGATCCAGTACCTGCGCACACACTTCAGGAACTTCCGGCGTTTCTACCTCTAACTTGTCCCACAAGTTGCGAACCTTGATCTCGGGCGAGATAGCTTTCATAAGGTTACGAATGCTGCCGGTTAAAACCTTGCTATAGCGTTGTCTTAACGACTTGCTTTTAACGGTAATTTCGGCGTGAAAACGAAGGACAAATATCATGGTACCGACCAGTAGTGCTGTAAAAGCGCAGTATTATACTTGTTTTCGCTATGGGCGGAAAGCGACGGTAATTACTGGTCGGTTACAGCATCAATTGGTGCGCTTTCTAACGCTTCGCCTTGTAGAATGGCAATTTCCACACGACGGTTACGGCGGCGGTTGTCTTCGCTATTGTTGGGTACTAATGGGCGCGTGTCTGCAAAGCCTTGCACGGTCATTCGACTGGTGTCGAACTCATTTGCTTGGCTCATCTCTTCAGCTACGCTCACTGCACGAGCACTCGATAAGTCCCAATTAGAACTGTGCATTTCAGAGCGAATTACACGGTTGTCGGTATGACCTGAAATTCTAACTTCTCCAGGAATATTGCCAATGACACTGGCTATCTGGCGAATGATTGGACGGAACTGAGGCTGCAGGAACGCCGAACCTTGAGGGAAGGTTCCTTGTTCATTCACCCGAATAATGATCTGTTGACCCAGTTGTTCTAACTCTAACGCGCCTTCGTCAATTTGTTCGCTTAGCTGTTCTTGCAAGCGCATCATCAGTTCCATGAGTTCTTGTGCGTCTTCGTTCATATTCTGGCGTTGTTCCATTGAAGAGTTAGACTCTTCAAAGGTTGTTTCACCGCCTTGGTCACGAGAGTCACCGCCTTGCTCGCTGTCCTCACCAGCTTGGAACTCAAGCGCTTGCTGAGTCATGTCTAGCGTTTGCTGTTGAATGGTTTCAATCGGCGTAGGCTCTGGGCGGCCTGGGCGGAATTCTTGCGCAATAACACTGGTTCCGCGAGGAATGTCGGTTACTTCAATTTTGTTTTGCACACCGAAGGCAAACTTCATTGAGCCTGCAATCTGTTTAAATCGCAACACGTCCATTTCTGAGAACGCTAATAACAGAACAAAGAAACACATAAGCAGCGCCATCAAGTCGGCAAAAGTCGCCATCCATGGAGCAAGCCCCTTGGGTGGACACTTCGGACATTTTTTCTCGATGACAGCTGCCATAAATTATGCGGCCTCTTCTTCGCCGTTGTTGCGTTTTGATTGAGCCAAGTAGTTTTTCAACAAGCCTTCGATAATTCTTGGATTCTGACCGTCTTGGATTCCTAACACCGCATCCAGCATGAGCTCTTGGTTCAGCTTCTCTTCTTCCATTCTTAATTTCAGCTTAGCCACCAATGGAAGACAGATTACGTTAGCAAGGAATGCGCCGTAGAGTGTGGTTAACAACGCTACCGCCATAGCAGGCCCGATAGCTTTTGGGTCGTCCATGTTAGCCAACATAGCCACCAAACCGATCAACGTACCGATCATACCCATAGCGGGTGCAGTGTCGGCCATAGACTGGAAAATATTCGTACCTTGCTCGTGGCGTTGATACGTTAAATCAATATCTTTTTGCAGCGTTTGGCGCACTACGTCCGCGTCGTGACCATCCACCAACATGTCTATGCCCTTACGAAAAAACGGGTTGTCGATTTCCGCTTCTTCTAACGCAAGGAAGCCGCCTTTTCGCGCCGAGTCAGCCATTTCCACGGCTTTGTCGATAAGTTCAAGAGGAGGCTCAATTTTAAACATGAAGGCTTTTGCTGCGACTTTACCGGCACCAAGAAACTGGCTTAAAGAGAAGTTTGCAAGCGCAACAAAGACTGTTCCACCGAATACGATTAAGATAGACGGAACGTTGATATAAAGGCCAATATCGCCATTGAGCACCATTGCCATAACAATAAAAGCAATAGCACCGAGTATGCCGATGAGCGTTGCGATATCCACTATTTTCTCCTCACCTCTGCCGAGCGGTCCGTTTATATGGTATTTTTCATCATCAGAGACGTCGACACAACCGCTAATTCGTTTGTCTAATGAATCATATCGGCTAACAATAGGCTTTCTTTACGTTAGATCAAACTGATAGCGAATTTATTTATATTTTTCGACAACAGATAACAGCATGGAGCAACTGCAATGGCAGAACAAGATAAAGCCCCAACTTTTGAATCCGCAGTGCAAGAACTTGAGACTATTATAGAGTCTTTAGAACAAGGCGAGCTGCCACTAGAAGAAGCTCTTAAACAATTCGAGAAAGCAGTTTCTTTGTCTCGCATTAGCCAAGACAAATTAAAAGCCGCCGAACAAAAAGTTCAAATGCTTGTCGAACAAAATGGACAACAAACGTTAAATAACCTTCCTGCGGGAGAAGAATAAAGAATGCTGATGGACAAGCTGCACGCTGTTTTGCAACGTAACGAGTCATTCTTGTCGACGCATATACAGGCATTACCTACCACCTCTTCAAAGCTCAAAGAAGCTATGGAATATAGTGTCTTAAATGGTGGTAAGCGTGTACGACCTTTCTTAATTTACAGCGTCGGTGAAATGTTAGGTGCCGACGCTTCCGACTTAGACCGTGCAGCCGCAGCCATTGAGTGTATACACGCGTTTTCGTTGATTCATGATGACTTACCGGCAATGGACGACGATGCGCTGCGCAGAGGGAAGCCTACCTGTCACATCGCATTTGGAGAGGCAACTGCCATTCTAGCGGGCGACGCACTGCAAACCGAAGCATTCGCACTGTTAGCCGACAACACAAAGAGCACGTTACCGGCGGAACAAGTAGTAAAAATGGTACAAACACTAGCGCAAGCGTCGGGTTACCGCGGTATGTGTGGTGGGCAAGCCCTCGATGTTGAAGCTACCAACATTGAAGAAAAATTGTCGCTAGAAGCCCTCGAGCAAATTCATAAAAATAAGACTGGCGCGCTGATTGTCGCGGCGGTTCAACTTGGCGCGTTATGTGCGCCCAAGGTGTCACAGCAAGACTTCTTAGCCCTTACTCAGTGGGCAGAGTTCATTGGTCATGCATACCAAGTGCATGACGACATTCTCGACATTACTGGCGACACCGAAGCGTTAGGCAAAGTGCAGGGGGCAGATCTAAACCTTGAAAAGTCAACGTATCCAAGTCTGCTAGGGCTAGAGCAAGCCATAGCCACCAGAGACGCATTAGTAGAAAAAGCGCTACAAGCTCTTTCCACAATTGCGTACAATACCGAGTTATTACAAGAATTCACGCAATACCTGATAAATCGAGATCGCTAACATCATGACACAGAAGTCTACAGCGGAACTGTTTCCTCTTTTACACCGCATCGAGTCACCAGAAGATTTGAGAAGCTTACCTAAAGCTCAGCTCAATCAGGTTAGTCATGAACTGCGTCAGTTCTTGCTCAATTCAGTAAGTCAAAGTAGTGGACACCTAGCTAGTGGTTTAGGAACAGTCGAGCTTACCGTGGCTTTGCACTACGTTTATCAGACACCTTTCGACCAAATTGTTTGGGATGTTGGCCATCAAGCGTATCCACATAAAATTTTAACGGGTCGCCGTGATCAGCTTCACACTATCCGCCAAAAAGACGGACTACACCCATTTCCTTGGCGTGAAGAAAGTGAATACGACACATTGAGTGTCGGTCACTCTAGCACCTCCATAAGTGCGGCCTTGGGTATGGCCGTTGCAGCTCATGAAGAAGGGCAAAGCCGGAAGGTTGTATCGATTATTGGCGACGGTGCAATGACCGCAGGTATGGCTTTTGAAGCATTAAACCACGCCGGTGATATTGAACCTGACATGCTGGTTATTTTGAACGACAACGAAATGTCGATTTCAGAAAACGTAGGCGCGTTAAATCGTAATTTCGCACGAATTCTGTCGAGCAAGCCATACACCACGCTTCGAGAAGGTGGCAAGCAACTTCTTAAAGATATGCCGGGAATGCGTCAATTAGTCAGTCGTGCAGAAGAGCACGTTAAGGGCATGGTTACCCCAGGTACCATTTTTGAAGAATTTGGCTTCAATTATATTGGACCTATCGACGGTCACGACGTTCAAGGGCTAGTGGAAACACTGGCGAATATGAAGAACCTTAAAGGGCCTCAGCTTCTTCATATTATGACCAAAAAAGGGAAAGGATATGCGCCTGCCGAGAAAGACCCGATTGGCTACCATGGCGTACCTAAATTCGACCCGAAACATGAAGCTTTACCTAACAAGCCGGCTAGCGTACCAAGCTATTCACAAGTTTTTGGTGACTGGCTTTGTGAGAAAGCAGCTGAAGACAAAAAATTAGCAGGCATTACACCGGCTATGCGTGAAGGTTCGGGTATGGTGCAATTTGCACAAACCTACCCGAATCAGTATTACGACGTTGCCATTGCTGAGCAGCACTCAGTTACCTTTGCGGCCGGGCTAGCAATTGCAGGCAAGAAGCCTGTAGTTGCGATTTATTCGACTTTCTTGCAACGGGCATACGACCAACTGATTCACGACGTGGCGTTGCAAAACCTCGACGTACTCTTCGCAATAGACAGAGCAGGTATTGTCGGCGCAGACGGTCCTACTCACCAAGGGGCGTTCGACTTAACTTATATGCGTTGTATTCCAAATATGGTTGTCATGACGCCAAGTGACGAAAATGAATGTCGCCACTTATTAGAAACCGGTTACCAGCACCAAGGTCCTGCGGCTGTTCGCTACCCTCGCGGTAATGGTCTCGGCTTAGAACTAGAGCCCGCGCAAGCTGTTGAAATCGGTAAAGGTGTGGTTAAGCGCGAGGGTGAGAAGGTAGCCATTCTAAACTTCGGTACACTGCTCCCTGAAGCGCTTGAAGCCGCTGAAAGCCTTAACGCGACTGTTGTCGATATGCGTTTTGTGAAGCCTCTAGACCAACAAATGGTTGAGAAAATGGCTAGCTCGCACGAACTGCTCGTAACCGTGGAAGAGAACGCTATTGCTGGAGGCGCAGGCTCTGCGGTACTCGAGTGCTTACAGCAAGCACAAAATACAACTCAAGTATTACAGCTTGGTCTGCCAGACATCTTTATTAAGCATGGGTCTCAAAGCGAAGTACGAGAAGAGCTAGCGCTCGACGCGAAAGGCATATTGGCAGCTATTCAAAAGCGGTTAAATTAAACCGCTTTTGCTACAAACCTTTATTACCTAAAGAGTTATTACCTACGCAATAACACCAGGAAGTTTATCGGCTTTTAATAGCGCATGCATAATCACTAGCGTCGCTAACCCTGCTAGAACGTCGTCTAACATAACGCCTAAGCCGCCTTTGACCTTTTGATCAAACCACTTAATTGGCCACGGCTTGCGAATATCGAAAAACCGGAACAACAGGAATGCGAGCAATAAGGTTTGCCAAGCTACCGGAATCGCGATCATAGCAATCATGTAGCCCACAATTTCGTCCCAAACTATCGCACCGTGGTCAGACTGACCTAATGCAGTACCCGTTTGCTGGCAGAAATAGATACCAAGCAAGCTAAACATGACGACAATACCTAAATAAGCTTGCACTCCAAGCGGTGCAAACAATAAAACCGCTGGAATACCCACTAAAGTTCCAAAAGTTCCCGGTGCTTTGGGCGCTAACCCAGTGCCGAAGCCTAAAGAAATAAAGTGAATTGGATTTTTAATTAACGTTTTCGGATGTGGTTTCATGAGTTTGCTCCAAAGTGAACAAAGCCATTATCTGGCAGTTCAATTTCTTCCTCGTCTAAATAACAATACAGGCCGTCTTCACCGTCAATAACACCAATACAGCTTACCTGCACACCTAATTGCTTACAGACGGTTTCAAGGCTTCCTCTGCGGCTTTCTGGAACGGTGAAACAGAGTTGGTAATCATCACCGGCAAAACACTGTAAAGCCAGTCGTTGTTGCAAATCTGGAATCGTTGCTTGTAGCGCTTCAGACGCAGACAAATTTTCTAAGTGAATACGCGCACCCACCTCAGAAGCAGCCAACATGTGCCTTAAGTCGGGAATTAATCCGTCAGAAAGATCGATTGCACTGGTGGCAACGCCTCTTAATGCTTGCCCTAATGCAACCTGCGGGGTTGGAAAATGCAGCTTTTCAGTGAAGTACTCTGCGTGCGCCTTAGTGCTTTCTAAGTTGCTTTGGGCAATTTCTAATGCAGCTCGTGCGTCACCTAAATTACCCGACACATAAATTCGGTCACCTGGCTGAGCGTCACTGCGATGGATAGACTTACCGCTAGGAACAAGTCCATGAGCTGTCACCGTAAGGGTAAGCGGACCTCGTGTAACGTCACCACCAATTAAGTCGCAGTTGTAATACTGTGCGATATCCATGAAGCCTTGGGAAAAGCCTTCTAACCAAGCTTCATCGACACTCGGCAAAGTGAGGGCCAGAGAAAGCCATGCTGGCTCTGCCCCCATAGAAGCGAGGTCACTTAAATTGACTGCAACTAATTTATGGCCGATGGCTCGCGCTGAAAGGGATTCGTCGAAGTGTACGCCGGCAACCATGGTATCTGTGGTAATCAACACATCAGAGGCTTCACCCGGACTCACGACTGCGGCGTCGTCACCGATACCGGTTTTTACATCCCAACGAAGATTGTCTGATCTCTGGAAATACCGAGAGATCAGATCAAATTCTTTTTTGGACGAGTCCATATAAAATTTATTGGCGGGCAGAACGCAGGGTGTCGACGGCTTTGTCTAGTACACCATTGACGAACCGGTGGCTATCGTCAGCGCCAAATGCCTTGGCAAGTTCAATTGCTTCGTTCATTACCACTTTGTATGGCACATCGAGACGTTGCTTAAGCTCGTATGCCGCTACGCGGAGTATAGCGCGCTCAATTTGGTCAAGCTCTGAAAACGGTCTGTCCGTAAACGGAGTTAGTGCTTCGTCTAGCGAGCTAACTTGCTTAGCTACGCCTTTAAGTAGGTCTTGAAAATATTCCACGTCTACTTTGCTTACGTCGTTGTCTGTTAAAAACTCAGCTTCAATATCAGTCACTGAGTTTTCAGAAAGCTGCCAAGAGTAAACGGCTTGAATAGCTAGGCGTCTTGCCTTTCTTCGTGCTGCTGGTTTCACGCGATACTCCTTACAGTTGCGCCAGTACGTTAATCATTTCTAACGCACCAAGAGCAGCTTCAGAGCCTTTGTTTCCATGCTTCACACCAGCACGGTCAATTGCCTGCTCATCGGTGTCGGTAGTGATGACGCCAAACGAAACAGGAACACCCGTATCTAACGCTACTTGTGCTAAGCCAGAGTTCGCTTGTCCAGCAACAAAGTCGAAGTGCGGTGTACCGCCACGAATCACCGCGCCGATAGCGATAACTGCGTCGTATTTGCCGCTTGCCGCAACTTTTTTAGCGGTTACTGGCAGTTCATAAGCACCAGGAACGCGTACAACGGTAATATCGTCAGTATTAATCTGGCCAATGCGCGTAAGCGTGTCTACTGCACCTTCCAGTAATTTCTCAACAACAAAACTATTGAAGCGCGACACTACGATCGCGACTTTTTTCCCAGGTGCGGCAACACCAGCTTCTATAATGTTCATCACTTTTCCTTCGGTAGGTCAAAACCCAATTTGAATGGGGCGAAGAATATCATATTTTTTATGGATAGCGGTAAAGCAACATTCCCGCATCTGCATCTTCTGTGAAAGGGTCAAGCTCTTGGCTACTCATTATTCCCTGCAAAAACTCATAATTCTCGTGCACCGGAATAAGTACTGAGTTAAAACTCCACTCATTTGCGAGCCAGTTCATAATGTCTACGCCAAGTTGGGCAATGTCTTCGTCTTGTTCAACCTGCTGAGTAAACCACATCGACATTTCAGCTTCATAATCTTGCGCATTATAATTAGGTACGTCACTACGGCTTTGATTTACTGGATTTATATAAATCGCACCCACAATGTCCGCATAACCTAACTTGCGCACTGAGTATGTATAGCTAGCACCAGCGTTATGTTGTGAAACATGGTGCTGCACCATGTTGGCGTTCATTTCCACAGTAATCTTTGCGGTAGGCCATCCCCAGCCCAGAACATTGTATAGATAAGGCGCTGAGCTAAAGTATGCGCTATGAAAAAGGGTTGCGTCTCTTGTTTGCAAAGGGGCAATAACCCAAGCACTGCCTTCCCATATATCCGGCGACTGCTCACCCTCTTCTTGAAATGCGGTCACATAACTAGGTAACAACAATATTAGAGCAATCAAAATGCGTACTATCATGCTAGCTCCGGTCGCTTACCTTGTGCTTGGCCAGTAAAAGCCTTGACTGCAGCAAGTCCAACATCAATGTCTTCAATGTGAATAGGTTCGCCAATCTGGATTTCTCTGCTTTGAAAGCAGAGTGCAACAGGAATCACAGGAACTTTCGCGTCACGAGCCATGTAAAGGAAGCCTTTTTTCCATTCTTCGACTTTACTACGCGTGCCCTCTGGCGATAAACCCAGAAGTAAGTGTTCACGTTCATTAAAGGCTGCAACCATTTCACCAACTACGCCTTTAGCGCTACCACGGTTCACAGGAATGCCACCCATTGCCATAAGTAGGCGCTTTACAGGAAAGACAAAAATAGAGTGCTTACCCAAGAACGAGATTTTCAACCGCAATGCAAACATGGCGAATATGCCTACAAAGAAGTCCCAATTCGAGGTATGTGGCGCAACAGCAATTACCGCTTTAGGAATGTCGGGTAACTCGCCGGTAATTTTCCAACCGCCCAAACAACGAAGGCCCAGTCGTCCAAACCAACGACCGAACCTTCCATTTCTAACGGGCAAATGCTGCCACTGCTTTTCCGACTGCATAGAACCTTTAGTTATTCAAAGCATTCAATAGTCGGGTTAATTTAGCTTTAACACGGCGCATGTTGTCAGGGCCTAAACGAATCATTTGACGCTGTGCCGCTGGCAGAGACTCTAAAGACTCGTCGGCGAACGTGTACATCACTTCGTCGTCATTCAATGCCAAGCGACCGTTTTGTTCAGGCGCCGCATTTAGCACGCTAACCGCGCGACGAACGCGATCTCTGAAATCAGCACCAGGACGAGAAACTTCAGCGTAAGCTTCATCAAATAACGGTTCAAACTGTTCAAACACAGCAACCATTGCGTCTTCGTCTAAACCAACGAACCAATCTACAATTGCGTCGTAGCGCGCATAACTACGTGGGTCGATATATGTTGTGTCACCGCTTTCTTGCACCATAAAACGCTCTGAAGGGCCATCAATAACGGCAGCGTCACGGGCAACGATACCTGCAGCAATGTTATCGATAAACACCACAAGATCGCGAATAAGGTTTTCACTAGTTACTGGGTCGGTATCTACTGAGCGCTCGTCTAACGCACTCATTACCGCAGGTGTACTTTCGTTCAAACCGGGTAATGGATCTGGCTCAGGTTCCGTAACCACACGGTCTGTAATCGGTGGACTTTCTTCTTCTACTTCTTCAACGGGGTCGGTTACAACTTCTTCTTCCTCGGGCTCAACTTCCATAGAAACTTCTTGTTCTACTGGTTCTGGATCAGGCTCCGGCTCACCGCCGCTAAATACTGTCCAACCGATAATCACAATTACGATAACGGCGATAACCGCAACAATGATTGTCGTTTTTTGATTTTGCCCTGTTTGTTCTGTTGAATTTTCTTCGCGCATAATCATCCTTCCCGTTTAAATACTGTGTCGATTCAACCGAGCTTCAAGTCGCAACTATTGTTCTTCGCGACGAAATACCAGTTCATTTCCCTTAGAAAGATTAGCATCAAATTCATATCCTGCTGAATTAAATGCTTTCAAATCTTCAACCGACTTCGGTTGCTTCTCTAAAATGAAACGAGCCATAAGCCCTCTTGCCTTTTTAGCATAGAAACTGATTACTTTTAATTGGCCATTCTTTGTATCTTTAAAAATTGGCGTAATAATCTCTGCATTCAATGCTTTAGGCTTCACAGACTTAAAATACTCGTTTGAAGCCAGGTTCACCAGTACTTTGCTATTAATTTCTTCCAATGCTTGGTTTAACGACGCTGTAATCGTGTCACCCCAAAAGGTATATAAGTCTTTTCCGCGTGGGTTTTGCAGCTTGGTACCCATTTCTAAACGATAAGGTTGCATTAGGTCTAACGGCTTCAAAGTACCGTACAAACCAGACAGAATACGCATGTGTTTCTGGCCATATTCCCACGTATTACCGCTAAGCGAGTTAGCGTCTAGGCCTGTGTATACATCACCGTTAAATGCGAATACTGCCTGCTTGGCATTATCTGTTGTGAAAGGCGTACTCCATTCTTGGAAACGAGCAGCATTCAAACCGGCTAGCTTATCGCTGATACTCATTAATGAACCAAGCTGTTGCGGAGAAAGTTCACGACAAATATTAATTAGCTCTTGAGCAGGCTTAAGAAGTTCCGGCTGCGTATACTCAGAAACCGGGCCAGGCGTTTCATAATCTAAATTCTTGGCGGGAGAAACAACGAATAGCATGTGTTTACCTCTTTGATAACTTTAGTCAAAAGTCTACCACAGGAATACCTCTGGAAAAGTACCGGAAATTAGATACCCTTATTCGGATTTTCCAGACTAATTTGACAACACCCGCAATCAATGCAACAAAATAAACACAAACAACTTTTAAACTCAGTTGCTTGATATATGAAATGTTAATTTTAGTTTTACAACAAGGACTCCTCATATGAAACATCAATGGAAGTATTTACTAGCACTTACTATAATCGGCGCAATCTTTACCCCCCCCCCTACTCTCACGCGGAAACTTACGAAGAAGCCTTCTACCAGAACCACATTAAAGATCGATATATTGTGCGTTTTAACGAAGGACATCGAATGGCTCCACAAGCAGTCAGAGCATTAACCACTCAGTTTGCCAATCAACAGAATATCGAAGTAGGTTCAGTTTTTGACCATGTTTTACAGGGGTTTTCTGCTTCTATGCCTGCTGCGCGTGCTGAAGCTTTAGCACGGAACCCAAATATACATTCTGTTGTGCCGGTGGCCCCTATGCACCTTAACACCTACACTCAAAATGGTCCGGACTGGGGACTCGACAGGATTGACCAAATCGACCTGCCATTATCAAGTACTTATACCACCAACTATCAAGGTGACAATGTCAGAATTTATATCGTGGATTCAGGTGTAAAAAACTCCCATCAAGAAATGAGCGGAAGAGTCACACAGTACTTCGACCGTTATGGTGACAGTAGTTATATTCATCAATCCTCTGTGACTGAGACCTTTTGTCCCGACGGACCTCCGCCTCCAGAAGACGAATTAAGACGACAAAGTATTCTAGCGAGAAGCCATGGTACTCATGTAGCTGGAATAGCTTCAGGCCAAAACTATGGTGTTGCCAAGCAAGCGGAGATTTACGATGTTCGAGTGGCTAACTGTTATGGTCATAGTAGTACCGCGTCTGTAATCAGCGGGCTAAATGCAATTCGCGACTTTAACACTTCAAATTTGATTTCAGTAATTAACTTGAGTTTAGGAGCGACTGTAACAGAAGAGAACGAAGTCGCGTATGAGCAATTAGAAATAGCCATAAACCAGTTAACGAATTCTAACGACTTTATCGTAGTGGCGTCTGCAGGAAACGGGAATGCAGATGCTAGCAATACGACTCCGGCGAGAATATCCAGTGTTGTAACAGTTGGAGCTTCCAACAGCAATGATGCAAAAGCGAGTTTTTCCAATTATGGTGCAGTTATAGATATCTTTGCACCTGGAGAAAGTATTACTTCCGCTACCTATAATTCAAATTCTTCGTATGGCACCGCCGACGGAACATCGATGGCAGCTCCTTTCGTTTCCGGAGCCCTTGCTTTATTAATTGAAGAAAATATAGGTTTACCCGTTGTCCCGAGTGATATTATAACCTCATTAATTAACCATGCTAGCTTGAACAAGTTATATCAGGTCCCAAGTGGAACAGCTAACAAGCTCCTCTACATTCCAAATGATGGTGAAGACGGAAGCTCCGGTGGTGGCTCAGGTGGTTCTGGAGGAGGCTCAGGTGGTTCTGGAGGAGGCTTTGACTGCCCATATATGGATGAAAACAACAATTGGGTGATGTGCCAATAATGAACAACTCAACTATTAAAAATACTTTGAAAGCGGCGCTAGTTTTACTAGCGCTTGTTTCCTTTCCTAATTATGCAGGCTTTACGCCTAAACAATTATTTTTGCCCGAAATGAATGTCGAAACCGATGAGATTTTTGGACAAAGAATTACTGTAGGCAGTGGGTATGCGCTATTTCACTCTGTTTCAACCGATGTTGGTGGAGGTTACGTAAGGCTGTTTACGCCAGACTCAAATGGTCATTGGCGTGAAACACAAGTTTTGAGAGGAGAGGCATTTACTTTTGGCCTGCGCATTTCGGTAGATGGTAATCGTTTCTTTGTTGCTGACAATGAGGCACGCCAAGGCGATAACGCGAGTGAATTCGCTTCGGGTGTAATATTTGTATATGAATTTAATTCGCAAACGCAACAAGCAACCTTAATTGGGGAAATTAATAGACCAAAATTAGGTATTGATAGCTTTGGCGAGAGAATTACTTATGATAGTGGCTGGTTAGTCACCTCAACCCCGTTAGACCAACTTGGAACTGACGGTGGTTTAGAGGGTGGTAAACTCTTTATTTTCAAAGAAAACGACAATTCCCAGTGGGGATTTCACTCAGAAATAGCACCCGAAGGATTTGAATTGCAAAGTAGTGCTTACAATTCTTTTGGGGACGTAATAGATATTAGCTATCCGTGGTTAGCTGCTTATGGCATTAGCTTGCATAACTCACTAACTGACGATATTGGTCCAGAAATTCAACTCTTTAAGCACGACGTTGAGACTGATGATTGGCAATTTCATCAAACTATTGAGACCGTGGGCTTCGAAGAGCCTGCTGACGGTTTACGCAATATGCGTAACCTAGAGTTAGTAAATCATGATCTCATCTTTAAAGGTGTAAAAGAAGACGATGCTCACTACGTTTCCCACTACCGATACAGTGAAGTTGACGATATTTGGAGCCTTCACAATCAGTTCAATTACGAATTAGGGCAAGCAGACATATCGAATAACCCGGCAAGAAACTCTTTTGCTAAACACATCAGGTTAGATGGGAATCGTCTTTATATTGGGACCCCCTTAGCCAAACTCTACGACGAAAACGAGATTTTCAATTCATTAGGAGAAGTTTTAGTATTAGAGCGCTCAACTGCTTCGTCAAACTGGGAAGAGGTACAGCGATTTTACGCTCCAATTCCTCCAGAAACTCTTCGTCCCTCTACCCCCGTCCGGACAGGGCAACTGGGCTCATTTATGGACATCACCCCTAATGGAGAGCTATTTGTCGCAAGTGGAAGCGCCTATGTTTTTGGTGAAGGTAATCGAGGAGCTGTTTACTTATACACCGCAGAAGACAACACCATACCTATGCGCCTCGAGAGTAATGCAGTCTCTCGAAACGTCGCCGAGAATGAGAGCTTCCAAGTGTCTCTGAATGTCGATAATTTGTCTGAACGTACCGTAAGCAACGTATTGATTGAGATTGACCGATATGCAGGAGGGGATGCGCCTCGTGTTCACTTGGAAGATGCAAGCCATACCTGCTGGGAAGAAGCTACGGACCTCTTCTATCGTTGTAAAATTGATAGCCTACAAGCGCTGTCTGGCGATACGGTTGAACTCGACTTAAGAGCTACTGAAACAGGCGAATATAATCTTAATTTCCGGTTGTTCGCGGCTCCTCAGGACGATATTCCGGAAAACAGAGAACTGTCCGTCGCACTGGATGTAGACGATAACGTAACTACGGAACCTGAACCCGAGCCTAAGCCCGATTCTGGCTCCAGCTCGGGTTCTAGTATAAACCTGTCAGCACTCCTCATGCTGTTGTTACTTATTGGCGTTTCGCAATACAGAGTAAATCGCTTACGCCCATAATAAATAACAACAATCTGAATACTCGAAAACAAAAAAGGACAGAGTTTTCACTCTGTCCCTTTTATTTTACCTGAAGCTAAGAAAACTCAACTACATCATTGCTTCTTGGTCTTCGCCTTCTTTTTCTATTTCAGGAGGCATTAGCGATTCACGCGAAATACCGAACGCCAGAACGATCGTGCTGCGCGTAAATACTGATGAATACGTACCTACAATTACACCGATCATCATGGCAATAGAGAATCCATGAATCATCGTGCCACCGAATAAGAACAGCGTCACAATAACCACTAGCGTTGTTAATGAGGTCATTAAGGTTCGACTCATGGTCTGGCTCAATGAAATATTAATAACGCTTTCTGGGTCTTCCTTACGTAACTTTCTAAAGTTCTCACGAATACGGTCGGCTACAACGATACTATCGTTCAACGAGTAACCGATAACCGCAAGAAGTGCTGCCAGAATAGTTAGGTCAACTTCTATTTGAAGAAGCGAGAATATCCCCAGAATCATCAATACGTCTTGGAACAAACCAATAACCGCAGAGAGTGCCAAACGCCATTCGAAGCGGAACGATACATAAGCAAGAATACAGATCATGGCTACAATAAGCGCCAAACCACCTGCCTCTGCCAGCTCATCACCCACTTGCGGTCCCACAAACTCAACACGACGAATAACTAGGTCTTCGTCCATGTTTTGGCGAAGTATCATCAACAACTGGTCGCCAATAGACTCCGACTCCACGTTTTCGCGAGGAGGAATACGTACTAACACGTCGCGCTGTGTGCCGTAGTTTTGCACGATTGCGTCTGCTAATTCGTTTTCTGCTAGCACCGTACGTAATTGGCTAAGGTTTGCTGGCTGAGAAAAGCCTACCTCAACCAATGTACCGCCAGTGAAGTCTAATCCCCAGTTTAGTTTGTTCACACTTAAACTGGCGATCGCGAGAATAGCAATCACGATACTAAGAATCGTGGTATGCATTCTCCAATTCATAAAACGAATCGGATTATTTTCGTCTACCTTTGTTATCTCAAACATTTGCCCTCTCCCTAGATCGACAGCTCAGAAAGACGCTTGTTGCGTCCCCAGGTGAGGTTAATCACCGCGCGTGTGCCAGTAATCGCCGTAAACATTGAAGTTACGATACCGATTGCGAGTGTTACCGCGAAGCCCTTAATTGAACCTGTACCCACAGCGAATAGGATTAAAGCAGTGATTAAGGTTGTAATGTTGGCGTCGGCAATTGTAGAGAAAGCATTTTCGTAACCGCGAGCAATAGCTTGTTGTGGGCTACGACCTTCCTTAAGTTCTTCACGAATACGCTCGAAAATAATAACGTTCGCGTCGACCGCCATACCCACGGTGAGAAGAATACCCGCCATACCCGGCATGGTTAACGTTGCACCAGGAATCATCGACATTACACCAACGATCATCACAAGGTTGGTCAACAACGCCATATTCGCCACAAGACCAAACTTACGATAGTAAATACCCATGAAGATAAGTACTAATACGAAGCCTGCCATAATTGCGGTAAGTCCAGACTTCACGTTTTCAGCACCTAAGCTCGGTCCCACTGTACGCTCTTCTACGATTTGAATCGGTGCAATCAAAGCACCAGAGCGAAGTAATAGCGCTAAGTTTTGTGCGTCTTGCACTGAACCAACACCAGTAATGCGGAAGTTACTACCTAAGCGCTCGGAAATATTCGCAACACTTACAACTTCTTCCAGGCGATCAAACTCTAAGCTACCGTCTGGTCTTGTTTCACCGGTGGCAATAAACTCGATAAATAACGTTGCCATAGGGTCGTTAACTCGGTCACGCGTAGCTAGTGACATCATACGGCCACCCGCAGCGTCGAGCGTAATACTTACTTGCGGACGACCGTTTTCGTCGTAACCCGTATTTGCGTCGACAATATGATCACCGGTTAGAATCACTCTATTTTCCAGTAATACTTGTCCGCCACCACGTTGGTTATACAGTGTACTACCGAAAGGAACACGGCCTTCCATCGCGTCGCGCAAGTCACTGTCTGTGTCTACGAAACGGAACTCAAGAGTTGCAGTAGCACCCAGAATTTCTTTCGCACGAGCCGTGTCTTGTACACCTGGAAGTTCAACCACGATACGGTCTTGACCTTGGCGCTGAATCACAGGTTCAGCTACACCAAGCTCATTCACACGATTTCGTAAAATAGTTACGTTTTGCTCAATCGCGTTCGAACGGGTTTCTTGCAATTGCACGTCGGTCATCATTAAACGAACGGTGCGCGTGCTGGCGTCTGCGTCAAAGTCATAACCTTGGTACTGGTTACGCAATGAAGCTACAGCCGCTTGGTAGTCTTCTTCGGTACGAAGTTCGATAACTACGTTGTTACCTTCTTCAGCGACTCTGCTATAGCGAATACGTTCTTCAATAAGGCGGTCGCGCACAGAAGTGGTCATTTGCTCACGAATTTTACGCAGAGCTTCTTGCATGTCCACTTCCATTAAAAAGTGCACACCACCTCGAAGGTCAAGGCCTAACTTAAGCGGCATACCCCCAATAGTTTTCAGCCATTCCGGCGTTGCAGGTGCCAAGTTAAGCGCCACGATGTATTGGGTGCCCAAGGCATCGACCAACGCTTCACGCATGGCCAACTGCTCTGTGTCCGAGTTCAAACGCACCAGAATTTGGTCGTTTTCCATGGTAACTCCGCGCGGTGAAACACCGTTCGCTGCGAGTTCAGACTCTACTTGTTGTAGTGTTTGTGTGTTTACTTCTCCACCACGAGTGGCAGAGATTTGAATGGCGTGGTCTTCACCATACAAGTTTGGTAGCGCGTAAAGCGTACCCACTAACACAACGAGCAGAATGACTAAGTTTTTCCACAAGGGGTATCTGTTTAACACAGTCCTTTCCTTCGTTTGTTTTTCTCAAAATTAAAGAGTTTTGATAGACCCTTTAGGTAATACAGTTGCTACTGCAGCTTTTTGAACTGTTACGTTGGTCGTTTCAGACAAAGACACAACCATCATGTCGCCTTCTGCATCGATTTTCTCGATTTTGCCAATTAAACCACCTTGCATAAGCACTTCGTCACCTTTACTCAATGACTCGATAAGGCTTTTGTGGTCTTTCATGCGCTTTTGCTGAGGACGTAAAATCATGAAATAGAAGATTAAACCAAAAACAACCAGCATGATAACCAAAGACATTGGGCTACCTTGTTGTGGTGCGCCAGCCGCAGCGTGGGCGTTAGCAATTAGAAAATCCATGGTATTTCCTCTTTTATATTTGTAATGAAGCCCCGTATTGTATACGAAGGCGTAGTAAATCGAAACGCAACTAAACAGATACTTGTTATCCTTCGTCGCGCTTTCTATTATCTTCCCATAAACCCTTTACATGAGTCCTTATGAACAGGAGTTCAATAGCTTGAATTGGATTTATTTTGCCGACCTTGCTGGCTGCGCTGTATTCGCTATCGCGGGCACACTTTTAGCCTTTAGAAAACAAATGGATGGATTCGGCGTTATTGTACTCGCATCAGCTACTGCGATTGGGGGCGGAACCACAAGAGACCTTATTCTAGACGTGCCCGTATTTTGGGTTGCCGACCCGACTTATTTTGCGGTTATTGCTGGCTCGGCATTGGGGACTATTGTTTGGTTAAGGTTTAAAGCCTACATTCCGGTAAATCGATTACTTTTTGCAGACGCTTTAGGTATCGCTTTCTTCACCGTGTTGGGCGCAGAAAAAGCATTGAGCAATGGGGTTCACCCAATTATTGCGGTTATTCTTGGAACGATGACAGCGGTATTTGGTGGCATGATTCGTGACGTTTTAGCAAGAGACGTACCCATGGTATTAAAAAGCGAACTTTACGCCACCACATGTATTGCCGGTGGCGTACTTTTCGTATTGCTATACCCACTTCACCCAGGCATCGCAATGGTTTCAGCGATGCTCGCCACACTAGGGTTACGCTTAGGTGCAATTCGTTACCATTGGTCGCTAACCGTTTTCAAAGAGCCGCCAGGCTACTAGTTGCCGCCAATACGCTCTCGTAGTAATCGCAGTGCTCGGTCTCTTTCTGACTCGATTAAATCATCAAGCTCAGTTTCAAGCACTGCGGTAAGCGACTCTTGCAAAGACTGCCCCTCTGCACGTTGCGCTTCAACAGCACTGAGCCATTGCGTGGCCGAGCTATTCGCGGGTGCAATAATGTTCTGCAATCGCTCCTCACCAGCTTCAACCTGTCCCTCTAATCCAGAACGAAGTTGGTTGGCAAAAGCGCCAGCAAGCTGCTCGTCTAGGTCTGTTTCTATTGCAAAACTCGGCGACGTTGTTTCTCCGGAAAGGTTTAGCCCCAAAGAGAACGACTGTATAGAAGAAAAGAGCTGCTCTAAGCGAGGAGCTACTGGACTTTCACCGCCAAAGTCCATTTCCACAGAACTCAGGTCAAAACCGCCTTGCCCTGAAAGTTCCGAGCCTTCAACACGAGTGCTACCTTGAGTATTCACCCCAGCTTGCAATAACTTGGCGGTAAGGCTCTCCGAGTTGAGCAATGTCATGTCTGTGAGGTTCAAGCCCAAAACTTGCCATTGTTGTTGGCCTAACAATTGCCCGCCGGCAAATGACATATCCCCAGACAATGCCAACGAACTCCAACGCTCGGTTGCTCCGGCATTCACAGCAAAGGTCGTCGGTTCGCCAATTAAACCATGCTGGTAAGTTAAATTATTAATATTCACTGCCAGCGCACCCTGCCACTGAGCAAAGTTAACGTTTATTTGTTCAATCAAGAATTTGGGACGGTTTTCGCTTAAGTCCACATAGCGCCCTTCCCAGCGAGACGGACGCTGCTGTTCGTCGCGCGCACTTTTCAATTTAGGAGCAACCCACTGGAAGATAGAGTTCCCTCGTGTCACCCACTTCTCCACCGTAGGCCCAAAAAGAATACCGCTCCAATTAGGTAAGGAATCGGGGCTCAGCGATAGCAAGTTATTCAGCCGCGACAAGTCGCCACCTGCAACCTGTTGCAACTCTGTAAGCTCATGGCGGGTTACGGCGAGCGTGTCTGAGCTTAAGGCAATAAACACCTCGACTTGCTCAGCAGCACTTTTCACGTCGTCTTTCAAATCATTTAAGTTTTCTCGAGCTTCCAGAATTTCGCGTGGAGACTCTGGCTTAGACTCAATAATTGCCTCTAACCGTTCCTGAAATTCAGCGAGCTGTTCTTCATCGGGCAGGTTTTCTCTGGCTTCCTCAACCGCCTCGCGGCGCTCCGCTAGGTTAGCCTGGAACTGCTCAACTTTTTCTTCCGTTTGCAACGCTAGTCGGTCAATAAGCTCTTCTGTGTCGGGCAAAGACACATTCCAAGCAGCAAGTTGTTCCTGCCAGTTCTGTCTAGCCGCTTCGGTTTCTGGATTTCTATCCACCCAACCTCGGCTACTTCGTTCGGTATCGAAAGCAACGCCTTCCACCGCAACTTCACGCGCAAAAAAGCGTCCACGCATAAGCTCTCTAAAGCTAAGTTGCACGGTTAGCTTGCCTATTTGAGCCCGATTACTTTCCGGTGCGCGTGGGTTGGTCGCTTCGATATTAATGAGATCAACTTTGAATGGCGATGCCTGCCATTCAACTTGTTCAATATTCACTTCAGCATTATTTAGGGTGGATAAGCCATGCTCTGCAGTCCAACGAATAACCGTGTCACTCAGAAGGTAAGCTATGAACCCGATGCCCGTTAATATTCCGATAAATGAGGCAGCACCGTACCATCTAAACCACTTATTCATAGCTGCCCCCTTGCATGCAAACCACTGAGGCTTCTATATACTCGCCAAAACTTAGTGCCCTTCAGCACCTGCATGATGGGCCACTTATTGACTCTGGCTTGAATGTCTTTGCGGTAGTGCACCACTAACCATTTAAAAAAGAATATCGCAGGCACAAACAGTACTAAGCTCACGACTGTTGCTCCTAAGCGAATGGTGTGATGAAGCTGGAAAATCCATAACCAATTGGCTTGCTCGTAGCTTTGCCAGAAACTACTGAGCCCCTGATGCGCCAATAACCATTCCCCTAAACTATGGAACAAAGGATCGAGTAAATAAGCGGTTCCTGTAAAAAAGAGCCAACAAGCAAGAAATAAGCTTCCGTTCACCCGGAGTGAAAACACGATGCCTACAATAATGAGCACTTGCAGGCTTAACAACGGAATAAAACCCGCACACATAGCCAGCGCAGCGGCAGCCGCCAAAGACCAGGGGCTTGTTTCCGAGTTTAATGCCTTCATGAGTTTGGCAAACAAGTTCAACATAAAGTTTTGTCCTTCCTAAGACACTGTATCCATGACTTTAGTGGCGTTTTGCTTGGACTGCTGCGCACTTTCATCACTCTGCGCTTGCCACCCTTGAATATTTTCTTCGACCAAAGATTTTAGCAGTTGAATGTGACTCGGCTGTGAATTTAGACAAGGGATATAGCTAAATGACTCACCTCCAGAGTCCATAAAATACTCACGATTTTCTTCGTCGATTTCTTCTACAGTTTCCAGACAGTCTGAAGAAAACCCTGGGCAAATCACCTGAATATTCTTCACCCCTTGCTTCGGCAGAGCCTTCATAGTTACATCCGTGTAGGGTTGAAGCCATTCCTCTCGACCAAACCGTGACTGGAACGTGGTCATATATTCAGACTCGTCTAGACCCAAGTGCTCGGCAACCAAGCGAGTGGTTTTATAGCACTCACAGTGGTACGGGTCGCCTTTCAGCAAATATTTTTTAGGTACGCCATGATAAGAAAATATCAGCTTGTCCGCGCTACCATGTTCTTCACGGTGCTTGCGTACTGTGTTGGCAATAGCTTCAATATATTGCGGGTGGTCATGGTAATGACTTACAAATCTAAAGTCTGGCAGCCAGCGGCGCTTCATAAAGTCTTGTGCAATGGCGTCGAAGGTTGAAGCCGAAGTTGAGCCTGAATACTGAGGGTATAGAGGTAACGCCAATAATTTTCGAACCCCAGCGTTCATTAATTTTTCAATTGCCGAATCCACCGAAGGGTTACCATAACGCATGGCAAATTCGACGACGATATCATCGCCATACTCTTCTTTGAGTGCTTCTTGTAATAACTTGGCTTGGTTTTGTGTGTGTACCAATAGAGGTGAACCCTCTTGAGTCCAGACTGTTCTGTAGGCTGCAGCTGAGCGACGCGGGCGAATACGTAGAATAATTCCGTGCAAGATAACGCGCCAGAGAAGTCGAGGTACTTCAACCACTCGAGGGTCAGCAAGAAATTGTCCTAGGTACTTACGAAGCGCAGGCGTCGTTGGCGCATCGGGAGTGCCTAAATTAAGTATTAAAACCCCTAATTTTCCTCTTTCTCCATGCTTAAAGTCACTTCTGCCTCTATACTTCATTCAACGTAGCCTTTATTTTTAAATTTCAGTGAAAAACGCTTGTGTAAATTTATAGTTTAAGCGATAAATGCGCCACCGTTTTAGTAACGGTTTTATCTATTAAGAGAATCTATGCAACACACACCATTAATCATTCTTGATGACCTTTTAGACTGGCAACCGTACCATCCTAGCCAATCTACGATTAGCGCCGGCGACTATATTACCGACCAAGATCTAAAACGTCGTGCTCCCATTATAAACCTTTGTGATGATTTAAGTTATTTGTCTAACGGGTATTACGTTAGTTTATTAGCTGAAGCACGTGGGCAGCGCGTTTTGCCCTCGGTTTCTACTATTAACGATCTTATGAACGTTGCTCAATACCAAGTCTTTTTCAGAGACTTGAACAAGCAGCTGAAAAAGTACGTCAAAGAAAGCGACACCGATTCCAAGGAAGTTCGCTTGCTTATTTGTTTTGGTCAGTGTCAAAACGACAACTTAAGCCAGCTTGCGCGACAGCTGTTCGAAGCCTATCCGTGCCCGATTCTTGAAGCTGAATTTAGGCTTGAAGGTCGTTGGTTTATCAATTCATTACGTAATAGGCCACTTTCGGATCTTAATGATCAAGAACAAGACCTGTTTGCCCATGGTTTAGAGAAGTTTAGTAAGAGTGTGTGGCGCAAAGCAAAAGCGCGGCAAGAATATAAGTATGATTTAGCTATTCTTTACGACCCTAACGAATTCGTACCTACGAGTGACAAAAAAGCACTGCAAAAATTTGTTCGTATAGCGAAGGACTTTAATATTGAAGCCGAATTGATTACCCAAGAAGACTACGGACGATTATTAGAGTTCGACGGCTTGTTTATTCGTGAGAATACTAAAATAAACCACTATACCTACCACTTCGCTAAGAAGGCGGAAGCAAATGGCATGGTGGTGATCGACCACCCAGACGCCATTTTACGTTGTGCGAATAAGGTGTTTCTGAATGAGTTACTAGAGAAACACAAAATTCCACGACCTAAAACCGAAATTGTTGTGAAGTCTGAACACCTCGATGTAGAGGGCATTGCGTCTCGGTTTGGTTTTCCGTTAGTGCTTAAAATTCCAGACGGTTCATTTTCTGTGGGCGTAGAGAAAGTTCGAAACGAAGAAGAGCTTCATAGTATCTCAGAAGAATTGTTCAGGAAGTCGAGTATATTGCTCATTCAAGAATGGTTGCCCACCGACTTTGACTGGCGCATCGGCGTGCTCAACAACCGGGCTGTATATGCTTGCCAATATTTTATGGCGCGCAACCATTGGCAAATATATAACCATGCCGAACAAGGAAAGAATAAGAGTGGTTCCTTTACTTGTATTGGGGTACACCAAGTACCTAAAGACGTGATCAAAATAGCGCTTCAGGCGACTCGATTGATTGGTGACGGTTTGTATGGTGTCGATATAAAAGAAACACCAAAAGGCCCTGTTATTATTGAAATTAACGACAACCCTTCCATTGAGTCGGGTGTCGAAGACTTATACCTCGGAGACGAGTTGTATCGAATCGTGATGAGTGACTTTTTACGACGCATGGAAGACTAAATGACTCTGTCTGTTCGTTCGGCAACTGCAGATGACGTTGCCGAACTTGTAGCTTTAGAACATCGTTGCTTTACTGGCGACCGTATTGGTAAAGCGTCATTTCGACGCTTTACCCAAATAGCTTCAGCAAAGTTATGGATAGTTCAAAGTAGCGAAATAAAAGACAAAATTGCGGGTTACGCCATTACATTAACGCGTAAAAACAGCAAATGGTGGCGCGTCTACTCAATAGCTACTGCACCTGAAGCTAGAGGCACTGGCGTAGGTAAGTTTCTGATGAATCACATCATTACCGCTTGCCGTAACGCTAAGGCAGCTGGTGTATCGTTGGAGGTAAAAGACTCCAACATTGGTGCCATTACGCTGTATCGCGCACTAGGTTTCGAAGTGACCGACTTACTTGCTCAATATTACGAAGACGGAAGTGATGGTTATCGTATGCGCTTATCACTTCCGCCAGCTTTAAAAAGTTAACCTAATTTACGTTGACTATTCTGTCCGACATTCCTTGATAGCGTTTTATGAGATTTTCCATAGGCTCTGGCTCCACAGAAAGTCCACGACCTGCTAGGTATTCCTTGTTGTATAGTTTGGAGGTGGAGCGCTCACCCAAGTCGCAAGCAAAAGTAACAATGGTTTTCCCTTTCGGACGATGTAGCGCCGCGAAAAAAGCTGCCGCTACGTTGAGCGCCGAACTACTACCCAGCAGAATTCCGTCTTGATCACGAACATAACGAGAAATCGTAACAATATCTTGGTCTGGCAGATTGATAGCGTGGTCGATTTGCGCTTGTCGGAAATTCTCTACCAAGCGCATAATACCAATACCCTCGGTCATTGAACCGCCGTTCGACTTGTACTCGCCTGTTCTCAAGAATTCGTATGAACCGGAACCGTCTGGGTCTGCTAACCACACTTCAATATCCGGGTTTTTCTCTTTCAAGTACTTTGAGTTACCGCCTATGGTTCCGCCAGTACCAGACACCGAGACCAACATGTCGACTTTACCTTGAGTTTGTTCCCAAATTTCAGGCCCGGTATGTAGATAATGCGCACGCATATTGCTGGTATTTTCAAACTGATTCGCCCACCAATAATCTGCGTTTTCCTCACCGAGGCGACGAGCGGTGTGATAAAAATGATTCTCATCTTTAAAAGGAACAGGGTTAACTGTCTTCAATTTAGCCCCATGTAACTCAATCATTCGAGTTTTTTCTGGAGTTTGATCATTCGGCATAACTACCAACAAATTTAGTCCCAATGCCTTCGTTACAATAGCTAAACCGATACCAGTGTTACCCGCGGTTCCTTCAACAACGGTCATTCCTTTTTTCAACTCACCGCGCTCCATAGCGTCGGTTATCAACTGTAGCGCGGCCCTGTCTTTAATTGAGCCTCCGGGGTTTTGGTGCTCGCATTTCACGTAAATGTCAGACCCACAAAGCTCTGACAAAGACTTAATTTTCAGCAAGTCTGTTTGTCCGATTTGGGCCGCTAAGTTGTCTACCACTCGCATGAAATAACTCCTAAAAAAAGTTCGATTTCGTTAGTGTAACGAATAATCATACGAAAATAATCGTTGAAATGATTGGCGGGCGAATAATTCGCCATGTATACTACAAAGGCTTGAATATGCTGCTCGAATTTATCAGCTCGATTTACCCTCCATTTGGAAAGGTCTTCGTTCTCTGGAAATACCCGCTGCATCAAAGCAATAGTGATGCTGGTGTAGTCCAGCAATTTTTAAATTAAAGTAAGTTAGGAAAGAATATGTCTGATACAGTAACTGGCACCGTAAAGTGGTTTAACGAATCGAAAGGTTTCGGATTCTTGGAGCGCGCTGGCGGTCCTGACGTTTTCGTACATTTCAGTGCAATCACAGGTGACGGTTTCCGTACTCTGAACGAAGGCCAAAAAGTTTCGTTCACCATTACTCAAGGTCAAAAAGGACCTCAAGCAGAGAACGTAGCAATTGCTGAGTAAGTGAGTAACCGTTTACAAATGAAAATGACCGGCTAGCCGGTCATTTTTTTTGTCTGAATTTCGCTGCAAAAGAGCAAGCACACCTATTCGGTGTGCTCTTTCATAAACTCTAATACTCTTTCCATTTGCATCACATTGTTTTCAACTTTGTAGAAACCATGCCCTTCGCCTTCAACGAACAAGCTTTCGTATGGAATTCCCTCTTCATCTAGTCTTTCTAGAAGCAAGTGATACTGACCAAAGTGAGCCTGAGTATCTTCCGCTCCATGCGACACAAACAATGGTGTTGTTATTTTACCCACGTGAGTGGTAGGCGAACGAGCAATAAGCTCTTCTTGATCAGTGCCTAGCACTCTATCAAGGTAGCGTCGCCCAGCTGCGAAACTAGGAATGTTCCCTTCCTCTTTCATCAGCGGTAAGTCATATACTCCAACGAACGCCCAAGCACATGCATAAAGATCAGGCTCTTTTGTTATTCCAGCTAAGGTAGCAAAGCCACCATAGCTTGCGCCTGCGATACACGTACGTTCTTCATCGGCATAGCCTTGCTCCATTGCCCACAAAGTGCCATCAGTAACGTCGTCTTGCATCTTGCCATACCATTCTCGGTAGCCCATTTCCTCAAAATCGACGCCATATCCACCAGAACCGCGGTAGTTTACCTGAAGAACACCGAACCCATGATGCGCAAACACCTGCACAAACGACTCATAGCTCCATGAGTCTCTCGGTCCGTGTGGACCACCGTGCACATAAACAACAAATGGTATGCTCTCTCCTTCAACATAATCATTCGGCAATGTCATATATCCGTGGATCTCTTGCCCATCTCTGGCGTTAAACGATATCGGCTGAACTGAAGCCATTTGGCTTGGATCTAGCCATGGTGTAGCTGAAGCGAAAAATCTCAGTTCTGGGGTTTCCGTGTCTAAGATAAAAAAGTCTGGCGGTGTGCTAGCCGAACGCACTGACACCAAGGCTTGCTTACCATCTTCAGTCCAGTTATGAATGTGTACATAGTAGTCCTGATACATATTCTCTAACTGACGTAGCCATTGCACCTCAAATGCATCTTGGTCGACAGCCACCCACTCAGGTATACCGTCCATGAATCTTACAGCTAAAAGATCATTACCTTCATTATCAAAAATAAACGGTGACAAACCCAATTGGGTATCCAACTCTACACGGTCATGCTCAGCTACCGGCGAAATTTGTTGAGTCAGTAAGTCGATTTCATAAACACCTAACCGATCAGATTCGCGAGAGTAAAAATAAATACTTGTCCCAGACTCTGTAAAGGCAATCGGTGATATTTGACCGAACTCGTTCTCGAACTCTATCCACTCCGAATCTTCGCTCGCACGCCAAGAAAAGACTGGTTTATCTCGATCGTTCTGTCCATAAGCGAAACGAACTCTGTCTTGTTGGTCAGCAAGTAAACCTCCACGCTCGAGCGGAGAAGTAGTTCGCATTCCCAAGCGCCCATCGTTTATGTTCATGCGCTGGGCTACTGGCCGAGGATTATCATGTGCCCAATGCTGTATCAAAACCCACTCTGGCTCGTCTTCCATGTAGCTCATAATTGACATTTGGCGCCCTACATAACTCCCAGCTTGAGTGCCAAATAATTGATTTCGCTCTGAACCATCAGCATTGATCGCGTACACTCGCCCCGTTCCTTGTGGGCGTTCAAGTGCTCCAATCTGGATCATCGATTCAAATAGTAATCTTTCTTCAGTTACCCACCGGAGTCCAATTGGGCTTTCCCCCCCACGCATATTGAAAGCTGCGGTCACCTTCAAATTCGCGGGATCAGACATATCTATGACTGCAAGGTTTCTGCGATCCTCACCTGGAGTAGACACAGCGATATATTTGCCGGTAGGTGAAATAGCGACACTAGAAAACTCTGCTTCTTTAAAGAAATTCTCGAGTGGAATTTCTTGTGCGTAAGAGGCTCGCGAAACAACCAACATCGCGAGAACGATAGTTACCCTGACTAAAAACTGCATTTATTTGCCTATTTTCTTATTTAGAACTCGAAATGATGTTACAGAATTCTAACTTTTCTTTCAGGCAAAAAGTGTTTCTTTTCATTACAAATGCAAAAGGCTCGGCAAACGGCCGAGCCTTAACTAAATTACAAATTACTTGCTTTGAGCTTGTTCAAAGAGTGGATAGTTAGCAATAACAGGAATATGCATCGCTAATTCCGACTCGATTTGGTTCAATACGATAATTTCGTCGCACATTTGGTCGGCACGCTCTTCGATTCGAACGGTACGCTCTTCAATGCGCGCTTCCAGGTCAGCGCCCATATTTTCCATACGCTGTTCGAAGTCACTCATGTCGCCGCCACCTTTGATTAGCTCTCTACCAACCATGACTAGCAAGCTACCCACAGAGCTGGAAACGATTTCTTCTACTTCCTGCTCAATGGTGTCGCCCAAACGGTCACCGAAAGACTCCAGCTCTTGGCCTCGTACAATGGTTTCACCATTTTCTTGATACACCACACTGTCGAACTCTACTTCTAATGTGTCGTGCAAATCTTCGATACGCTGAACAATACGATGGTCTGCACTAAACATTTCAGAGAACACACTAACCAGAGCTTCACTTGTAATTTCTAATGCCTCGCCCATTACATAAACTACAGCTTCAGTTTGACGCTCTACGCCCTCTTTGTAGTCGACTAGCATCTCTTGAATATTGTCAGGTTGAGCAGAATAGACGCCCTCAACATACAAATCACCTTGTGCGTCGATACGCCACATTTCATGGCCATCGTCAATCAAACGCACTTGCTCGGAAGAAACATGAAGTTCGTGGTCTACTGAAATTTTACATTCCTGACCTACGTTTAAATTGGTGTCGCCAATAACCACAGAACTTGCTAATAAACCGACCGCTAAAACACTCATGATTTTTTCCTTATAAAAAACGGTACATCACCAAAGTTGAGCCACTGTGATGATGTACCAACTCACCACTGGGGAACAATACATAAGGTTTATAGCAAGGCGCTTGCCAATATTAAAAATTAGAATAAATTCAAAGATTTAATTAAAAAGGGAGAGGTGTTGCTGAAGTGATTTATAAAAGAAAAACCACTAAGTTGGTCAAATTTACCAACTTAGTGGCGTATTTTTACAATGTTACAGACCTAAAACTTCTCGGCCTTGAGCAAAGTGAACATCTACTGGAATTTCAGCAGCTTCTAAACGCGCTAGGTCTGAAGACAACTGTTCACTCACGTGACCCATATCGTCGAACAATTCAGCAACGCCTTGGTAGTCACCGTCACCCTGTAACCGCAAAATAAGCTCTGACAAACCATTCATCGCTTGGCGCATATTGTCCATGTCTACTGCATATTGACCCGCTTCGTTGCGAATGAATGCACCTTCTTGTTCGAAGTAGTTAAAACGAATCATGTTCGCCATGCCATGTGCGCTAGACGCACCGAAACGTACAGAACGGAAAATACCCGCAAGGAAAGTTACATAATAGTCTTCTAGCTCGCCTTCGGTAAGAATACCTTCTTCAAGAAGCTGAGTAACCATGTACAAACCAAGAATATCGGCTTTACCTTCTTCAATCGGCGAAGCATATTCACGCAAAGCTTGGCGCACTGTGCCGCTGCCATTGATAGTGTTCTTGATACCTAATCCATGTGCAACTTCATGGAACATAGTATTCGCAAAGAACGCGTCGAACGTAATGTTCGCACGCTGTTCTGGCACAATAAGAACGTCTGAAATAGGCACTAAAATACCGTCGAATTTGGCGCGCATCGCGTTTTTCAATTGCGAGCGGCGCGTGCCTTTTTCTAATTGCACTTGTTCGTCGTTCGGTAAGTTTACAGCAATGGTTTTGCTGCCAGCATTAGAATGCCCCGCGTAGTACACAACATCATAAGCATTAAGTTGAGCGTCTGAACCCGGTGTTTCTGCACGGTATTCCGCCGGTACAGGAAGTCCTTGCTGCAAGCTAGGTAGCGTTTCTGCATATACTGCTAAACGCTCACTCCACTCGGTGTCTTTTATCAAAACATAAGACTCAAACGCGGCTTTGTAACCAAACAAACGGTCTTCATAGGTTTCAATAGGACCTATAATCACGTCAACCAAGTTGTCCCTAACATCCATCCAGGCATAATCTGATTCTTGATATTCACCTGTGACTAGGGCGTCGGCTCTCATTTCTAAGTAATTTCCGAAACGCTCGTCTTCCGCCAAGGTTGCCGCTTCACGAAGCAAGCTTGCCGCAGCTGAAAGCTCTGTTGCGTATGCTTCATGGAATGGCAAGGTGTATAGTTCGCCTTCGGCATTACGGCGAATAAGGGTATATAAACTGTCTTTAGTCGGGTCTTCGAACGCTTCGAATTCTTCGCGAGTCATATCTTCTGGGTAGAAGTTTGCTCCTAACGGCTTTTCACCATAACCTTGAATGTATGGCGCGTCGCTGTTCAAACGATCCCACGGGCCGTAATTGATGCGTGCAAAGTGCTCTACGTCTGGGTCTTCAATACGCTCTAATAATGAAGCTTGGCTTCCGGTATAAGCCTGACGCCAAAACAAGTCATCCATAATTTTCGAAGCATCGATAAGTAGCCCAACCATCTCTCTCTGGTTATCAGACAAATGGCTTAAGTCGGTATCGATAGTTACCGATTGATAAATATCTAGTCTGTCTTCTGCTCCGGCAACAAGTACTGAAGACTCATTCTGTGCTGCTGTTTCTGTTGTGTCGTTGCTTGCTGGACTACATGCCATCAGCAAACCACCAATGCCCATGGCAATGGTAAGACGGCTTAACTGTGCTAATTTCATATTCACTGCCTTCTGTTTTTATATGTGAGCGTTGATAATAAGCAGCGCCCTAAATTATGTTCATCCGAATGATACACAATTTTAGAGAAGTTTTTCACGCTGGAACGCGTTGAGCAGTGTTTAAAAATCGTGCTATCTTGCAAACTCTTGTTGTAAGGAATACGTCGACCATGGAATCTAAGCATTTTCCAATACCCAACTCAGTGTTAGTTGAGTACTTCAACCAACTCACCGATCACTTGTTTATCGCAAAGCCCTGCGAGGATGGAGACTTTGAGCTTGTCTCTGGAAACGCGACCATGCTTAGGTTTTTTGGTATGGAACCAGAACAAGTGATTGGAAGAACGCTAAGACAAGTTTTAGGAGAGGGAGCTGCGGCAGAAAGGATTATTGCGACATATCAGCAAGTATTGGAGTCAGGTCGTCACCTTGTTTATGAAGAAGACAGTGGAGGCACAGACTTTGACTACGAAGTTTTTGAAACAAGCTTATTTCGTTTTGAAGACCCAGAAACTGGCCAGTACCGCATTGGCGGTATAAGTAGAAATATAAGCTTGAGAAAATCGATCGAAGAGTCGTTAGAACTCAGCAAACGTAAGCTTGAGAGTAAAGTTAGAGAACTGGAAGTTGTGCACAAGCAACTCGCTGAAGAGTCGATGCGCGACCCGCTTACGAGCTTATTGAACCGAAGACATCTTGACGAGTTTCTTCATCATGAAATCGCTCGCTCACAGCGCCAAAAAGTTCCACTTTCCATAATGATGGTCGATTTAGATAACTTTAAACAGCTCAACGACAATTACGGACATCAAGTGGGTGACCAAGTTCTGAGAGACTTCGGTCGTTTTCTCCGCTCCAATAGGCGCGGTTCTGACATTATATTCCGCTTTGGCGGTGACGAATTCCTGTTTATGTTGCCGGGTTTGAACTCAACACAAGCTGAGCAACTTGCTCACCAGTTGCATCAGGACTTACAAAAACAAACTTTTGATATCGATAACGACACCACCAAGCTTCAAATTAGTATCGGAATTGCCAGTTATGCGGAGCATGAGACTGGAGCGTACGAGCTTATAGAGCAAGCAGACTCTGCGCTTTACCAAGCCAAGAAACTTGGGAAAAACACTACTGTTACCGCAGAGCAGAAACAAAAAAGCCCCTGACGATTGCTCATCAAGGGCTTTCAAAGATTAACAAGGAACGATTATCGCCCTTCAGGTGCTGACATACTCGAACCGAAACCAGTGCCTTGGTTGAATAAGCGCTCTACAGCTTGTTTACGCATATCCCACTCTGCACGAGTCATGCAGCTTGTAGTTTTAAAGTTCGTACCTGTAGAACGTTCACTACGGCAAATAACTTGGCTTGCGCGGTCACCTAACAATACAGCTTGTAAGTTCTCGTGCATGTTGAAAACGCGAGTACGGTCCATTTCACTCACAGTATCAATTGACTCATGGCCTTCAAGAATACGACGAATGCCACTAGTTAATGCATTCACTTGGTTAATTTCGTCTTCTTCCATTTCACGTGGTACGCCTTGCTGAACCGCTACGTCTAGTTCATTCAAAAATGTACGGTACTCAGGCACACTTACCGTTGTAGGAGAAATAGAACTCTCGTTAGAAGAACTTGCACATCCCACAGCAGCAACAGCTGCGAAAGTTAAAATTAAAATTGATTTTATAATTTTCATAACGCCTCCAAATAGGTTACGTACGGATATTATGAACCTCATAATTCAAACGCAAGCGAAAAGCACAGTTCGTAACATTTACGAACACTTTTTGACAGTTTTGACGTAAGCGTTCTCAAAACCTTCTCTAATCGCAAATTATTCTCATCTGATGGCATTTTTTGATCAACTTCCGCAAGAATACGTACTATAGTCACGAGCTTTTTTCTTTATCTTTACAAGGAATTTTTCATGCGCATTGCTGTAGTCGCACTTCTTACTATTTTCATAGCCTTTGCACCGAGCTCCCACGCTCAACAATGGGGGGGAAGCAGAGCAGCGCAAGTGGTGGCATCCACTATTACTTTCGACGCCAGAACACAGCGGGTGGAAGCTGTAGGTAATACCGAAGCGATAAATTCTGTTGTGATTTATCCAGCAGTAGGCGACTTAGTGACTAACGTGCATTTCGGTACCGGCCAGCGTGTAGAGCAAGGCGACGTACTTGTTGAGTTAGATAGCCGCCGTCAACGCACCGACCTAGCTCGTGCTGAAATTGAGCTTGCTGACGCACAGCGCACCGTAGAAAGATTAGCAGCCAGCCGAGAACGCGGTGCTATTCCACAAAGCGAATTAGACGACGCCATAACAGCCAGAGACTTAGCAGAGGTAAGAAAAAGAGAAGCAGAAACCAACTTGGAAGATAGGTTTGTACGCGCACCATTCGACGGGGTTGTTGGCTTAACAGATATTGAAGTAGGCGACCGTATTTCAACCAGTACTGTGATCACAACGATCGATTCGCGCGAGCGTCTATTTGTGAATTTCCAAGCACCAGAAACCGCACTTAACATGCTGCAAACAGAAGACACAGTTACAGCTACACCTTGGCAGAATAGTACTCAGGCCTTAACACTACGCATTGCCGACATCGACTCGCGCGTAGACGCCCAATCACGAACCATTCGCGTACGTGCGATTCTCGACAATGAAGAAGACAAATATCGCCCAGGTATGAGCTTTCGAGTGAACCTAGAAGTAGAAGGGGAATTTTACGCTGTAGTACCAGAAGCAGCGCTAATGTGGGGGGCTGAAGGCGCTTACGTATGGCGGGTTAACGACGACAAAGCAGAGCGCGTCAATGTAGAAATACAGCAACGTCGCCGCGGCGAAATACTTGTGGAGTCAGCATTAACCGCGCAAGACATTATTGTTGTTGAGGGTGTTCAAACCCTGCGCCCTGGACAAGCACTTTCGGTGAGTATGCAAGGAGAGTAGCCATGAGCCACGAAACAGACAAACTCACCAATGACTTACCGTCTCTTTCCATAAGACGACCTGTTCTTATTGTTGTACTCAACCTGCTTATTATTATTGCGGGTATAGCAGCGTTGAACGGCCTTGAAGTTCGTGAACTTCCAGACGTAGACCGACCCATTGTGTCGGTAACCGCTCGATTCCCAGGCGGTTCTCCAGAAACCGTAGATAACGAAGTTACCAGCCGATTAGAAGCTGCAGCCGCTCGCGTGAGTGGAGTTAAGTCGATTCGCTCGTCTAGTGAAGAAGGCAGTTCACGGATAGTGATTGAGTTTCGCCCGAACGTCGACTTGGACACTGCTGCCAATGAAACGCGGGAGTCTGTCAGCCGAGTACAGCGCCAGCTACCACCAGAGGTAGAGCAAGTAGCTATTATTAAAGCCGACAACGACGCTCAGTCGGTTGTTAGTGTCGCTATTTCTAGTGAAACCCTGCAGCTCGAACAGCTCACAGAACGTATTGAAACGGACTTAGCGCCGCTTTTCCTAAATATTCCAGGCGTTGCCGACGTGCAACTACGCGGGGCGCGTGAGCGTGTCATGCGCGTAAATATAGATCCGCTGCGTTTGGCGAGTTTTAATTTAACAGCAGTGGATGTAGCAAACGCGCTGCGCCAAGCGCCGTTTGACGTTCCTGCTGGGTCATTGAAGTCGACCGATCAGCAGCTCATCGTGCGAGCCGACGCTACTTCAGTAAGCGCAGAGCAAGTTGAAGACATTGTTATTTCTGGAACGACTAGAGTAAGTGACGTCGCCAATGTATTTTTTGGTCCAGCAGATGCGGGAAATATGGTTCGCTTAGACGGGCGCCCAGTTATCGGACTAGGGATATTGCGTCAAGCTGGCTCTAATACCATAGAGATTTCTAATGAGGTTTTAGCGCAAATCGAAAACCTTAAAACACGATTTCCTGATTTAACCTTCCAGGTGACGTCTGATGATGCAGAGTTCATACGTGGTTCCGTAAGAGAAGTTATTTTCTCACTTACCCTGACGATTATTCTGGTCGTGCTCACGCTTCGTTTATTCATTGGTTCATGGCGCGCGACAATTATTCCTGCCGCAAGCATTCCAGTAGCACTTGTGGGTGCACTTTCTGCACTTTGGGTACTTGGCTTCTCGATCAACATTTTGACTTTGTTAGCCCTTGTACTCGCCACGGGTCTTATTGTGGACGATGCCATCGTTGTTACCGAGAATATTCAGCGGCGCAGAGCTATGGGGCTGGGTAAAAGAGCTGCAGCAGTAATAGGAACGCGTGAAGTTTTCTTCGCGGTAGTCGCAACTACTGCTGTGCTGGCTGCTGTATTTATTCCTATCGCCTTTTTGCCTTCTACAGCGGGAATGCTGTTCCGAGAGTTTGGCGGAACACTTGCCATAGCAGTAATTATTTCGTCTTTCGTGGCACTTTCTTTGGTTCCAGCGTTAACAGCAAAGCTTCCGTTGAAAAACCATAAGAAAAGCATGCTAGTACGCATTGGCGACAAACTAGTAAAGCTATATGGCAGCTCACTTAAATTTTGCTTAAACCATGCATGGTGGGTATTTGGAATTAGCGTGCTACTGGCTGCAGGAGCGTTCAGCGCATACCAGTTACTTGAAAATGAGCTTATGCCAACCGAAGACCGCGGAACAGTGAGAATATTCGCACGAGGTCCTGACGGAGTCGGCTTAGACTTTATGGATCGCCAAGCGTATAAACTAGAAGAGATTTTACTGCCTTATGCTGCGGAAGGAGAAATCGACTCTATTTATACGGTGGTAGGTCAGTGGGATCCGAACTTAACCTTCATTACCGTCCAGCTTAAACACTGGGATGAAAGGGAAAAGTCGCAGCAGCAAATTATTGAAGAAATAAATGGGCCTATTTCCAATGTTGCGGGTGTATCCGGACGTGCCTTTGGTAGTAATAGTTTGAACCTACGTGGGCAAGGCGGAGGTCTTGAGTTAGCACTTACTGGGCCTACATACGAAGGCATATATGAAGCTGCTTTGGCATTCACCGCTAGAATTCGCAGCGAACTTCCGGAAGTCGGTTACCCGCGTATCGGCTACCAGCCAACCCAGCCTCAGCTTCGAGTCAACATTGATCGCCGAAGAGCCGAGGAACTTGGTGTAGCCCTTTCAGACATATCCACCACACTTCGGGTAGCGATTAACGGCGACGATATTGCAGACCTAAATGTGGGAGACCAATCTATTCCTATTATGCTGCGCGCGAATAGAAGCCGTGTTCAAGATCCAAGTGATTTGAGAAACCTCTATGTGGGCGCGCAAGACGGAACATTAGTACCACTGTCCAGCCTTGCTACCATTACCGAAGAAGGTGTTGCAGCGGAGCTAGAGCGCCAGTCACAGCGTCGTGCCATTGAAATAGACATGGAACTGCCACCAAACCTTACAATTGAAGAAGCTGTTGAGTCTCTTCGAGCCATAGCGCAAGACGAGCTGCCAGCAGGCATCGGTCTAATTTTCTTGGGTGAAGCACAAACCTTTGAAGAAACCGCTCGCGAGGTTGTCTTAACCTATGTGTTAGCTTTCCTTATTGTATTTTTGGTATTGGCCGCACAGTTTGAAAGTGTGAATAGTGCCATTGTGGTGATGATTACTGTGCCGTTTGGTATTGCAGCAGCTTTATTTGCCCTGTTCCTCACCGGCAATAGTATCAACATCTATTCACAAATTGGTTTGGTCATGCTTATTGGTCTACTGGCGAAGAACTCAATACTACTCGTAGAGTTTGCCGACCAATTAAGAGACAAAGGACTTTCGGTACGCGAGGCGGTTGAGAAAGCTGCCACTATTCGATTGCGCCCGATTGTGATGACTTTGGTATCAACCTTGCTCGGTGCATTACCTCTTATTCTATCCACAGGAGCAGGTGCAGAAGCGCGTAACGCAATTGGTTGGGTTGTCTTCGGTGGGCTCGGTATCGCTGTGGTGTTTACGCTTTATCTGACACCTGTGCTGTATTTAGGGCTTGCTCGATTTGTGAAGCCACGTGCTGACGAAAGTGCCAAACTTGAAAGTGAAATGGACGACGCAATAGCGCAAGAGCAGCACTAACTATAGCTTAAGAAGATAGAAGACCGAGCTCGATAGCTTTAAGAACAGCGCGGGTTCGGTCTCTAACTCCAAGTTTAGACATAATCGTACTCACTTGGTTTTTCACCGTTCCCTCTGACTTAAACAAAGCTTCTGCAATCTCCTTGTTACTGCACCCTGCAGCCATCAGCCTTAATATTTCAACCTCTTTTACAGACAATGGCTCTGGCTGTTCAAAAGCATCAAACTCGGACTTCAAGTTGCTTAAGCCACTCAACAGCTGAGTGGTAATCGAAGGCTGAATCATTGATTCGCCATGAAATACCCGCTCAATACCGTTGACTAGTGTTTCTAATTCAACGTCTTTTAGTAAATACCCTTTAGCCCCGGCTTTTAACGCGTCAAGCAACAACTCATGGTCGTCAAACGTAGTTAGAATCAACGTTGGAATATGAATACCTTCACTATGCATCGCTTGCAGGGTCTCGATACCATTCAACTTCGGCATACGAATATCGAGTAAAATGACATCAACGGAGCTGGAATGTTCACGCAGCCACTCTAACGCTTCAGTACCGTCGGGAACGTCATGGATTACGTCTATTTCTGGTGAGAGCGACAATAGACTCTTTAAACCTTGACGTACGAGCTTCTGGTCGTCTACGAGCAGCACACGATAGGATTTCTGACTCATACAAGCCTCTTAAGTGGCAGCGTTAAACGCAGCAAAAAGCCTGGCTCTAAGGATTGCAACGTTAGCTCTCCGCCTAACTGGTGAATACGTTCTTGCATGCCCGTTAAGCCATTGCCTTTTACTAAGTAGTGAGCACCTATTCCGTTGTCTTCAACTTCTGCGAGCAACTCTGTTTTGCTCTGCCTTACTCGAATGTGAATCAGTGAAGCCCTTCCATGCTTTATGGCGTTAGTCATTGCCTCTTGCACGCTTCGTAAGAGCACCATGCCTTGCTCTAAATTTAAAACAGCCACCTTCTCTGGAATAGTCAAACGTACCTCTACTCCTGGCAGGCGATCTATCAATTTTTCAATTGCTTGTTTCAGGTCTAAGTAGTCATGTGCACGGATATCGCTGACAGCTTCTCGCACGTCTGCCAGTAACAGTTTGGCTATAGCATGACTCTGCTCTACCTCTCGCTTACAGTTTTCAGGAACGGTTCGCGTCAATACTTGTAACTGCAAGTTAAGAGCAGTTAAGTGATGCCCCACCAAATCGTGAATATCACGCGCAATACGCAGCCGCTCTTCTTGCTTGCTTCCTTCTTGCAACAATGACTGCATGGCTATTAACTCTCTATTTGCTTGTTCTGCACGTTCGCGTTCAAATTCAGCCTCTTTACGCGCCTCCATCATAATTAAAGCAAACACGTTGAATGCAAAATAAAGCAACCCCATAATAAAGACACCGTCGGTTTCCCAGCGCCAGGCATACAACGACCAAGTAATAACACTCCACACAGGAGACAAGGCTAACGCCAATCTAAACGACATCAAATATGGCAGTTGGGCTATCCATATCACTAACAGAATGGCAGCGAAAGGGTTCGGTGTAGTTACGACAATGCCGCAAACTAAAGTGAACTGTATAGCAATTAATATTGCCTTTAGCTTAGGTGCTTGTGGTGGTTTCGTGTCGAGCGTAGACACAAAAAATAAAACAGCAAAAGCGCCATAAATCAGCGCGAGTAGCGCCAACCTACCCACACTTGCGCCCATTTGACTCCATAAGAGCCAAATGTCG
Source organism: Lysobacter sp. N42 (assembly GCF_004344885.1). Classification (NCBI taxonomy): domain Bacteria; kingdom Pseudomonadati; phylum Pseudomonadota; class Gammaproteobacteria; order Lysobacterales; family Lysobacteraceae; genus Lysobacter; species Lysobacter sp. N42. The sequence continues at coordinate 180,970 of NZ_SKFB01000005.1, forward strand.
ATACAAGCGACCAGTGCAACGGTAAACACACCGCTTACTTGATCAGCACCTACTTTGAAATTGAATGATTTAAAGTTCATTGAGCAAGTATGCCCTGCCTCTTTAATAAGACCAATAGGTCAAAAGTCACTTTTCAAGTCATGACTTTTGTCACTGCACGCAGCTTTTCCTTTTCCCTACCATTGCCTCATCGTTAAACACCCATCGGGGGCTTGTTATGCAAAATCTATTTCACATTTTCCTAATAACACACGTGGTTGCAGGAACCTTATCACTCCTTCTTTTCTGGATACCTGCTGTATCAAGAAAGGGAGGGTTAAACCACAAGAAATTTGGTGGGTATTACGGTTTAAGCATGAACACTGTCGCTTTCAGTGGTATAGCAATGTCTTTACTCGTATTACTTTTTACCGCTCAGGTTAAACCTCATCTCTATTCGGTAGCCCACTTGGCGGAACAACGGGTGCAATACGCTCACCTTTTCGCATGGTTTCTCATTCACTTGGGCGTACTTATTCACTCTTCGGTGCTTTATGGCAACGCAGTGCTCCGCAACAAAAGTAATCACGAGGGCCTAAAAAAGCCCTACCTTATCGCGGTATGTGGGGTGTTAGCCCTGAATGGATTAGCACTCATTATTGTGGGTTCGCTCAACGGTTTAATTTTGCATATTGTTTTTGGAGCTTTAGGTGCGTGGGTCGGCCTCTCCAATATCAAGTTCATTTTCTCAAAGTCATTTTCTAAAAAGGCATGGTTGCGCGAGCATCTCGGTGCCTATATCGGATCAGGGATTGGCGCATACACTGCTTTTTTAGTTTTTGGCGGCGCTACGTGGTTGTCCGTTACGGGTGACTTTTACACAGCGCTTTGGATTGCTCCGGGCATTATAGGTACATTTTTTGTCGCCAAGCTTTCTAGAAAATACGACCCTCCTAAACAACATAAACCAGAGTCCACGAGCACTATTTAAGTGCGGCAATAAACGGGAGATACCTTATGAAATTTATATCCAGAATCAAAAACGGCCTGTTGATCGCACTCATTGTCTGTTCGACCCAATTAAATGCAGAAGAGCAGCATGTAAACAGCCTAGTTGAAAACATCGAAATACATTTTCCTGACCGGTTGAACCAAGCGCAGCAGTTCATGGAGCAAGCCCTAGATATTGCTCCTAACCATGCTCAAGTGAATTACTACTGTGGTGTTATTTACGGCATACGAGCCAGTGAAGGCATAATGAAAGCGATGCGCTTCGCCGGAAAGAGCCGCCGTTGTTTAGAAAACGCGGTAACTCTCGAGCCTAGGAATTTGACTTACCGACTCGCCTTATTCAACTACTATCTAAGTGCCCCCAGTATTGTAGGTGGCGGGGAGGAAGCTGCGAAACAAGAAATGCGCAATATTCAGGAGCTCGACGAAGTTCAAGGAGCTGTCGCTCACCTACGCATAGTTCGTGAGTTTGATACAGAGCGATACTCAGAAGAGTTACACAAAATGGCTGAGCAATACCCGCAGGCTACGAATATTCAATTACGACTGGGATTAAACCTGCAAGAGCATGGAGAATACGAATTGGCACATGAGTCTTTTGTACGCATTACTTCACAGGGTTTTGAACACGACGACACGTATTTCAATGCCTTGTATCAAATCGGCAGAAACGCCGTATTTAGTCATCAAAGGGTGAGCCAAGGCATTGAAGCTATGGAGCGATATATTACTGACTACAACTCCGAGTTAGAAATACCCGACTTGCCATGGGCTTACGCTCGCATGGCACAACTTCAAAGCTTAGAAAACAACGCAGACCTAGTAACCCATTACAAAAACTTAGCTCTTGAAAATAGCGCCAACAACGACCGCGAGCTTCACGATCTAATGGCACAATTATGAAGTGAAAAGGCTAGAATTGACTATTCGAGCCATTGCCAGAGTCATCGCTTGAACATACGTGCTTTCACGTGTTTCAAGCTGCTCGGTTAATAACGCGATGGCTCCGCCCTTTTGCTTAATGTTTTGGGTTTGGAAGTGGTCATCAAGCACGTCGCCTAACTCTTTACCCGCTTTCAATTCTTGGTAAAAAACATCTGGAATAGGTAAGTCTCCAGTGCGCCCTACAGCAGTCTGGTTTTTATGTTGAATAACCACGTAAGCGAACGTGGCTGTGCCATACGAAAATTGGTCCACACCACCTTCAAATGCTACATAAAAATCGGCTTCAGTTTGCTGTTGTAGGTTTACTACTCGGTTCTTCGCTCCAAGCAATGTTTCTTGCTCAGACATCGGTTGGTCAGAAACTTCAGAAGGCACGCTAACACCTTGCACGTCCAACTCAGCTTCAGGGAAATATCGAGCTAGTGTGACTTTTGCTGCATTCACTTTCACTGGGTTCTGTGAGCCAACCCTAATCAATAACCGCATTCTATACTTATTCCTATTTTTATATTGCTACTGCGCTGCCAATGATGTGACAAGACAGGTGCATTCGGGCGATAATACACACTAAACGCAATGTACACTTCAATTAGGCATTCCCATGGAAATAAAAGTTAACTTTCTAGACAATTTAAGACTAGAAGCTAAATTCGACGACTTTACGGTCATTACCGATCAGCCGATACGTTACAAAGGCGACGGTTCTGCGCCGAGTCCGTTTGACTACTTCCTTGCCTCGTCAGCCATGTGCGCTGCATATTTTGTAAAAGTATATTGTGTTGCCAGAAATATTCCGACAGAGAATATTCGACTCTCGCAAAATAATATTATTGATCCGGAAAATAGATACAACCAAACCTTCAAAATTCAGGTCGAGCTACCCGAGGATATTTCCGAGAAGGATCGCCAAGGCATTTTGCGTTCTATCGACCGTTGTACTGTGAAGAAGGTCGTTCAAACTGGTCCAGAGTTTGAAATTGAAGTGGTTGAGAATTTAGATGAAGACGCACAGGCTTTATTAACAGGTGCGCCCGACGGCTCTTCTCAAACCTACATTGAAGGGAAAGACCTTCCACTCGAAACAACTATTTCTAACATGTCTTCAATTCTTGCAGACCTCGGCATGAAAATAGAAATTGCTTCATGGAGAAATATTGTTCCTCATGTTTGGTCACTTCACATTCGCGACGCGGCTTCACCACCTTGTTTTACCAACGGAAAAGGCGCAACGAAGGAAAGCGCTTTATGTTCCGCTTTAGGGGAATTTATCGAGCGTCTCAACTGCAACTTCTTCTACAACGACCAGTATTTTGGAGAAGAAATTGCCCATAGCGACTTTGTGCATTATCCCAACGAGAAATGGTTTGCGTTGGAAAAAGACGACAGTATTCCAGCAGGCTTACTCGACGACTATTGCTTAAGTATTTACAACCCTGAACAAGAATTGCGAGGCTCGCACTTAATCGATACTAACTCTGGACGTATCGACCGAGGTATCGTCTCGTTACCCTACGTACGAGAATCAGACCAACAAACGGTTTACTTTCCCTCTAACCTGATTGAGAACCTATTTCTTAGTAATGGCATGAGTGCCGGAAATACGCTGGCAGAAGCTAAAGTTCAGTGTTTATCAGAAATTTTCGAACGCGCAGTTAAGCGTGAAATCATTGAGAACGAAATTGCGCTTCCAGAAGTGCCGAGAGATGTGTTGGAGCAGTATCCGCATCTTGTAGAAGGTATTGATGCGCTGGAGGCCCAAGGATTTCCAGTGCTAGTTAAAGACGCCTCTCTCGGGGGGCAATTCCCGGTCGCCTGCGTCACCATTATGAATCCAAAAACAGGTGGCGTTTTTGCCTCATTTGGTGCTCACCCCAGCTTCTCCATTGCTCTAGAAAGAAGCTTAACAGAGCTATTGCAAGGAAGAAGTTTTGAGGGCTTAAACGACATTCCACTGCCCACTTTTAATTCGATGGCAGTCACCGAGCCGAATAACTTTGTAGAGCACTTTATCGATTCTACCGGAGTTATTTCTTGGCGGTTTTTCAGCGCTAAACCTGACTTTGATTTTGTTGAGTGGGACTTTTCAGGCTCGAACGATGAAGAGGTACAAACTCTGATGGCGATATTGCAGGATATGGGCAAAGAAGTGTACACCGCGATCTATACCGACTTAGGCGCACCAGCTGTACGCATGCTCGTTCCGAACTATTCAGAGGTTTACCCAGTAGAAGACCTTATTTGGGACAATACCAACGTTGCGCTGCAATTCCGCGAAGACATATTGAACCTACACAGGCTTAACGAAGAGCAACTACAAAGCCTAGTTGAACGCTTGGAAGAAAGTCAGCTCGACCACTATATCGACATTATTACGCTTATTGGCGTCGAGTTTGACGAGAATACAGTTTGGGGACAGCTCACCATTCTGGAGCTCAAGCTACTTATTTACCTTGCATTAGAACAACTAGAGAGTGCCTACGAGCTAGTCCAAGAGTTTTTACAATACAACGACAACACTGTGGCTAGGGTTCTATTTTATAGAGCACTTGAAGCCGTGTTAGAAATTACACTGGACGATGATTTAGACCTAGAAGACTACAGCTACAACCTAGCTAGAATGTATAGCGACGATGTCTTTCAGGCGGCTACAGGCTCGGTGAATGGTTCTGTACGCTTTTACGGACTTACTGAAACAAATATGCAGTTAGATGGTCTAGATCGCCACTTGCGACTCATAGAAAGCTATAAAAAGCTTCATGCACACCGTGCAAAAATGAGTCATTCGTAATTTCGCCCTGTTATGCTAACTTTGTGTAGGGATTAAACCAAAAAAGAATCGGGTTCTACACAAAATATGCGCAAGGTATTAAGCACAGTAGCGGCGGTATTCTTGTTTTTCGGTGTCACTGACTCCAGTGACGCCGATGAAATTTTGCATTTTCTCCTTCCTCTGAACATGCCTCCGTATATAGACTTGTCGACCAATACGGGTTACGAACTCGAACTTATAGAAATGATCGTAGAGGAAATGGGGGCAACGGTAAATTATACCCATGTTCCCATCGCAAGGCTCAGCACCACTTTGCCCGCAAACGCATTTGATGCCGCTACATTACAGCGCCCAACAAGCGACACCATCGACTTTTACTACAGCTGCCCCTATATCGAGTATCACAACTTAATTGTTTCACGAGCCGACGATAACATTGTCATTAACCAACTCAATGACCTCATTGGACTCCATGTTATTGCCTTTCAAACCGCTACCAGAGCTCTAGGACCGTCTTTTGCCAACGCAGCTGAGCAAGCGAGCGAATATGTTGAAACCGTAGACCAAGGAAGCCAGGTAGAAATGCTTATGCGCCAACGCACCAATGCCATAGTGTTAGACGAAAATATTTTGAATTACTACCTTGGCCAATACAGTGATGTGCCTACACTTAATAGATACCCCATTGCCACCACACGATATCAAGTCGCGTTTAAAGACCCTTCTCTGCAACAACGCTTCGATAGTGCACAGCAACGTATTTGGCAAACCGAGGCTTATCAACAGCTGCAAAGAAAATATTTCAATACAGTGAACCAGCAATTAGCCGCCCACTGTGATTTTTAAGAATTGGTTGTTACTCTGCCTTTTGTCATAGTGCGTTCCATCCAAAGTATTCTAATCTGATCTTAAGTAGGCATAAATCTGACTTAAGGCGGTAGTTATGGTTCAGGCAGCAGCACGTTACACGGCTCTTACATTGGCCTTTGTCACATGGCTTTCGATTTCACCGGTAGCTGCTTCGTCCTTGCACGTTTTAGTGGGATTACACAAACCACCTTATATCGACCTCACGTCTAACTCCGGTTATGAAATTGAGCTTATGGAACTTATTGGCGCGCACATGGGTGTTCACGTGAACTTTACTCATGTTCCCAACGGCCGGATAGGAGAAACTTTAAGCGCGGACGCTTTCGACGCGTCTAGCCTACAAAAGGAAGAAACTGGCCCTAACGATTATTACTACAGTTGCCCCTATATTCAGTATCAGAACATGGTAGTTACGCGCCAGCAAGACAGGCTAACCATCAATAGTTTGGAAGATTTACTAGGGCTCTCCGTGTTAGCGTTTCAAACAGCAAACATTGTTCTCGGAGAAGACTTTAGCAATGCCATAGAACGAGCTGAAGACTACAATGAGACAGTCGACCAGAGTGCCCAAGTAGAAATGCTGTTACGAGGCAGAGTGCAAGCCATTGTTATTGACAGAAACATTCTGAACCACTACTTACTCACCAGCGATAATCCATCTCCGCTCAACAGACTCACTATCGCTACCACCAACTACCAAGTCGCGTTTAAAGACCCAAACCTAAGAGACCGGTTCAATGAAGCCCAAAGCCAAGTTTGGCAAACACCGGAATACCAAGAGCTTCAACAAAAATATTTTGGTGATATTAATCAAAATCTAGAGATGTTTTGTGAGGTTTGAGGTAAAACCCTGAGTCGGGTTACAGAGAGTAGAGTTGGGTGCTATTTCTTATGCGCGCTCTCGACACCAGCTAAAAAACGTCCCTGAGCATCGTCAGGCTCCGCTCCATGCCTCGCGTAAAAAGCTGATCGAGCGGTGCTCGCTCCGGGCGCTTTTTACCCAGACTTGACCTCGGGACCTATCTATTATGAGGCCCCATAGACGAGATTCAGAATCTACAAAAATAGCAGCAATTAATGCGCTCCCCACTATGCGCTTAGCCGTATTTCAACCATACTGATTGTGTTCGTGGTGGAATTTCATTTGATCACGGTGAGGCATTAACAGGGGGGTAGATAAGATGTTTTGGAAAGCATAATCCATTACCACGTTAAGTAACGAGCGCAATATAGGCAATTTTAAGTTACTTTATTTTTCTTTGCTTTAGTGAAGTTTACTATTTTTACAGGAATCATAACCACGCTCACCCTTTTATATTTTAACGTTTTTCGCAAGCGTTCATAGGTTAGCTTTAATTCATATTTAGCCATCAAAGGCAAATTTTCTTTCATAGGTTTATCTTTTTTCTCATCATAGAGAAGCCACATCTGAACCTCATAATTAGCACCAACAACATCTTCAGTAGATTCCTTAATGTGTTCAAGGAAATCGTTGCTTTTAGGGTGTCCGGATTTCTGAATGAACCCTCTAATCTCCTCAAGAAATACATCATCAGTCAAGAAAAATTCACAGTAAAATCGAGTCTGAGAAAATAAATAATTAATAGAACTGCAACCACCATACTTTTTGACTTGAACGATACGAGCTATATCGTTTTCAAGCTCTAGTATGTCGCAAAACTCCTTGTCTTTTCTTGCTAGGCCAATTCGAAGTTTTGCAGTATCAAATTTAATAGCATTGGGATTTACTTCACAATACTTGTCGTTGAATATTCCTTCTCTATTTTGGCTGCTTTGAATGCAAGATATATCGATACCGTTAAAGTGTTCTGCTAGATTATCTTCGGGGAGGTCATTTATAACAAAGCTGTTCAATGCAGCGTAAAAGTCATTGTCGACCTTCCGCCATTCACCTAATGATAGTATGTAACACTGAGATTCGTATTGAATCTCTGCTATTATGCAGGAGTATAAGCTCCAACAGAGGTTAGCTAAGATTTTGTCTTCATCATGTGAATATGCGTAAACTTTCTTGTTTTTTATTGACTTGGCAGTTATATCATCTTTTGTTTTAAATATGGCTTGAGCACCTTGGTATAAATCTTCGATTCGAATGTGTGAGACTATGTAATTATTTCGTTTTTCTTTGTTGGAGTAAGAAAAACTATATTCGTCATCAGATAAAAAGTCCGGAATCGCCAAATGAATTGTATCGAGCTGTTCGTTTACTAAATTCTCTATGAGCACGTTATCTAAAGTTTCTTGTATTTCTTCTGTAACAGGCGATAAATTTGGGTAATTCGGAAATAGCTCCTTATATGCCTCCGAACCGTATGAGTCGACAAACTTGTCAAGAAAATAAATTAACCTTTCCCAACTAAGTTTTTCTTCGCCAATTATCTTAATTGTTAAGCAGTCTTTGCCTTGTAATGTAATATTATTATCGTCTTGGATATGAGCAGAAATGTATCTCAAAAACTCAATTTCAGACATGCCAAAATCAAATGAATTTGAAGGTTTAGTTAGTTGCCGATCAATGATTTGGGTTGTATGTGATTGGATTGCGCTCTTAGCTTGACGAACTTCTTCATTACCACACATATTCATCGCTACTTTAATACCAAAGTCAGGCTCAAATTTCTTCTTATCGAGCCAACTTGTGCCTCTTGTTCCAAAAGCGGCAGCGTATATGCGATTCTCCTTCTTGATTAGTAGTAACCCACTTGGACGCTCTGAACTAGGCCTGAAATTAAGAAGCTGTTCATACTCCAAATTTTCGTTGATGAAGTCTATCCACGGGGGTGTTTCATGAGCAGGATTATTAACTTGCTGGCAATAGAAAATACATTGGTGTTCAGCAACAGTGAATCGCCTGATTTTGAACTTATCAGAATCTTCTTCAGGAAGTTTGCCAGTCTCGATAACGTCCGCAAAGGATTTATCTGTTTTGGATAAATAAAGAGTTATTTTTCCTATTTCACAATCCATTGTATCGTCTCCAATATAGCCCCAAAATACTGGTCTATCAGAGTTAGTACCAAAAAACAAATGATTGCACTTTTTTATTAGGGGTCATTCCAGCGCTACCACTTCTCCTAATAGTTTATTCCTTAGGGTAATTAACCCCATGGATTTATAGGATTTTATGAGCAAGGCATACTTACAGATTATAAATTAACTCCTTTTTAGTTTTAGAACTTGCGTAAGTATACGGAGTTCTACACAATAAAAGTCAAGGGAGTATTATATTAAAATCAGGTGGTTATCTTGAAGACGGTTAAAAATTTAATCTTTAGGCATTTAACGCAAGCGGATTTCTTCAATATTAATAAACCTCCGGGAACTGAAACTGGTGGTGGAGGGCAGGCCTATATCGACTTTCCAGTAAGATCAATAGGTATTGATAAGTGGGAAAAGTTTTTTTCCGGGATTAAAAATTTAAAAAGAACTACTGCGACTCAAGGCCCCTGCTGGGAGTTTCCGATTTTTAGTATTGGTATAGACGAGGCTCATGATTCTAGTCAAGAATTAAAAATCTATCAGCGGCGAGCAGCATCGGTGAGTATAACTAGTCAGAAGCTACAATCGAGCCGATCAAATAGAGTTAAGGCATGGTTGCCCCATTACGGCTTTCCTAAGCCAATTGATCCTACTGATCGCAATCAATGTCCTGACGGCCTGATAGTCTTCATTGCATCAACTTTTGATGGCCAAGTATGGGCTGGTTGGTATTTAAATGACGGCGCCGCAGACCTTCCATTTGTTGGAGAGGACACTTCAATTTTTGAAAAGATGTTTTCACCTGAGTCTAGGCGGGAAGGATTTTCCGGTTTTCTCAGTTTCGATGATGGACAACTGTTATTATCGATAGGTGATCTTAAACATCCTTTCAGAACAAGCAGCGTTATTAGTGTAAAAGAGCCTGACAACCAAGCAGATCAGATTGACGAGACTGAAGTTATAGACCAACTTTTTGATGAAGACTTTACGGATGAAAAAGTAGAGACTTCTGAAAAGACAGTCAAGGTTAGAAAAAGAAACGCCAAACTAGTTAAAAAGTTAAAAGGACTTTATAACAATAGATGTCAAGTTACGGGTGATGAGTTTATCTTCAAGAAGAAAAATGGCGTTAATTATACTGAAGCTCATCACTTGATCCCTCTTGGAAGAGGAGGTTCTGACGCCCCTAGAAACTTGGTAATCTTAAGCCCACTAATACATTCAATGCTCCATCATGCAGATGTTTCTCCAATAAATTTGGAAGACATGCTACATATGGAAGATGGAAGTGCTTTATTAGACTTGTATATTAACGGTAAGGCTTACACTATTCATTGGCATCCTGAACATGCTGAGCTATTTAAAGATGCCAATTAGAGTTAGCTTATGATTGAACTATTATCTGTTGAGATGTATGAGATATTCAGTTAAGTGGTTTTTGAGATGGCTGCTATTGCTTTTAAACCGCTTGTGAACAAATTCGTCTATGTATACATCTCCGAATGGAGATAATAGTTCAACAAAATCTTCAATACTTAATAATCCATCTTCACTGTAGCTAATAAGAAAATTATTGGTTTTCATATTATTGAAAATGAGCCGAAATGAGTCACGAATTTTTGTTTTAGTACAAAAATTTGAATATTGGTCTCGCCAAGGCCTCAGACCACTCACTCCTATAGCTTCCGGTTCATCTCCGCGAGCCAAAGTTTCTAGTATGTGATAGTTAGCAGCGTATTGCCTTTTCATATAAGGAGGATCAATGTAGCAGATATCACACGAAATTTTGCTTGAAACCTCCTCAGCATACCCTTGTAGTACAGTGTGATTTTTAACATCATTTTTCAAAAGCAAATTGCTGGGGTATAAATTAAGAGTATCTTTAGCGCGACCGACAAGATTCGCCATGTGATGTCCATATGTCCCTGCAATATTAGCTACATCATTCGTCCCCATTATCAAGTCGTGTAAAATAAGACTTTTCTCGTTATGAGTTAAAGCCTTATTTTTTGTCAGTTTTTCAATATTTGCACGAATGCCATCAATTTTCGCAGCATTTTCACTACTGTAGTAATTTCTCGGTTTGTCCGTGTTACTTGGCTTTCCGGAAAGTGAAAACTCTTTCCAAAAATAACCTTTAATGGGTTTGGAGTTATTCAGCGCGTTAATCATCATTTGATAATGCGTCGGGCTTGATTCATTTTCTTTTGGTTTATAATACTGTTCAACAAAATCTCTAGCCCGTTGAAATGTCGGAAGCTTTGAAAATTTTAATCCTGAAACAGCATGATGATACGAATAAGTCATTAAATCATTTGCTGTCACCTTATATCCGAGTTTACGAAGCTCCATAGACACAGTCGCAGTACCGGTCATTAAGTCGGCTACGTGGGCTCCTTCTGGAACAATATCCCCAATTTTCTTTAAAAGGACATCTATAATCTTCGATTTAGAGCCTATATATCTATATCCCATTAAACAGCCTTTGTATTAAATATATCTTCGATTTTAATATTTTTAAGAGCTTTAACTGATAGAAGTTCTTGAGATTTTTCTATTGCAATAAAAATCGATTTATAGTCCTTTTTATTTAATCCATAGAGCGCAGCAATAAGCTTCTCACAACGTGCGTCAAGAGTTTCAGAAATCAACTCCCCTTGCTTTAGAGATTCTTTTATCTCACTGCTAATTGATAAAATTTCTTCAAACATGGCAGTAGGAATCTTCTCAATATCTGGTACGGGGAAATCTAGAATTTGCTTCTGAGTAATATAAGGATGGGATTTCCATTCAATCTCACCATTCGACATAGCTATTAGGAAAAAAGCTAGTCTTGAATTTATCAAAGCTAAAAAAAATTCCAGTGGAAATGACTTTGTCTTTTTTTCTTTTAATTTAAATATATATACGACTTGGTTTGTCATGCGTTGCAAGTAGTCGATCGAAGCAGAAATTCCAATCCCAGTTTTTCTGACGACTAACTTATTACTCTCATATAAGTCACAATTTTTATACTTTATTCCATCCTTAGAAATATCTATCCACAGATCAGATCGTAAGCTGTAACGACTGATGTGCTCCCCAACAATCAAAGGTCTGCTGTTTTTAATTACTTGTTTATGAATGATAATATCTTTTTGACACTCCAAAGTCGTCATAGATGATTTACAATGAGAGCATTTGAAAGTTTCTTTGCTGGGTGAGGGTGACCATTTTTTACAATTAACGCATTGGATCACATTACCTTTTTTTGATAGCTCAACACCTCGTGAACTGTTTAAATGATTTTCTAGAGTATCTAATTGACCGAGTATCTTGTTATAAGTGGCTTCGAGCTCAGCATCTATATCAATGTTAAAAAGATAGTTTTTATTGTTTTCGAACCTGGACTGCTCTACTTTGTGACTCAATTCCAACTCTGCGGAATGGAAGTCAGTACTACCAGCTAAAATAAGGTTTCGATGTTCAACCGAAAGTCTGAAACAATCGATCTTATGTTGGTCATTAGCTTTACCTTTTTCACATATAACGACTGCGCACGCCCGATTAACATCCTTAAATATTTTTTCGCCGAAACGGCCTATAAAGTGGATTTTGGTTTTAGAAAGTAAATAACCTCTCAAGCTCTCTCTTTCTTGAGAAAATAGCGAATCAGGAATAATGAAAGCAATAAAACCACCATCTTCAAGGTTCTTTAGAGCTGATTCGATGAATAAATCTGAACTATCGAACTGCCTATTCAATAATGAAAAATTACCATCTGAAAGAAGATTATAATAATCGCTAACGTCAGCTCCCCATGGGGGATTAGCTATAACTATATCAAAGCTATCGAATCCACAATGTCTTTTCTTTAAATTCAACCAACCGATGTCATGTTCTGACTTAAATGGACACAGAGCATTTGTATGAATTGGTGTAAAAGTATGATACTCGGTTAATCTTTTTTGTGTTTGCAAAAGGGATTTTTTATCAATATCTAAGCCATATAGTTCAAGTTGTTCACTCTTTAAAAAGCCATCTACCGGAAAGGAGGCATTTGATATTGCTAGCAGAAGCTCGCCATCACCACATGCAGGATCAATGACCCTTAATTTCTTTGATTGGCTACCTAGCCTTTTTATATTCTTCTGATTTAAAAAAAAGTAAGATAACACCTTATGAGAAACATACTCAGCAAGGTTTTGCGGAGTGTATACTACACCATTCAATTTTTTTTCCGCTTTATAGCTTTCCGACTCCTCAAGCACTTGCCTGATATAGTCAGACCTACTCAAGCCTTTACGGCTTTTCTCTATGCGGCTTAGTAATGTTTTCGGAACATTGACTGATACCTGCACACTACGTAGACTTTTCGTCATTTATAAATTTCCCTTTTAAGATCAATGATTTCCATAACCACCGAATCTTCATAAATGCCTGATTATTAAAGACTTTAACGCATGTTAACAACAACTGTCATTAATGACAATCAAGCTCTCAGTGGCAAATTTTTGACCACTAAAAGTATGGGGAAGAAATCTTCAATTCCTATCAAAGAGTTAGCTTTTTAAACCGACTTACCAGCCTCGATTCAAAGACAGATGCGGAGTCTGATATATTACTGTAGGGATGAATATCCTCGTAATGTTCATTCTGGGCGTTTCCAAATAAATATTGATGATTTCTAGCATAATTCTTGAGCCGAATCACCGTATGATTGAAGTTACCTGTTACTAAGTAAATAGTTCAATGTTCTCTGATGTCCAAAACCTAGAACTTGGGTTTGCGTAGCAGAACAGGACCTAGAATCCTCTCATTATTGAGTAAAAGGCAATCTTAGGTATAGGACCCTCGATATCTTTAAAGTAAGTACACTTTAGTCCATGCTAAATTTAACTTTTAATTGGGGTTACCTGATAGAGTGTGGCGAGAAACGAACTATTCAGAGTCACACGATTTTTATTACACTAGTCCGAATCCACCCAGTTATTCAGCTAGGTTTTAGGAAGTTAAAATCACAACATGTATTCCGAGCTACCAACTTTGAAGGTCGGAACTGGGAAAATACTGATAAATAGAAGCAAAGTAATTCTAAACTTCTCGCAATACATACAAATTTAGCGTAGATGGTGGCCCCTCCCAGACTTGAACTGGGGACCTACCGATTATGAGTCGGGTGCTCTAACCAACTGAGCTAAGGGGCCATATCAGGAAGTGCTTTTTGATAAGCGGCGGCAAGTATACCCAAATCGAACGCAACAAAAAAGCGTCCGAAGACGCTTTTTGATGAAGTTGGCTACTTATTCGTCTAAGAAGCTCTTCAAAGATTCGCTGCGGCTTGGGTGGCGCAGTTTACGAAGTGCTTTGGCTTCAATTTGACGAATACGCTCACGCGTTACGTCGAACTGCTTACCTACTTCTTCTAACGTATGGTCAGTATTCATACCGATACCAAAACGCATACGCAGCACTTTCGCTTCACGCTGTGTTAAGCCACCAAGTACTTCTACAACAGCATTCGTTAAGCTATCTGAAGTCGCCGCGTCAACCGGAAGGTCCAGCGTTGTGTCTTCGATAAAATCACCAAGATGCGAATCTTCGTCGTCGCCAATTGGCGTCTCCATTGAAATTGGCTCTTTGGCAATTTTAAGCACTTTACGAATTTTGTCTTCAGGCATAGCCATACGCTCTGCCAGTTCTTCAGGGTGCGGTTCACGACCCATTTCCTGAAGCATTTGACGAGAAATACGGTTCAACTTATTGATTGTTTCAATCATGTGTACCGGAATACGGATTGTTCTTGCTTGGTCGGCAATAGAACGCGTGATTGCCTGACGAATCCACCATGTGGCGTACGTCGAGAACTTATAACCGCGACGGTATTCAAACTTATCAACAGCCTTCATCAAACCAATGTTACCTTCCTGGATTAGGTCCAAGAACTGCAAACCACGGTTCGTATATTTTTTCGCGATTGAAATAACCAAACGTAGGTTGGCTTCTACCATTTCTTTCTTCGCACGGCGAGCTTTTGCTTCACCAATAGACATGCGACGGTTGATGTCTTTTACGTTCGCAATCGACAATCCAGTTTCTTCTGCAATACTGCGAAGCTTCTGTACACAGCGCTCTACTTCTTCACGCTGCTCAGTTAATACTTCAGTAGAGCCCGTGCCTTTTTCAACAAAGCCGTCGAACCACTCCATAGTCGTTTCGTGGCCAGAGAAAGAAGTTACAAAAGAACGCTTAGGAACCTTCGCTTGTTCAAGAACAACTTTCATAATAAGGCGTTCTTGAATGCGTACACGGTTCATCATTTCGCGCATGTCACGCACTAAACGGTCGAACTGCTTAGGAACCAAACGGAACTGCTTAAACAGGTCGCTTAGTTTTTCAATTTCTTCTTTAGCTTTCTTATGACCGCGCCCGTGCTTCTTAATTGCAGTGCGCGTCGACTCGTATTGACTGCGAAGCTCACCGAATTTTTCTTTCGCTAACTCTGGGTCGATACCATTGTCAGCAGAATCATCGTCATCCGAGTCTTCGTCTTCATCTTCATCGTCTTCATCTTCAAGCTGATCATCAGTAAGCTCTGAGCCCACATGAGTTGCGCTTACTGGCGCTTGGTCAGCTTCGTCTGGGTCGATAAAGCCTGAAATAATTTCGGTTAAGCGAATTTCTTCAGCTTCATAAGCATCCCACTGGTCGAGTAGGAAGTTAATTGCTTCAGGATACTCCGCAACAGAGCACTGCACCTGGTTAATACCGTCTTCGATACGCTTTGCGATATCAATTTCGCCTTCACGCGTAAGTAGCTCAACGGTACCCATTTCACGCATATACATACGCACAGGGTCTG
The DNA here is from genome assembly GCF_004344885.1 of Lysobacter sp. N42. Lineage (NCBI taxonomy): Bacteria > Pseudomonadati > Pseudomonadota > Gammaproteobacteria > Lysobacterales > Lysobacteraceae > Lysobacter > Lysobacter sp. N42. The sequence continues at coordinate 196,386 of NZ_SKFB01000005.1, forward strand.
TAGTGCGACCTATCTCGCTTTCTACGGTAGCTAGGGCAGCTGCTGCAGCTTCGGCTGCATCTTCGTCAGCCGTGTCTTCGCTCATCATGAGTTCATCAGCGTCTGGGGCATTCTCAAACGTTTTGATACCCATGTCGTTAATCATTCGGATGATGTCTTCAATCTGATCCGAATCGACTAAATCTTGTGGTAAATGATCGTTTACTTCAGCGTACGTTAAGTAGCCTTGTTCCTTGCCTTTGGCAATAAGAAGTTTAAGTTGCGACTGTTTAGTCTGCATACAGGCCAACACCTCAATCAAAGAATTTTGGGAACCGCTCGAAATGACCGCATAGTATAACAAATATACGAGGATTCAGCCAGTCGAGATGATAATATTTTCTGAAAAGCCTTGTTAACTCATACCTTTTAAAGACTTTAAAATAAAAACTAATTCTTGCTGCTTTTCTGGAGTAAGTTCTTCTTTCGGTAATAACCGTAATTCTTCATATCTTTGTTCGAAATAACGGTCCACCAGAAATAGAAACGTTTCTTGAAATTCTCTCTCAATGTTCTGCTCGCTTACCGCATGGTCCCAGAGTGCGAGTTCACGAAGCTTTTCTTCATGTTTCGTTCCGCGCCAGCCTTCTAATACTGTAGCCGGGGTAAGTCCGTCAGACTGAGTTTGACGATGTAACGCTAGCAACACCTTCACATGATCCATTTTCAGCTTTTCCAACGTTTTGTTGGGCTTGACTGATTTTCCTAACCACGGGTTCTGTAGTAACAACCCAATAGCGCGCTCCACAGGCGTGTACTTTTGCCGCTTCTCTTGCGCTTTGAAGGTACTGTTTGTTTTCGGCGTAATATGGTCAACCTGCGCCACGCTTCGACCTAGCCTCTTCGCAAGCTCTTCTTTCAACAGGTCGCCATAAAAGTCACTGTGTACTTTCTCTATAAGAGGTTTCGCGTCAGCAATGAGTTTGGCTTTACCTGCATCTTGAGTAAGATCTACTCCCTCACACAAATGATCAAAGAAGTAGTCTTTAAATGAGCGAGCATCGTTCAGCTTGGCTTCAAACTGCTCCTTACCTTCCCTGCGAATTAAACTGTCTGGATCTTCTCCGTCAGGGAGAAATAAGAAGCGTAAATCTTGGCCGTCTCGCATAAGTGGCAACGCGTTTTCTAATGCACGCCAAGCCGCGTCGCGTCCTGCGCGGTCACCGTCAAAACAACAAACTACTTTTGGCGCCTGGCGGAATAATAGCTGTAAGTGATCTGATGTAGCAGCAGTACCCAGAGCGGCAACGGAGTAATGAACTCCATGCTGCGATAACGCAACCACATCCATATAGCCTTCAACGATAAGCACCGTGTCTAGTTGCTTAATCTTCTGCTTCATTTCGTAAAAGCCGTAAAGCTCTCGACCTTTATGAAACAACCGTGTTTCCGGTGAGTTTAGGTACTTAGGACCTTGATCGTTGTCTAGAACTCGTCCTCCGAAACCTACGGTTCTGCCCCGCTTGTCTCGAATTGGAAACATGATGCGGTCTCTAAAAAAGTCGAAGCGCTTACCGCGATCGTTCTCAGAGATCAGTTTTAAAGCAAGTAATTGCTTCTCTTTTTTACCGCCAGCACCTAAATGCTTAAGTATGCCGTCCCAGCCATCTGGCGCATAACCAATACCGAAAGCTTTAACGATTTCACCAGTTAAGCCACGCCCTTTTAGGTAATCGATAACCTTTTCGGAGTTAGGATGCTTTCGTAATTGGCTTGCAAAGAACTGACCGGCTTGCTCCATGAGTGCAAAGTCGTCTTCTATTTCTGACTTGTCTCGAGTAGGCCCGGTTCCTTTCTCACGCGGAACTTCCAAACCCATATCTGCTGCTAACGCTTCTACAGCGTCAGGAAACTCTAAGCCCTCGTACTCCATAATGAAATCGAGAGCATTGCCGTGCGCTCCACAACCAAAGCAATGATAAAACTGCTTGTCAGGAGCAACCGTAAAGGAAGGAGTTTTCTCGCCATGAAATGGGCAACAGGCTTGGTAGTTCTTACCCGCCTTTTTTAAGCGCAAGCGACTGTCTATAACCGACACAACGTCGGCTCTAGCGATTAAGTCTTGAATAAAGTCACGAGGAATTAAACCAGCCATGCGGTTAATGTACTCTTTCTTTTTCGACAAAGAAACCAGACACAAAAAAACCGTGCCGAGCACGGTTTTTTCGAAAACTTAGCTGTGAAGCAGTTCTTAGTACAAACGCGTACGACGTGCGTTTTCACGAGCCAATTTTTTTGCGTGACGTTTTACCGCCGCAGCTTTCTTGCGCTTACGCTCTGCCGTTGGCTTTTCATAGAACTCACGGCTACGAACTTCAGACAAAACGCCTGCTTTTTCACAAGAACGCTTAAAACGACGTAACGCTACGTCAAATGGCTCGTTTTCTTTCAATTTAACTGCTGGCATTAGCCTCTCACCTCAAAAACATTATCTATTGATGTCTCGAAACTCTTGTTCAACGACACATCAGAGTCGGAAAAAATTGGTGCTGAATTCTAAACAAATACACAGGGTCTGTAAACCCTTTTGTGTAATTTCTATCCGTGGATCGCTTGTTTGATCAATTTGGAATGTAAAACTAGATCATCTAGTGCATCCAAGTACGCCTGATCTTTCTTATCAATCAATAATCCCATAACCATACTTACACCTGACTGCTTAGAGCCACGTATCTCGGCAACTGTCTTCAGTAAGGATTTTTCACCGTCTTTGATCTCAACTTCAACCACCCCGCCATTCAGTTTATCTGCACTGATCGTAGGATCGGCCTTCGCTGAAAATCCCATACCACCCCGAGAAATATCTTTAATTGTACCTTGCACTTCTTCGATTCCAGAGCCTTGTGGGAACGGAGAGGGGACACTAGGCGCTGGACGGATCGTAGCGTCTAATTCCACTTCAATTCTTGGTGCTTGGCGCAGGCCTCGAGCCTCGAATCGTTTAGGGTACTGTAAAAAGACAATACGCTGCGGACGGGTTATCGAACTTAAAAATCCGGTTGCAGCTGCAACAATTTGCCCTTGGTTTAGAACTCCACGAATCACTACTGTTGCACAACTACCAAACCAGTCATTCACTTCGTTCCAGTTGTACTTTTTAGATATCTCAACAGCAAGGTACTCAGGTTGCCTCTGCCCAACAAGAAGCCCTTTCACACGCTCATTGTGTGTTCCAAAACGAAGTTCCATCTCCACCGGCACCGGTCGAATGGAAGGGGTAAAACCCTCTGCACTCATACTTGCAACTCCTTGAACAAACTTGCTATTTCATAGTGACTAATTGTCGGCCTAAGAATTTAAATCTTTACATATTGTGTGCAAGCATTAGCTATTGCGCAAGGCTTCCACTGCACTTATTCAACTAACTTCGGGCACTTCTAAGCCCAACTTAGCATAAAAACTCTGCACAAATGCGTCGAATGTCCCCGCATCTAAAGCATCTCGCATACCTTTCATCACTTGTTGATAGTGATAAAGGTTGTGAATTGTGTTCAACCTCGCACCAAGAATCTCGTTACAACGGTCTAAATGATGCAAGTAGGCTCTGCTATAGTTCTTACATGTGTAACAGCCACAATCTGTGTCAAGAGGACCAGTGTCTGTGCGATGTTTTGCGTTACGGATTTTAATGACACCCGTCGACGTAAACAAATGACCATTTCGCGCGTTCCGTGTAGGCATAACGCAGTCGAACATGTCTACACCACGACGAACGGCTTCAACTAAGTCTTCAGGCTTTCCTACGCCCATTAGGTAACGGGGCTTGTCTTCGGGCATTTGCGGCGCGATATGGTCTAAAATGCGCATCATGTCTTCTTTCGGTTCGCCTACGGAAAGACCTCCTATAGCGTAACCGTCGAAACCGATGTTTTCTAAGCCTTCCAAAGAGATGGTTCTCAGCTCTTCGTACATACCACCTTGAATAATTCCAAAGAGTGCTGCGTCATTACCTTCATGCGCGGTTTTAGAGCGTTCTGCCCAACGCAATGACAACTCCATAGAAACTCTTGCTTGCTCATGCGTCGCCGGGTGTGGTGTACACTCGTCAAAAATCATAACGATATCAGAACCAAGCTCTCGCTGAACTTCCATCGACTTTTCAGGCGTAAGCAAAATTTTCTCACCGTTAATCGGAGACCGGAACGTAGCGCCCTCTTCTGAAATTTTACGCAACTCACCTAAGCTAAATACTTGGAAGCCGCCTGAGTCGGTTAAAATTGGCTTGTCCCAGTGCATGAAGTCATGCAAATCACCATGCTGCTGAATAATTGAAGTACCCGGGCGCAACATGAGGTGAAACGTATTTCCTAAACAAATTTCTGCACCTGTGTCGGCAAGCTCTTCTGGGGTCATTCCCTTCACCGTACCCAAAGTACCCACGGGCATAAATGCTGGTGTTTGCACAGTTCCACGCGGAAATGAAAGCTCTCCGCGGCGGGCTTTGCCTTGTGTTGCTTTTAACGTAAAGGACATACGACTCATCATGAACCTCTCAAAGGCTTTTTAGTTACGAACATCGCGTCGCCATAACTAAAGAACCGATATTTCTCGTTGACTGCAGCCTGATAGGCCGCCAATACTTCTTGCTGACCTGCAAACGCAGAAACCAGCATAATTAATGTAGACTCCGGCAAGTGGAAGTTCGTCAGCATCGCGTCTACAACTTTGAATTCGTACCCAGGGTAGATAAAAATGTCGGTTTCATCATAGAACGGTTGCAGCTCTGCTTCGCTTGCTTGCGCCGCCGACTCTAGACTTCTTACCGAAGTTGTACCTACCGCAATAACACGCCCACCACGTTGTTTGGTTTCTTTTATTGCGTCCACTACATTTGCCGGTACTTCTGCATATTCACTATGCATCACATGGCTTTGAATATCGTCTACACGTACCGGTTGGAACGTGCCAGCACCAACATGCAAAGTTACATGTTCAATACTCACGCCTTTGTTCTTAAGTGCAGTAAGCACGTTCTCGTCAAAGTGAAGACCGGCTGTTGGTGCAGCTACAGCACCTGGCTTTTTACCATAAACAGTTTGATACCGCTCACGGTCTGACTCTTCGTCAGGTCTATCGATATATGGCGGTAAAGGCATATGCCCATACTCTTCTAACCACGACAAAACGGGTTTAGATGCGTCAAATTGCAGTTCAAAAAGTGCATCTTGTCGCCCCAGAACTTCAACTTCTACCGCGTCTTCTAACTTGAACAATGCACCTGGCTTAGGGCTACGATTGCTCCGTACGTGAGCAAGAACACGGTGTTCGTCTAAAACCCGTTCTATTAAAACTTCAACTTTTCCACCCGACACTTTCTGACCTAACAAACGAGCAGGAATAACGCGAGTGTCATTGAAAATCATCAAGTCACCCGGATTAACTAACTCCAGAATGTCAGTAAAGCGAGAATGAGAAACGGCCCCTGTAGGGCCGTCTAAATGAAGTAAGCGACTACTTGTACGATCCGACTGAGGATACCGAGCTATTAACTCATCAGGTAACTCAAAGTAAAAATCTTGCCGTTTCATACCGCTTGTTTTCCTTCATAAATTTACTCAGATTAAACACCAAAAATGTTGCGCAAGCCGAAGAAGAAGATAATCGACATGATAGCGCCCGCAGGTAGAGTAATAACCCATGAAACTACGATGCTACCTACAACATTTAAGTTAAGTGCCGCAATACCACGCGCAAGACCTACACCCAGCACAGCACCTACTAGCGTTTGCGTTGTGGAGATAGGCAAACCTGTCCCCGAAGCAATAATAACGGTACTCGCTGCTGCAAGTTCAGCCGCAAAGCCACGGCTTGGCGTAAGATGTGTAATACCTTTACCAATGGTTGCGATAACGCGATGACCAAACAGTGCCAAGCCAGCAACAATACCTAACGCGCCTAGTGGTAATACCCACCAAGCTAGAGTTGCTTTCGACTCAACCATACCGCCGCTAGAAACTACGCTGACTACTGCAGCCAATGGACCAATCGCGTTAGCCACGTCGTTTGAACCATGTGCAAATGCCATACAACATGCGGTAACTACCATAAGAATAGCGAACACTTTTTCGATGTTGGCGAAGTTCACGTGGCGGTCTTTGCTTTCTTCAAAATTCAATCGTGAAATAACGATTCTTCCGAGAACAACCAAAGCAAGACCGATACCGATCGCCCATATGTAACCTTCAAGGTTACCCATCTCCAAGCCAACGTGCTTTAGACCTTTCTTGATGGTAAGAAGCGCCATGATAAAACCACCAGCACCCATGTAGAATGGTACGTAGGTTTTAGCCGCTTGTAGCGGGTTTTCCTTGTTGAAGATGAGCTTCTGAGCACTCATGAATATAAAGTAAGCAATAATACCGGATATGGCTGGGGTAACGATCCAGCTTCCTACGATGCCTGCAACCTTACCCCACTCTACGGCGTCCATAGAGATGCCTACTGCCGCGAAGCCTACGATCGCGCCAATGATGGAGTGTGTTGTAGATACCGGCCAACCTAAGTACGACGCCAGTACCAACCACAAACCGGCGGCTAGCAATGACGAAATCATACCTATAACCAGTAAATCTGGCGCATTCACCACGTATGCTTGGTCAATAATACCCTTACGAATCGTTGATGTTACCTCGCCACCGGCTAAATAAGCCCCGGCGAACTCGAATACCATCGCGATAATAATTGCTTGTTTAATAGTTAATGCTTTAGAGCCAACTGAAGTACCCATTGCATTCGCAACGTCGTTAGCACCAATACCCCAAGCCATTAAAAAGCCGAAAACTGCTGCCAGAACAATTAAGATTGTTCCGTAAGAAGTAATAAAATCCATTGTCTATCTCCGCTGTCTGCCTAAACGCGCGCGAGCATTAGCTCGAAACGGTTGCCTACACGTTCGGAAAGGTCAGCAAGGTCGCCCACCCAATCTAAGATTTGATACAAGAACATCACATCAAGTGGGTTCATGTCGTGTTCAATGTCACGCAAACCACGTCTAAGACTTACTTGCAAAACATCGGTGTCACCTTCAATTTTGTCGAGTTCAGCGATCATGCTGACAACAAGGTCTCTTTCTCTACCTTTGAACCCTGTTTCTAGCAAGTCATCAAACTCGTTGATGGTGTCTCTCGCCATCTTCGTTGAGTCCAGACATCTGTCGAGGTAATTTTTGAATGGTTCCAACAACGAGGCAGGGATTGTAAGTTGTCTACCGACAATAAGACCTGCGATGTCTTTAGCTTTGTTCGCAATTCTGTCTTGTTGCGAAACAAGCTCTAACAAATCTGCTCGTTCTACAGGCAAGAACAAACCACTCGGAAGGTTCAAACGAATTTCGCGTTTAGTGTGGTCCGCTTCTTTTTCAAGTTTCGCGATTTCCTTTTGCGCTTTCTCCGCTGCTTCCCAGTCACCCGCATATACAGATTCAAAGAATGGTTTCAGCGCCATGGCTGTGTCTTGAATCTGATTGATATGCTCAATCACGGGCTTAATAGGAGACTTTGCGAACACTCCTAAAAATGAACTTGCTGGCATACATTGCCCCTTTTTTAGTTTCTCTGGTTGTTATGCTTCGCAACAAGCGTCTAACAACAGTGTCATTACAACATCTAGATATGCTCGTTCGGGCTGCATTGTAGCAAACTTAATTTAGAAATGAACGCGATGAGATGAACGACAGGGTGAGATTTATTCGAGAGTCTTTAAACGTTCATTTAACTGGTTAATTCTTAATCCTAATCCGGCAATAATAGCGTCTTTGAGCTTTTCGCGAATCGAAGATGACATTGAACTCAACGCTTTTGAGTCAATTCTCAGTAGAATAGATTTTACCTCGGCAACGGCTGAAGCCGTTCGGGGAGCTCGAGTGACAAAAGCGCCCTCGCCCAGAAACTCGCCAGGGCCAATAGAGCCCAATTTACGATTTCCAGACTTCTGAATAATCTTCACTTTACCCGCAAGAAGAAGATAGAAAGTGGAGTCTACCTCACCTTCTCTGAAAACATTAAAGTCTTGATTACAAACGTAAACTTCAATTCGGTCTTCCAATAACACCTTGCGGTCTTCAATGGAAAATTGCCGAAAGAAGTCCAAACGGTTGATAATTTCCAATAGCTTCAAGTTCGAAAAATTATCAACCCTTTGCATAAGCTTAACTCGACCTTATTGGAACGTATAAACTAAGGTTACCGCTGTTTCGGTATCGAGTTTTTCAGGAAAAGTACCGTCGCCTTGCATCGTAACTTGGCTATTATGCGTAAGTGTTAATGACAAACGCATCGCCAATTTAGAGTTCAAGTTAGACGTTAGCGAAGAAACCGCTCTAGAACGCGTATTATCTTCACCAATTTCAGTAGAAATTAGTTGGGTAAACTTAGAGTTTTCAGAAATCGTCCAGTTTACGTTTGTTGCCATACGCAAAATGCCTTCGCTTTCAGTTTCACCAGTAAGCTCATATTTGTTGTATGACATACCCGGACCCACTTCGAAGTCAGCATAAAGCTTCTCGGTAAAACGGTAACGAGCACCGTAACCAGCCGCAATGGTGGATTGGTAATCAAACGAGTTCAGTGCGTCGTCTTCGTATGAACCATAGATAAATAGTGAAGAGTGCTCTGACCCTCTGAACAAGCGATTAGACTGAATAGACATAAACAAACGATCTGCGTCGATTGCAGTGTCACCCGCGTCAGTTTCACGTTCTTGGCGGTAGTAGTCGAGCATACTTTTATGGCGCCACATGCCTGCGTCACGAGAAAGGTCAAACTTGGCTTTCCAAGATTCCGTTTCGGTATTTCCCGAACGCATCAAGAAACCGAATTCTGCACTTGCAGACCAACTGTCTTCTTCAACTGCGGGATCGCGATCCTGAATATCGTCGAACATGAAAGAAGAAGCCTGAACAGCACTTGTAAATAGTGCCGCAAGTATACTGGTAGCTAAAACAAACTTGCGCACAGATCCCCCAAAAAATATCGCTAGCAAATATGATAGATAGCGTAGTGTACCAAATCAATTAGGGGAATGCGTAGTCTAAACATAAGAAAATTGGATAAAAAAAAGCCAGTTTCGCACCTGAAACTGGCTCTTTACATTTTTATATCGTTATTTGATTACTGCTTTTAGCTCACCAGCTTCATATTTTTGGAACATAACTTCCAAAGACATTGGCTTGATTTTGCTTGCTTGACCAGCAGTACCAAACGCTTGGTAACGATCGATACAGATATCTTTCATCGCCTGAACCGTAGTGGTTAAGAATTTACGTGGATCAAACTCAGATTTATTGTGAGCTAAGAAACGACGTACAGCTCCTGTAGACGCTAGGCGTAAGTCGGTGTCGATGTTCACCTTACGTACACCGTGGCGAATACCTTCCTGGATTTGCTCAACCGGTACACCATAAGTTTCTGGGATTTCACCACCGTACTCGTTAATAATAGCTAGCCATTCTTGCGGTACCGAAGAAGAACCGTGCATAACCAAGTGAGTATTAGGAATACGCTTGTGAATTTCTTTAATACGGTCGATAGACAAAATGTCACCCGTTGGTGGACGAGTAAACTTGTATGCGCCATGTGAAGTACCACATGCAATTGCAAGTGCGTCAACTTGTGTTGCTTCAACAAATTGCGCTGCCTCTTCAGGGTCGGTTAACAATTGGTCGTGAGATAAAGTACCTTCCGCGCCAACGCCGTCCTCTTCACCTGCCTGACCTGTTTCAAGTGAGCCTAAGCAACCTAATTCACCTTCCACAGACACGCCACACGCGTGAGCCATTTCTACAGTTCTACGCGTTACGTCTACGTTGTAGTCGTATTCAGCGGGAGTCTTACCGTCTTCACGCAATGAACCGTCCATCATAACTGAACTGAATCCAAGCTGAATAGAACGTTGGCAAACCGCCGGAGATGTTCCGTGGTCTTGGTGCATTACCACAGGAATATGCGGAAATTCTTCCACTGCCGCCAGAATGAGGTGGCGTAAGAACGGCGCACCGGCATATTTCCTAGCGCCAGCCGAGGCTTGAACAATTACTGGACTGTTGGTTTCGTCCGCCGCTTCCATAATGGCGCGCATCTGCTCTAAGTTGTTCACATTAAATGCTGGTACCCCGTAGCCATTCTCTGCTGCGTGGTCTAGCAATTGGCGCATTGAAACTAATGCCATTGGAAACTCCTTTCTCTTTTAAATTTGTATATCTAATCAGCTTATAATTTATGAATCTTGCCCACGCGCCTGCAGAATTGCAACCGCGGGTAGGGTTTTACCTTCTAAAAACTCAAGGAAGGCACCACCACCGGTCGATATGTACGAAATATCGTCGGCAATACCGTATTTATCGATTGCGGCTAGTGTGTCACCACCACCAGCAATACTAAAAGCCTGACTCTCCGCAATAGCGCGCGCTAGCTTCTCTGTACCCTGGCCGAAAGCGTCGAATTCAAACACGCCTACAGGGCCGTTCCACACGATTGTTCCTGCACTTTTCAAAAGCTCTGCCAGCTGCTCAGAAGTGTCAGGGCCAATGTCAAAGATCATGTCTTCATCGCTCACGTCTTGAACGGCCTTCGTTGCAGCTACCGCATCGTCCGCGAATTTATCACCAACAACTACGTCAGTTGGAACAGGAATGTCTGCACCACGGGTTTTTGCAGACTCTGATAAACGCTGTGCTTCAGATACTAAGTCTTCCTCGTATAGCGATTTCCCAACACCATGGCCTGCTGCTTTGATAAACGTATTCGCGATACCACCACCAACAATTAGTTGGTCTACTTTACGCACCAGTGAATTAAGCACCATAAGTTTAGTGGATACTTTTGAGCCACCGACAATAGCAACCAATGGGCGCTTCGGGTTTTCTAACGCTTTACCTAAAGCGTCGAGTTCGTTAGCGAGCAAAGGGCCTGCACAAGCTACCGGTGCATACTGAGCAACGCCGTATGTAGAAGCTTGAGCACGGTGCGCTGTGCCGAATGCGTCCATAACAAACACATCACAAAGCGCGGCTAATTTCTTGGCTAACTCTGGATCGTTCTTTTTCTCGCCCGCGTTAAAACGTACGTTCTCAAACACCACTAATTCACCGCCAGCAACCTCTACGCCCTCTAGGTAATTAGACTCTAGGCGAACGGGGAATGACAATTTTGCTTCGAGATAACGCACCACTGGACTCATCGAGAATGCTTCGTCGTAAACACCTTCTTCAGGACGACCCAAATGCGACATCACCATAACTTTCGCACCTTGCTGCAGTGCACGCTCAATAGTTGGTAGTGCTGCACGCAGTCGTGCGTCTGAGGTCACTTTGCCGTCTTTTACCGGCACGTTTAAGTCTTCACGAATTAACACACGCTTACCGCGTAAATCCATATTTTCCATTAACTGGATAGTCATGTTCTTTCCTCTAAGTATTTCTCATTCTGTTCAATTAACCGACCTACATCTACGGTGGTGTCTAGCAACCTGTTAGCGAAGCCCCATTCGTTGTCGCACCAACTCAGTATTTTCACCAACCGTTTGTGGCTCACTCGAGTTTGAGTGCTGTCGACAATGCACGAACGAGGATCGTGAATATAATCTGAAGAAACTAGCGGAGTTTGTTCAAATCCAAGAATGCCTGCCAAACTTCCTAATGAAGCCTTTTCTAGCGCGCTGTTCACCGCTGCAATCGAAACGTCAGTTTCCAGAGTCACACTTAGGTCCATAGCGGTTACGTTGGTGGTAGGCACCCGCACTGCAATGGCTTCAAAACGACCTGCAAACTTCGGTAAAATTCTTTCAATTCCGCGCGCCAAACGGGTATCGACGGGAATAATAGACTGCGAAGCAGACCTAGCCAATCTCATGTCAGAATGATAACTGTCCATGACTTGTTGATCATTCATCACCGAGTGAATAGTGGTTATCGTGCCGCTATCAACACCAAATGCTTCATCCAGAGCTTGAATAATTGGAACGATACAATTAGTGGTACACGAGCCATTCGAAATAATTCGGTGCTCTGGCTGCAAGAGTGAATCATTCACTCCCTGAATAATTGTCGCATCTACGTCTGGGTCGGCAGGGTGAGAGAAGATGACGCGTTTTGCGCCAGCTTCAATATGAGCTTGCGCATGCTCCCGGCTATGGAAAACACCCGTGCAGTCTATCACCACGTCAACATTCAAGGCTTCCCAAGGAAGCTCATGGAGCTCCGAAATGTGAGACACCTCAACCGCTTTACCATCTATTTGAAGCTTTCCGTTTACACTTTCAACTTGAGCCTGAAAACGTCCATGCGTTGTGTCGTATTTCAGTAGGTGAGCCATTGCGTCGATTTCTGCAAGCTCATTCACCGCCACAATTTCAATCGCATTAGCATTGGAAGATTCAATCCAAGCACGCAAAAGGCTTCGGCCAATACGACCGAAACCATTAATAGCAACTCGAATCGGAGCCCTTTGCATTTAAACCTCTTTCGCCAGCGCTACAAGGTTGTCTACAGTAAAGCCAAAGTGCTTGAACAAATCTCCTGCAGGAGCAGACTCACCATAGGTAGTCATACCTAACACTTTGCCGTCTAGGCCCACATACTTGTTCCAGAAGTCAGCAATACCTGCTTCCACAGCTATTCTGCGACGTACTTTTGCAGGTAGAACTTCTTCACGATACTCGGGTTCTTGCATATCAAAAACACAGGTGCTTGGCATAGAAACAACACGCACGTTCTCACCTTGCTCGGTAAGTTTCTCTGCGGCTTCTACAGCTAAAGCCACTTCAGAGCCCGTGGCAATTAGAATTAAGTCTGGCTCGCCAGCACTGTCTTTTAAGATGTAACCACCGCGGCGAATGTTTACCAATTGCTCTGGTGTACGCTCTTGTTGCGCTAAACCTTGGCGAGTAAACACGAGTGCAGAAGGCCCGTCGTAACGCTCAACGCCAGCTTGCCAAGCAATCGCTGATTCAACTTGGTCACAAGGGCGCCAAGTTTGCATATTCGGAGTCATACGCAAGCTTGCAATTTGCTCTACCGGTTGGTGAGTTGGTCCGTCTTCTCCTAAGCCAATTGAGTCGTGCGTGTACACATAAACAACAGGCTGCTTCATAAGTGCAGACATACGTACTGCATTACGCGCGTATTCCATAAACATAAGGAACGTTGCACCGTAAGGTTTAAAGCCACCGTGCAATGCGATGCCATTCATAATTGCCGACATGCCAAATTCACGCACACCGTAATAAATATAATTGCCGTCTGCGTCTTTCGCAGAAACGGGTTTACTGTCGTTCCAAAGTGTTAGGTTCGAACCAGCAAGGTCTGCAGAACCGCCCAGTAATTCCGGTAACATTGGGCCAATCTCATTCAAAGCATTTTGAGAGGCTTTACGCGTAGCAATACCTTCTGGGTTTGCTTGCAAACGCTCTGTCCATTGGTCTGTTTTCTCGCGCCAGTCTTCAGGTAATTTACCTGCCATTCTGCGTTCAAACTCTTTTGCCAACTCAGGAAACTCTTGGCGATAAGCATCCATTAGCTCATTCCAAGCGGCTTCTTGTTTTCGACCTGCATCTTGTGCCGACCAATCACGCATTACATCTTCAGGCACTTCGAACGGACCATGTTCCCAACCCAACTCTTTACGTGCTAATGCAATTTCGTCATCACCTAAAGGTGCGCCGTGGCAGCTTTCTTTACCTTGCTTGTTAGGAGAACCAAAACCAATAACTGTTTTACAAATAATCATGGTTGGACGGTCTGTTTCTTGACGTGCTGCTTCAATGGCAGTTTTCACTTCAGTACTGTTGTGTCCGTCTACGTTACGAATGACATGCCAGCCGTAACTTTCGAATCTTTTTGCAGTGTCGTCGGTAAACCATCCTTCAACTTCACCATCGATGGAAATACCGTTGTCGTCGTAGAACGCAATCAGTTTACCCAAACCTAAAGTGCCTGCTAGAGAGCACACTTCATGAGAAATGCCTTCCATTAAACAGCCGTCGCCTAAGAAGGTATATGTGTAGTGGTCCACAATCGGGAAGTTAGGCTTGTTGAACTGTGCCGCCAGCGTTTTCTCTGCCAAAGCCATGCCCACAGCATTCGCGATACCTTGCCCCAAAGGCCCAGTTGTTGTTTCTACGCCTGGCGTATATCCATACTCTGGGTGACCTGGTGTTTTAGAATGTAACTGCCTAAATTGCTTGAGATCTTCAATCGACAATGCATAGCCGGTGAGGTGCAGCAATGAATAAATAAGCATTGAACCGTGGCCGTTCGACAGAACAAATCGGTCGCGGTTCGCCCATTCAGGGTTCAACGGGTTATGAGTCATGTAATCGCGCCATAGAACTTCAGCGATGTCTGCCATACCCATAGGCGCACCCGGGTGACCGGATTTTGCTTTTTGTACTGCATCCATGCTGAGTGCACGAATTGCGTTCGCTAACTTGCGACGATCTGTCATGTTTAAAGCCCCTTTTGCTTTTATTCAACCACACGTATTTCGCATGGCGCGATATTGTCTATCATCTGCCGTTTTGGCGCAAATTAAAGCGTGGGATATTTCTCTATTTAGACTTTTAGACGTCTAAAACTAGATTTATTTTTTATTTTCGGGTAGTCTTCTTGGCAAATTGCTTCGTAACAGTTGAAACTACGAACCTACCACCTATAAAGAGTACACAAATTTATGACACGTCATGTTTTCACCTCAGAATCGGTTTCTGAAGGACATCCAGACAAAATTGCCGACCAAATTTCTGATGCAGTGCTAGATGCGATTCTAGAACAAGACCCTAGGGCGCGAGTTGCCTGTGAGACTTTCGTGAAAACCGGCATGGTTCTCGTAGGTGGCGAAATCAATACGTCTGCGTGGGTAGATATCGAAGAGCTTACCCGCGAAACTGTTCGCAACATCGGCTATACCCATTCAGATATGGGTTTTGACGGAAGTAGCTGTGCGGTACTGAATGCAATCGGTAAACAGTCGTCTGACATTAACCAAGGAGTTGACCGCGGTGACCCTGCGGAACAAGGCGCAGGCGACCAAGGTTTGATGTTTGGCTACGCCTCTGATGAAACCAAAGAGCTAATGCCAGCACCGGTAATGTATTCTCACAAGCTAGTACAGCGACAAGCTGAAGTTCGTAGAGGCGAATTGCCATGGTTGCGACCAGACGCAAAAAGTCAGCTTACATTTGTATATGAAGACGGAAAGCCAGTAGGTATTGATGCAGTAGTACTGTCTACTCAACACAGCGAAGACGTTACGTTAGAGCAAGTACGTGAAGCGGTTATGGAAACCATTATTAAGCCGGTGCTTCCAGCAGAGTGGCTACATAAAGATACTCAGTTCCACATCAACCCAACAGGCCGTTTTGTTATTGGTGGGCCTATGGGTGACTGCGGTCTAACAGGTCGAAAAATTATCGTAGATACCTATGGTGGTATGGCACGCCACGGTGGTGGTGCGTTCTCAGGTAAGGATCCTTCAAAAGTAGACCGCAGTGCCGCGTATGCTGCACGCTATGTTGCTAAGAACATTGTTGCAGCGGGTTTAGCTAGCCGCTGTGAGCTACAAGTGTCTTACGCGATTGGAGTTGCTGAGCCAACATCAATTAGTATCGATACTTTCGGTACTAGCCCATACAGCGAAGAGACCTTAATTAAGTTGGTGCGTGAGCACTTTGATCTGCGTCCATACGGGCTTATTCAAATGCTCGATTTGGAACGTCCGATATATAAGCCAACTGCAGCATATGGTCACTTTGGTCGTGATTTGTTCCCATGGGAAAAAACCGACAAAGCTGAACTTTTGAAGAACTCTGTGTAAGCATGAGAGTTCCACGAATATACCATTCAGCCCCACTTCAGGTGGGGCAAAATATAGCATTAGATCCTGATGCCGCTAACCATGTTGGTCGCGTTCTTCGGCTAACAGATGGAGCAAAAGTAGAGTTATTTTGTGGCGATCATTGTAGTTATTTCGGAACTATTACTTCGGCGTCGAAAAAGCATGTTCAGGTAGCCATCGAGAGCAAACAGCCCACTGAAACAGAGTCACCTATTCGTATTCATTTGGCGCAGGGTATTTCTCGTGGTGACCGTATGGATTTTGCATTGCAAAAGTCCGTTGAACTTGGCGTACACACAATAACCCCAATATTTACAGAAAGATGCACAGTAAAGCTACAAGGCGAACGGTTAGAAAAGAAACTGCAACAGTGGCAAAAAATAGTGGTTAGCGCCTGTGAGCAAAGTGGTAGGAATTTCGTGCCGCAAGTGAATCCTGCTATTACGCTAGAACAATGGTTGCAGCAGAATTCAGAACAACGTGTATTAGTGTTAGACCCAACTGCGAAACATAGTATTGCTCAACTCGATAAATCAGATGCATTCGGGCTCGTTATTGGCCCTGAAGGTGGGCTGAGTGAACAAGAAATAGAACATTGTATAACGCAAGGTGCAAAAGGCGTGCTGTTAGGTCCGCGTATTTTAAGAACAGAAACTGCTGCGCTCGCAGCCTTAACCGCGTTACAATTAAAGTTTGGAGACCTTCAATAACCTTTCGGAGTGTGTATGGCTCGTATCGGCATCGTGATGGATCCCATCGCAACTATTACCCCCTACAAAGACACCAGTTTTCGTCTTGCGCTCGAAGGTCAGAGCCGAGGGCATGACTTATTTTATTTAGAACTTAAAGACTTATTCGTTGAAAATGGCACGCCTTACGGTCAAGTAAAAAGCTTAGAAGTTCGGGACCAAAATCAAGATTTCTACACCTTGGGTGAGCAGCAAACAATAAAGCTGGGTGAGTTAGACGCCATTATTATGCGCAAAGATCCACCGTTCGATACCGAGTTTGTTTATGCGACACACATACTCGACCTTGCGAAAAGAGACGGCGCACTGATAGCTAACAATCCGCAGAGTCTTAGAGACTGCAGCGAAAAGCTATTCACAGCTTGGTTCCCCGAGCATATTCCAGCAACTTTAGTCACTCGCGACGCTCAGCAAATCCGTAAATTCCATGAAAAACATGGCACAGTTATCATGAAACCGCTTGATGGCATGGGCGGTGCGTCTATATTTAAAGTGAATCCTGATGGAAACAACTTAGGCGTCATCATTGAAACCCTAACAGAGCATGGTTCTCGATACGCGATGGCGCAGCAGTTTTTGCCTGAAATTGTCGACGGCGATAAGCGTATTCTGATTATTAATGGCGAGCCAGTACCTTACGCACTAGCGCGAATTCCGAGTAAAGGTGAGACGCGAGGCAACTTAGCCGCAGGAGGTACAGGTCGTGCGCAACCACTTTCAGACACTGACTGGGAAGTAGCAAGAGCTATCGGTCCAATCCTGAAAGAGAAAGGCTTATATTTAGTTGGGTTGGATGTGATAGGTAATAAAATTACTGAAATTAATGTCACCAGCCCTACCTGCATGAGAGAAATTGAAGCGGCCTTCGACATTAACATTGCAAAGCAGTTCTTTGAGGCAATTGAAGCAGACTTCACGCGCAACTGAAGACGTGAACTAGGTGGTACTTTTGACAGAAACGATTGAAAGCTTTCAAAACCATTTCCTGATTGCTATGCCAGGTTTAGAAGACCCTTTTTTTAATCGGTCTGTAACCTATATTTGCGAGCACAACCAAGACGGGGCCATGGGCTTGATTGTGAACCAACCGGTAGAGTTCTCTTTGCTTAAACTATTAGAGCAAATTGAGATTACTCCTCCGCAGGGTGCAAAGTTAGACAACAAGCCAGTTTACGCTGGAGGCCCAGTTGCGACCGACCGTGGCTTCGTTTTACACACGCCACAAAAAGGTTGGAAAAGTAGCTTACAGTTGAGCGACGACATCATGGTCACAACTTCCAAAGATATATTGGCGGCATTTGGCTCTGACAGCGCACCGCACGACTACTTGCTTACGCTGGGGTATGCTGGGTGGGAAGCTGGCCAACTGGAAGAAGAAATTGCGGAAAACAGCTGGCTAACTATTCCGGCCGACGCCGACATCCTGTTTCATACCCCAAGCAACGAGCGCTGGGAGAAGGCTACCAGCAAGCTGGGTATCGACATGTGGCAGTTAAGTAGCCAAGCGGGACACGCCTAATTCATGAGCAACGCGATCACTATTCTGGCGTTCGATTTCGGAACTAAAAGCATTGGCGTTGCTGTGGGGCAAAGTCTAACCGGAAGCGCTACGCCATTGGCAGCCCTAAAAGCCAATGAAGGCAAGCCCAATTGGGAGCTTGTCGACAAGCTACTCAAAGAATGGCAACCAAACTTATGCGTCGTGGGTTTGCCACTCAATATGGACGGAACCGAGCAACTGCTTACACAGCAAGCACGAAAGTTCGCGAATCGCATACACGGCAGATTTGGCATTCAAGTTGAGCTACAAGATGAGCGACTAACAACGGTAAGTGCTCGGGAAGAGATTTTTTCTGAGTATGGCTTTAAAGGTCTGAGCAAAGATAAGGTAGACAGCGTTTCCGCCTGCTTAATTGCGGAAGACTTTTTCTCGAACTAGGAAAATTAGGCAAATACATTCTGAAAACGAGAACACCACAACAAAGTTTCAATGACTTGGCGAGTTCATTAACTTTAGTTATAGTGATAGCAGAAACCTATTGAGGAGAGTTAGCTTTGTACAGACAAGAAGAACCGTACCGCATTACGGGGAACACCATTACGCTAATAGACGAGAACAAGCAGTTATTGCTCGTTACACCAGAACGCTTCGACAATATTCTGGTTAGCCGGTACGGCGTAGAAATGACGGACTGGAAACCAGACCGTCGTCCTGGGGTAAAAAATGTCTATCTCAGCGAATTGTTTAAGCGCGAAAAGCTCTACTTTTTCGTGAACGCAGGCGGCGTTGAATTCCAGGTCGATTTGAAGTTTGCAGACGCGCCCATTAGCGAAGTTAAGTTTTAACTTTAACTTTATGGCGACCTCGCGAGTATCTTCACCCATTTATCGCGGGGTCTTGCTTTACACCTGTTTTGCCCTTCTCCTCTCCCCTGTTGTTTACGCACAACAACTCGCGTTTGAAACGACGTCAACTGAGAGCGGCACTTCTTTTCACTATGTTTGGGAAGACCAATACGAAAGGCAACACGAGATATCATTCACTCTAGACAAAGAACAAAAGAACTTTGCCGCCAACAATCTGAGACATTTAAGTCCTGCGCGCCTTCAGCGTGACATCGTTCGGCCATTACAGAGCTATGCTCGAAGCCGAGACTGGTTTCAAATGCATATCTCTTATGACTCTTCGCGCGAACACGTGACCTTTAATCCCAACATAAGAAATGAAGAGGAAAGTTCGCGTCGCATCCGGCTTATGCACGCACAAGCACAGCAAGAAATTGACAACATCCTGTCTGAGAATTATTTAACTCGAATTTCAATGCCACCAAATATTTCAGGCTACATTCCAGACCATGTTCGAATTGCGCGAGAGTCAGAAGAGGCAGTAGCACCGCTGGCAACAGCTTTTTATCAGTATTTAGGCGGCGCTACACCACGCCAATATATCGAAGTTATTAGTAGCTTTGTGCAGTCTATACCGTATAACGAGCTTTCTAATCGTATGGAGAGCAATGGTGCAGGTTTTCAGTCGCCCGTGAATGTTTTATTAAGCAACCAAGGTGATTGCGACAGTAAGGTGACTTTACTGGCATCAATCCTTAGAAACCTTATGCCTAACTTAGAAATGGCTATCGTTTATCTACCTCAACACGCAGTTTTTGCCGTTGCCATATCGCCAGAAAATCATGAGACAACGATAAGAAATTCTGGTGCTGAGCTTCTTATTATGGAGCCTACGGGACCAGCGCTATTAAAGTTAGGAGAGCCAGCCCCATTTAGCCTCATTTATTTAGCGAACGGTTCTATTGCGTTACGCTACTTTACACCTAGAAACTTATAAATTCTCTTCTGCGTACTGTGCCAACGGGCTACGTACAACACCATTTAAGTTCATCGTGGCGCTACCATGGTAGTTTTTAAATCGTTCTACAATGTAGGTTAAGCCAGACGTCACAGCAGTAAGATAATAGCTGTCTATTTGCGCAAGGTTACCTGAACAAATAATCTTCGTTCCTGCCCCACAGCGCGTTACAATGGTTTTGAGTTGAGAAGCAGTGAGGTTTTGAGCTTCGTCGAGAATAACAATAGCGTTCTGGATACTACGGCCGCGCATGAAATTAAGCGACTTAAACTGAATATTAGCCTTTTGCATAATGTAGTTCAGGCTTACTTCCATGTCTTCGTCTTGCTTATGGAGCGCTTCTAAACTGTCCGTAATCGCCGCTAGCCAAGGCGCCATTTTTTCTTCTTCAGTGCCCGGTAAATAACCGATAGACTCAGCAATTTCAGGGGTATTACGCGTAACAATAATTTTTTCATAAATGCCACGCTCAATAACCTGCTCTAAAGCTGTTGCTAAGGCTAAAATGGTTTTACCGCAACCTGCAGGACCAGTCAGGATGACTAAGTCTAACGTAGGGTCAAGTAACGCCTGCATACCCATAGCTTGGTAAATGTTCTTCGGTGCAACTCCCCAAGCCCGTTGAGCCATCAGCCGCTCATGGCCTAAATCAAGTATTTTTACATGCGTGTCGGTAAAGCTTTCTACTCGCGCCGCAAAAGCGCCCTCTTCATCAATTAGATACTCATTTGGGAACAGCGACGGAAATACTTCACGGGGCAAGAAATGGTAAGTGTCACGTCCATCTTGTTCGCTAGTGACATCACCAACGCTAGACCAAAAATCGCCCTCAAATTGGTAAAAACCTTTCGTTAAAAATTGGATATCGTCAATTAGCTGGTCGGTACGATAATCCTCCACCAATTTCACGCCCGCACCTTTTGCCTTCAAGCGCATATTGATGTCTTTTGTAACGAGTACGACTCTCGCTGACTTGTGCTTTTTCTGCATCTCCAGAGCAGCTTGAATAATACGATGATCGTTTTCGCTTAGGGAAAGTTCCGATTCGTTTTGGCGCAGCTGGAAGTCGGGGAAGATAGAAAGAGTACCTTGGGCTTTGTGTTCGCCTGCCATATTTTTCAGCGGTACACCTGCTGTAATATCTTCAGGTGAGGCGTCACTTAACGCATCTTCTAATGCTCGAATAGCTACACGGGCGTCTCGACTGACGTCTTTTTGGCGATCTTTAATGCGGTCTAGTTCTTCCAGAACAACCATGGGAATAACAACGTTGTGCTCTTGGAAATTAAGAAATGCGAGGGGTTCATGTAACAGGATATTGGTGTCGAGAAGGTAATATTTCCCACCGCTTTCAGCCATAGTTTTTGCCTCGATTATTTTTTGTTGTAGTTACTTTAACCATAGCCGACCGAGATTAAAAAGTAATGACATCGATTAAATTTTTTTGAAAACATTGTTACAATTCGCCGCATATTCGCAACGAGGCTGTCATGTTTGTCTATAACCCACCTACGGAGCCTTGGCTCGAATTTATTTACCGCGACGAAGACATCATAGTTGTGAACAAGCCGCCCGGCTTACTCACCGTCCCAGGCAAAGATATTCAGCATAAAGACAGTGTATACACCCGAGTAACCACGAGTTTACCCAGCGCACGAATTATTCATCGCCTCGACATGGCTACCTCTGGGATACTTGTTATGGCCTTGCATAAAAAAGCTCAAGGTGAAATGGGTAAGCAGTTTGAAAAACGCACCGTGCATAAAACCTACGAAGCAGAAGTGTTGGGGAAGCTCGCAGAACATGAAGGAATGGTGAATTTACCTCTTCGGTGTGACTGGCCCAACCGACCTAAGCAAATGGTTGATCACGAAGAAGGAAAACCTGCGCAAACGAACTTCAAAGTGTTGTCGCATCAAACGAACTCAACAAGAGTAGAACTCAAACCTATTACGGGCCGCTCTCACCAATTGCGCGTTCATATGTTGTCTTTAGGACATCCGATTTTAGGTGACCGATTATATGGTGAACCCGTCGCAGTTAAACAATCACCGCGGTTGTTGTTGCATGCAAGAGAAATTGAGTTTCACCACCCCATAACAAACGAACCCATGTGTTTCGAGATTCCGACACCATTTTAAACGTCGCATTTTTTCGTTAAATCATTCCAGATATCTAAGTCTTTGCCGATACTAAACGTATGAGCAAATACTTAATGTTACCGCTATTTATAATCTTTTATATTTCCCAGCCTTTACAGGCCGGGCAAGACGATCTTGCCTATTATTTGCCGCCGCACGAATACTTTTGGTTAGGTGATAGTGAAGAATCGCGCTATTTAGTTTTGCATCGAGAAAACCAGCTTCCTTTCTTACGCGGAGCAGCCATTATTCTTCCGGATTGGGGCTTTCACCCACTCACAACAACATATTCAAAAATGTCTTACCAAGCCATGCCACAGTATGGCTGGGAAACCTTAGCAGTTCATGCGCCCACTTCTGACTTATCGACCTTCCCATGGCAAACCGAGAATGGTACTCCGTACCCAACCGCAGCAGAGGACCGTGAGCTTGATGACATTAGGCAGCAAGTACTTACTCGTGTCGAAGCTGTAATGACTCATTTAGCGGATGAACCTGGCTTTAGGATTCTTATTAGCGAAGGGGTTTCAGCAGGCATAGTTATAGACTTAATAAGTCGCGGTGAACTTACTGATATTGATGCGTTAGTAGTGATTAATCCTAATATTCCGCAATGGCAGCTCAATCGTGAGATGAGTCGAAAATTAGCTCGACTCGACATTCCTACGCTTGACCTTCAAAGTTCAGAAGCAACCCATTGGAGTTTAGAAGAAGCCGAGCGCAGAGTCATGTTAGCCAGTCGCTACCAACATATGGGTTATCGCCAACGCGGATTAAGCCCACAAACCCATCGTCAAAATGAGCATACATTTGCGCAAGTCATTTATGGTTGGCTAAGTTACGAAGGGTTCTAACTTTTTTCTCTTACCGTCTTAATAAAATTGTAAGCCGACTGGATTTCTTGAGCTTTGTGAGTCGCAGACTTCACTACTTCGGCTGGCAGGCCTTGTGACGCGAGCTTATCAGGGTGATGTTCTCGCATCAGTTTTCTATAGCTTCGCTTCAGTTCTTCGTCGCTACACTGACTTTTAACCCCAAGCGCTTCATAAGCCGCAGCTAAACGCTCAGTATTGCGTTGTTTATGTGTTGAAGCGTTTCGCTCGAACTTTTTCCGCCCGATAACCATACTTATAAAACGTTCAACATCGGCCTTTTCAAAGTCTAAGTAAGAGGCTGCTCTAACTAATGTTTTTAGCGTTTGGTTGTCGTGAGATTGTGCAGCGACAGACAGCCCAACTAAATACTCTAAATAGAGCAATTGCATGTCACGTCGGCCGTGATGATCTTCCTGAAATTGTTTGAGGACCTGGCGCACCGGAAAGTCTTTACTTTTCCCCTCTCGGAATGCAGCTTGAGCTTCCTTCGTAAAAGTTCGGTCTAAACCAAACTCTTCCATTAAACTTTGTGACGCTCGAATATCTTGTTGCGTGACATGCCCTTTCGCTTTAGCGATATGGCCGGCAACAGAAAACAGCGCGTACAAAAATGAAGCTTCACTTTCCGCCTTTTTATCACCTTCAAAAAAGGCACCAAAGCCACCTTTGCCGTATAGATTTTTGCCGTACTGCCAGTCGAACCAAGCGCCCAAAAGAAAGCCGACGACAGCTCCAGGTAGTCTGGCCAACAAAGCTCCTAACAATATACCCAGTATTTTTCCCGTCACCGTTTACTCACTTTCCTCAATTGATGCGTTGATCGCCTGCAACCGTTCCGGCGTGCCTACGTCAGTCCAAGCCCCTTGATATAATTGACCAGAAACATAGCCTCCAGTAATTGCTTGATCAAAAATGGGTTTGAGCGCTAAAAAAGAGTCGGTGATACCCGTAAATAGTTCAGGACGAAGCACGCTCATTCCGGAAAACGTATACCTAGCACCACTGTTCACAACTTTGTTTTGCACTAAACCGAAATCTCCGCTTTCGTTATGGCTCGGATTTTCAACCAGCACTAAGTGAGCAAGCTCATCCGAGGGCAGCTCAGGAAAGCGCTGAAAGTCGAAATCAGTCCAAATATCACCGTTTACAACAATAAAAGGAGCGTCACCGAGCATAGGCAGTGCCCGAACAATACCGCCTGCGGTTTCCAAGCCACCTTCCGGCTCTTCTGAATAGTGAATATTAACGCCCCAACGTTCGCCACCTCCAAGCGTACTAATGACTTGCTGAGGCAACCAAGCAACATTAATAACAATGTCGGTAACGCCCATGCGCTTCAATTTCTCAATATGCCAAACGATAAGAGGCTTCCCTCCGACCTTAAGCAATGGCTTAGGGCAATGGTCCGTTAGCGGCTGCATTCGTTTGCCGCGCCCCGCAGCGAGAATCATCGCAGTTTTCATGAGCTAACCTTATTTAATGCCGGTACAACTCTGCTTTTTAACCAGTCATGATATTCGGCACATTCAGGGTATTGAGCTGAAACAGCTAATAAATAATTCACAGTATGAGGTATATCGTTTAAGTAACCCGCTTTGCCGTCTCGCAAAAACAACCGTGCAAAAATACCACTTGCTTTAGTATGACGCTGCATACCCATCCAGTCGAAATCAGACTGAAATTGTGCGGCACTGCATGAAGAGTTTAATAAGTTGTGCTTTCTTAAAGTATCGAAACCATATCCCAGCAAGTTCTCGACAAGTTCTGCTGGCCAATCTACATAACAGTCTCTCACTAAGCTCACCAGATCATAACTAATAGGTCCAACTACCGCGTCTTGGAAGTCGATAGCCACGAGTTCGTTCTGTTCGTTTACCATAAGGTTTCGTGAGTGATAATCACGATGTACGCCAACCTGTTGCTGAGCAAGAGCTTTCTGAGTAAGTTGAGTACTAAACTCGGTCCACAGCTTCAGCTCTTCATGATCCAGCGTTAAACCCAGATACTGCTCGAGTAGCCAGTCCTTAAACAATGCGTTTTCGCGCGCCAGCAGCTCTTCGTTGTAGGGCGGTAAATCGCCTTGGCGAGTGCCTGTAACAGCCATAACTCCCGGCAACAAATCAATTGCTTGTTTATACCTTTGCGTAACGGCTTCAATATTGTTGTTGGTATCTGAAAGCAGTAAACGATCTCCAATATCTTCAAGCAACATTGCGCCGAGGTTTTCGTCTGAAAGATAAATACGCGGAACCCGAACACCCTGTTCTTCATAAGCCATCGCCACAGACACAAACGGCTCTAAAGACTCAGGAGGTGGAGCATCAACTAGAACTAACGTACTTTTCTCTGCATCATCTCTCAATTTCCCTGAAACTCGAAAATACTTACGAAAACTGGCATCGCCCGCTAGCAACTCTATGTTTTCAATCGATATAAGTTCACTTTTATTTATCCATTGTTTCAGGAACTCTTGACGATTTTCACTACTCATAAAGGATCTCGAAGTTAAAATATTTTGAGAACACGATAAAAACTTTTTCGTGCCTTTAAAATGGCATCTTATCAAATAGCCGCATGAAGAAAATTGCTTTATCATAGGCGGTTATAAAATAGATAAACAACATGAGTTTCAATGGTCGTTAGACACCTCACTATTCTAATTGCATCTGCCGTATCATTAAGTGCCCATGCACAAGCACTTGATACGCGTTCGCCCGTGTCTAACCAAGAACCTCAGTCGTCATCTTCACTTTTTACTCAGCAATGTTCTGCAGACCCAGACTGGCTGCCATCTGATGAGGTTTTCAATGGTGAGAGTCAGCCAGGTAGTGTTGATGTATGGGCTGATTATGCGGAAATTACCGGCAACCGAAACGCCTTATATTCGGGTAATGTCGCTTTCAGGCAGGAAAACCAATGGTTACTCACCGAGAGCGCAGAAGTAGATCAGTTTACCGGAGAAATTAAAGCCTTTGACGGTATTCGATACGGTGACGGCTACATTGCAATTCGAGCAGAGGAAATTACAGCTGACATGGAGCGGCAGAATGCGCACGTAGGCGCAGCCGAGTATGTCATGTTGAGAAACTCCGCGCATGGTCGAGCCGAGTCTATCGACATTGATGCGCAAGCTGGACAACGCAGTGTTCGTTTGGGGGGAAGTAGTTTTACCACTTGTCCCGGAGAAAATCCTGCGTGGCAAATTATTGCTCAAGACATTGAAATGAACGAGCAAGAGTCGTGGGGAACGGCTCGGAATGCTCAGTTCAGAGTGTTTAATATTCCCCTACTTTATATTCCTAAGTTTACTTTTCCACTCACTGACGAGCGTAAAACAGGACTGCTTTACCCGACAGTGAAAAGTACCTCAAGAAACGGAATTGAAGTTGAGACACCTTGGTACATTAACCTAGCGCCGAATGAAGACCTCACAATTACCCCACGCTACATGAGTGAACGTGGGTTAATGATGATGACCGAGTATCGAACCTTAGACGAAACCACCTCCAATCAATTTAATATCGAGTATTTAAGCTCTGACAAAAAGCAAGACGATCGGGCTGACCGATATGCCTTCAGACTCGAGTCATTTACTGAGTTTAACGATGAATTTACGGGCTATATCGAAGTTATGGAGGTTAGTGATAGCGGGTATATCAACGACTTTACCAGCGAGTTTGCCAATCGGGCAGACGCCCATTTATATCGCCGCGCGCAACTTAACTACAAAGCCGAAAATATAGAAGCTCAGTTTCAAATAGAAGACTTCCAAATGTTAGGGCCATACACCAGCCCTTACAGAACAGTTCCTCGTATCAGCTACATGCAAACGATGCCATTTGCCAACCATACAGAAGTCTCTTTATTCAGTGAGTTTACTCATTTCCGTAATTCAGAAAACGCGGATGACTACGCCACTCGCTTACACTTAGAACCAAAACTTTCATTTGCGTGGCAAAGACCCGGCTGGGACGTTGAAAGTGACTTAAGCTACTACCTTACCCATTACGAACAAAGTAATGACCTTTCAGGAAGAGACCGGTCAATTACTCGCGGTTTGCCTCAGCTTAGAGCGCGTGCTCGTATTCATTTAGAACGTTCTCTCGACGAGAGCGGACGTATGCAAACGCTATCTCCCCAAATACAATACTTGTATGTTCCATATGAAGACCAAAGCGAAATAGGAATATACGACACTATTTTAATTCAAGACGACTACTACAGCCTATTCCGCCCAAGGCGATTTGCTGGCTTAGACCGTATAGCCGACGCACACCAAGTAACGCTTGGAGCCTCAACCAGCTATTTCGCAGATACAGGCCAAGAATTACTTCGGTTTAGTTTGGGACAAATTTTCTACTTGGACGAAAGCCAAACACAACTTTTTGACGAGTCGAGCAGAATAACTGCAAGTAATTCGGAACTTTCTGGCGAACTTGATTTCCGAGTGTCTGACAATTGGTATTTTAGTAGCGCAATTCAATACGACACGACCTTAGAATTGGCGCGCAAGGCAAGACTAGCCGCAGAATATCGAAAAGATAGCGAGAACTTGGTACAGTTTAACTATCGACGTGTTCGTGGCCTAACCGAAGCCAACCAGCAAGTGGAGCAAGTAGGTGTGGTATCGGCGTGGCGGTTAAACCAAGACTGGGTGCTCGCGTCACATTTATACCAAGACATTAGAGAAGGCACGACTATGGATGCTCTTCTCGCATTACAGTATGAAAGTTGTTGCTGGTCTTTGAGACTAAGTGCTTACCGTCGCATAAACCGTAGGTTCGACATTACGGTTCCTGGCGATAACGTGCCTGACGCACGTTTCGACAACGGGTTAAGTTTACAGTTTATGTTAACTGGACTGGGCGGTGGTGGCGGAATAATTAATATGCTGCAACAAAGTATTTTCGGATACCGAAGACCTTTTTATTTAAACGATTGATGGAAGAAGTATGAAGCAATTTAAGGTAATGATCGCCAGCTTGATCTTGGCATTTTCGGTGACAAGTACACCAAGCAATGCACAGATGAGCGATCGCATCGCAATTGTCGTGGACAACGGCGTAGTATTGGAAAGCGAAGTTCAAGATATGATGGGCAAAGTACGCTCTGAACTTCAGGCTTCAAGCCGCTCACTGCCTTCAAGCTCAGCGCTTAGAACCCAAGTTACAGAGCGTCTGATTGCAGAAGCTTTGCAACTTCAAATGGCGGAACGCATGGGCCTTGTCATTAACGATGCTCAACTAGACCAAGCAATCACGGGTATTGCCGGTGAAAATAATTTAACACTAGACCAAATGCGTACCCAAATTGAGCGAGAAGGTCAAAGCTGGAGAGCGTATCGAGAAGACATTCGCAAGCAAATTGTGATTCAAGAAGTACAGCGTATTGCTATTCAGCGTCGTATTTACATGAGTCCGCAAGAAGTAGACATGCTCGTGAATATGATTAAAGAGCAAGGCGGTTCTCAAACGGAATACAACATCGGCCACATTCTTATTCGTACCCAAGACGAAAATGGCGAGCAAGATATGAACGCATCGTTAGCTCGTGCAGAACAAGTTCTAGAGTTGCTAGAAGCAGGAGAACCGTTTGAAGATATAGCTATATCTGCATCGTCGGCGTCGAATGCTCTTGAGGGTGGCGACATGGGATGGCTCACTTTAAACGCCATGCCTACTTTGTTCGCAGAAGCAGTTGAAGCAAACAATCAACCTGGCGCAGTTCTTGGTCCATTAAGAAGCGGCGTGGGTTATCACATCTTGAAAGTTCATGATGTTCGAGGATTACAACAGGCTCAGGTTGAAGAAGTGCGCTCGCGTCACATCTTAATTCGCCCTTCAGTTATTTTGTCTGAAGAGCGTGTTCAACAGATGCTTTCTGAGTTTAAACAGCAACTAGAAAGTGGTGAAGCAGACTTTGCTGAACTAGCACGCGAACACTCAAGTGACACAGGTTCAGCGCAAAATGGCGGTGACTTAGGCTTTGCAGACCCAAGCGTATTTGTACCTGAGTTTCGTGACCGTATTCAGAGTATGGAAATTGGCGTAATTAGTGAGCCTTTCAGAAGTACACATGGCTGGCACATTGTGGAAGTACTCGAGCGCAGAACTCAAGACATTACAGAACAGCGTATTCGAGAGCGCGCACAACAGTTACTTTATCGCCGTAAGTTCAGTGAAGAACTTAACATTTGGTTACAGGAAATTAGAGACGAAGCATACGTAGAGTTCGTAACCGAATGACACCACGTTTAGCGATAACTCCGGGTGAACCTGCGGGAATAGGTCCGGACTTAGTGGTTCAGCTGGCCCAGTTTGATTGGCCGGCTGAACTTGTCGTTATCGCTGACAAAAAACTCCTTCAAGAACGAGCGCAGCAACGTG
Organism: Lysobacter sp. N42; assembly: GCF_004344885.1. Lineage (NCBI taxonomy): Bacteria > Pseudomonadati > Pseudomonadota > Gammaproteobacteria > Lysobacterales > Lysobacteraceae > Lysobacter > Lysobacter sp. N42. The sequence continues at coordinate 225,767 of NZ_SKFB01000005.1, forward strand.
GAATTGATCTGACATTTCGAGACTTCGATGTAAGCCAACCTGCTCGTTCATCTGAAGCCGGTGAAGTGACTATTTATAACGTTTCACTAGCAACGCAAGTAGAACCAGGCACTCTAAACGCTGAAAATGGTCCTTATGTGGTAGAAACATTGCGCGTAGCGAGTGAGATGAACCTGCACGGACAATGTGATGCTGTAGTCACCGGACCTGTACATAAAGGCATTATTAACGACTCCGGCGTCGCGTTTAGTGGGCATACCGAATATTTCGCCCACCAAGCAGGATGCTCAGATGTCGTTATGATGCTCGCTACCGAAGGCTTAAGAGTGGCGTTAGTAACTACTCACATACCCTTAGCCTACGTTTCTAAAGCCATTACTCAAGATCGTTTAACCAAGGTTATTGATATTATTCACAACGACTTGCAAGACAAGTTTGGTATCAAGAAACCACATATTCTAGTGTGTGGGCTTAATCCACATGCAGGTGAAGGCGGGCATTTAGGCCGAGAAGAAATAGAGGTTATTACACCGACACTCGAAGCCTTAATAGAAGAGAAAGGGTACCGCCTTTCAGGTCCTCTTCCTGCGGACACATTGTTTCAGCCTAAATACTTAGAAGATGCAGACGTTGTTCTCGCCATGTTTCATGATCAAGGCCTTCCTGTATTAAAATATAAAGGGTTCGGCAACGCTGTGAACATTACCCTTGGTTTACCCTTTATTCGCACTTCAGTAGACCATGGAACCGCATTAGACCTCGCGGGTAGCGGAGCTATAGACATAGGCAGTTTTAAATTAGCCATTGAGCAAGCAATCTCGATGGTGAAGAGTAAAAAATATGAATAATTCATTAGACGGTCACAGAGCCCGAAAAAGGTTTGGTCAGAACTTTCTGAATGACCAACAAGTTATCGACAATATTGTTGCGGCCATTCGACCCCAAGATGGTGAGGCTCTAGTTGAGATAGGTCCTGGCCTGGCTGCACTAACGCTTCCAGTCGCGGAAAGCATTCAGAAATTGCATGTAGTTGAACTCGACCGCGACTTAGCCGACCGACTAGAAAGCCACCCCACTATTGGCGATCGAGTTATTGTTCACCGTAGTGATGCGCTGAAGTTCAACTTCATAGAACTTAGTGAACAGTTAGGGCAACCCTTGCGTGTATTTGGTAATTTGCCTTACAACATTTCAACCCCACTTATTTTTCATCTACTGAATTCTGCGGAACACATACAAGACATGCATTTTATGCTGCAGAAAGAGGTCGTTGACCGCATGGCGGCGGGTCCTGGTAGCAAAACATTTGGCCGCTTGTCGGTGATGGTACAGCAGCGCTGCAAAGTAGAGCCTGTACTTCATGTACCGCCTCATGCATTTACACCAGCCCCAAAAGTCGATTCGGCAGTGGTTAGGCTAACCCCTTATGCAAACCCTCCCTATCCAGTAGAGAATTTGGCAACATTGAATCATGTTTGTCATACGGCTTTTCATCAACGCCGGAAAACACTGCGGAATAACTTGAAGAAATTAATGTCTGAAGAGCAAATCATTGAGTTAGGGCTATCGCCGTCGGCACGCCCTGAGACACTAGCCGTGAGTGATTTTGTAAAAATAGCAAATTGGGTAGAACAGCAAAGTTAAAACATGAGTGAAGTAGAAGTTGGCTTAAAGATTAAAACCAAGTACTTGTCTGGTCAGTCTAAACCTGATGAAGACTACTACGTATTTGCATATACCATTACGATTACCAATCAGTGCCCAGAAGTCATTCAGCTGCTCACCCGGGAGTGGACAATTACTGACGCGGACGGCAAAGTAACTGAAGTATCTGGCGAAGGTGTGGTAGGCCAACAACCCATGATAGGTCCGGGTAAGTCTTTCAGTTACACCAGTGGGGCTGTACTCAAAACTCCAATTGGAACTATGGAAGGTCAATACGGCATCATCACTTTAAATGACAGCAACCCTGTCGATATTCCTATTCCGTGCTTTCGTTTGGCTGTTCCTACACTCCTGCATTAAATTAAAGGGTTATTATGAGCGCATACATTGTCGGAGACATCCATGGCTGTGAGCGCACATTAAAGAAGCTCCTTGCGGAATTACAGTTTAACCCCAGTAAAGATACATTGTGGTCGGTAGGTGACCTTATTGGTCGAGGACCGAGAGCACTCGAAACACTTGAATATTTAATGGGGCTGGGGAATTCGTTTCGCTGTGTCTTGGGCAACCATGACCTACACTTTTTGGCCGTTGCCCATGGCATAAAGCCACAAAACCCAAAGGACAATACTCAAGCCATTCTTTCGAGCTCCAAATTCAACTTGATTGAAAGTTGGTTAAGAGAGCAACCTTTACTCGACAAAAAATCGGATAAATTTGCGATTGTTCACGCTGGAATCCACCCAGCTTGGAACCTAGAACTCGCCAGTCAGCTAGCGGATGAAGTTAGTAAGTCCTTACAGTCAAAAGATTTCAAAAAAATATTAGAAAATATGTATGGCAACAAACCGGAAAATTGGTCCTTAAGTTTATCTGAATTAGACCGATACCGATTTATAATCAACGTTTTAACGCGTATGCGGTATTTAAGACCCGATCAGTCGTTAGAGTTGAGCTGGAAAGCACCGACTGACAAAGCAAAGCCAGAGCCATTAGAACCGTGGTATACTTTCTGGCCAGCAGTCCCTCAAACTATTTTTTTTGGTCATTGGGCTGCGCTCGCTGGAAAAACTCAGCGAAACGATATTATAGGATTAGACACTGGTTGTGTGTGGGGTGAAAACCTAACCATTTACGACTGGAGCAAGCAAGAAAGAATTTCGCTAGCCAATTGCGACTAAAAGCAAGCTTGCGATGAACACCAAGACACCGGCTATATTTGGAGCTGTTTATGAAGATAACTGTTGCCCTGCGAATTATAGGTGGCTTTGCTGTAATCACAGCACTACTGTTCGTGATAAGTGTAAGCTCGTTTGTTGGCTTACGCAGCATTGGTTCCTCTAATGAAGAAGTTAATACAGTTGCGGTACCTTCACTGACGGGTGCAGGCGACGTTCAAGCTCAACTACTGAAAATCAGTAATATCGAGCTTGAAACGTTCTACGCGCAAGATGTGGACGCTGTTACACAAGCTAGAACGCGTTTTGAGGAAAACCAAAACCAATTAGAGCGTTCGTTTAGCACATTAAACAGAATTCTTCGCGAAGCCGGTCATAGTACAAACATTCAAGAAGTAGAAAACAGAGCGACGAACCTTACTCGTGAAACTCTTGAGGTTATAGACGCTCAAGAACAGTACCTTACGCTAACAGCAAGCACCGAAGACCTTATTCTCGACGTTGAATTCTCGGCTGGCGACGCCGCTATGAGTTTGATCGACTTCACAGACCAAGACGGTATTTCTCGAGAGCTATTTAACCAAGCAGGTCAGTTAGAAAATACTTTAAACAGCCTGATCACTCTAGGTTATGACTTCTTGGAAGTAGAAGAACTGGGTCGCGCCGAAATTATTCGCAGCGAAATCCAAGTTGCGCAAGAAACACTAGCGACACGCTTCGAAGCAGTTCGCGCACTAGCTCCAAATAGTGAACTTCTTGGCAATGTGCAAAGAGACATGCAATCTGCGCAGGACTCTTTAATTGGTTCAAGTGGTAGCTTAGTAGAAACCAAGGAAAGAGCGCTGCGTCTAAGAGAGCGTGCGAATGAGATCGTTTCAAACAACGCCAACAGAATGGATACGCTTCTGCAAGACTTAGCTACGTTGCAAAGCCAGGTTCAAGAAATTGCGGATCAAACTAAAACCGATGCGGAAAGTGTCATCACGCGTAGCAGTGTTATTAATATTATTCTAACCATCGTATCTATAGCGCTTGCAGCGGGTATTAGTTTCCTTACTGTTCGTGCAATTACCCGTCCACTTAGCGAAGTTAACACGGTGTTAGATACTCTAGCTGGCGGCGACTTAACGCAGCGTCTGGATGACTCTGGCCAAGATGAGTTCGGCGAGTTGGCGACCTATGTTAATAAGCTCATCGATAACCTACGAGCGCTTATTGAAGGCATCTCAGAAAGAGCAACACAGCTTGCAACTGCAGCCGAGCAGTCGTCTGGAGTTTCAGCCGAAAGCCGCAATGCTATCCAAGAGCAGCGTAGCCAAGTTGAACAGGTAGCTACAGCGACACAAGAGATGACAAGCACTTCCGCTGAAGTTGCACGCGCTGCAACCGACGCGTTACGCGAAATTCAGCATTCGGACGAAGAAGCAGGTCGCGTGAAGGTTATTTCTGACGAAAACCGCAGAACGATTGAAGGTCTTGCTCGCGAAATTCAAAATGCCTCTGAAGTGATTAACCAATTGTCAGAAAACAGCTCGAACATAGGCGGTATTCTTGACGTAATCCGAGGCATTGCAGACCAGACTAACTTGCTAGCACTAAACGCTGCTATCGAGGCTGCACGTGCAGGTGAACAAGGTCGTGGATTCGCAGTGGTTGCCGACGAAGTACGCACATTGGCAAGCCGCACGCAGCAGTCTACAGAAGAAATTCAGTCTATGATTGAAAGCCTACAAACCGACTCTGGGCGTGCCGTTGAGGTGATGGACCGAGGCCGTACGCAGGCAGAAACTTGTGTTACGCAAACCGAAGAAGCAGCTGCGGCATTGCAAGCCATTACCGACTCTGTTCATCAAGCATCTGACAGCAGTACGCACATTGCTACTGCCGCAGAGCAGCAAAACGCAACAAGCCAAGAGATTAGTGAGAAGCTTGAGCAAATCGTTGCAATTGCAGAACGAGCAGAATCAGGAGCGCTTCAAACCGACGAGGCAAGTGCTGAAGTGGCGCGGTTGTCAGCGGAAATGCAAGACTCTATTCGAACCTTCCGCTTGTAAGCAGAAACTTGATACAAAAAACCCGCCAATCGGCGGGTTTTTTATTTGAGTTTAATTTATTAGAGCTTAATTTTTGCAAACTTTCGTTTGCCTACCTGATAAACGTGCTCACTATTCAATTCACATCTAAACTTGGTGTCTGAAACTTTCTCACCATCTATTTTCACAGCGTTCTGTTTAATCATGCGCATCGCTTCCGAAGTAGAGGCAACCAAACCTGCTTGCTTAAGCACCGAGGCTAACCCTAACTGTTCTTCTTCTAACGTTAGTGTTACTTCTGGCATATCGTCTGGAATTGCATTCTTTTGGAAGCGCTGAATGAAGTCTTGCTCTGCTTTATCCGCATCTTCCTGAGAATGAAAGCGTGCAATAAGTTCTTTCGCTAGCATGATCTTCGCATCACGAGGGTTCATGCCCTGCTCTACTTTTTCGCGAATTTCAGCAAGCTCTTGATCAGACTTGAAGCTTAGAAGCTCAAAGTAGCGCCACATCAAGTCGTCAGAAGCTGACATAACCTTACCAAACATATCGTTAGGTGCGTCTGTAATGCCGATATAGTTGCCTAAAGACTTCGACATTTTTTGTACACCATCTAAGCCTTCTAAGAGAGGAAGCGTAATAACAGTCTGCGGCTCTTGCCCTTCTTCACGCTGCAATTCTCGACCCATAAGCAAGTTGAAACGTTGGTCGGTCCCACCTAATTCGATATCCGCCTTCAGCGCTACTGAATCCCAACCTTGAACAAGTGGGTAAAGGAATTCATGAATCGCGATAGCCTGGCCTTCTTTGTAACGCTTCTTGAAGTCGTCACGTTCGAGCATACGAGCAACGGTTTGTCGCGCAGCTAGCTTTGTCATGCCCGAAGCACCAAGCTCGTTCATCCATTCACTGTTAAAGCGCACTTCGGTTTTTTCTGCGTCGAGAACTTTAAACACTTGTTCTTTATAAGTTTCAGCATTGGCAATTACGTCTTCCCTACTAAGAGGTTTACGGGTTGCATTTTTTCCCGTGGGATCGCCTATCATGCCTGTGAAGTCGCCAATCAAGAAAATGACACGATGGCCTAGATCTTGAAAAACACGCAGTTTATTTAATAACACAGTGTGGCCCAAATGAAGGTCGGGAGCAGTTGGGTCGAAGCCTGCCTTTACCGTTAAAGGCTTGCCCTTACTCAATTTTTTCTCCAATTCTTCAGGTAACAATACCTCGTCGACCCCTCGCGAAATCATCGCAAGCGCATCGCTAACCGATGTCGTCATTATTTACTCCAAAAATTACTGAACTTTTCTGCAAACAAGTATTCTACTGTATTTGAATAACCGAGTGAAACGCAGAAGTGTTGCGTTCTACAGAAAAGTGTTATTATTATGGCGTTGCGCAACAACAGGGTTCTAGTAGTTTATGGTAAGACCGATTAAAAACGTGGTTCGACAGTTACCTCGTCGACATAAAATAACAATATCGGGAATCTCTCTATTTTTGCTTCTCCTCGTGCTTTGGCCGAGTGAGAGAGCCACTGCGTCTCGAAATCTTGCAAACGCCGAGCTTCTAGAGCTTGGTCGCCCATACCCGCTCAGCCTAAACCTTCAAGACGAAATCATCGAAAACTCTGTTCAGCAGAACTACGAGTGGATCAGCTATGAGGTTCGTTCGGGTGACAATCTTGCACGTATATTTAGTAGCTTAGGATTTAGTGCACAGCAGCTGTATCGCATTACTCAAGTCGAACACGAAGACATACTGCGCCGTATTCACCCAGGCGATACGCTTCAATTCGCAACGACCGAAGACAAAGAGATTATTGAGCTTCGCTACGAACTTAATGAGACCGAATCTGTGGTTATCCGCCACGGAGAGTCAGGTAATTACGAAAGTTATTCAGAATCAAAAGAGATCGAAAGCCGTCTCGAGTTTGCACATGCAACTATTTCAAGCAGCTTCTGGAACGCAGGTGTAGAAGCAGGCTTAACTCAGTCACAAATAATGAACCTAGCCGACCTTTTTGGTTGGGACATCGACTTTGCATTAGATATTCGAGAAGGCGACCGCTTCAGTGTTTTATTCGAACAGAACTATATCGACGGTCGTTTTGTCGGTAATGGCAAAATCGTAGCTGCTGAATTCATCAATCAGAACGAGACATTCCGTGCTGTGCTGCATGAAAACGGCAACTACTACACACCGGAAGGTAAGAATATGCGTAAATCATTCTTGCGCGCTCCGGTCCACTTTACCCGTGTAAGTTCTAGTTTTAACCCAAGACGTTTGCACCCTGTAACCGGTAGAGTTTCACCGCACCGTGGAATTGATTACGCAGCAGCAACAGGCACGCCTGTTATGGCTGCCGGTGACGGGAGAGTTGTAGAAAGCGGCTACAACAACTTAAACGGTAATTATATTTTTGTTCAGCATGGTGAACGCTACGTAACTAAATACTTACACCTAAGTAGACGTCATGTAAGCCGTGGTGAACGCATTCGCCAGGGCCAAATTATTGGCCGCGTTGGTGCAACCGGGCGAGTAACCGGCGCACACCTGCATTACGAGTTTTTAGTTGACGGTGTACACCGCAATCCAAGAACAGTTGAGCTTCCACAGGCAGAGTCGTTACCGCAAGATATGTTGCCAAGCTTCACAGGCTTTGCAGAGCAACAAATGGTTCGCCTGCAGAATCGCCAACGTGTTTATTTGGCATTAAATCAGAACTAATTGTGGCTCAACGTATGCGTCATGCACCCCAGAAGGATTGGTATCTTGGCATTCTTTCTGGGACAAGTATTGATGGTATCGATATTGTTCTTGCCGATTTTTCAAATGAACAGCCCAAAGTTGTAGCGGCAACCACCGCTGAAATACCAAAGTCTCTTCGTCAGCAATTAACACAACTTTGCACTTGCCAAAATAACAATGAAATTTTTCGTTTAGGGGTTGCAGACCGTTTATTCTCGCAGTCTGTAAGTGAAGCAGTGCTCACTTTTTTAGATGATCATGGTATTGCCGCAGATGAAATCACTGCTATCGGCTTCCATGGGCAAACCATTCGCCACCACCCCGATATTGATACGCCCTTCACCTGGCAATTAGGTTGCCCTGAAACACTGGCTACGCTTTGTAACATCCCAGTTATCAGTCATTTCAGACAAAAAGATATTGCACTAGGTGGTCAAGGTGCCCCGCTAGCGCCCGCTTTGCACCAAGCCATGTTCGCGCAACAAGACGTTGATGTTGCGGTCGTGAACCTTGGAGGCATCGCCAACATTAGTTTTCTTGGGTCTGATGGAACACTTAACGGATTTGACTGCGGGCCTGCAAGCACCCTGCTCGATTACTGGTATACGCAGCATCATCCAAATGCTAGAACGTCCTATGACGTCGGCGGGCACTGGGCTAAGCAAGGCCAAGTAAACCAACGTTTATTGGAAGCTATGCTAAGCGACCCATACTTCGATAAAACTCCGCCAAAAAGCACTGGCCGAGAGTACTTCACACCAGAATGGCTGCACCGACATATCCAGCGAGATGGAAATGAAGTACGCGCAGTAGATATCCAGGCCACAGTACTTGAATTAACAGCTGTGACACTCGTTTCGGCACTTAAAGAGTTTGCACCAGCGCAGCAGGTTTATTGTTGCGGAGGTGGTGTTTTTAACGACGCACTCATGGCCCGTTGTGCGCAGCTATGGAAGCAGGCTAAGTGGTCTAACACACAAGAGTTAGGTGTAGCTCCACAGTGGGTTGAAGGAATATTATTTGCGTGGTTAGCACGGCGATTCGAGAATCGTATTGTTACCGACCTAACACAAGTTACGGGAGCGAGTCGTCCTGCTTTATTAGGCCGCTACACTCCCGCAATTTAAGCTAAAGCTTACACTTTCTTGAAAGCTTCTCGCGTAATGTTTTCTGTTCCATCAGCGGTAACTAGCACGCTGTCTTCCACACGCACACCACCATATGGACGAAGTTCGCCAATACGCTGCCAGTTAAAGTCTTCATTGCCGGCGAACTCTTCTAGTAATTGATCAACAACGTAAAGTCCTGGTTCAATCGTGAATACCTGTCCTGGCTCTATGTCACGTAGTAGCCGTAAGAACGGATGACGCGCGTCTCGAGTAAAACTGTCACCATTTGCGTTCTTCAAAAAACCACCCACGTCGTGCACTTGTAAGCCGATATAATGCCCAAGTCCATGAGGGAAGAACGCATTGGTGTAACCACGCTTGTAGCAGGTTTCGGCGTCGACTTTCATAAAGCCGAACTTATGCAAAATCTCGGCAACTTTCATGTGCATTGCCACATGTAAGTCGTAATAGCTTTTACCTACTTCAATCTCGCTGATAATTTCTAGTTCAGCTTCGTTCATAGCTTCCACTAGCTCAGCATAGAAACCAGTTTTTTCCGCGCTATAGGTTCGCGTAATGTCAGCACAGTAGCCGTTGTAGTAGGCGCCAGCGTCAATTAAAAACGACAAGTGAGACCCAGGAGCATTAATGTCGGCATGGTCATAATGCAAAATCGCACCATGATTATTTAACGCCACAATGCTGTGATAAGGCAGCTGGGTTTCCAGAGAGCGAGCAGCCTTTTGATAAGCTAAATGAATATCGACTTCACTTTCTTGGTTATAAAAAGCGTCACGTGCCGCATTGTGACCTCTAGCAGCCTTAATATTGGCATTACGTAGGCAATCAACCTCGTAGTCAGTCTTAATTGCACGCTGAAAGTGCAGGTGATCAATTAAACCTTGAGGGTTAACAGCCATTTTTGGCCAGTCTTCCAGCGTATAGAAATTCTCACCGATAAATGCTGTTTTGGTTAGTTCTTTCGCAAGTGCATTTTTAACCGTTTGTTCGCTATCTATGAGCGTCAATTCAATGTGCTCACGCCAGTCTCCTGGTGGAATTTCGGGCTGCGCATGCCAAAAGTCTTTAGCTTGATGCAAAAAGAGTTGTGGTGTTTCACCCACACGATAGAAAATAAAGCTCTTAGGGCTCTCGGTAATAGGTACCCAGTATTTAAAAAATGGATTTACACGATACGGATACGCGTTATCGTCAAGGAATGCGACACTTGGATGCCCCGCATAAATCAATACACTGTCAAAACCTTGCGCCTTTAACGCCTCGTCAAAGCGCGCTTTAACAGTTTCTACATGTCCTCGATATAAACTCATACAACCCTCTTCATAAGAACTTCAGATGCCGGGCAGTGTAACAAAAAAGCCCGACCACCATAAGTGATCGGGCTTTCAAAAGGCGAAATGCTTGTAGAATTAGCCAGCTAGACGCTCGCGGACTACAGAAACTACAGGAGAGTTCGAGTAGCCAGACTGTGCAGCCCACTCAAGAACTGGAACGCCGTTTACTGTGTCTTCTTCAATGCTTCTTGAAGGTAGTTGACGAATTAACAACTCACCTACGCTAGCTGCTTCTGCAGTAATCGCGAACTGAATCATGCTGTAACCGTTACAACGAACGCCGCTGTATACATTGCGAAGTCTTACATTGTGGTTATCCAAGATAGTGCGGAAACGCTGACGGTCGTCTGCACTTACTGCTGTACATAAGCTTTCTGCAATAGCTGCTGAAGCTTGCGCTGGAGTAGAAATTGCGATGTTACCAATTAGTGCTGCACCAAGGATAGCGATCAATGTTCTCATTTGAAGTCTCCTAAACAAGTGGGTTCGTTTCGATGGCGCTATTCTCGTTATTTCCTACCTTAAATCAATAAGTTTCGTGTTCGTAATTTGTTAATTCGTTATGTTAAACCTGAACAGATTTGTTTCTTTTTTGTACAAAAAAGCCCGTTCTTTCGAACAGGCCCACAAAAACACTGGTTAAAAATTGTTATATTTTGTCTGGTCTGATTAGACAGAAAATGAAGCGCCACAACCACACGTTGTTGTCGCATTTGGATTATTCACAAAAAATCTAGAGCCCTGTAACCCTTCTTCATAATCGACAACACCACCAATTAGATACTGCAAACTCATCGGGTCGACAACTAAAGTGACCCCGTTTTTCTCAATTTGCATATCATCAGGATTAGTATTTTCTTCGAAGGTAAAGCCGTACTGAAAACCTGAGCAGCCGCCTCCGGTAACGAAGACGCGAAGTTTAAGCTCGGTATTTTCTTCTTCAGAAATTAGTTCGTGGACACGCGCAGCCGCAGCTTCCGAAAACTCTATAGGCATTGCTTGTTCAACTACACTCATGAACTACTCCACATTTATATCAATAAACTTTACGTATTTTCTCGCATCATTCCGCGTCATTCAAGATCGCCAGAACCTTCTATATCTTGAATTTCTACATCTTCTGCCAACAGTTCTTGCCACTGATAGATTTGGTCTATCGCACTCCCTCGACGCCTTTGCACCCTAACAGTCACTGTATTCGGGACAAAGTTCTCGGGTAATCGAAACGTACCTTCTGACAACGCGAAGTAATTCATTGCAAAATCACCTTCCTCAATTCCTGCAAGCTCGAGCAAGTTATAGGTTTTAGTTTCGTTATTCTCTTGCCCAGTCAGCTGAACCGAAAAGCTTCCTGTAACCAGTTGCTGAGCTCGTTCGAGTTGCAACAAAATGAGTCTGAAATAGAAGTTTCCAGAAGAGGTCGCCTCTGAAATAACAAACGAGTCGATAGCCACCCCATTTGCATCGAGCTCAGGCGCCATGACGCGTTGATAGAAAGTTAACTCGCGAGCGATAACCGCTTTATCTTCGATGGAGTCACGCAAATCATCCTGCAACGATCGCGTCGCCGCGCGCTCTACGTCGAGCTCCACCTGTAAAATATTATTTTCGTATTCCAATCGATCTAAGCGTTCATACAAAGTTTCAGTTTGAGACTCTAACCATGCGACACGCTGTGTTTGCCAATCGATACGCTTGTGACCACCGTAGTACCCAATAAAGATAGCCGCGATGAGCAAGGCAATGGCCAACAAAATTGTCCGTACGGTAATAATACGTCCAGGTTGAAACACGTTCTATCCTCTCGTTTGAATGGCGTGGCGTATAAGGCCCACCAATGGTAAATTATGTGAAAGACTAGCTTTCGGTAAACGTCAATGACAGAACTTCTCGTATTACAATGGTTTAAAGCATTACACCTTATAACCATGGTCGCTTGGTTTGCGGGCATTTTCTATTTGCCACGCCTGTTTGTATACCATGCAGAGTCGAACGAGCCTTCTGTTCATGCGCAGCTCACCATTATGGAGCGTCGATTGCTGTACTTTATCACACCCTTTGCCATTCTGACGTTAATATTCGGCGCAGGAATGCTTTATATCTATGGCTTAGAATGGCTTAAGCATTCGGGCTGGATGCACATCAAACTGACTCTAGTTGCTGCACTGTGTGGTTACCATATCTACTGCTTTAAACTACTTAAACAATTCGCCAAGGGTGAAAACAGTCACTCAGGCAAATGGTTCCGCTGGTTTAATGAAGCTCCTGTTATTGTATTGTTTTCGGTCATTTTATTAGCGGTATTAAAACCTGCATTTGGCAGTTAAATCAGTGACGACACTAGCCTGACTCTGCTATCATATTCAGCCAACAATCATCACGTTGGTAAGGGTAGCTATGAACTTCAAAGGGGCAAACATTCTCTCGGTTGGGCAGTTCGATTTACCCGCAATAGAGAAAATCTTCCAGATTGCGGACCAAATGGCACCCTATGCTCACCGGCAGAAGCGCACAAGAGTTTTAGACGGCGCAATCTTGGGAAATTTATTCTTCGAGCCATCCACAAGAACGCGAGTTAGTTTCGGTACTGCGTTCAACCTGCTTGGCGGTGAAGTGCGAGAAACCACAGGCATGGAAAGCTCTGCCATCGCCAAAGGTGAGTCGCTATACGATACAGCGCGTGTGCTGTCTAGTTACAGCGACATAATCACCATGCGCCACCCCAAGGCTGGCAGTGTTGCAGAGTTTGCGGAAGGTAGTCGAGTACCGGTTATTAACGGTGGTGACGGTGCAAACGAACATCCGACACAAGCACTGTTAGATTTATATACGATCCAAAAAGAGTTGAACCACCATCAACGAAGCATTGATGGCATGCATATTTGTATGATTGGCGACCTCAAGTATGGCCGTACAGTTCACTCGTTATCGAAACTACTGTGCTTATATAAAAATGTGCGTTTTACGCTTATTTCCCCAAGAGAACTTGCTATGCCCAGTGAGGTTATCGACTTACTGACCAATGCCGGACATGAAGTTCTTGTTTCAGACGAAATGGTAGGCGTCATGGATGCCGACATTGTGTATCAAACGCGAATTCAGCAAGAGCGGTTTGCCAGTATGGAAGAAGCTGCCCAGTACCGCGGCAGGTTCCGTCTGAACAGCGAGATATACACCCGCCATTACAAGCCAAACACGGTCATTATGCACCCTTTGCCTCGAGACTCCCGAGCAGAAGCAAATGAACTTGATAACGACTTAAACCAAAATCCCAACTTAGCCATATTTAGACAAGCTGACAACGGCGTGCTCATTCGAATGGCACTCTTTGCCTTAACCCTTGGTGTTGAGGACTTAGTTAGCAAATACGACACTGATGTCGTGTGGTATAGCGAAAAAGCGAATTTTTAGAGGTATCTATGTCCCGTTCTGAAGAACTATTTAACCAAGCCCAACGCTCTATTCCTGGTGGTGTAAACTCCCCCGTCCGTGCTTTTAAAGGTGTTGGCGGCACGCCCGTATTTGTAGAACGCGCGAATGGCGCTTATCTATTTGACGAAGACGGTCAGCGTTACATCGACTACGTGGGCTCGTGGGGACCAATGATCTTGGGCCACAATCACCCGGATGTGCGCGCGGCAGCTATTGAAGCAGCAGAACGCGGATTAAGCTTCGGAACGCCTACAGCTATCGAAACGACCATGGCGGAAAAAGTGATTTCAATTGTTCCATCAATTGAGAAAGTTCGCATGGTGAACTCTGGCACAGAAGCCACTATGACTGCTATTCGACTTGCTCGTGGTTATACAGGCAAAAACAAAATATTGAAGTTTGAAGGTTGCTACCATGGTCATGCCGACTCTTTACTCGTTAAAGCCGGTTCAGGCGCCCTTACCTTAGGCGTTCCAAGTTCTCCGGGCATTCCTGAAGACGTAGCCAAACACACGCTTACGGTTAGCTTCAATAAACTAGACGAAGTTGAAAAAGTGTTTGCGGAAGTCGGTGACGACATCGCATGTATTATTGTTGAGCCCGTTGCCGGCAACATGAACTGTATTTTACCAGAGGAAGGTTTCCTTGAAGGTTTGCGTGACATTTGTGACCGGTTCAACTCTGTACTCATTTTCGATGAAGTGATGACCGGTTTTCGTGTTTCACAAGGTGGCGCACAACAACATTTCAATGTGACACCTGACCTTACTTGTTTAGGTAAAGTTATTGGTGGCGGAATGCCGGTGGGAGCATTTGGTGGTAAGGCTGAAATTATGGACCATATCGCTCCAGTTGGCCCAGTTTACCAAGCGGGTACCTTGTCTGGAAATCCAATTGCCATGGCTGCAGGCCTAACCACATTAAGCTTATTAAACGACGAATCTCGTTATCATCAGCTAAATGCACAAGTTAAAGCACTCACCACAGGCTTGCAAAAGCTTGCTGACAAACATGGTATTCCATTTACCACGAGCCAAGCTGGCGGCATGTTCGGGTTCTTCTTTACTAACGAAGACAAGGTAACCACCTTTGAGCAAGCAACCGCTTGCAACATGGAGCACTTTAAGACGTTCTACCACGAAATGCTGAAGCAAGGTATATACTTAGCACCAAGCGCTTTTGAAGCTGGGTTTATGTCTATGGCGCATAGCGAGCAGGACATACAAGACACGCTGGACTGTGCTGACAAAGCTTTCGCGAAAATCGCTCAGTAATAACACTATATTGAAATAGGAATTTTCATGACCGAGTCTAAGTCTAAAAGCCCACTGTACATTCACTACTCAGGCCCTTCATTGCTTGAGACGCCGTTGCTGAATAAAAGTAGTGCCTTTAGTCCAGAGGAACGCAAAGCATTCAACTTAACGGGTTTGCTTCCTCCTCGTTATGAAACTATTGAAGAGCAAGTAAGCCGTGCTTACATGCAATATAAAAGTTTTGAAACACCGTTGAATAAACATATCTTTCTTCGTGCAATTCAAGACACCAACGAAACCATGTATTACCGCTTGGTCAAAGACCACGTAGAAGAAATGATGCCCATTATCTACACTCCGACGGTAGGTGATGCTTGTGAGCAATTTTCAGATATCTACCGCAGTGCTCGTGGTTTGTTCTTATCGTACGCAGAGCGCGATCAAATGGACGACATATTACGCAATGCGACCAAACGTAATGTGAAAGTTATCGTGGTTACTGACGGCGAGCGTATTCTTGGCTTAGGTGACCAAGGTATCGGCGGCATGGGAATTCCTATTGGAAAACTCTCTCTTTATACCGCCTGTGGTGGTATTAGCCCTGCGTATGCTCTCCCAGTCATGTTGGACGTGGGCACGAACAATGAAAAACTTTTAAATGACCCAATGTACATGGGCGCCCGCCACAAACGGGTTACTGGTAAAGAGTACGAAGACTTTATAGACACCTTTATTCAGGCAGTAGAAAAGCGCTGGCCTGGGGTACTTATTCAGTTTGAAGACTTCGCTCAGCAAAATGCCATGCCGATCCTGAAAAAGTATCAAGACCAAGTGTGTTGTTTTAATGACGATATTCAAGGTACGGCAGCTGTTACAGCCGGAACTTTACTAGCTGCCTGTAAAGCAAAAGGTCAGTCGATTACAGAACAACGCGTTGCCTTTGTTGGGTCTGGCTCTGCGGGTTGTGGTATCGCTGAACAAATCATTGCTCACATGCAGGCCGAGGGTTTAACAAGAGAACAAGCGCAAAGCCAGATTTATATGGTTGATCGTTTCGGCTTGTTAACCGACAAAATGGATAACTTACGCGACTTTCAGGCGGCATTAACCCAATCTAGCGAAGTCATTGCAGATTGGAGCTTCAGTGGCGAATATCCTTCACTACTCGATGTGATGAACTGCGCGAAACCAACGGTGCTCATCGGCGTATCCGGACAGCCGGGCTTATTCACAGAGCAAGTCATTCGTGCCATGCATGAACATTGTGAAGAGCCGATTATTTTTCCACTGAGCAACCCGTCACGTCATGTTGAAGCTCATCCTCGAGACGTATTGCGTTGGACAAACGGCAAAGCCATTTTAGCCACGGGCAGTCCATTTGACGAAGTCGTAGTCGACGGCGTGAATTACCCTATCGCTCAATGTAACAACAGCTACATTTTCCCCGGCATTGGTTTAGGTGTATTGGCTGTAAAGTCACGCCGCGTTACAGAAAAAATGATGCTCATTGCCAGCGAAACCCTCGCAGCAATGTCACCTAAAGTATTGGGTTCTGGAGCGAGTCTGCTGCCGTCGTTAAGGGAAATAGAAACCCTTTCGAGAGAGATCGCATTTGCGGTTGGAAAAGTAGCCCAAGAACAAGGCCACGCTCTAGAAATTCCGGACGAACTGCTACGTTCACGCATTAGCAAGGTGTTCTGGGAACCTGAATACCGAGAATATCGTCGCGTCAGCCTGTAGCTTTTAAATCATGCTAACCGAAGATGCGCTCAAACCAAGAGCGCTCTTCTTTCTGTTCTTGGTCTCTTAGTCTTCCTCGGCAGTCATAGAATTCAGTCGCGGCCACGCCCATCATCGGAATGCGCAGTGCTTCACTGCAGTCTGGGCCAACGCGATTCATATTCATCGCGTCGACATAAATCCAATGCATCGTTTCGGGAAGAACGCGATCTAATGGCTGAATATTACTGCGCCGCCAATATTCTCGGGCTAACGGTAAAGCGCCAGCACTGCCCGTTAGTCCCACCGGGGAATTATTATCGTAGCCTACCCACACTGTCAGCATCCGTGCCCCATCAAATGAAACGAACCAACTATCTCTTAAATCATCTGTAGATCCGGTTTTGCCACCAATATCCTCGCTTACGTCTGATATTGCTTGCCCAGTCCCTCTCGCTACAACCTGCTCCATGGCATATCTAGCCATTCGTGCCGCTTCTGGGGTAAGTACCTGTGTAGCCGTATTCTCTCTTAAAAATATGGATTCGCCACGATGAGTTGTTACCGCTTCAATGGTATGCAAAGGAACGCGCTTTCCCTCGTTTAGCAGAGGCACGTATAGCTGCGAGATTTGAAAGGGAGACATTTCTATCGTACCCAACATCAAACTTGGGTAACTATGGATACTAGCTGGCGCTCCTGCGTTGACTAATCGACGTCTAACCTGATCAGCTCCTATTTCCATACCCACGCGCACCACCGGAGCATTGCGAGAATCTATAAAAGCCTCTAATAACGTAATTTCCCCTCGGAAAGTCTCATCGTAATTCTGAGGCTGCCAAAGGTCTCCACGCTCGTTTACAAGCTCAATTGGAGTGTCTTGTACCGGCGTAATCAGATTAAATTCGGCTTCATTTTCGAACGCAAGCGCATAAACCCAAGGCTTTACCAGCGAACCAATTGCACGCTGCGCATTCAAAGCTCGGTTAAACCCGGCGTTTACTGGCTCTGCTCCGCCAATTAGCGCTTCAATAGCACCCGTACGATAATCAGTCACCAATAGAGCACGTTCTGCACTTTTCACTTGATCGGGAATAAATTGGCTACGAGCGCTAGACTCGAGCCTTGCCTGCTGCTCTGGGTCAAATGTGGTGTAAATTTTTAATCCCGTTCTATGCCATTGCGAGCCTTGTACATAATCATTTAATTCAGCTTGTACGGCATCGATAAAGTCTGGGCGGCCATAACGGCTTAGCCGAGTTTGCTCTCGAGTTCTCACTTCACGGTCAATTGCAGCAAGATACTGAGTTTGATTGATTAAGTCGTTTTCAAACATTAACCGTAAAACTAAATCTCTTCGGCCTTTCGCATTTTCGGGATTTCGTCGAGGATTATAAAGACTAGGTCCCTTTACCATTCCGATAAGTAATGCGATTTCGTCTACATTGAGGTTCTGTGGCGTTTTTCCAAAGTAGAAGTGGCTACCTAAACCAATGCCGTGAATAGCATGACCACCGTCTTGCCCAAAAAACACTTCATTAAAATAGGCTTCTAAAATTTCGTCTTTGCTGAAGCGGAAATCTAAGATAAGCGCCATTAATGCTTCGTTAAACTTCCGGATATAAGTTTGCTCAGAAGAAAGGAACATATTCTTCACAAGCTGCTGCGTAATTGTACTACCACCTTGAACTGTTCTACCTGCGGCAATATTGGCAAGAACAGCACGAACAATAGCTGTTGGACGAACACCCGCATGATGGTAAAAATCTTGGTCTTCGACCAGCAATAAAGTTTCTTTCATTAATGCCGGAACTTCTTCTAAGCCCAGAATTAACCGGTCTTCTCCTTGTCCAGTAGGAAACCTCCCCATAAGTTGAGGCTCTAATCGAATTGCCGTCATCGAATCTTGTTCTGGCCACGACTCTATTCTTTCGAGCACGTTACTCTCATTAAAAAGCAAACGAACGCGCTTTGCCGGCTCTAGGTTGTCAGGAAAGTCAAAGGCTCTGCGATGCAATAGAATTTGCTGATTGGCTTGCTGAAATTCACCTGGATCACGTGCAGATCTAGACTCACGGTAATCTAACGCATGAAGTTCAGAGATAACTTGAGCTAACGAGATATTTTGATGAGGTTCAAGTGATAGAGCACGGCTATAAATTAACGCTGGGGCTTGATAACGGGCATGGGCAAAACGCTTTGTTACTTGAGCGTCTAAATATACGCCGTAAAAAGCTAAAACAACCGCACCAACCAGTGCGCATTTAAAAATGAAAGCTAAAGCCGACTTGATGGACACAACAACCCTCTGTTTTTTGCCATAGCGTAACGCCCAAAAGCAGTTAGGGAAAGCGACTTTGCCTGATTATTACGAATAGACAATGAGCGAAATAGAGGAATTGTTATTCAGCCCTCAACGCCAAGGGCTGAATAACTTAACGACTAGCGCGTAAGAATGCGCGCAATAGTTTGTACACCTAAGCCTGTAGCACCGGCAGGATAAAGTGCGTTTGCTTGACCGTGATAAGCACCCGCTAAGTCGAAGTGCAACCAACCTTGCCCCTTATTCGGAGCAAATCTCAGTAGGAAACCTGCCGCATTACTTGCGCCGCCAGAGCCACCACCCTTCATCGGCTTGCTATTTGCGGTGTCCGCAAACGGCGAAGGACAGTTGTATTGATGCCAAGAATTTAGGGGCAGACGCCATAGATTTTCATGACTACGTTCAGCAATTTTTAACGCTTCATTGGCAAAACTGTCGTCTACGCTAAATAAGGCGTTGTACTCTGTACCAACAGCGACTTGTGCCGCACCTGTTAGCGTTGCTGCATCAATAATATATTTGGCATTCAACTCACCTGCGCGAATTAACCCGTCTGCCAATACAAGACGACCTTCAGCGTCTGTGTTTACAATCTCAACCGATTGACCGTTCTTGTAGTAAATAATATCGCCATTCTTGTATGCATTACCGTCGATCATGTTTTCGGCACAGCATAGCAGTAACTTCACGCGCTTATTTAAACCTTGCTGCATGGCAAGAATTAGAGCGCCAGACACCGTTGCGGCCCCACCCATGTCACACTTCATAGCAACCATGCCTTCGTTGCCTTTAATGCTATACCCACCGGTATCGAACGTAATACCTTTACCGATAAGGGCATACTCTACTTCTGCTTTCTCGTCACCGGTTGGATTAAAGTCTAGTTCCAGAAGCACTGGAGGATGCTGACTCGCACGTCCCACAGTATGAATACCAAAACGTTCTTCATTGACTAATTCAGGGCCAACCACCATGCGCGCAGAAACTGCTTTCCCGCCGACTTCCTGAGCCTTTTCAATAACTTTTTCACACAGGCTTTCTGGATAAATCTCACTTGAGGGCAAGTTAATAAGATTTCGCACCCAACGATAAGTGTCGACAAGAGGTTTGAGAGATGACTGAGCATCGTCACTAAACACAATCTCATTAGTTGAGCGCGTGTCTGTGAACCCTTTGGCAAAAGCCCATTGACGCGCCTCTGTCCAACCTTCTCCTTCAAGAGAAACCTTTGCTAAACCCAGCTGATCTAGTTTGCGAGCTGCGGTTTGAATGACACGAAATTCGGCTTCGTCGTCTTCATTTTTCCGCTCTGCTTGGCGAGTTTCCGGCAATACCACACGGAAACCAGAGTCTGCAGCATACACGACACTGTTATCGCGTACCCCTTGTGGACACTCTTCCTTAGTTAACCAAACCGGGATGGCACTAGACATCATTCACCTCACAACGTAGTTTAAGTCCGTAAAAAATAAATCTGAGAGCGTGATCACTTCAGCGCACTCAAACAGAGCTTTGAATTATAGCAAGCCATACTTTAAAAAACAGAAAGCAAAACCTGAAGACGTACTGTAACGAGAAAATAAACAGCTATGCAATTTAATCCTCCTCTGAAAGCCGCCAAATTAGTAAAAAGATACAAGCGCTTTTTAGCAGACGTAACTCTGCCCGATGGTTCTGAACTTACCGTTCATTGCCCTAATACAGGTGCAATGACTGGCTGTGCTATCCCCGACAGCGAAGTTTGGCTGAGCGAGAGCGACAACAAAAAGCGAAAGTACGCACACACTTGGGAAGTTGCGAAACTCCCCTCAAAAGATTGGGTGTGCATTAATACGCACCGCGCAAATGAGCTTGTAGTGGAAGCCTTACATACCTCTTTACCGAAAGAGCTTGAAAGCTTCTCAGCAATGGAGCGTGAAGTTAAATACGGTGAAAAAAGTAGATGTGACATTGTGTTACAAAGAAATAACGCACCAGACACCTATATCGAGGTAAAATCCGTGACATTGCTTGAAGATGAGAACGGCTACTTCCCTGATGCTGTTTCAACACGAGCAACAAGACAAATAGAAGAACTTATTCAACTGAAACATGACACGGGAAACGACATCGCGATTGTTTATGCAGTTATGCATACCGGCATAAAAAACGTACAGACGGCAACGCATATTGATCCAAACTATGCTGCTATGTGTAAACAAGCAGAGGCAAATGGGCTAACTATTTTCAAGGCTTTTTTCAATATAAATCAATATGGTATTGAATTTTCAAATTGGAGCGCTTGAATCTTGATTTCCAGCCCCCATTTGCTGTTTTTGCGGTAAAATTGCACGTATTTTTTTTATCTGATATACATACCCATCTTTTTTGAGACAGGTTAGTTGTAAACCTCCCGGAGGGAATGAACTATGGCGGCAGCTAAGGAAAGGAAAGCGCACGGAATTCTTGCGCAAGCGGGGCTTGAGCCTTACGCCGAGAAGAAAGGCGAAGAGTACATGAATGAAGCGCAGCGCGCTCATTTTAAAAAGATTTTAGAAGTGTGGCGTGCACAACTTAGAGAAGAAGTTGACCGTACCGTTGGCCACTTGAAGGAAGACGCTGAAAATTACGCTGACCCAGTCGATCGAGCAGCACAGGAAGAAGAGTTTGCTATCGAGTTACGTACTCGCGACAGAGAACGTAAATTGATTAAGAAAATTGAAAAAACATTGGAGCTTATCGAGCACAACGATTTCGGCTTTTGTGAGTCGTGCGGTGTGGAAATAGGTATTCGCCGGTTAGAAGCAAGACCAACTGCAGACTTATGTATAGACTGTAAAAGCCTTGCAGAAATCCGCGAAAAGCAAATGAAAGGCTCTTAAGCAAAGGTGGCAGACCTAGCTACGCACTATCGGGGGCGTTTCGCCCCTAGTCCATCGGGCCCGCTTCATGCGGGCTCTTTAGTTGCAGCTCTAGCAAGCTACTTAGATGCTCGCGCAAATCGTGGCAGTTGGCTTGTTCGTATTGAAGACATAGACCCACCAAGAGAAGTAGAGGGCGCAGCTGACATCATTCTCGAGCAACTACAGGCACATGGGTTAGCATGGGACGAACCCGTTCTTTGGCAATCGCAGTCTGAGCAAGTTTTTCAAAAAGTCTTACAAGCTTTATTGAGCGCACGCCAAGCCTACTACTGCAATTGTACCCGCAAAGAAATTCAGCAACGTGGCGGCCACTACGATGGATTTTGTCGAGACAAAAATAGAGCAGCTGAAAATGCTAGTGTTCGCTTTCTGAATACTGGCGCGTGTCAAAGTTTTGAAGACCGTCTGCTCGGTCACATCAAAGTGCCACAAGAGTTTGCCCTTGAAGACTTTGTTCTTAAACGCAGAGACGGTTTATGGGCTTATCAGCTAGCGGTAGTTGCCGACGACTACTGCCAAGGCATCACTCATGTGGTACGTGGCCAAGACTTATTGTTCCCTACAGTTTGGCAAATTGAACTTTGGAAAAATCTGCAAAACCTAAGTTTCTTAAGCCCAGAGCAGACTCACGACGTGCCGAACTACGCACATGTGAAACTTCAACTTGATCGGAATGGCAACAAACTGAGTAAGCAAAACCATGCACCAGCTATCGACAACAACCAAGCTTCAAACAACCTTTGCCAAGCATTAGTTGCGCTTGATATTGAAATTCCCCACAACCTGGCAACAGCAAGCGTTGATGAAATCATTACGTTTGGCGTTGAAAAATGGAAAAGCCAAAAAATATAATATGTTCAATATCATCGCGATCGGTTAAAATGCGCGCGGTTGCACAATAAAGTTGTGCGATAAAATATAGACTAGACGGTTAGTTTCAAAATATTGATTTTAGGCTTGAGGATTCCCGCCATCATTAAGAAGTTTTTAAAAAAGGACAAACGCGAAAACAAGCCTGCGGTGCAGATTATCCCTCGCGACAAGCACCCTATATCGCGCGATGACATTTCTGAGCATGCTTTAAAAGTTCTTTACCGCCTGCACAAATCAGGTTATGACGCATACCTTGTTGGAGGGTGTGTCCGCGACTTACTTCTTGGTGTTACGCCTAAAGACTTTGACGTTGTAACCAACGCAACTCCGGAGCAAATTAAAGGTTTATTCAGAAACTGTCGGCTCATTGGTCGCAGATTTCGCCTCGCTCATATTGTCTTTGGCAGAGACATTATTGAAGTAGCTACGTTTCGCGGTCATCACAGCGATGAAGAACAAGGTTCCAACAAGTCAAAGACATCTAAAACAGGTTTAGTGCTGCGCGACAACGTATTTGGCTCTATCGAAGAAGACGCAGCTCGCAGAGACTTTACCGTAAATGCGCTTTACTACAACATCGCCGACTTCTCCATCTACGACTTTGTAGGCGGTATGGAAGACCTAGAAAAAGGTGTTTTAAAGCTTATTGGCGACCCCGAACAACGTTATCGCGAAGATCCTGTACGCATGCTTCGCGCGGCTCGATTTGCCACTAAACTGAGCTTGAAAATTAGTGACGACTGCCGCCAACCCATTCCACAGCTGTCATATTTGCTAGACGACATACCGGCCGCGCGCTTGTTTGAAGAGTCTTTAAAGCTATTTTTAGCACAACGTGCAGTGGCTAACTTTGAAGTCCTGAATGAACTCGGCTTATTGTCGCATTTGTTCCCTATTCTCAAAGCTCCGCTGAAAGATTCTAATAGCAACGAATACCGCATGATGATGCAAGTGATGAAAGACACCGACAAGCGCTTGAGCGCCAACAAGTCGGTGAACCCTGCATACCTTTTCGCAGCGATTTTATGGTATCCAATGGTGGCTCGCGCTCAAGAAATAGTGCAAGAAGCTACACTAGCCGAATACGATGCTTTTCAAATAGCTGCAGCTGAAATCACTTCTGTTCAAGCGAGAAGCATTTCTCTACCTAAGCGCTTTTCTTTACCCATGCGCGACATTTGGTTGCTACAAATACGGTTGCGCCAGCAAAACCCAGTGAAGGCTAAGCGGCTTCTCAGCCATCCTAAGTTTAGAGCGGGTTACGATTTCTTGTTGTTACGAGGAGTTGTTGAGAATGACGACGAATTAGCCAAACTCTCTGTATTTTGGAATTCCATGCAAGAGCAATTTAGCGACGAAGTGCATTCAGGAAAGCCAAGTAAGCCGCAGAAGCGTCGCGGAACGCGCCGACGTAGAAAGCCCAAATCTAAAAAGCCGAGTGCATAGGGTATTCCTGTGGCTGAAGTGTTTATTGGTATTGGAGCGAACTTGGGCGATCCCGTAGCTCAAGTTGAAAGTGCGCTAAAGACCTTACAAAGTCACCAGCACATTCAAGAACTGCAAAGCTCTTCGCTATATGCCTCTAAGCCTATGGGCCCCCAAGATCAGCCCGACTATGTCAATGCTGTCGCACGGCTCTCTACACTACTTAATCCTCATGCGTTATTGGACGCACTCCAAGGCATTGAAAACGACCATCATCGGGTGCGCAAACAACGTTGGGGAGCAAGAACGCTAGACCTAGATATTCTTTACTACGACGACCTTCAATGTGAGGACGACCGACTCACACTTCCCCATCCCGGAGTGCTCGAGCGTGAATTTGTGTTGTACCCATTAGCAGAGCTATCTCCCAACTTTTTATTTCCAGACGGAAACAGCATAGAAAATGTGCTCGCTAAAACACCTCGCAATGGCCTTGAGAAAATTAAGTCGGTACTTTTAACAAGTAGCTCATAGGGTTACAATGCGACCAAGTTGCTAAGGAAACCCACTATGAGTCGCATCCAAATCTCAAAGCTTTTCAAAATGAAAAAAGAGGGTGAGAAAATCACCGCCCTAACTGCTTACGACGCAAGCTTTAGCAAGCTATTTGCGGACGCAGGTGTCGAAGTTATGCTTATCGGCGACTCTTTAGGCATGGTTCTGCACGGTGATGACAGTACTCTAGCCGTTTCCGTAGAAGATATTGCTTACCACACGTCTTGCGTTCGAAAAGGCGCCCCGAATAGCTTTGTTATCGCAGATATGCCATTTATGAGCTATAGCACCCCCAACGATGCAGCTCAGTCTGCCGCAAAACTCATGCGAGCAGGTGCCAATATGGTGAAAATGGAAGGTGGGCAACATTTAGCGGACACCGTGAAGCATCTAACGCAGCATGGCATACCCGTATGCGCCCACTTAGGCTTGTTACCACAACAAGTTAACGTGATCGGCGGTTACCGAGTTCAAGGAAAAACCGAGCAACAAGCGAATCAGTTAATTGAGGAAGGCAAAGCATTACAAGAAGCAGGCGCACAGCTTCTAGTTGTGGAGTGTATACCTAAAGGATTAGGCAAACGCTTTAGCGAAGCGTTAAGCATACCTGTAATTGGGATTGGTGCTGGAGCAGAAACCGACGGTCAAATTCTAGTTATGCACGACATGCTTGGTATGAATGCAGATTACTTACCTAAGTTTACTAAGAACTTTTTAGCTAACGGTGGTAGCCTTGAAGGTGCTGTATCGGCTTATGTTCAGGCCGTTAAACGAAAAGAATTCCCTGCCCAAGAGCACACTTTCGAGTAAAACTCATGCAGCAAATAGAAACCATTAACGAGCTACGCAATTTGCGAAACGCTTGGCGACTAGAAAAGAAAACCGTAGCCTTTGTGCCTACCATGGGTAATCTTCATGCTGGTCACCTTGCTTTAGTAGAAAAGGCAAAAACGCTTGCTGATTATGTGGTTGTTTCTATTTTTGTAAACCCAATGCAATTTGGGCAAAACGAAGACCTTTCCACTTACCCTAGAACACTCGAAGAAGACAAAGCTGCGCTAGCCGAGTTGGGCGTGAATGTTGTTTTCACTCCGCATGCAGAAGAGGTTTACCCGCGAGGATTAGCACAACAAACTCAGGTAGAAGTACCTGCAATCTCGAACATTCTATGTGGCGCAAGTCGTCCGGGGCATTTTCAGGGTGTCGCAACGGTAGTGTGTAAGTTCTTTAATATGCTGCAACCTGAATTTGCCGTGTTTGGAAAGAAGGATTACCAGCAGTTATTAGTCATCAAAATGATGGTCGCCGATTTGTCGATTTCCACCGAGATTGTCGGTGTCGATACAAAAAGAAACGAAGACGGGCTTGCTCTAAGTTCTCGTAATGGATACCTCAGTACGGAACAACTCAACTGCGCGACTATTATTCAAAAGAGTTTACAGCGCTTGTCCCAAGCATTGAAAAACCAACAACCCTTGGCGGATGCAATAGCAGAGGCGAGACAAGATTGGGTTAAGCACGATATTAAACCCGATTACTTAGAAGTGCGAAGACAGTCTGATTTGCTCCTTCCAGAAAGCACAGACCAAAGCTTAGTTATTTTGGCAGCTGCTTATGTCGGGAAAACACGTCTTATCGACAATTTAGAAGTTCAGCTGTAGTCAATCAAAAACCTCCCACAGTGGCTTTTTTCCTCGTTCGTATGGTAAAGTTTGCGGCTCAAATTTTCTGGAGAAAGTTGTTTGACTAGGAAAAGCACAGCGGACGTTAATATTGATGCGCTTCATCGTATTTTCACCATCCCAGAAGCGCCCGATTCAACGTTAGGTCGAATAGAACGCCATTTGTCGGAGAACCTTGAAGGGTTTCTTACCGACCATATTGTTGCGAAAGAAAAGCCGCTTCATGAGATTGAGAGAGACTTCTCTGATTCCGCGATTCCAGAAAATCCTGAATTTGTTTCTGAACATACAGAAACTCTATTAAACAAGCTTGTGGCGCACTCGGTACATACCGCTTCCCCGAGATTTATAGGTCACATGACGTCTGCTCTTCCCTACTTCCTGCTGCCTTTGGCAAAGCTAATGGTTGGGTTGAACCAGAACTTGGTAAAAATAGAAACCTCTAAGGCCTTTACGCCATTAGAACGCCAAGTTTTAGGAATGCTACATCACTTAGTGTATAAGCAAGAAGACTCCTTTTATGAAACCTGGATGCACAGTGCCGAGCATTCTTTAGGGGCATTCTGTTCAGGTGGAACCATAGCGAATATTACAGCCCTTTGGGTTGCTCGAAACAGAGCGTTACCGGCGGAAAAAGGCTTCGCAGGAGTTAGTGCTGAAGGTATAGCAGCTGGCTTGCAACATTACGGGCTCAATCGCTTGGTGATATTAGTGTCAGAGCGTGGACACTACTCTTTGTCGAAGGCCGCTGACGTACTTGGAATTGGCCGCAAAAACCTAGTACCCGTAGCTACCGACGAAAATAACCGTATTCGTACCGATGATTTGCGCCAGCACTGCCAAGATATTCATCAGCAAGGTGGAAAGGTTTTTGCCATCGTAGGTATAGCGGGAACTACAGAAACTGGACATATCGACCCTCTGCAAGACATGGCAGACATCGCAAAAGAATATAATGCTCACTTTCACGTGGACGCGGCATGGGGTGGAGCAACGCTTCTGTCCAACCAACACCGCTCTCTTATGCGTGGTATTGAATGTGCCGACAGTGTAACCATTGATGCGCATAAGCAAATGTATGTGCCTATGGGTGCGGGTATGGTCCTTTTTAAAGAGCCCCATCTTGCCAATTCTATTGAGCATCACGCCGAATATGTCATTCGTAGAGGCTCTAAAGACTTAGGAAGCCATACTCTTGAGGGCTCACGTGCTGGTATGGCAATGCTGGTTTACTCGGCTTTACACGTAATGGGTAGAAAAGGTTTCGAATTACTTATAGACACCAGCTTAGACAAAGCCAAGCACTTCGCTCAGCTCATTGGTCAACAACCCGACTTTGAAGTCATAACCCAGCCGGAATTGTGCTTACTAACCTACCGCTATGTACCTGAATTCCTGAAGCCTGCGTTAGCCAATGCAACAGCTGAACAAATGAAGGCCCTGAGTCCAACATTGAACTCACTCACTCGATTTATTCAGAAGAGCCAACGTGAAGCGGGTAAATCGTTTGTATCGAGAACAAAGCTAACGCCGGCCCAGTACCATGGTGAACCTACGGTAGTTTTTAGAACTGTATTAGCCAACCCGCTCACTACAGAAGCAATGCTTGAAGAAGTGATTCAGGAACAACGTGACATTGCGAAGCAGGCTCCGCGGTTGCATAAAGAACTTAAAACTATTGCGGAAACTAGTGGATTAATCTAGATCAGCAGTTAAGAACCAAATGTCTTGACCTGTTCCGTGATATTTCCTTTCAAACGGTGTCCAGTATTCACCTTCAGGTTGGTATTGCTTCGTTTCGGCAGCTACTTGATAACATTGCAGCGCTGCGGCAAATTCATCGACATAAGTTTTCCAATTCGAACGAACCTCAAGCACTCCACCTAATCTCAGTAAGAATGGGAAACTAGGGCTTGCGTGCCAGCGCCTTTGTAAGTGTTTCTTTTTAGGGTACGGGTTGGGGTAAAGCAAATAGTGTCTTGCTAGAGACCAGTTGGCATTAACTGCCAAACGCCAAAAGTCGTTTAAGTCCGCACGAACCATATAAACGCGAGAGGTATCTACACCCTTTTGCTCACCATAACTTTCTATGCGGTTTAACCTTACCTCCGACTTGTCGACACCTATTACTAACGCTTCGGGATAACGCGTAGCAATTTCTAGTGTGCTTTCTCCAACTCCACAACAAGAGTCGAGAATAATGTCCCCTTGCCAACCTTGCACAACCTCATTAATGGCGTCGAACGCAACTTGGGTATGCTCCGCAATCGGCTTTCGATATTCGGCAGTTTTATAACGCTCGACTACTTCGAGAAGGTCTTCGTGGACCCCCTCTTGGTTTGTCGTAATCGATCGCGGAGCTTTAGCTGTCATTAGCTACGAATACCTACACCGCGCTTAAGTAGGCTTAATGCCAATGTTAGGAACACGGCATTAAACACGACAAGTACCAATAACGCTGTTTGTGGCGCAATGTCCGATACACCAATAAATCCTGCCCTAAAACCATTTACCATATAAATAATAGGATTTAGCAACGACACGCCCTGCCAAAACTCAGAGAGCAGCTCAGTGGAATAAAACACGCCGCCTAAATACGTTAATGGAGTAAGAACAAAGGTCGGGATAATAGAAATATCGTCAAAGGTTTTACCAAATATACCGTTTAATAAACCACCCAATGCGAATAACGTCGAAGTGAGCAGCACGGTTAAAATAATCATGCCGTAGTTTTCAATGTTCAGCGGCACGAAAAAGCTAGACACCAACGTTACAATAACCGCAACGATAAGCGCTCTTGCAACTCCGCCTCCCACATAACCTAATACGATAGTTAGGTGCGATACTGGAGAAACGAGCATCTCTTCAATGTTGCGTTGGAACTTGGCGCTAAAGAACGATGAAGCCACATTCGAATAGCTGTTGGTAATGACCGACATCATGATAAGACCGGGCACAATAAATTCCATGTAGCCAACACTACCCATTTGACCGATGCGTTCCCCGATAAGATTACCGAAAATCACAAAATACAAAGACATCGTGATAGCTGGCGGAACAAGTGTTTGCACCCAAATACGTAGAAACCGCGTGCACTCTTTAATCCAAATGGTTTTTAGCGCATTAAATTGTATTGAGTTCCCCATGCTTACGATGCCTCCTTTTCTCGACCTTGTTCGACCAAGTCTACAAATAGCTCTTCAAGTCTGTTCGCTTTATTGCGCATAGACAGCACTTTCACACCCTGTTCACTTAACTCTTCAAACACCTTGTTTAGTCCTTCAGTTTTAGGAACATCTACCTCAATGGTGTGATCGTCAACTTGACGCATTTGCACGGAAGAAATTTGGATGTCCTTTTCTGTAGGCTCAAGGTCAAGAATAAAGGTTTCTACATTCAATTTGCTTAATAGCGCCTTCATAGAGGTATTTTCAATAATACGACCTTTGTCGATGATACCTATGTTTCGACAAAGCATTTCCGCTTCTTCCAAGTAGTGAGTGGTAAGAATAATACTGATACCTTCAGAGTTAATTCGCTTCAAGAAGTCCCACATACTGCGACGTAATTCTATATCTACACCTGCTGTCGGCTCATCAAGAATGAGAAGCTTCGGTTCGTGTAATAGCGCCCGAGCAATCATAAGACGACGCTTCATACCGCCAGATAGGTTGCGCGCTGGGTCGTTACGCTTTTCCCATAAGCCAAGTTGCGTGAGGTACTTTTCCGCACGCTCTTTAGCCAAAGAACGAGGCACGCCATAATAGCCGGCTTGGTTAACCACTATCTGTAGAACCGTTTCAAACTGGTTGAAATTAAACTCTTGAGGAACTAAGCCAATTTGCTTTTTGGCCTCGGTAAGCTGGGTCTCGATGTCATAACCAAACACCTTTACTTTGCCTTCGGTTTTATTCACCAAAGAAGCAATAACCCCAATAGTGGTGGATTTACCAGCGCCATTCGGCCCAAGAAGCGCGTAAAAGTCTCCGGCCTGAACTTTAAGATCAAGCCCTTTTAGTGCTTGGAAGCCACCTCGGTATGTTTTCTTTAAGCCACTGATCTCCAGCGCATAGGTCATGTGTAACTCCTAACCGTTTTATTCTTGATGACCGTAGCCCCACTTAGGGGCTAAGGTTTGAGGTAAATCGAGATGATCGAGAATGCGTGCGACAACAAAGTCTATTAAATCTTGTATCGACTGTGGTTGATGATAAAACCCAGGCGACGCAGGCATAATGGTCACGCCCATCAATGCGAGCTTATGCATATGCTCTAGGTGAATCGCGTTAAACGGCATTTCCCGTGGCACCATAATCAGTTGACCACGCTCTTTCAGCACCACATCCGCTGCACGTTCAATCAAGTTGTCGCTTGCCCCAGTTGCTACAGCTGATAGCGTTCCAGTAGAACACGGGCAAATAATCATACGATGAGGCGCAGCAGAGCCCGAAGCAACAGGGGAAAACCACTCTTCTTTGCCGTATACATGGAGGCTCTCTTGACCAACTTCAACCCCGTTCTCGGTAAGCCAGTCACTCAACTGCTGCTTCTGTAACTCTGGGGCAGCTGATAACTTGAGTCCATGCTCAGTTGCTAGAACCACTCGTGCGGCACTAGAAACCAGTACATGTACCGTTTGCTTTTGTTCAATAAGCTTCTCTAGCAACCTAAGCGCATACGGAGCACCAGAAGCTCCTGTTAAAGCCAAAGTAATGTCTTGTTTAGACTTCATTATATTCTCCATAGGCTTCGTTTAGAAACGCGATGAGTTTTTCATGAATGCCACCAAAGCCACCATTACTCATAACCAGCCAATGCGCCTTTGCAGTCTTTGAATGGGGCGTGCAATTTTCAGTAAGGTCTGTCACTAGAGTTGCTAAATCAGAAAAGAGGTGCCAACCATTGCTCGCAAGTTGGGCCTCGTTTTCTAGCCACTGTGCACCTTCAGGTTGTAGCACATAAACCTCGTCAGCTTCAGCCAGAGCAGATGCCAGTTTTCCCTGATGCACCCCCGCTTTCATGGTGTTTGAGCGTGGCTCGAAAATCGCTATGATTCTTTCATCTTCGCCTACCTTATGGCGCAGCCCTGAAAGGGTTGTGGCAATCGCTGTCGGATGATGGGCAAAATCGTCATACAATGTAACCCATGGATACTTCGCTCTTACTTCCATACGTCGAGCTGGAGCAGCAAATGACTGTAGCGCTTCTGCAGCTTGCTCAAGGCTAACTCCCACCTTTCTAGCAGCCGCTGTGGCCATCAATGCATTTTTCACGTTGTGCTCGCCCAAAAGAGGCCATGTAACCTGTTGCTTGTTCGTTGTTTCCACTAGCGTAAATTTTTCGCCAGCAGCCGAACTATCTTCAACATGAAGATGCTCTTGCGCACCAACAGGGTAAACCTCTGACCAAACACCTTGTTCTAATACTTGTGCAATGGCGTTGTCTTGCTCAGGAACTATGACATGCCCCGAGGAAGGAACGAGACGAAGCGCATGAGCAAACTGCCTTTGAATTGCCGCAAGATCAGGAAAAATATCGGCATGATCAAACTCAAGATTATTAATGACAAAAGTATCTGGATAGTAATGGACAAATTTAGAACGCTTGTCGAAAAACGCTGTGTCATACTCATCGGCTTCAATAACAAAGTAACGACTCTCAGTATTGCGTGCCGTTAGGTTGAATGGGCGAACAACTCCCCCCACTAAAAACCCCGGATTGAGTCCTGCCGCCTCTAGGATATTAACTAACATACTCGCAGTCGTGGTTTTTCCGTGTGTACCCGCCACCGCAAGAACGTGTTTATCCCGTAGTAAGGCTTTCCCCAACCACTCTGGGCCAGAAAGAAACGGGATATTTTGCTCAAGTAACCACTCGACCAAAGGATGCCCACGACTCATGGCATTACCGACAATAACGAGGTCTGGAGGCGTTTCAAATTGCTGCGGGTCGAGGCTATCGGTAACATCAATGCCTAAGTTTTCAAGCTGCGTACTCATCGGTGGGTAAACATGTGCGTCCCAGCCGGTAACTTTCAATCCCATGTCACGAGCCAAGGCCGCAATACCGCCCATAAAAGTGCCGCAAATACCGAGAATATGAATATGCTGTGCCAAGATAACTTCCTGTGCTAGAAGCAAATTTAAGATAGGGTTTATTGTAACATTGCTAGCTAAATACCGCATGACTGGATTTCACATTCAACCTTCCGTTAATTCGGGCATTTATAATTGAAATCGGTTACAATACCGCGCGTTTTTGTTCACTCTTAACTTTCACTGAAACCCAGCAATTGAGAGGCTATACATGCAACGCTTAATTCCGGTATTAAATAACGACCACGTACCGCTCCATTTAATATCTGTTATCAATACGCTCCTCACTGCTGCAAAAGAAATTTCACATCGTCTTCACCAAGGTAGCTTAGCGGGCACTTTAGGATCGACCTTAGACGAAAATATCCAGGGTGAAACTCAGAAAAAGCTGGATGTTGTTTCAAACCAGTTGATCAAAAATATGTTGTTGGAAACCAACCTAGTTCATGCTGTAGCTTCGGAAGAAGAAGACGACGTGGTTATGGGAAATCCTGACGCAAAATACCTTGTTGCGTATGACCCATTAGACGGCAGTTCAAATATAGACATTAACGGTTCTGTCGGCACTATTTTTTCAATTCTGGAAAAGCCAAAGCACGCGGCGTCTGGAAAAGAACTATTTTTACAAACTGGCGACGAGCAAATTGCTGCCGGTTATATTCTTTATGGTCCGTCAACCATGTTAGTGCTCACTACGGGTAAAGGTGTTCGTGTATTCACGCTAGACCATACTGTGGGTGAGTTCTTACTCACTGTCGAGCAAGTCAACATTGCTCAAGACACGCAAGAATTTGCCATTAACATGTCAAATGAGCGCTTTTGGACGCCACCTATGCAGGCATATATCCAAGACTTGCTGAAAGGAAAGGAAGGCCCAAGGGAAAAGAATTTTAATATGCGTTGGTGTGCAGCAATGGTTGCCGACGTTCATCGCGTTCTGTCGCGCAGTGGAATATTCACTTACCCTGCGGACTATAAAAATGCGGATAAACCCTGTAAATTGCGTTTGCTATATGAAGCAAATCCAATGAGCTTTATTGTTGAACAAGCAGGCGGTAAAGCAAGCACGGGTTACGAGCGTATTATGTCTTTGCAACCGACAGACATACATCAACGCATATCAGTGATTATGGGGTCTAAAAACGAGGTGAATGCGTGTTTGGACTACCACAAAAAAGTAGCTTGTGACCGCCCTGACCAGTAGTCACAACCCAAGATTAATTATTAGTGTTTAGAAAAGGAAAACATCATGAGCCTTAGCGACGTTCCTGCTGGCAAGAACATGCCAGAAGAAGTAAATGTGATTATTGAAATCCCAGCAAATGCCGACCCGATTAAGTATGAAGTAGACAAAGACACGGGTACCGTTTGGGTAGACCGCTTTATGTCTACACCTATGTTCTACCCATGCAATTATGGCTTCGTAAACGAAACGCTATCTCTTGACGGTGATCCGGTTGACGTACTAGTACCAACTCCGTACC
Source organism: Lysobacter sp. N42 (assembly GCF_004344885.1). Classification (NCBI taxonomy): domain Bacteria; kingdom Pseudomonadati; phylum Pseudomonadota; class Gammaproteobacteria; order Lysobacterales; family Lysobacteraceae; genus Lysobacter; species Lysobacter sp. N42. The sequence goes on from NZ_SKFB01000005.1 coordinate 259,605, forward strand.
CGTTAGCACCTGGTTCAGTGATCCGCTGCCGCCCTGTTGGTGTTCTTAACATGACCGACGAGTCTGGCGAAGACGCAAAAGTTATTGCGGTTCCTGTAAGCAAGCTCACCAAAGAATATGACCACATTCAAGATATCAATGACGTTCCTGAATTGTTGAAAGCTCAGATTCAACACTTTTTCGAGCGTTACAAAGAACTTGAGAAAGGCAAGTGGGTCAAAGTAGACGGTTGGGCCGACGCAGCAGCTGCGAAAGAAGAAATTAAAACGTCTTACGCTCGCGCTCAAGAAAAAGCCTAATAAGGTTATTACTCAGGAGGTTTTATGCTTTTCAACTCTTCGGTTAAAGCTGCTTTCATTGCTGTTGCCGCTAGTTTTCTAATGGCGAATACAGCTATTGCAGACGTCCGTGAAGTTAGATGGTCAGAATTAAAGCCGAGTGATTGGGAAGCACCTCCTGTTCAAGACCCTTCTTATTATGAAATGAACCCGGAAGCTCAGGTACAAACCAACTTAGACGCTCCTGTTGTAGAAGCTTTAGATGGTGAGACTATAAAGATTCCTGGTTATGTAGTGCAATTAGAAGGCGACGACCGTAACGTTACTGAGTTTTTACTTGTGCCTTATTACGGCGCTTGTATTCACGTTCCACCACCACCACCAAACCAAATTATACATGTAACTTTTCCTGAAGGGGTTCCTTACCCTGTTACATACGACGCAGTTTGGGTAACGGGCACGGTTAAAGTGGAGCACAGAGACTCTGACTTAGCGTTGGTGGGTTACCAAATGGTCGCCGAGGAAGTTGTCTCTTATTACTAAGATTTACCTTCCTGTAAGCAACATTTAGTCTGCTTTAAAAACGATTGAACTTGTTCAAGAGGCATGGGTTTCGCGAAATAGAAACCTTGAGCCTCTTGTATTTTAAGCCCCTCAAAATGCTTACGTTGCTCTTGAGTTTCAATACCTTCTGCAATGGTAGTTAGTCCTAATTCGTGCCCCATCCGAGTGATGGTTTCAATGATCACCGCTCCACTTTTAGTATCTGAGTTCTGCACGAATGTGCGGTCTATTTTTAACTTGCTTATGGGTAACTTCTGAATGTAATTCAAAGAAGAGAATCCAACTCCGAAGTCATCTACCGCAACACCAACTCCTTCACTTCTTAGACGCTTTAAAATAGCAATAACAGTTTCAGGGTCATCCATAATGATGGACTCGGTGATTTCTATTTCCAGACGACCTTCAGAAATATTGTATTGTTTTAATACGCGCTCTACCTGAGACGGAAAATCACTATTACGAAACTGAGGAATCGATACATTTACTGCCATTCTAAGAGGGCGTGCGCATATATCGCTCAGACTTTGTAAATCGCGGCATGCTTCTTCAAGAACCCATGCGCCAATGTCTACGACCAGCCCCGAGTACTCTGCCAATGGAATAAACTCATTGGGCGGAATAAAGCTACCGTCTTCTTGTGGCCACCTTAATAAGGCTTCGAAGCCAACGACTTCTCCTGTCGATATATTCACTTGAGGTTGATACCAAACCGCTAACTTCTCGTCTCGGAAATCACTCCGTAACCGACGTACTAGATGCAATCTCCTTGAGGTTTCCTCTTCCATTGCCGGGTGGAAATACGCGTAGCCATCAAGCCGATTCACTTTGGCAGCCTTTAAGGCTATGTAGCCTTGCTTAAGAATGTCTAACCCTGTGCTAGCGCCGTGAGTTTGCGTAAAGCCTGCAACTAGTTGAACTGGGATTCGATCTTCGCCCGCCATGTACGGTTCTTGAGCAATCTGTCGGATACGTTCGGGGGTTACCTCCTTGCGCGGTCCTATAACTCCATAAACATCAGCCCCAATGCGGGCGATAACAACGTCTTCCGAGAATGAACTCTGAAACCTATCACCAATCGCTTTCAATAATGAGTTACCCACTTCTTGCCCCAGTGTTTCGTTCACATCACTGAAATGACTTACATCACAAATTGCGTAAATATGATCGTGGCCTTCCTCATAAGAAAACTGTAGTAAACGACAAAATTCTGCTCTGTTCGGCAATCCTGTGAGTGGGTCTCTGTATGCGGCTGTTCGTAGCTCTTCGAATAAGTTCACGTTTTCAAAGCCAATAGAAATGTTAGCCAAGAAAATCTCTATAATTTGATGGTCAATATCCTCTAATGGGCGATGGTTGTCCAAGTAGGCTGCGGCATGATGCCCCTTACCTTCGATATAAAATACCGAGGCACCATCTAAGTAGATATGCGTTTGTGTTTCCAAGCATTTAGTTACCGCACTCTCGACTAATCTATTGTTAATCGACGACAATGATCGTTGAATAGAGGACGCGTAGTGACCGGCAGCTCCAAGTACGACTATGTCGTCTGTGTTGTCTTCCTTGTGAGTGCGCACACACAACAACCCTTCTGGAGACATACCCAGAAGTGACGCCAATTGAGTAACAACGCCCTCGGAGAAATTGATAATTGAGTGCCGCTCCATAAGCGTTGCGGCTGCTCGAATAATCTTCTCAAGGCCTTTGCGGTTTTGGGTGATGGTTTTCAGTTGCCGGTACGACCGAAGTGCTGTAACAACCGTAGTTAAAAGTTTATTGCGAGTTAAATCTGTTTTGGTCTTGTAGTCGTTGATATCATACGCGGTTATGACTTCCTCTTCAGGAGCATAACCAGGCTGGCCAGTACGAAGTACAATGCGGACGCTTTCGTTTTTTAAATCTTCACGAATACGCCTTACTGCTTTTAACCCTGCGTCTTCGGCTTCCATTACAACATCCAGCAAAACCATAGCGATATCGGGTTCCGCTTCTAAAATACTTATCGCTTCTTCTCCACTATATGCGTCGAAGAATTTTAATTGACGCCCCTCTAATACAAGGTCAGACAACGCTAACTTAGTAACAGCATGAATCTCTGGGTCATCATCGGCTATCAGTACCTGCCATGGAGCTTTACCACTGTGACTTACTCGTTCGGGTTCATCCGAGAACACTAATAAATCGTCTTTTGCCACTTCACCCATTCGCCCTTCCACCTTATCTCGATAAGAGAACTACGACGCACTATCGATATTCTAAGTGTAGCCAATAAATAAAAATAAACCGTTCTCAGTTAAATATTTTTCATCATAAACCGATAACAGAGGTTAGGGGAAATTGTAGGGAGGTTGAGTCTATGAAATCAGTCACACAGATTCAGCAAAAAAGAGCCAAGCTAAATACACTAAATAAGCTCGCGCTAAGTTTGGATTCGCTAGGTGTTCTGCCGCGTGACAGCGACAACTTTTTCGGTAATTTAGCTGAACGAGCAAGCAATAGAGCTTCACTATTTTCTGAAATGAAGCAGCAGAATATAGAAGCGATTACAGCCTTAGCACTGGAAAAAGCGTCATCACCGTCGTTAGCGCCACCGGAAACCGACTGGCTGATGGAGTTCATAGAGCTAGCAGAGCGCTCGTCCAACCCAAGAATGCAAGAACTTTGGGCCAAGGTTTTAGTGGCTGAAAGTATGGCTCCTGGAACGTTCTCTTTAAGAACTCTACGTTTACTTGCAAAAATAACTCCTTATGAAGCAGCAATTTTGCGTAAGGCTAAGTCTATAACGGTACTCGACTATCGACTGAAACGAAGTAAGATCATCATTGGTACAGAAGCGCGACCACCAAAATGGAACGTATTGCAACCCCCGTTAAAGAGACAGATTAACTTAGCGAAGTCGGGACTTAATTATCCAGATCTACTTACCCTCATGGATATTGGCATTCTACATGGGGAGAGTATTGAGTCTGGCCTGTTAAAGGTCGGAGAGAGTTTAAAGTTTCAATTCAACGGAGATGTTTTACAAATATGTCCGATGAAACCGAATTCGGTATTGAATTACTTGAAATACACCATGGTAGGCGAAGAGTTGTGCAAGCTTACTAAAGTAGAGCCTAATAGCCGATATATGAAGTCTTTGGAGGAGAATCTGCATGGTATATTCTCACTCCAAAGAACATCTACTCGTTAAAAATGGAGCGAAACGTTCAGGAACGGTCCGGTTAACGAGAAGTCGGTATAAAGGCCAGACGCATCGTCTAGCTGAAAGTCGAACTGGCGATACCCCAGGGCGATCACACCGTCAAAAGCCATCGTGTCCAAAAACTCATAACGGATTGATGCTTCCATATCGTAAACATCATGATCGCCAATAGGCACGGGCTGACCTTGAGCTCGAACAGAGAACCCCGTTAGCGGAAGGCCCGCTGTAAGTCTGAGATAGCCCATCGGCACAGTTTCAGAAATGTCTTGGCTGAACGTAGAGTTGCCATCTGAAACCATCATGCTTCCGTTAAATTTCTTAGCCGACAGACCAAAGTAGAACTCGATCAGGCTATTGTCGAACAAACGATAATAAAGCGTGTATGTGTCGTGGCCAAGATCCCAATTTGTTTCCAAATTACCCGGATCGGCGGGTACGTTAAATGTAGTACCGCGGATAGTTAAAGGATTTAAGTGAGCCGCAGTACCAGAACTCTCTAACCACTGCCGTTGTACCATGACGTTAGGCACGAACGGTACAAAATGATTCACATTAACGCTGAGTCGACTTGCGCCCTCGTCGTCCCAATTCCAGTTATGATCAGACGGAGACTGCGTAATCCCACCTTCGTTTTCCGCTTGCCAATATTGAGCCTCTGCATGAACGCCGAACAACCAATCGGCATTGGCGTTTGGTATAACTGCAACACCAGCGATTGCTGTTGCAGTGATTAAAGCTAGCTTATTCAATTTCATGTGGATTCCCTTTGTCCGTGTCTATGCTATGTATTTTACTACAAAACAAGGATATTTCCTGAAGTTAACGGTTTTATTAATGTTGGTGCTGACGCACTAATGGTTTAACTTCTGTTTCTACTTCCACTTGCGTTCCGTCGGAAAATAACAATGTTACGCGATGGGTATCGCCAGATACCAAAGGCTGTTGTAAACCAAGAAGCATTAAATGATAACCTCCTGGGCGAAGCATCACCGAGCTACCAGCGTTAATAGTTAAGCCTTCCATACGCTGCATACGCATTTGACCATTCTCATGCACGTGCTCGTGCACTTGAACTTCGCCAGCTATATCAATCTGAGCGCTAACCAACACCATGTCGTTTGAACTATGGTTCTCAATGGTACCAAATCCAGCACCATTCGGTTGTCCCGGTATGCTCTCTCTTAACCATAAAGAATCAGCGACTATGCCCTGACCTAAAACGGGAAAAGCGAACACAAGCGCGAATAACAAACTCAAACAATAACGCATATTAACCCTTGAGAATTAACAAAAATTTGAGCTATCACTTTACCCGAAATTAAGCCGCTTGGGTACGCTTATAAAACCATACTGCAATAAGACCAACGATCAGAACCGGTAGCCAAGCACCCATGGTCATAAGTAAAACCGCAGCGCCCGCAACTAAACAAGCTAAGAAAACGCTACCTAAAACTAGGAACGCCACAAAATAGATAAGGCCACCCACTAGCAAAAGTACGCCTAATGAAACGATTAAGCTGAACGCGCCACCCAAGATCGCACCGATTAATGCAGGGCCGAACATCACAGCTAAAATACATAAGAAAATAATACCTAGAACTTTCATTTCAAAACTCCAAACCACCGTTAAAGATACAACTACTATTCAATAACAATGCCAAAAAAAATAATTATTAGGTTTCAGATACTTATTCAAATTAAGCACCTTATTTGTTGAAACAACGAATGATGAAAGTAGGTCTTTTCACTAAAAAATAGTGATATTCACACTGTTGCAAGAATCACAAGGATAGGGGGTTAACTAAGGATTTCGCGGGACGATTTCTAGTGTATTATGAAACTCAATAATGGTTTCGCGATTAAAAACTTCGACCGCATTATTGGATAATTGAGAAATAATTTCTGCCTTTGTCTCTTCATCAGTAGAGTGATGTAAAGCCACGGGAAACCGTTCCTCAAATTTATCAACGAACAAAGCCTGCGCCTGATTTGTAACATATAGAGCTCGGAAGTCATCAGCCATACTCGCAGCAAACAATTGTAACTGTTCCAGACTCATTCTATCTAACGCATAGTAGCCATACCATGAATTTTCGGCCCCTAGCTGCCATACAAAGTTTCTTAGTTCCATTCCGGATAGTTGAGATATGTCTCTAGACATCAGGACATTAACTTCTTCGACTACCCATTCTGGAATAACGTAACCTTCATAAGTCACAGGATCAGCATCGCTTTGCGCAGCAAGATCAGGATCATTTACTTGCTGTACGTCTGGAGAGTCGCGATCGCTAATATCGGACGAAGCACGCAAAATCTGATCATTACTAGATGTTAGAGTAGCGGAATTTCCGAGATTGGTTTTCTCATCTTGCCTTAAAAGATCTGGAATAATGAATACACCTGTACCTACAAAGGCTAACGTTATTAAGATTAGTAACTTTCGCATATTCACCAAGTAAGAGAAATTTAACTTTAAGTAATAGCAGGACTTGGTTGGACGTCAATGATTGTTCTTTAGCTTACCGAGCTGTTGAATTCGAGGAGTACAACCATCATCGTACAGACCGCACAGCGGTCCGTACGAACGTAGCTCAATACCTAGCACGAACGCACAAGATAGGTGCTCGATGCACCTGGCTTGTGCTCTGACTTTATAATCTTGTGGAGATAACTCATGTTGAATAAGCATAGCTTCCATAAGAAAGGATTCCGATAGTCTCTCCACAGAGTCTCTGAGACAAGGATGTCGAAGAGAAGCCCCCATGGATGGGTTTACGGCGTCTCTGTGGAGAGACTATCGGGAGCCTTATGGAAGTTATGCGCTTAAGCAATGGTTAAATTTAGCCGGGCGCATGAACGAAACCCCAGCTGCTCTGGAATTGGGAGGAGCCATCAACAAAAAGCCCCTCGCTCAACGCGAAGGGCTTTAAGCCTGGACAGGCCTTCGCAGAGCTCAGCCCGTTCAGCAGGA
>NZ_SKFB01000050.1:0-19483 GCF_004344885.1 Lysobacter sp. N42
CGGCGTGGACGCGGGCCCCGTGCACGGCATTGCCGTCGACACGCGCGGCGGGCTGTGGCTCGCGCGTTTCGGCGCGGGGTTGGCGACGCGCCCGGCGGGCTTCGTCGCACGGCCGCACGCCGGGCCCGCGCGGCGTGCAGCCTCCAAGCACCCACCCAGACCGGAGGACGCCCATGCCGCGCAAGACCCTTCTCGCCCTCGTGTTCGCCGCCGCGCTTCCCGCCGCCGCGCAGGAGGCCGCGCCCGCCGGCCTCGCGCAGGCCGTGCGCGCACGCATCGACGGCGACCGCACCGGTGCCTGCCTGGCCGTCGCACGCATCGACGGCGATCGCGTCGAACACGCCTTCGAGTGCGCCGACCCCGCGCAGGCGGGGCGGATCGGCCCGGCGACCGCGTTCGAGATCGGCTCGGTCACCAAACCGATGACGGCCACGCTGCTCGCGCTGCACATCGCAGAGGGGCGCGCATCGCTGGAGGACCCGCTCGCCCGCCACCTGCCCGGCACGCGCATGCCGGAGTTCGGCGGCGAGCCGATCCGGTTGCGCCACCTGGTCACGCACACCTCCGGCCTGCCCGCACTGCCGGCGGGCCTGACGCCGGCGGACACGTCCGATCCCTACGCGGGGCTGGAGCCGGCGGCGCTGCTGGATGCGCTGTCGAAGACCACGCTCCACCGCGCGCCGGGCACGCGCTTCGAGTATTCGAATTTCGCGATGATGCTGCTCTCGCTCGTGGTCTCGCGCCTGGGCGATGCCGACATCGAGACGCAGCTGCGCGCGCGGCTCTTCCAGCCGGCCGGCATGCTTGGCGCGCACGTCGCGACGCCCCCGGCGGGCGTCACCGCCGCGCAGGGCCATCTCTCGACCGGACGGCCCACCGCGCCGTGGACCTTCCACCCGCAGCTGTCGGGCGTGGGCGGCGTGCGTGCGACGCTGGACGACATGGTGCGCTTCGTGCAGGCCCAGCTCGACGGCAGCGGCGATGCGCGGCTGGACGCGGCGCTGGCCGCCACGCGCATGCCCGTCGCCACGCCGGCCACGCCCGGCAACGTCGGCATGAACTGGATGCTCCAGCCCTGGCGCGACGGCGGCACCCTGGTCGCGCACGAAGGCGGAACGGGCGGCTTCTCGTCGCTGGTGGCCTTCGTGCCCGGCACGCGGCGCGGCGTCGTGATCCTGTCCGACACCTCGCTCAATGCGCTGGGCGGGCTCGGGCCGCTGGGCATGCACCTGCTCGATCGCTCCATGCCGGCGCCGAAGGCGCGCCGCGTCATCGCACCGGCGCCTGCGCTGCTCGCCGCGCTCGAAGGCCACTACCGGTTCGACAACGGCCTGGCGGTGCGGCTGTGGCAGCAGGACGGCGCGCTCTGGGGGCAGGCGGCGGGCCAGCCCGCGTTCCGCTTCGGCCACGACGATGCCGGCGACTTCCATCCGCTCGACTTCGACGCGCTGATGACCCCGCAGCGACAGCCCGACGGTCGCTACGCCCTGCGCTGGATGCAGGGCGGCGGCGTGATGAGCGCGCGGCGGGTGGACACGGAGGCGGGCTCCGCGGCGCGGTACGACGTGCCGGCCGGGCGGCTGGCGGACTATGTCGGCCGCTATCCGCTCGCGCCGGGGTTCGAGCTCGCCTTCACCGTGGACGGCGGACGCCTGCACGTGCAGGGCACCGGCCAGCCGGCGATCGCGCTCGATGCGGTGGAGCACGACGTCTTCGTGGCCGATGCGGTCGGCGCCGAGCTGCGCTTCGAACGCGGAGGCGACGGCAGGGTGACCGCGGTGGCGCTGCGCCAGGGCGGGCAGGTGCTGCGCGGGGAGCGCGTGCCATGAGCGCCGCGCCGTCGCTCATGTCGCGGCTGCCGGCGGACGTGGTGGACGGCGGCGGCCTGCCCTGGACGCGCTACCGCCAGTACCCGGTGTTCGGCCTGCGCTGGCTGGCCGGCCGCACGCTGCTGTTCGGCGCGGCCATCGGCGCCTTCGCGCTGGTGAGCGCGCTGGGCATCGGCTTCTCCACGCGCGACTACGCCACCGGCGCGCTGGTCGGCGTGCTCAGCTTCGCCGCCTTCATGGCCATGGCGACCGCCGGCCCGGCGCTGGCCACCTGGGTGCGCCACCGACGCTGGCCGCAACGGCGCGAGCGGGCCGCGGTGGTGCTGGCCATCCTGCTGGGCGTGGTCGCCAGCTACTTCGCGGACAGGTGGGCCTCGGGGCACATCGAGCAGCGCGTCGAGGCGGCGATGCACGGCCCGGTGCGCGCGGTCGGGCCGCGCGTCGGTCCGTCGGTCGCGGCCAGCCCGCGCGCCATCCGCGATCGCATGGCCGCCGCGCCGCCGCTGGAACAGGCCGCCGCGCTCACCGTCAACATCGTGGTGGTGCTGGTGATCTACGGGCTGTTCGGCGGCGGGCTCGCGCTTCGCGCCTACTTCGGCGAGCAGCGCAGGCGCGAGGAGAGCGAGCACCGCCGGGCGCTGGAGCAGGCCAACGAGACACGCCGCGCCGCCGAGCTGAAGCTGGGCGTGCTGCAGGCGCAGGTCGAGCCGCATTTCCTGTTCAACACGCTGGCCGCGGTGCGCGCGCTGCTGCGCGAGCGCCCCGCGCAGGCGGAGGAGACGCTGGATGCGCTGGTGGCCTACCTGCGCGCCAGCCTCCCGCGCCTGCGCGGCGACGCCGTCGCGCTGGACAGTACGCTGGGCGACCAGGTGGACCTGTGCACCCACTACCTCGACGTCATGCGCCTGCGCAGCGGCGGGCGCATCACGCATGCGGTGGAGATGGACGCCGCGCTGCGCGACGCGCCGTTCCCGCCGCTGCTGCTGATCACGCTGGTCGAGAACGCGGTCAAGCACGGGGCGGAGCCCAGGCCGGGCCCGGGTCGGGTCGTCCTGCGCGCGTTCCGTGTCGCGGACCGCCTGCGCGTGGAGGTGGAGGACGACGGCGCCGGCCTGCGCCCCGGTGCCCACGGCGGCGGGCTGGGGCTGGAGAACGTGCGCGGCCAGCTGCGCGCGCGCTACGGCGGGCAGGCCTCGTTCACGCTGCAGGGGCGCGCGGGCGGCGGCACACTGGCGGCGATCGAGCTGCCGATGGAATGCCCATGAGCGACGCGCCCCGCGCGATCCTCGCCGAGGACGAGGCGCCCCAGCGCGAGGCGCTGGTCGCCATGCTCGCGCAGGCCTGGCCCGAGCTGCGTGTCGTGGCCTGCGAGGACGGCATCGCCGCGCTCGAGGCGGTCGCGCTGCACCGCCCGCAGGTCGCCTTCCTCGACATCCGCATGCCCGGCGTGGGCGGGCTCGACGTCGCACGCACCGTGGCGGCCTGCGGCGGGCACGTGGTGTTCACCACCGCGTTCGACGACTACGCCGTGTGTGCCTTCGAGGCCGGCGCGGTGGACTACCTGCTCAAGCCCATCGCCGCGGACCGCCTCGCGCAGGCGGTGGAGCGCGTGCGCGCGCGGCTGGGCCAGGCCGCGCCCACCGCGGCCATCGACGCGCTGGAAGCCGCGCTGCGCCCGCGCGGGGAGCGCGAGGTGCGCTGGATCACCGCCGGCATCGGCGACAGCGTGCGCCTGATCGGCATCGACGAGGTCGTCTACTTCCAGGCGCAGGACAAGTACGTGCGGGTGGTCACCGCCACCGACGAGGCGCTGATCCGCATGCCGCTGAAGGAGATCGCGGCGGGGCTGGACCCGGACGCGTTCTGGCAGGTGCACCGCGGCTGCGTGGTGCGCGTGGCGGCGATCGACCGCCTGCGCCGCGACGAGCTCGGGCGCCACCTGCTGCAGCTCAAGGGCCGCGACGAGCGGTTGCCGGTCAGCGCCGCGTTCATGCAGCGCTTCCGGGGCATGTGAGCGCTCAGCGCAGCGCGGGCGCCAGGGTCGCGGGGTCGCCGTCGTGCGGCTGCGGAACGAGGCCCAGCAGGCGCGCGAGCATGGGGTAAAGGTCCACGTTGTCGAATGCGGGCAGGCGGGTGCCTGCGCGGAACGAAGGGCCGGCGGCGATGAAGAGCGCGGCCATCGAAGGGTGGGCCGGGTCGTAGCCATGCGAGCCGCGCGGCGCCGCGTAGCCGCCGCGCCGGGCGATGCGCTCGGCCGTTTCCGCGTCCCAGCCGGCATCCATCTGGCAGACGATGGCCGGCACGCGCGGATGGCGGCCGTAATGCCAGCGGGCCGGCAGCGTCTCGCGCGTCCAGCATTCGTGGTGCGCGTGGCGGCCGACCAGCACGCGCACCGCCTCGGCCTCGCGCCCGGGCAGCGGCTGCAGGCCGATGAGCTGGCCCCAGGTCACCCGTCGCACCAGGTCCGGCGGCGCCAGGCGGTCGACGTCCACCACCCGGCCGTGCGCGACCTCCGCCATCCCGTGGTCGGACACGACGACCAGGTCCACCTGGTCGCGAAGCCCCAGTGCGTCCAGGCCGTGCAGCAGGCGCGCCAGGTGGCCGTCGAGGGCGCGGGTCGCGGCCTGCGCCTCGGGCGAGGCCGGGCCGTGGTCGTGGGCGGCCTCGTCCAGCGCCTCGAAGTACAGGGTGACCAGCCGCGGCCGCGCGCGGGCAGGACGCCCCAGCCACTCAAGCACCGTATCCACGCGCCGTTCGCCGCTGAGCGACTCGTCGTACTCGCGCCATTCCGACGGGCGCACGCCGCCGATCGCGGCCGAGCTGCCGGGCCAGAACATCGTCGCCGTGCGCAGCCCGGCCTTCTCCGCGGTCACCCAGAGCGGCTCGCCGCCCCACCAGCGCGCGTCGCCCACCGCGGCCGCATCGCCGGTGTGGAACGCGCCCAGCACCGGGTCGTGCATGGTGTTGTGGACGATGCCGTGGCGGTCCGGCCGCAGCCCGGTCACCAGCGTGTAGTGGTTGGGGAAGGTGAGGGACGGATACGAGGGCCGCATCGCTTCGCTGGTCACGCCGCCGCGGGCGAGCGCGTCGAGGGTCGGCGTCATGCCGTGGCCGAGGTCCTGCGGGCGGAAGCCGTCGAGCGAGACCAGCACGAGCGTGCGGGGCGGCGGGGCGGGGTGGAGGCTGGAGCAGGCGCTGGCGAGCAGGACGAGCAGCAGCAGGGCGACGCGTTGGATCACGGCAGGCTGGCGGACTTCGGGCGACGCGGCGACTTTAGCCGCTGGGGATGACAGCCGGTCGCGCGATTCGGGCGGCGTCGACGCGGTCGACGCGCCCCGCCACCCGGGCGGCCTAAGCCGGTCCTGAACAGCCCGCGCGCGGCGCCGGGCGGTCGTGCGCCATGCGCCGCGGGAGGCGTATCGTGGACCGGTCCCACGGGAGCCACGACCATGCGCATCTCACCGATCCTGCTGACCGTCCTGCTGGCCACCGCCGCGCCCGCGATGGCGCAGGAACCCGCGCCGGCCGGCCCGCAGCCCGCCGCGTCCGCCGCCGAGGCCGCGCGCGAGGCCGACCGCAAGGTCGACCGCCACTGCCTGAAGGAAACCGGCACCCACATCCGCGCGCGCCGGGGCGAGCGCCGCTGCAGCGCCTTCGCCGGCCGCGTCTGGACCCGCGAGGACCTTGACCGCACGGGCTACGTGAACATCGCCGACGCCCTGCGCGCGCTCGACGTCTCCATCCGCTGATTGGCGCCTCCCGCCTGCGACGCCCGGCCCCGCGCCGGGCGTCGTCGTTTCGGCCTGCGATAATCCGCGGCTCGCATCAAGGAGCCGCACAGGATGTCCACCCGAGTCGATCCCTCCCGCGTCATCCGCGCCCCGCGCGGCAGCGAGAAGACCTGCAGGTCGTGGCTGACCGAGGCCGCGTACCGCATGATCCAGAACAACCTGGATCCCGACGTGGCCGAGAACCCGGCCGAACTGGTGGTCTACGGCGGCATCGGCCGCGCCGCGCGCGACTGGGAATGCTTCGACGCGATCCTGCAGTCGCTGCGCGAACTCGGCGACGACGAGACGCTGCTGGTGCAGTCGGGCAAGCCGGTCGGCATCTTTCCCACGCATCCCGACGCGCCGCGCGTGCTGCTCGCCAACTCGAACCTCGTGCCGCACTGGGCCACGTGGGAGCACTTCAACGAGCTCGACCGCAAGGGCCTGATGATGTACGGCCAGATGACGGCCGGCTCGTGGATCTACATCGGCTCGCAGGGCATCGTGCAGGGCACGTACGAGACCTTCGTCGAGATGGGCCGCCAGCACTACGGCGGCGACCTCACCGGCAAGTGGATCCTCACCGCGGGCCTGGGCGGCATGGGCGGCGCGCAGCCGTTGGCGGCCACGCTCGCCGGTGCCTGCTCGCTCAACATCGAATGCCAGCAGTCGCGCATCGACTTCCGCCTGCGCACGCGCTATGTCGACGAGCAGGCCACCGATCTCGACGACGCGCTGGCGCGCATCGCAAAGTACACGCAGGCCGGCGAGGCGAAGTCGATCGCGCTGCTCGGCAACGCGGCCGAAGTGCTGCCCGAACTCGTGCGCCGCGGTGTGCGCCCCGATGCGGTGACCGACCAGACCAGTGCGCACGATCCCGTGCACGGCTACTTGCCGATCGGCTGGACGGTCGAGCAGTGGCTCGACACGCAGAAGAGCGACCCGGTGCGCGTGCGCGACGAGGCGAAGAAGTCGATGCGCGTGCACGTCGAGGCGATGCTCGCGTTCAAGCGCCAGGGCATCCCGACCTTCGACTACGGCAACAACATCCGCCAGATGGCCTTCGACGAAGGCTGCACGGATGCCTTCGACTTCCCGGGCTTCGTGCCGGCCTACGTGCGCCCGCTGTTCTGCCGCGGCGTCGGCCCGTTCCGCTGGGTCGCGCTCTCGGGCGATCCGGAGGACATCTACCGGACGGACGCGAAGGTCAAGGAACTGATCCCCGACGACCCGCACCTGCATCGCTGGCTGGACATGGCGCGCGAGCGCATCGCCTTCCAGGGCCTGCCGGCGCGCATCTGCTGGGTGGGCCTGGGCCAGCGCCACCGCCTGGCGCTCGCCTTCAACGAGATGGTGCGCAACGGCGAGCTCAACGCGCCCGTCGTGATCGGCCGCGACCACCTCGACAGCGGCTCGGTCGCCTCGCCCAACCGCGAGACCGAGGCGATGAAGGACGGCTCCGACGCCGTCTCCGACTGGCCGCTGCTCAACGCCATGCTCAACGTCGCCGGCGGCGCGACCTGGGTCTCGCTGCACCATGGCGGCGGCGTCGGCATGGGCTACTCGCAGCACTCGGGCGTGGTGATCGTCTGCGACGGCAGCGAGGCCGCCGACCGCCGGCTCGCGCGCGTGCTCTGGAACGACCCCGGCACCGGCGTCATGCGCCACGCCGATGCGGGCTACGACATCGCGCAGCAGTGCGCGGTGGAGCAGGGGCTCAAGCTGCCGATGCTCGCGCGCTGAGCCATGCCGGACGATCGCGACATCGAGCGCGCGATCGTCGGCCTGCTGTCGAAGCGGGCCCCGGAGGCGTCCATCTGCCCGTCGGAAGCCGCCCGCGCCCTCGGCGGCGACTGGCGCGCCTCGATGCCGCGCGTGCGGGATGTGGCGGCATCGCTCGCGCGGGCGCGTCGCATCCGGGTGACGCAAGGGGCGCGTGAGATCGCGCCGGACGACGTCGCCCACGCCGAGGGACCGATCCGCCTGCGGCGCGGTGCCGGATACGACGCCCGGCTAGCCGACTGATGCTCCGCTCGATCCGCGGCGCCGCCTCCCGCGGCGCGATCCCATCCGCTATCGTCGCGCGATGGACCCCATCCTCGCCAGGCTGGCCGATTCGGTCGCGCAAGCTGACAGCCTCCAGTCGCTCACGCGCCCGCTTCTCGAACTGCTCGAAGCGGTAACGGGCCTCGAATCCACCTACCTCACGCGGATCGACTTCGACGAGGGCGTGCAGCACGTGCTGTATGCGCGCAATACGCGCAGCCTCGAGATCCCCGAGGGCATTGTGGTGCCGTGGTCGGACACCCTGTGCAAGCGCGCGCTCGACGAAGGGCGCATGTACACGGACGACGTCGCGGGATGCTGGGGCGATTCGGACGCCGCGCGCGCGCTCGGCATCGCGACCTACGTCAGCACCCCGGTGCGCCTGGACGACGGCGAGGTCTACGGCACGCTCTGCGCCGCGAGCGGCACCCGTGCCAGCATGCCCGACGGCGCCGACAGGGTACTCGACTTGTTCGCATGCCTGATCGCACGGCATGTCGAGCGCGAGCGCCTGCTGCAACGGCTGCAGGCGGCTAACGAGATGCTCGCGCAGACCGCGTGCACCGATGCGCTGACGCGCCTGCCGAACCGGCGCGCGTTCGACGAGGAACTGGCGCGCATGCTCGCGCGCTGCCGGCGCGACGGGTCGTCGCTCGCGGTGGCCTACGTCGACCTCGACGGCCTGAAGGCGATCAACGACCGGCTCGGCCATGGCGCGGGCGACGAGCTCCTCGTGCACTTGGCGCGGGCGATCGAGGGCGGTTGCCGCGCGGGCGATTTCGTCGCGCGCGTCGGCGGCGACGAATTCGTCGTGCTCGCACCCATTGCCGCGGAGGCCGCCACCCGCGCGCTCGATGCGCTGGCGGGCCACCTCGAGGCGGCCACGCGCGGGCGCTACAGGGTCGCGGGCGAGGTGCTCGACTACGCGGGCGCCAGTGTCGGCGTGGTAATGGCGGGCGACGAGGACGCCGCGTCGCTCGTCGCGCGCGCGGACGCCGCGATGTACGAGCGGAAGCGCTCGCGACGGGAATGCGAGGCGCGTTGAAGCGCTTCACCCGGGCGGCGCGGCCCCGTTCCTGCGCGCCGGGCCGGGTTGGTCGCATGCGCCATCTTCGCAGGCGCGCTCGACCCGAGCGCGCAGCTCGTCGTCGCCGAACAGGTCGCGCAGCAGCCGCAGCTGGTGGAACAGGCGCGGGCTGTCGACCAGCTTCAGGCGCTCGATCCAGCGGCGGGTGGGGGTGAAGTCGAGCAGGTCGATCCCCGTGGCCTCGCGGATCGCCTCGAGCTTGCGCAGGCCCGCATCGACGCGGGCGGCGTCGTGGAAGGGCAGCGGCGGGGCGACCTCGCGGGCCTGCTGCTGCTTTTCCCATTCGCGGCGGTGGTGCGCGACCAGCGCGACGTGGTCCTCCGGCTCGAGCTTCGCACGGGCCCGCAGCAGCGAGGCGACGAAGGCGCGCGGCATGGGCTCGGGCTCGCGCGTGGCCGGCTGCACGCTGCGGCGGACGGTGCCGCCCGGCAGCAGTTCCCACAGGCCCCAGCCCACGGGCAACTCGCCTTCGCGCACCACGCCGCTGGGCGCGAACACGCACCAGCGGTCGCAGTAGCGGGCGATGCGGTCGGCCTTGGCGGGATTCTTCAGCTCGCCCAGCCAGTCGCCACGCGCGGTCTTGAACTCGAAACCGCAGATCTCGAAGCCGCGCGAGGGATAGGTCGAGATCACCAGCGCGTCCGCACGCGAACCGTAGTGCGTGCCGGTGCTCTCGGGCACTTCGAACAGCACGACGTACTCGGGCATCGGATGCGCGAGCTTGAGGGCGACGCTCAGGTCGTGGCTGCTGGCGCGGGGGACTTCGGCGACGGACACGGGCGGCGGGTCGGGCGGGCGTCGGGGCATTGTCGCCCCCTGCGTCTCATCCAGCGCGACGCTGCCTTCGCGCGGTCAGTCGCGGGCCAGCCACCATGCCAGCACGATGGCGGCTGCTCCGACGAGCGCGAGCGAATGGGTGCGGCGGTTCCGGGAGAAGTCCGCCACCATGCCCTCGACGACGTTCACCCGGTCGGCCATCAGCAGCATCATCCAGTGCCGCAGGCGGCCTTCGCTGTGGCGGAACGCGGCGCGCCGGATCTTCCCCGACAGGCCCGACGGCGGCACGGCGGTGCCGAACACCGGGGTCAGGCCCGGGCGTTCGTTGGAGTGCAGCACCTCGACGGTGGGGGTCTGCGCTTCGGGAATCTCCCAGTGCGCATCGTCATCGCGCGGCGGCATGCGCTCCATCGGCACGGCGGGGCGGTTCTTGCGGTCGAGGTCGGCGCCCCAGCCGGGGATCTGCGATCGGTCGAAGGTCATGTCGTCGTCCTCAATGCACGTGCGGCGAGGCGACGGGCACCTCGGCGATGTCGGCGGTTCCCGGCGGGATGAGCAGCGGCTTGATGCAGCCCTCCTTCTTGCCCGAGAAGATGTTGTAGGCCTCCTCCACGTCCTCCAGCGGCACGCGGTGGGTGATGATCTCGCGGGGCTTGATGCGGCCGGCCATCACGTGCTCGATCAGCCGCGGCAGGTGGCGCTTCACGCTGGCCTGGTTGGCGCGGATGGTCAGGCCCTTGTTGACCACGTTGCCCAGCGGCACCGCGTTCACCGTGGGGCCGTAGACGCCGACGAGGGAGATGTTGCCGCCCTTGCGCACCGAGTTGATCGCCCACTGCGCGGCGGTGGCCGCGCCGGCCTGCAGCTTCATGCGCACGCCGGTGATGGATTGCCAGAGCGAGCCGTCGGCCTCGCCGGCCTGCAGCTTCATGCGCACGCCGGTGATCGACTGCCAGAGCGAGCCGTCGGCCTCGCCGCCCACCGCGTCGATGCACACGTCCGGGCCAAGCCAGTCGGTGATCTTCTTCAGGTGCAGCACCATGTCGTCGATCTCCTTGAAGTTGATCGTCTCGGCCGGCGCCCACTTCGCGACGAAGTCCAGGCGGTAGTCGACGTGGTCGACCACGATCACGCGGCCTGCGCCCATCAGCCAGCTGCAGCGCGCGGCGAGGATGCCGACCGGGCCGGCGCCGAAGACGACGACGGTATCGCCCTCCTTGATGTCGCCCATCTCCGCGGCCTGGTAGCCCGTGGGCACCACGTCGGTGGGCAGCACCGCGTCCTCGATATGCATGCCCTCGGGGATCTTCGTCGGCCCGATGTCGGCGAACGGCACGCGCACGTACTCGGCCTGGCCGCCGTGGTAGCCGCCCGTGGTGTGCGAATAGCCGAAGATGCCGCCCACGGCGGTCGCCTCGGGATTGGTGTTGTGGCAGTTGCCGTAGAGCTCGCGCTGGCAGAAGTAGCAGCTGCCGCAGGCGATGTTGAAGGGCACCAGCACGTGGTCGCCCACCTTCAGGTTCTGCACCGAGCTGCCCACCTGCTCGACGATCCCGCAGAACTCGTGGCCGAAGATCGTGCCCACGCGCGTATCGGGCACCAGGCCATGGTAGAGGTGCAGGTCGGAGCCGCAGATGCAGGTGCGGGTGACGCGCACGATGGCGTCGTGGGGGTGCTCGATCTTCGGGTCCGGCACCTGCTCGGCGCGAACCTTGTACGGGCGACGATACGTCGTGGCCAGCATGGGGGCGTCTCGTTCGGGGTCGAACCGAACGTAGGCGGCCGTGGGTCACGGCCACGCCAAGCGGCCGTGGGTTTCAGCCCATGCGCATCCACGCGCAGTCCAGTGCGTCCAGACCCAGATGCACCAGGAGGCCGATGGCGAGGAGGCGGGTCTTGCTGGGCAGCAGGAGCAGCACGTACGCGGCGGCGGCAGGCGCGGTATGCAACGGGTGGAAGCCGATGCTGCAGCGATCGGGCACGTAGACGGGATCGGCGAGCAGGTGATCGATGTCGATCAGCCAGCCTGCCAGCATCCATAGCCAGGCGCGCTTCCACCGTGGCCGGTGGAAGGCCAGCGCGATCGCCAGCGGGACGAGGGCATGCAGCGCGAGATGGATGAGTGCGCGGGCGTCCATGCGGCGATTGCAGCACGCCGCTGCATCCGGTGCGCCTGCGGCACGCGGACGACGCGTTCGCCGGTCGGACTCATGCGCGGTTAACGCGGGCCCTCGCAGTCTGGCCGCGGCCGCCGAACAAGCAAAGCTCCGGCACCGATAGCGGCCTCCGGCGCGACCGGTGCACAGGTACGCCGCGATCCACGCCTGAACGCCCCGGCACGACCGGGGCTTTTTACTGCGCGCCGTCACGGAACCGGCGGCCCGGTGGGCGCTTGCCCCGTCCGTCACGAACGACTCACGACTTCCCGTGCATGCTCGCCTCGTGGTCAGCTGCAACCGTTGTTGCTGTCTTTCCTCTCCAGCCCCGGGCGCTCCCCGGGGTTTTTGTTTACGCCGGCGTCACGTGCAGGTAACCACCCCGGGCGCAGCGTGCCCGGGCGACGGCTCTCCGTCGCGCATCCGGCGCCCGCCCGGATGCAGGCTCCCGCGAGGCCGGCGACCCCGCGTCCCTGACCGGGGTCGCCTCGCAGCGCGGCCCGCCGGATCGTCCGTGCCGGCTGTCGGGGACGTGGGCAGACCTAGCGGAGGATCGATGCACCTGCACGCCTACCGCCACGACGATGGCACGTTCGAGATCGTCTACGACCGGGCGCTGCTGGCCTCGGCCGTCGCCGGCGCCCGCGACCTGGGCGTGGCCGACATCGACCTCTCGGCGTTCTCGACGTCGCTCGTGCTCACCATCGGCCTCAGCGCGCGGGCGACGGCACGCGGGCGGGATGCGGTGGTGGTGGCGGACGCGCTCGCCCGCCGCGACGGGCGGGTGCCCACCGCTCAGTCCTGAAGCTCGCGCAGGGTCACCGAGGGCGGCGCATCGAGGATGCGGCGCGTCGCGAACAGGCCGGCCAGCACCGCCGCCAGGGTTCCGAGCGCGGCGCCGGCGGCAGCCAGTGCCCAGTCCGGGCGCCAGTCCAGCTCGAACACGCGCACCGCGACCACGCCCGCAAGGATCGAGGCCGCGATCGCGGCGACCAGCCCCGACAGCAGCCCCACCACGACGAACTCCGACGCCTGCGCCGCGCGCAACTGCCCGCGCCGGGCGCCGAGCACGCGCATCACCGCGCCCTCCAGCAGGCGCTCGTCCTGGCTCGCCGTGACCGCGGCCATCAGCACCAGCAGGCCGGCGGCCAGCGAGAACCAGAACACGACCTGCACCACGGTGGACACCTGGTCGCCGGTTGCACGCACCTGCGCAAGCACCGCGTCGACGTCGATCACGGTGAGGTTCGGGAACCGTTCCACCAGGCGCGCGGTGAAGCGCGCCTGCGCCGGCGGCACGTGCACGGCGGTGATCCAGCTGGCCGCGAACCCGTCCAGCGCGCCGGGAGAGGCGACCACGAAGAAGTTCGGGCGGAAGCTCTCCCAGTCCACCTCGCGCAGCGAGGTGATGCGGCCGGTGAAGGGCTCGCCGGCGACGTCGAAGGTGATGCGGTCCCCGATCTTCCAGCCCAGGCGGTCGGCGAAGTCCTTCTCCACCGACAGCTCGGGCGATGCGGGCCTGCCGTGCCACATGCGGCCTGCCGTGATGCGGTTGTCGTCACCGAAGCGCTCGGCCATCGACAGGTTGAACTCGCGCTCGGCCATGCGCCGCGCGCGTTGCTCGCCGTACTGCCCGGCGGACACCGCCTCGCCGTTCTTCGCGGTCAGGCGAGCACGGATCATCGGGAACAGCACGGGCGGCTCCACGCCCTCGCCGCGGATGAAGCCGCGCACGTCCTCGAGCTGGTCGTCCTGCACGTTGATGATGAAGCGGTTCGGCGCGTTCTCGGCCAGCGAGGTCTGCCAGCGGTCGATGAGGTCGGTGCGCACGAAGGTGAGCAGCAGGAGCGCCATCAGGCCCAGGCCGAGGGCGCAGACCTGCGCGATGCTGCTGCCCGCGCGGCGGCTCACGTTCGCAAGGCCGTAGCGCAGCGGCCCGCGCAGCCGTCCGCGCAGCATGCGCACCGTGGCGATCAGCAGCCAGGCGAGCAGGGCCAGCACGAGCAACGTGCCGACCAGGCCGGCCAGCATGGCGATGCCGAGCGTCGGCGACTCGGCCTTCCACCAGAGCAGGGCGCCGAGCCCGCCCAGGCCCAGCGCCGCAACCAGCCAGGCGCTCGGCTCGACGGGGTCGAGGTCGCGCCGCAGCACGCGCAGGGCGGGCACGCGGCGCAGCGCGAGCACCGGCGGCGCGCCGAAGGCCAGCAGCACGACCAGGCCGAGCGCGAGCCCCTGCAGCGCCGGCCACCAGCCCGCGGGAGGAATGGACAGGCCGAGGCGCTGCGAGAGCCATTGCCCGACGCCCCACTGCAGCACGAACGCGATGGCGACGCCGAGCAGGCTTGCCGCGAGCCCCAGCAACAGCAGCTCGCCCACGTGGATGCCCACCAGCCGGCGCTGGGTCGCGCCCAGGCAGCGCATCACCGCCGCGCCGTTGCGATGGCGTTCGCTGTGGCGGCGTGCCGCCATCGCGACGGCCACCGCGGCGAGCGTCACCGAGACCATCGCCGCCAGCCCCAGGAAGCGCCCCGCGCGCTCCAGCGCCGAGCGCACCTCGGGCCGCGCCTCGCCGATCGTCTCCATGCGCTGGCCGCGCGCGAGCGAGCTGCGCGCGATGCGGGTGAAACGCTCCACCGCGCCGGCCTCTCCGGCGACCACGAGCCGGTGCTGGATGCGGCTGCCCTCCTGCACGAGCCCCGTGGCAGGAAGCGCATCGAGGCGGATGAACACGCGTGGGGCGACGTTGAAGTAGTCGAAGGCCGCGTCCGGCTCCTGCGTGACCAGCGCGGCGATGCGGAAGCTCGACTCGCCCAGGCCGATCACGTCGCCGATGCCTGCATCCAGGGCTTGGGCACCGCTGCGGCTGATCCACGCGGTGCCGGGCTCGGGAATGCCGGTCGCATCGGCTTCGCGGCCCTGCGCGTCCACCAGGCGGAAGGCGCCGCGCAGCGGAAATCCCTCGCCCAGCGCGCGAAGCTCGGCTAGCTGCACGCGCGCCAACTCGCCCTGGCCCACGCTGGCCATGGTGTTGAGCTCCTGCGTGCTGGCGCTGCGCAGGCCCGGGGCGCGCGAAGCCTCCAGCAGCGGCCCCGCCGCGGGCGAATCCCCGCGGACCACCGCGTCCCCGCCGAGCAGGCGGTTGGCCTCGAGCGCCAGCGCGCGCGCGGCGCGATCGGTGACGAAGCCCACCGACGTCACCGCCACCACCGCCAGTACGAGTGCGGCGATGAGGATGCGTACCTCGCCTGCACGCAGGTCGCGCAGGAGCTGGCGCCAGGCCAGGCCGAGCGTGGCCATCAGCGCGTGGCCCGGTCGTCGACGAGGCGGCCGGCGTCCAGGCGCAGCGTGCGTCCGCAGCGCGCGGCCAGGGCCTCGTCATGCGTGACCAGCACGAGGGTGGTGCCTGCCTGCGCATTGAGTTCAAACAGCAGCTCGATGATCGCCGCGCCGGTGCGCGTGTCGAGGTTGCCGGTCGGCTCGTCGGCCAGCAGCAGGCCCGGGCGCGTCACGAAGGCGCGTGCCAGGGCCACGCGTTGCTGCTCGCCTCCGGAGATCTGGCGCGGGTAGTGGTCCAGGCGCTCGCCCAGCCCGACGCGGCGCAGGATCCCGCGTGCGGGCGCATCGGCGTCGCGGTCCCCGCGCAATTCCAGCGGCAGCATCACGTTCTCGATGGCGGTGAGCGAAGGCAACAGCTGGAAGTTCTGGAAGACGAAGCCGACCTTCTCGCCGCGCAGGCGCGCACGTCCGTCCTCGTCCAGCCCCGACAGCGCCTCGCCGTCGAGCAGCACGCGGCCCGAGCTCGGCGTGTCGAGCCCGGCCAGGAGCGAGAGCAGGGTGCTCTTGCCGGAACCGGATGCGCCCACGATCGCGACCGTCTCGCCCGGCAGGATCGAAAAGCCGATGCCGTCCAGGATCACCAACTCGCCCGCGGGCAGCATCACGCGCTTGCCGAGCGACTCCACGGCGAGGGCAGGGCGCGCGGTCGCCGCAGGCGTATTCGTTCGACTGGAGTTCACGGCAGCTTCGAGCATGATGATTCCCGCAGGGCCGATGTCCGGCCGGAGGACGCGATGAACTCCCCATATGCCGCCATGCGCATGCGACTTCAACTGCAGCAGGTCATGGCCCTCGCCATGGCGCTCCTGTTCGGTGCGGCACTCGCGCTCGTGGCCGGTGCGGCCAGTGCCGGAACCGGGCGCATGCCGCAGGCGCGTGCGGCTCCGAAGGTCGTGCTGGTGATGGGCGACTCGCTCTCGGCCGCCTATGGCATGGCGTCGTCCAGGGGGTGGGTCAGCCTGCTCGCATCGCAGCTGGACCGCTCGCATCCGGGCTGGTCCGTCGTGAACGCCAGCGTGAGCGGTGAAACCACGGCGGGCGGCGTGTCGCGGCTGCCGCGCCTGCTCCAGCGCGTCAAACCGGCGGTCGTGGTGATCCAGCTCGGTGCCAACGACGGCCTGCGCGGGCTTCCGCTCGACCGCATGCGCGCCAACCTCGATCGCATGATCCGGCTCTCGCAGGCCTCCGGCGCGAAGGTGCTGCTGGTGGGCATGCGCATGCCACCCAACCTCGGGCGCGCCTATACCGAGGGCTTCGCCAATACCTACGTGCAGCTGTCCAAGCAGCATCGCGTCGCGCTGCTGCCCTTCCTGCTGGAACCGGTCATGCTCGACCGCGGCGCGTTCCAGGGCGACAACCTGCATCCGACCGAAGCCGCGCAGCCCAAGCTGGCCCGCCACGTCTGGCCTGCACTGCAGCCGCTGCTTCGATAGGGGGAGGGGAAGAAGAACGCCCCGGCCGCACTGCGACCGGGGCGTTCCGTTGCCGTCGTGGCTGCCGCGCGGGCGCGGCCGGCGCGACTTACTTGCCGTCGGTGTTGTTCTTGCCGTCGGCCGCCGCGTTGGCTTCCTCGGCCGCGTCCTGGGCCTGCTCGGCCGTGTCGGCGGCCTGCTCGGCGGCGTCGGCCGCGTCGTCACGCGCCGTCACGTCGCCACCGGTGGCAGCGGCGTCGGCCGAGGTGGCGGCGGTCTGCGCGGCCGAAGCGGCGGTGTCGGCGGCGGCCTGCGCCGCGGCGGCGGCAGCGGCGTCGCCCGTGGCGGCGGCGTTGTTCGCAGCCTCCTGGGCCTCGCCCGCGGCCTCGGCGGCCTCGGCGGCCGAGTCCTCGGCCTGCTGCTGGTTGGTGCAAGCCGCCAGGGCGAAGCCGAGCGACATCGCGATGAGAGCCTTGGAAATGTTCATGGTGTGCCTCTTGGGAATGGGGGACGCGATCTGGCGTCGGGCGCAAGGATCGCAAGCGGCTGTAAAGGCCGTGCGAAGCCGATGTACACGCTGCGTGGACGTGGCCCATCCGCGGGCCGCCCGGCAGCGGTCGATCGACGCCAAGTGCCTGATGCGGCAGCCGCGCTGCCGGGTGGCCTACCGTTGGTCGGCATTGCGTTCCACGCCGCGCGGGCGTTCGTGATCCGTTTCGCCTGGGCCGATGGCGGTGCCTGGGTTCGGCACGTCCGGGCCACTGGCGGCTCATGGCGGGCGGGGGGCGCGGAGGCGGCGCTCCCGCGGGGACGTCGTGCCGGGCGGCCAGGTGTCCAGACGCTGCAAACCCCGCGCCACGGGGTTCGGCGGCGGAAGGGGGGTTCCGCTGGCAGCACCTGCACGTCCCGCGTGCCCGTGTCGGCAAGGCTGCATCGCCGGTTCCCGCGGCCGCGGGCGGACCGCCTGCCGCCCACGGAAGGCCCGCCGCTGCTAGGATGCGCGGCCCGCTACGGGTTCTACAGGAAGGTTTCAATGAACAAGTCGCAGCTCGTCGATGCCATCGCCGCCAAGTCCGGCCTGTCCAAGGCGCTGGCCGAGCAGGCGTTGAACGCCACCGTCGAGTCGATCACCGAGGCGCTCGCCGCGGGCGACAGCGTGTCGCTGGTCGGCTTCGGCACGTTCGAGGCACGCAGCCGCGCCGCCCGCCAGGGCCGCAACCCGAAGACCGGCGAGACGATCACGATCGAGGCGTCCAAGAACGCCGCGTTCAAGGCCGGCAAGGCGCTGAAGGACGCGCTGAAGTAAGCCGCGCCTCGATGCGACGGAAAAAGGCGGCCCCGTGGCCGCCTTTTTCATGCGCGAGGTTCAGCGCGCGACGACGTGGATCTCGACGTCGGCCACGCGCACCAGCTGGCCCGCGCGGATCTTGCAGGTCTTGCGCAGCTCCACGTCGCCGTCCACGGTGACCGCGCCGCTGGCCACGATCTGCTTGCCGGCGCCGCCACTGTCGCAGAGCCCGGCGAGCTTGAGCAGCTGGTTGAGTTCGACGTACTCGCCTTCCAGCGGAAATTCGATGCGTTGCACGTCAGCGCTCGTTGACCGAGAAGCGGCCCGGGCCGAGCAGCGCCAGCGCCAGCGCCGACACCAGGTACATGGCCTGCAGCTCCAGTGCCCAGCCACCGGTGCGGCCGAAGCTGCCCAGCTCGCCCATGTGCACGAGCAGAATGGCGAACACCATGTTGACGAAGACCAGCACCGCGCCGATGCGCGCGTGGAAGCCCGCGATCAGCATCAGCGGGCCGACCACCTCGCCCAGCAGCACGCCGTAGCCCAGTGCGCCGGGGAAGCCGCGCGCTTCCACCATGCCGACGATGCCGGCCATGCCGCCGTTGAGCTTGGCCAGGCCGTGCAGGAGCACCAGCAGGCCGAGCGTGACGCGCAGGACGAGCTTGGCGATGTCGTGCTGGGTATTGGCGTTCATTCGATCCCCCGGTTCGAAGCAGGGCGAGGATAGTCGCCGCCTGCGGCCCTGTCTGCGGGGCCGTGCACGGTCCGGCCCCGGCGCCTACCATCGCGGCATTCCCAGAGGAGTCGCCAGGATGATCGCCTACACCACCCTCGGCACCAACGATCTCGACCGCGCCGCGCGCTTCTACGATGAACTGCTGGCCGTCATCGGCGGCAGGCGCATGATGGAGGAAGCCGGCTACTACATCGCCTACGGCAACTCGAAGGAAGGCGCGGGCCTGGGCATCACGGTGCCCTTCAACAAGCAGCCGGCGACGGTGGGCAACGGCACCATGGTCGCGCTGGAGGCGAAGGACCGCGCGCAGGTCGACGCGCTGTACGCGAAGGCGCTCGAGCTGGGCGGCACGGACGAGGGCGCGCCGGGCGAGCGCTTCCCGGGCTTCTATGCCGCCTACTTCCGCGACCTGGATGGCAACAAGCTCAACATCTGCCACATGAGCTTCGACGGCCAGCCGGGCTGACGCAGGCGACCGCCGCTGGACCTGCGCGGGGCGGAGGAATTCGCCTGCGAGCGGGGCAGGTCCGGCGATGCTGCACCGGTGCGCGCCGCGGTCTTCTCATGGAGGCTCGACGCCCTGCATGCCAGCCTTGCGCGCGGAGGTGGCGAATGCGGCACAGGAAACTGCGGTTCGGCGAAGGCTTCCGCGTGGCCTTCGAGGTGCGGCGCGCGCAGTGCGCCGAGATGGTGCTGGCGCCGGGCGACAGCGAGGGTGGCGAGGACAACCGCCATCGCGGTGCCGACCAGTGGCTCTACGTCGTCGATGGCCGCGGCGTGGCCGTCGTCGAGGCGGCCGGCCACAAGCGCCGCATTCCCCTGGAGCCCGGCCGCCTCCTCGTCATCGAGAAGGGCGAGCGGCACGAGGTGCGAAACACCGGGGGCACGCTGCTGAAGACGCTCAACTTCTACTATCCGCCCGCGTTCGGGCGCGACGGCGAGCCGAAGGGGCCGGGAAGGAAGCGCTAGGGAAGGTCTGAACAACCCGCTCTGCCGCCCGGATTGCGGCATCGTGGCGCCGGCCTGGCGTCGCT
This sequence comes from Lysobacter sp. N42, assembly GCF_004344885.1. Taxonomy (NCBI): domain Bacteria; kingdom Pseudomonadati; phylum Pseudomonadota; class Gammaproteobacteria; order Lysobacterales; family Lysobacteraceae; genus Lysobacter; species Lysobacter sp. N42. The sequence continues at coordinate 19,472 of NZ_SKFB01000050.1, forward strand.
TTCGAGCCGGAT
>NZ_SKFB01000051.1:0-19307 GCF_004344885.1 Lysobacter sp. N42
TACAGTAGGTGCTGGCGTAGTATCTAAGATTGTAGACTAATCTAGAGCTAGCAAGCTGAATTGAAAAGCCCGCTTCGTGCGGGCTTTTTTGTATTTGGAGGCCAGCTTCACGGTTTGCGGGTAGGGTTAAAACCGGAAAGAGCGAGTACATCTCGCTCAGGTTTTAACGTGAGGCATGGAGGCCGAGCCGGAGCGATGCTACATGGACGTATTTGCCTCTATGTTCAGCCGGAGGCCGTACAGTAGGTGCTGGCGTAGTATCTAAGATTGTAGACTAATCTAGAGCTAGCAAGCTGAATTGAAAAGCCCGCTTCGAGCGGGCTTTTTTGTACGCAAAAGAAGATGGGGTCAGAGCACTAGGTGCTCTGACCCCATTTGTTTTTTAGGAAAAGGTTGTTATAAACAATAGATTAAGAGGTAAACTCAGCTTCAACAGGGGGATTGCGCGGAGCCTCTTAGAATTTCTCTGAAACCCCCAAAGCCTATGGCTTAGAGCGATATTGAAGACGGGGTCAGAGCACTGAGTGCTCTGACCCCATTGTGCACTGAGTGCTCTGACCCCATTGTGCAATATTTCTGTAAAGCGGCTGAATATTAGCGGATAATATTCTACACTCTGGGTACATAAATTAGTGTAGCTAGGAGTATTTATGAACAATTCAGTACTAACCAAAGCAATACTTGCACCTGCTTTTCTGGTGTTGGGCGTAGCCGGTTGTGGCTCCGACAGTTCTTCAAACAGCGGACCAGCTGTCTTCAGTCTTGGAGTGAGTGATGCTCCTGTAGAAAACGCAAACAAAGTAGTTGTGTGCTTTTCAGGTATTGAACTTGTGGGTAACGGCGACCCGGTAACTATGAATGTAGGTGACGAAGGTGTCGTTGGTCCTAACGACATGTGTACCGACAATACTGGAAATGTTATTCCAAATACGCACGGGTTTGATTTGCTAACCCTGCAAGGTGCGAATTCGAGCGACTTCATCGAAGGCGTTGAAGTTGAGCCAGGTGAGTACGGGCAATTTCGCTTAAATATCGCTGACAATGGTAGTTACGTAGAAACTATCGGAGGCGAGACAGTTTCGTTACGCGTTCCTTCCAACCAACTACGTCTTGATGGTTTAACGCTGACGGCGAACCAAACTTTTAACTACACCTTAGAATTTGAACTTAGACAGGCTCTTGTTGCGCCTCCAGGTCTTGGCCAATACCAATTGAAGCCGCGAGGTGTTCGTTTGGTGGATAATGCCGAAACCGGTAATATCAATGGTCGATTAGACGAAGCGCTGTTGACCAACAACGAGTGTACGGTAGCCCCTGAAGACGCATCTGTTCCTGTAGCGTCGGTGTACTTTTATGAAGGCGCAGGTGTTGCAGTTGAAGACATGCAAGACAACCAAGACAACGAGTCAGATCCTTATGCGAGTGTAGCGGTGTATTATGACGGAGCTATGGAATACCCATTTGAAATTGGTTTCGTAGCTGCTGGCCCTTATACGCTGGGCTTAACATGTGACACGGAAGACGACCCAACCGCAGAAGACACATTGAACTTTATTCACACACAAGATATCGAAGTCATTGCCGGCGATACATTAGAACTTCTCGTCGAAGAAACAGAAGAATAATTCGTCGCTAAAGAGGAGATATCGACGTGACCACATGGATTAGCCATCGTGGGTACTGTGAGTCAACTACGGAAAATACGGCCGAATCGTTTAGGGCAGCGCTAGAGCATGGTTTCACTCATTTGGAAACCGACCTGCGCTGCTCAAGCGACGGCCATATTGTTTTGTGTCACGACCCAGATTTGGGTCGGATTGCTCGCCATTTCGTACCTATTCATCTGATGTCTAGAGCTGAATTACAACGAGTGGAGCTACCGAACGGACAACGCTTGCTGTTTTTTGATGAGTTCTTCGAGGAGTTCTCAAAGTTCGACTGGATTCTGGATATAAAGCCGGAAAACGCGGCGCAAACGATTACTAAACTGCATGCACTGACTTCTGACGATAGCGTTAAGAACTTTCTGGAAAAGCACGCAAGATTTTTGTGTTGGAACGCTCAGCATGAAGATATTCTTGCTGCCCGTATTCCCAAGGCTAAGTTTATGGCCCGTGACAAAGCTTGCTACCGAGCGGGAACGGCAGCACTTTTCGGGTTACCCGGATTAGGCAGTATCCAACGAAACCAAACCTACGCTGTTCCGCCTGTGTTGAAAGGTGTTCCGATATTAAATAAAGGCGTAGTGTCGAGATTTCATGATCAGGGTGCTAAAGTTATTGGGTATTTGCCTGAAACGAAGAGGCAACATGAGCAGGCTTTGAAGGCGGGTGTAGACGAACTGTTAACGAACCACGCTCATTTTAAACCCGCATTTGATTAGGAACAGTAATGGCGAAACCATTTTTATTATTGTCAGCGGTACTGGTATTAAATGGCTTGGTATCGCAAAAGGCTGAAGCTGACGAGTTTGATTGGACAGACTTAAAGTTCGCAGCAGGCGTTGGGGTGAATTATACTGGAATTGGCGCTTCCGCTGGATACACATTCGATAACACTTATTTGAGTGCCTCCTCAGGTATTATGAGTAATACCGACCGTTACGGGGAACTGTTCGGAGTAGGCGTGTCTTATCAAAGAACCGACCTTTTACAACAGCTATTAGATGTGAGTAATAAACACGCCTTAGGGTTATATGCGGGAAGCTTAGGAAGTGAGGTTACCACCCGCTTAAGAAATGGAAGTACATACTGGCGCGCTGACTCCATGCTAGGTTTGGCCGCTACCTACAACTACTTTTTCAATGGCATTGAACAGTCAGGCTTTCATGTTGGTTTCTTTACCGGCTACAGCTTTAGTGACGTTGAAAATACCAGCACAACCGGTGTGCAAATAGGTTATCGATTCTAAGCGAATTTCCTCCCAACCTGCGCTTGCTTTTACCGAGTCTATCGGTATAATGACGCGTCCATTCTGGTCACTTCCCTTTACTTTCCCTTGCATGCCAACGCATGTTTTGAAACGCACAAGGTTAGTGTATCGCATGAATGGATGTAGTTTGTTTTAGGGGTGTAGTTCCAATTGGTAGAACAGCGGTCTCCAAAACCGACGGTTGGGGGTTCGAATCCCTCCACCCCTGCCAGAATTTTTAGGTGTGTGCGTAGCGTACGCACTTTCAACGCAAAGATGTGCAGGATTTTGAAAACATGAGTGCAAACACTGAGAGTCAATCAAACCCAATGGATATCGTAAAATGGGTGCTCGCCATCGCGCTTTTAGCTGCTGCGGTTGTTGGTAATTCTTACTATGGCGAAGTTTCTGTTGTATTCCGTGCGCTAGGCGTTATTGCATTAGTAGCGGCAGCGGCGTTCTTCGCTGCAACAACAGCTCGTGGTAAACAGTTCTTAGGTTTTGCAAAAGAAAGTCGCACTGAAGTACGCAAGGTTGTTTGGCCTTCGCGTAAAGAAGCCACCAATACAACACTTATCGTGTTAGCGGCTACATTGGTAGTTGCTCTTATACTTTGGGGCTTAGACGGTATTCTTGTACGCGTTGTTGGCTTTGCAACAGGCGTTTCGGTTTAATTAGGCTGGGAGAGCAATTATGGCAGAACAAGCAAAAAAACGTTGGTACGTAGTTCAAGCTTTCTCAGGCTATGAAGGTCGTGTTTCTAAAATTCTACAAGAGCAAGTAAAGCTTCACGGTATGGAAGACCGTTTCGGTCAAATTCTTGTGCCTACTGAAGAAGTTGTAGAAATGCGCGGTACGCAAAAACGTAAAAGTGAGCGCAAGTTCTTCCCAGGTTACGTGCTTGTTGAAATGGCTATGGACGATGAAACATGGCACTTAGTAAAAAGCACGCCTCGCGTTCTTGGCTTTATTGGTGGAACAGCAGAGCGTCCAGCTCCAATTTCACAAAAAGAAGCTGATGCGATTCTTAACCGCCTTACTGAGTCTGCAGACAAACCACGTCCGAAAACATTGTTCGAACCAGGTGAAATGGTTCGTGTTATCGACGGTCCGTTCGCAGATTTCAACGGTACAGTTGAAGAAGTCGATTACGAAAAAAGCCGCATGAAAGTGTCGGTATCTATTTTTGGTCGTTCAACGCCAGTCGATTTGGATTTCAGTCAAGTCGAAAAAGGTTGATCACGCTGGCGGATTCCTATACAATCCGCCTCCGTTTTTTGGAATTTGGGTAGCCGTTTGAGTATGTCTCCTCTTGGTATACGAGGCGTTTAACCCTAAAAACAGAGGTTTATATCATGGCAAAGAAAGTTTCCGCCATCATTAAGCTGCAAGTAGCAGCTGGTGCGGCAAACCCTTCACCACCGGTTGGTCCTGCTCTAGGTCAGCACGGTGTGAACATCATGGAGTTCTGTAAAGCGTTCAACGCACAAACAGACAGCCTAGAAAAAGGCGCTCCGGTTCCAGTTGAAATTACTGTCTTTGAAGACCGTTCTTTCACGTTCATTACTAAGACTCCTCCAGCGTCTTTCTTGTTGAAAAAAGCTGCAGGTATCAAGAGCGGATCTGGCCGTCCTAACACTGAAAAAGTGGGTACTGTGACGCGCGCTCAACTGGAAGAAATCGCGAAGACCAAAGAACCAGACTTAACTGCTGCTGATATGGACGCTGCTGTGCGTACAATCGCCGGTTCTGCTCGTTCAATGGGCTTGAAGGTAGAGGGGTAAGTCATGGCACGTTTAACTAAGCGTATGAAAGCAATCCGCGAAGCGATCGATAGTACTCGTGACTACGACGTAACTGAAGCGATTGGCTTATTGAAAAAATTAGCGACTGCTAAATTCACTGAAAGCGTAGACGTTGCAGTGAACCTTGGCATCGACGCTCGTAAATCAGATCAAAACGTACGTGGCGCAACTGTTCTACCTAACGGTACAGGACGCGACGTTCGAGTAGCTGTATTCACTTCTGGCGCAAACGTAGATAAAGCAAAAGCTGCGGGCGCTGACTTAGTAGGCATGGAAGACCTTGCTGAACAGGTGAAGAAAGGTGAAATGAATTTTGACGTGGTAATCGCAACTCCAGACGCAATGCGCGTTGTTGGTCAGTTGGGTCAAGTATTAGGTCCTCGTGGTCTTATGCCTAACCCTAAAACTGGTACGGTTACTCCAGACGTTGAAACAGCTGTACAAAACGCGAAAGCTGGTCAGGTACGCTACCGTAACGACAAGAACGGTATCATTCACTGCACCATCGGTCGTGTAGATTTCGAAGATGCGAAATTGAAAGAAAACTTAGAAGCACTTTTGGTTGCATTGAAGAAAGCGAAGCCTTCTTCAGCCAAAGGTACTTACATCAGCCGCGTAAGCCTTTCAACCACTATGGGTGCTGGCGTTCGCGTTGATCAAGGTACTTTAGACGCGCGCGGTTAATCGCGACGTATAAAGCATGGTTTTAGGGTTGGAGTCGCCTCCTCAAGTAGTTGTTGAAGTGGCTCTCATCCAAGACCGCAGGTGTTCATGCCGCGAGGCACGAACTTAATTGCTTCTTCTTTGAGAAGGGCCTGCGCAGATGGTGATATCCGACTCAGACTCTCTGGGTAAGAGATTCACCGTGACAAAGCGGTGAGTAAGCATTATGCGAGCTCACCAAATTGTAACGATAGGGTACGGTTTTTCCGTTTCCCTTAAAAAACGAGGTGATACTAGTGGCACTAGGTTTAGAAGCAAAAAAGCTGATCGTTAAAGAAGTTAACGAAGTAGCTTCAGAAGCTCTATCCGTCGCTGTTGCTGAGTATCGTGGTATGGAAGTAGCGGACATGACCGTACTTCGTGCACAAGCTCGTGAGCAAGGTGTTTACTTAAAAGTTATTCGTAACACTTTGGCGAAGCGCGCTTTACAAGGCACTAAGTTCGAAGACATGGATCCGGCACTAACAGGTCCTCTTGTTTATGGCTTCTCTATTGAAGCACCTGGCGGAGCAGCTCGTCTGTTTAAAGATTTCGCTAAGGAAAACAAGAAACTGCAAGTGACTGCACTTTCTCTCGGCTCTGGCCTACTAGGTCCTGAGAAGTTAGACGCTGTAGCATCACTTCCAACACGCGACGAAGCGTTGGCCAAATTGCTTGCGACATTCAAAGCGCCTGTATCGAAATTTGTTCGTACTATCAACGAAGTACCTACGAAATTCGTTCGCGTTATGTCTGCAATCAAAGACGCCAAATAAGCGACTTAACAATTTATTTTTATTTACTTAAACCCGGGAGTTTAGAGAAATGGCTCTGACTAAAGAAGATATCTTAAACGCGATCGCTGAAATGCCAGTTATGGAATTGGTTGAGTTGATCGAAGCTGCTGAAGAAAAATTCGGTGTTGACGCTTCTGCTGCTGTTGCAGTAGCTGCTGGTCCAGCTGCAGGCGGTGACGCTGGTGCGGCGGAAGAGAAAACTGAATTTGACGTAGTACTTAAAGCTGCTGGCGGTAACAAAGTTGCTGCAATCAAAGCTGTACGCGGCGCAACTGGCCTTGGCTTGAAAGAAGCTAAAGCAATGGTTGAGTCTGCTCCAGTAGCAGTTAAAGAAGGCGTGTCTAAAGACGAAGCCGAAGAACTGAAGAAGCAGCTTGAAGAAGCTGGTGCTGAAGTTGAAGTTAAGTAATACTCTTAACTTGAATTAAGGCCGTAAAAGGCTTTAGGCTGGTGATTTTACAATCACCAGCCTTTTTGCGCTAAAAAGGATAGGTCGGTTTCCTGTGTTCCGACTTCATCTTACAACCGAACACAGGCGGACGGATTGTGACGAAATCTGTTGGCTGCTGCCAAAATATAGGCAGCTTGGGTCAGAAATCAGCTAGCTGAGGAACCCCATGGCGTACTCCTACTCTGAAAAAAAACGTATTCGTAAGGACTTCGGGAAACGTCCCCACGTACTAGAAGTTCCGTATTTGCTCTCAACACAGCTTGACTCATTTAAGAAGTTTATTGAACCAGACGACGAAGGCCAATATGGCTTAGAAGCAGCGTTTAGTTCGGTATTCCCTATTGCAAGCTACTCCGGCAACACCGAGCTGCAATACGTCAGCTATCGCCTTGGAGAGCCTGTTTTTGATGTTAATGAATGTCAAATTCGCGGTGTTACATATTCTGCTCCTTTGCGCGTAACTTTACGTCTTGTTATCTATGACAAAGACGCGCCGGCAGGCACCGTTAAAAACATTAAAGAACAAGAAGTGTACATGGGCGAAATTCCGCTCATGACTGAAAACGGTACCTTTGTTATTAATGGTACAGAGCGTGTTATCGTTTCTCAGCTACACCGCTCACCTGGTGTGTTCTTTGACCACGACCGTGGTAAAACACACTCTTCAGGTAAAGTTTTATATAACGCACGCGTTATCCCTTACCGTGGTTCATGGCTCGACTTCGAGTTTGACCCGAAAGACAACGTATTCGTGCGTATCGATCGCCGTCGTAAATTGCCTGCAACTATTATTTTGCGCGCACTTGAGTTCAACGACGAGCAAATTCTCGAAATGTTCTTCGAAACTACAAAATTCGAAGTACGCCGCGACAAGATCTTCATGGAACTGGTTCCAGAGCGTCTTCGTGGTGAAACTGCATTGTTCGAGATTAAGAGCCCAGACGGTGATGTGATCGTTGAAAAAGGCCGTCGTGTAACGGCGCGTCACATCAAGCAGATAGGCGACTTAAAAATCAAGGAAATGGAAGTACCAGTAGATTACTTGGTCGACAAAGTACTTGCGAAAGATTATGTGAACAAGAAGACAGGTGAAGTTGTAGCGCCTGCGAACAGCTTGCTCACATTAGAGCTACTTGCGGAACTGCGTGAAGCTGGCTTTAAGAAATTTGAAACGTTGTTTGTAAACGACCTAGACCATGGTCCTTACATCAGCGAAACCATGCGTATTGACTCAACTACCAACAAGTTAGAAGCGTTAGTTGAAATTTACCGCATGATGCGTCCGGGCGAGCCGCCAACTAAAGACGCAGCAGAAAGCTTGTTTGAAAACTTGTTCTTCACAGACGACCGCTATGACTTGTCTACAGTAGGTCGCATGAAGTTCAACCGCCGTTTAGGTCGTGACGAACAAACAGGTGCTGGCACATTAGCGAAAGAAGATATCGTTGATGTCATGAAGAAGCTTATCGAAATCCGTAACGGTATCGATGTAGTGGATGACATTGACCACTTGGGTAACCGCCGTATTCGTTCAGTAGGCGAAATGGCAGAGAACCAATTCCGTGTTGGCCTAGTTCGTGTAGAGCGCGCTGTGAAAGAGCGTTTAAGTCAAGGTGACTTAGACAGCATCATGCCGCAAGACCTAATTAACGCGAAGCCTATTTCAGCTGCGGTTAAAGAGTTCTTTGGTTCAAGCCAATTGTCTCAGTTCATGGACCAAAACAACCCGCTTTCAGAAGTTACGCACAAGCGTCGTATTTCTGCATTAGGTCCGGGTGGTTTAACACGTGAGCGTGCAGGCTTCGAAGTACGTGACGTACACCCAACACACTACGGTCGCCTATGTCCGATTGAAACACCGGAAGGTCCGAACATCGGTCTAATCAACTCTTTGTCTACGTTCTCACGTACCAATGAGTATGGTTTCCTAGAAACACCTTATCGTAAGGTTGTTGACGGTGTGGTTACCGACGACGTTGATTATTTGTCTGCGATTGAAGAAGGTAAATTCGCAATCGCACAGGCGAACATCGAATTGAACGACAAAGGCGAGATCGTTGAAGAATTAGTACCTTGTCGTTTCAACAACGAATTCACGTTAATGAACCGTAGCGAAATTCAGTTCATGGACGTTTCACCGCAGCAAATCGTATCGGTTGCAGCGAGCTTGATTCCGTTCCTAGAACACGATGACGCCAACCGTGCATTGATGGGCTCGAACATGCAACGTCAAGCAGTACCAAGCTTGCGCGCAGACAAACCTCTAGTAGGTACGGGTATCGAGCGCACAGTAGCGGTTGACTCAGGTGTAACTGTTGTTGCTAAACGCGGCGGTGTTGTAGATTTCGTTGACGCGGCGCGTATCGTTGTTCGTGTAAATGAAGAAGAAATGGTACCTGGAGAAGCGGGTATCGACATTTACAACCTGACTAAGTACACACGTTCTAACCAGAACACGTGTATTAACCAAATTCCTAACGTTCGCAGTGGCGAGCCAGTGCAACGTGGCGACGTACTTGCAGACGGTCCTTCTACGGACATGGGTGAACTAGCGCTTGGTCAAAACATGCGCGTAGCGTTCATGCCTTGGAATGGTTATAACTTTGAGGATTCAATCCTTATTAGTGAACGCGTAGTTCAAGAAGACCGTTTAACCACGATTCACATTCAAGAGTTAAGCTGTATTGCACGTGACACCAAACTTGGTTCTGAAGAAGTAACTTCAGATATTCCAAACGTGGGTGAGTCTGCATTGAGCAAGCTGGACGAATCTGGTGTTGTTTACATCGGTGCTGAAGTGAATGGCGGCGACATCCTTGTAGGTAAAGTTACACCTAAAGGTGAAACGCAACTTACACCTGAAGAGAAGCTACTACGTGCAATCTTTGGTGAGAAAGCGTCAGACGTTAAAGACAGCTCTTTGCGTGTACCAAATGGTGTAAATGGTACGGTTATCGACGTACAAGTATTTACTCGCGACGGTATCGAGAAAGACAAACGTGCGTTAGACATTGAAGCAATGCAACTTGAGCAAGTTAAGAAAGACTTAACTGACGAGTTCAAGATTCTTGAAGAAGGTATCTTCACTCGTGTTCGTAGCTTGTTGCTTGCAAACGGTTTTGATGAGTCGAAACTTGCTGCACTTGATCGCCCAAAATGGCTAACACAGAACTTGAAGAGCGAAGACGCTCAACAAGATCTTGAGCAACTTGCTGCTCAGCACGCGGACATTCGTGACGACTACGACAAGCGTTATGAAGCGAAGCGTCGCAAAATCACTCAAGGTGATGACCTACAGCCTGGCGTACTGAAAATTGTGAAAGTTTACCTAGCGGTTAAACGTCGCATTCAGCCTGGTGACAAAATGGCAGGTCGTCACGGGAACAAAGGTGTTATCTCTACAATCGTTCCTGTAGAAGATATGCCTTACGACGAAAACGGTGAGCCAGTGGATATCGTATTGAACCCACTAGGTGTACCGTCTCGTATGAACGTCGGTCAGATTCTTGAAACGCACCTTGGTGCAGCTGCTCGCGGTATCGGTCGTAAGATCGAGCACATGCTTGAAGCACAAGAAAAAGTGAAGTCTGTACGTGAGTTCCTACAGAAAGTTTACGACCTCGGAAGTGGTCGTCAGCAAGTTAATATTAAAGATTTCAGCGACGAAGAAGTATTACGTTTAGCTGGAAACTTGAAGAAAGGTCTTCCAATTGCAACGCCAGTATTCGACGGTGCTGTAGAGGAAGAAATTAAAGGCTTGCTAGAGCTAGCAGACCTACCACGTTCAGGTCAGATTACATTGTTTGACGGCCGTACCGGTGACTCTTTCGAGCGTCCAGTTACGGTGGGTTACATGTACATGCTGAAACTGAACCACTTGGTAGACGACAAAATGCATGCTCGTTCAACAGGTTCTTACAGCCTCGTAACGCAACAGCCATTGGGTGGTAAAGCTCAGTTCGGTGGTCAGCGTTTCGGTGAGATGGAAGTTTGGGCACTTGAAGCATACGGCGCAGCGTACACGTTGCAAGAAATGCTGACGGTGAAATCAGACGACGTCAACGGCCGTACGAAGATGTACAAGAACATTGTTGATGGTAACCATCAGATGGATCCAGGTATGCCGGAGTCGTTCAACGTATTGTTGAAAGAAATTCGCTCTCTCGGTATCAATATCGAGCTGGAAGACGATTAAAGACCCCGGGGTAGGAGCCCTGCGGGGCTCCTAGCAAGACTTAACTCCGACAGGAGATGAAACGTGAAAGATTTATTAAAGCTTTTGAAGCCGACAAAAGATGGTGATGAATTTGACCGCATTCGTATTGGTTTGGCGTCTCCAGACCAAATCCGAAGCTGGTCTTTTGGTGAAGTGAAGAAGCCAGAAACCATCAATTACCGTACGTTCAAGCCAGAACGTGACGGTCTTTTCTGTGCGCGTATCTTTGGTCCGGTCAAAGACTACGAGTGCTTGTGTGGTAAATACAAGCGTTTGAAGCATCGTGGTGTGATCTGTGAGAAATGTGGCGTTGAAGTTACATTGACTAAAGTTCGCCGTGAGCGCATGGGTCATATTGAACTCGCAAGCCCGGTTGCACACATTTGGTTCTTGAAGTCATTACCAAGCCGTATCGGTTTGATGATGGACATGACGCTTCGGGATATCGAGCGTATTCTTTACTTCGAATCTTATGTGGTTATAGACGCTGGCCTAACTTCACTAGAAGTTGGTTCATTGTTGTCTGAAGAAGAATACTTAGACGCACTAGAAGAGCACGGCGACGAGTTCGAAGCGAAAATGGGTGCAGAAGCTGTACTTCATTTATTACGTGCTATCGACCTTGAAGCTGAAATCCGCTCTATGCGTGAAGAGTTGCCAGAAACTAACTCTGAAACTAAGCGTAAGAAGATCAGCAAGCGCTTGAAATTGCTTGAGTCATTCCACTTCTCAGGAAACAAACCTGAGTGGATGATCTTGCGCGTATTACCAGTGCTTCCACCAGATTTACGTCCGCTTGTACCACTAGACGGTGGTCGTTTTGCGACCTCTGACTTAAACGACCTATACCGTCGTGTAATCAACCGTAATAACCGTTTGAAGCGTCTACTTGACCTTGCTGCGCCAGACATCATCGTGCGCAACGAAAAACGTATGTTACAAGAAGCGGTTGATGCGTTGCTAGACAACGGTCGTCGTGGTCGTGCAATTACGGGTTCTAACAAGCGTCCATTGAAATCTTTGGCTGACATGATCAAAGGTAAGCAAGGTCGTTTCCGTCAGAACCTACTTGGTAAGCGCGTTGACTACTCTGGCCGTTCTGTAATCACAGTTGGTCCTAAGTTACGCTTACACCAGTGTGGTCTTCCTAAGAAGATGGCACTTGAGCTATTCAAACCATTTATCTACGGCAAGCTAGAAGGACGCGGTTTAGCGACCACCATTAAAGCTGCGAAGAAAATGGTAGAGCGTGAAACTGCTGAAGTTTGGGATATCCTAGACGAAGTAATTCGCGAACACCCAGTACTACTAAACCGTGCACCAACACTTCACCGTTTGGGTATCCAAGCGTTTGAACCGGTGCTTATCGAAGGTAAAGCGATTCAGTTGCACCCACTAGTGTGTGCGGCATATAACGCCGACTTCGACGGTGACCAAATGGCTGTTCACGTTCCATTAACGCTTGAAGCGCAAATGGAAGCACGTGCGTTGATGATGTCAACGAACAACATTCTTTCACCAGCAAGTGGTGAGCCAATTATCGTTCCTTCACAAGACGTTGTCTTGGGTGTGTACTACATGACACGCGAGAAGGTAAACGGAAAAGGCGAGGGCATGGTATTTAAGAGCCCTAAAGAAGCCGAAAAAGCATATCGTGCTGGCCAGGCAGAGCTTCACTCACGCGTGAAGGTGCGTATTAACGACTCTCGCCTAGACGAAGAAGGTAACTTGGTTCGCGAAACGCATATCGTTGAAACAACGGTAGGTCGCGCAATCTTCTCTTTAATCATGCCTGAAGGCATGCCTTTCGAGTTGATTAACCAAGATATGGGTAAAAAGCAGATTTCACGTTTGTTGAACCGCTGTTACCGCGACTGTGGCTTGAAGCCAACAGTTATCTTCGCTGACCAATTGATGTACACCGGTTTCCATTTCGCAATGATTTCAGGTGCTTCTGTTGGTATCAACGACATGGAAATCCCAGCAGCGAAAGCAGAAATCATCGAAGACGCAGAAAACCAAGTTGCTGAAATTCAAGAACAGTTTGAGCAAGGCTTGGTAACTGCGGGCGAGAAATACAACAAAGTTATCGATATCTGGTCTACAGCGAACGAAAAAGTTTCTAAGGCCATGATGGAGAACCTGTCGAAAGAAACTGTAGTGAATGCGAAGGGCGAGCAAGAAGAGCAAAAAGCATTTAACTCAGTATTCATGATGGCGGACTCTGGAGCGCGTGGTTCACCTGCACAGATTCGTCAGCTAGCGGGTATGCGTGGTTTGATGGCTAAGCCAGACGGCTCAATCATCGAAACCCCAATCGTTGCGAACTTCCGTGAAGGTTTGAACGTACTTCAGTACTTCATCTCTACGCACGGTGCGCGTAAAGGTTTGGCGGATACCGCATTGAAGACAGCGAACTCAGGTTACCTAACACGTCGTCTAGTAGACGTTGCTCAAGATTTAGTTGTGAGCGAGTCTGACTGTGGCACGTTCGATGGGTTGTCAGTGAAGCCATTGATTGAAGGTGGTGACGTTGTAGAACCATTACGTGAGCGTGTTCTCGGACGTGTTGTTTGTGAAGACGTGATGAAGCCAGGTACTGAAGAAGTATTGGTTGCACGTAACACAATGCTTGACGAAAAATGGTGTGACGTTCTTGAAGAGAACTCAGTGGACGAAGTTAAAGTTCGTTCTGTAATTACCTGTGAGTCTCTACATGGTGTGTGTTCACACTGTTATGGCCGTGACCTTGCACGCGGACACTTAGTGAACGACGGTGAGTCGGTAGGTGTTATTGCTGCACAGTCAATCGGTGAACCAGGTACACAGTTAACGATGCGTACGTTCCACATCGGTGGTGCGGCATCTCGTGCGTCAGCTGAAAATAGTGTTCAAGTGAAAAACGCGGGTAGCATCAAGCTACATAACGCGAAGCACGTTGAAAACTCAGACAAGCACTTAGTCATTACTTCACGTTCAGCAGAGCTAACGCTTATTGACCAACACGGTGCAGAGCGCGAGCGCTACAAAGTGCCTTACGGTGCGGTGTTGAAGAAGCGTGATGAAGCTGAAGTAGAAGCTGGCGAAATCGTAGCGAACTGGGACCCGCATACACACCCAATCATTACCGAAGTAAAAGGTAAGATTAAATTTGTCGACATGATCGACGGTGTGACCATGCGTACACAAACGGACGAACTAACAGGCTTAACCAGCGTAGTTGTTCTAGAAACTGGTGAACGTACCAGTGCTGGTAAAGACATGCGTCCGGCTGTAAAACTTGTTGATGGTAAAGGTAAGGACGTAAACATCGCTGGAACAGATATGCCAGCGCAGTACTTCCTACCTGGTGGTGCAATCGTATCTCTTGGTGACGGTGAAGCGGTTAACGTGGGTGACACGTTGGCACGTATCCCTCAAGAAGGTTCGAAAACACGCGACATCACGGGTGGTCTACCACGTGTTGCTGACTTATTCGAAGCGCGTAAGCCGAAAGAACCTGCAATTCTTGCAGAAGAAACCGGTACGATTACCTTCGGTAAAGAAACTAAAGGTAAGCGCCGCTTAATCATCACTAAAGGTGATGGCGAGCAGTACGAAGAGATGATTCCGAAGTGGCGTCAACTTAACGTGTTCGAAGGTGAACAGGTTGCCAAAGGTGAAGTTATTGCCGACGGTCCTGAAGCACCTCACGACATCTTGCGTCTACGTGGTGTGTCTGCTGTAGCAAACTACATCACTAACGAAGTGCAAGAAGTTTACCGCTTACAGGGTGTAAAAATTAACGATAAGCACATCGAAGTCATCGTACGTCAGATGTTGCGTAAGGTAATTATTATGAGCCCGGGCGACTCTCAGTTGCTTGAAGGTGAACAGGTTGAGTACTCAGACGTAATTGAAGTAAACCGTGCGCTAGAAACTGCTGGCAAAATGCCTGCTACATTCGAGCGTCAGTTACTAGGTATTACCAAAGCGTCACTTTCAACTGAGTCGTTCATTTCTGCGGCGTCGTTCCAAGAAACAACGCGCGTACTGACAGAAGCTGCGGTACAAGGAAAAGAAGACAACTTACGTGGTCTGAAAGAGAACGTTATCGTAGGTCGTTTGATTCCTGCAGGTACAGGTTATGCTTACCACCAAGAGCGTTTGCGCAAGCGTCGCGAAACTATGGTCGAGCAAACCGTAACTGCCGAAGAAGCTTCCCAGCAGCTATCTGAAGAACTAAGCAGAAGCGAAGGTTCAGACGAAAGCGAAGCGCAAGACGATTAAGCAATTCATATTGCGAACAAAAACCCAGCCTCGGCTGGGTTTTTTATTGCCTAAATAAATATCGACTGCTAGCCTGATACAAGTTGTATAAAAAATAACCACAAATTTTCTAAAGAAAAAAGAAAAAAGAAAAAGGAAAAAGGAAAAAGGAAAAAGGAAAAAGGAAAAAGGAAAATGAAATTTTTAAAATCTTTAATATTTGTTTCACTCGTTATTTCAACTTTTATTCTCTCCTCGCCCGCTGAAGCTAATCCAACTCGTAGTGTATTGTCTGCTGAGCAATTGGAGTGTCAGTTGAATTGCACGGAAATCGTGAGAGTTGGACATCAATATTTGGTCGTTGCCCTAAACCATAGGGGTGAGATATTTTTCGTAGAACCAGTTGATATTCCTCGCAATGCGAGAAAAATTGAGGACTCCGCTTACGGCCAAACGGATCACTTGATGACTGCATCATCAGGAGCAGGCACCGTAGATGTGAGTACCGAAACTTATGTAACTTCCACTGAGATTGTAGTTGTTACAACTATCATTTTTTATAATGCCGATGGCGAAATTATCGATGTTCAGGTCAGTACCCACAGAACCTCGCTCGATGATCGGATAGAAGAGTAATCTAATAAAACCTCTCAGCGTTGAGTTACAAGCTTTATTGCCAAGCCTTGTAACTCAACGCATAGATCGCCGTTACGCCTTGACAGTCCATTTAATGACCTATAAAATTCGCCCTCCCCAAGTAGGGGAAACAGTTTGTTTTAGGTCACGATTTAGCGACTGAGACCATAAAACACGCATAAACATTGAAGTGGCGCTTGATGGGGAAACTCATGAAAGTGCCGCTCTTTTGTTGCAATTATTGATGTTAAAAGTGGAGAAACCATGGCAACAGTTAACCAATTAGTGCGTAAGCCACGCAAAAAGCCGGTGGAGAAAAGTTCTGTCCCCGCGCTTCAGGCTTGCCCACAACGTCGTGGTGTTTGTACTCGTGTGTACACCACCACTCCTAAGAAACCAAACTCAGCACTTCGTAAAGTTTGCCGTGTTCGTTTAACGAACGGCTACGAAGTAACTTCATACATCGGCGGTGAAGGCCATAACTTGCAAGAGCACAGTGTGGTACTTATCCGTGGCGGTCGTGTAAAAGACTTGCCAGGTGTTCGTTATCACACGGTTCGCGGCGCACTTGACTGTGCAGGCGTAAATGACCGTAGACAAGGCCGTTCTAAATACGGCGCGAAACGGCCTAAATCTTAACGGTTCTCCGTTCTAGTAAGGCCAAACTGAATTATAACGTTTTGGGTAATACCCTGAAGATATCGGAGAAATCTAATGCCTAGAAGACGCGTCATAGGTCAACGTAAAATCCTTCCAGATCCTAAGTTCGGATCAGAGTTGTTGGCTAAGTTCATCAACGTTGTCATGGTTGATGGTAAAAAATCAGTCGCTGAAAAAATCGTTTACGGTGCTTTAGACATCGTGGCCGAGAAAGCAGGAAAAGAGCACCTCGAAGTATTCGAGGACGCACTAGACAACATCCGTCCTGCGGTAGAGGTTAAATCTCGCCGTGTGGGTGGTTCTACATATCAAGTACCAGTAGAAGTACGTCCTGTACGTCGTAACACGCTAGCAATGCGCTGGATGGTAGACGCTGCACGTACTCGTGGTGAAAAATCAATGGCTGGCCGTTTGGCTGGCGAAATGCTTGACGCTTCACAGAACAAAGGTTCTGCAGTTAAGAAGCGTGAAGATGTTCACCGCATGGCTGACGCGAACAAAGCGTTTGCACACTACCGCTGGTAATCACGCTCTAACTAAGAGGATTGTATTGTGGCAAGAAAAACTTCGATTGAGCGTTACCGTAATATCGGTATCTGTGCTCACGTAGACGCAGGTAAAACAACCACGACTGAGCGTGTATTGTTCTACACTGGTATCTCTCACAAAATTGGTGAGGTACACGACGGTGCAGCAACAATGGACTGGATGGAGCAGGAACAAGAGCGTGGTATCACCATCACGTCTGCTGCTACTACATGTTTCTGGTCTGGTATGGCTCAGCAATTCCCTGAGCACCGCATCAACATCATCGACACCCCTGGTCACGTTGACTTTACTGTAGAAGTAGAGCGTTCACTACGTGTACTTGACGGTGCGGTAGTTGTACTTTGTGCATCATCTGGTGTTCAGCCGCAAACTGAAACAGTTTGGCGTCAGGCGAACAAATACGAAGTACCTCGCATGGTATTCGTAAACAAGATGGACCGCATGGGTGCGGACTTCATGAGCGTTGTTAACCAAATGAAAACGCGCTTGGCAGCTAACCCTGTACCTCTTCAGATTCCAATCGGAGCTGAAGACGACTACAAAGGGCTTGTTGACCTTGTAAAAATGAAGGCAATCAACTGGAACGAAGAAGACCAAGGTACTACGTTTACCCTTGACGAAATTCCAGCTGACCTTGTAGACGAAGCTGAAGAACTTCATTCAGAACTAGTGGAAGCTGCTGCTGAAGCTACTGAAGAGCTTATGAACAAATACCTTGAAGAAGGTGAGCTCACTGAAGAAGAGATCAAAGAAGGCTTACGTATTCGTACCCTAGGTAACGAAATCGTACCTGTTCTTTGTGGTTCTGCATTTAAGAACAAAGGTGTTCAGGCTGTATTGGACGCAGTTATCGACTACTTACCATCTCCTACGGAAGTTAAAGACATCCGTGGTGTTCTTGAGAATGGTGAAGAAGCGAGCTGTGCTTCAGACGACAACGAACCTTTCGCTGCACTAGCATTTAAGATCGCAACTGACCCGTTCGTAGGTACGTTGACGTTCTTCCGTGTTTACTCTGGTGTAGTTAACGCTGGTGATTCTGTATATAACTCTGTTAAGCAGAAGAAAGAGCGTTTTGGTCGTATCGTACAGATGCACTCAAACAACCGTGAAGAACTTAAAGAAGTTCGCGCGGGTGACATCGCAGCAGCTATCGGTCTTAAAGACGTAACTACTGGTGACACGCTATGTGCTCACGAACGTATTATCGTTCTAGAGCGTATGGAATTCCCAGAGCCTGTAATCTCTGTAGCGGTAGAGCCTAAAACTAAGGCTGACCAAGAGAAAATGGGTATCGCGCTTGGTAAATTGGCTGCGGAAGATCCGTCTTTCCGTGTTAAAACTGACGAAGAGTCAGGCCAAACGATCATCTCTGGTATGGGTGAGCTTCACCTAGATATCATCGTTGACCGTATGAAGCGTGAATTTAAAGTTGAATGTAACGTTGGTAAGCCGCAGGTAGCGTACCGTGAAAGCATCCGTCAATCTGTTGAAGTCGAAGGTAAATTCGTACGTCAATCAGGTGGTCGCGGTCAGTACGGTCACGTATGGCTTCGTCTTGAACCTCTAGCCCTTGATCAAGGCGAGAGCGACGATGAAGAAGACGAAGCGCCTACTTACGAGTTCGTAAACGAAATCGTAGGTGGTGTTGTACCAAAAGAGTACATCCCTGCTGTAGACAAAGGTATTCAGGAACAAATGCAGAACGGTGTTCTTGCAGGCTTCCCGGTACTTGGCGTTAAAGCAACGTTGTACGATGGTTCATACCACGATGTTGACTCGAACGAGATGGCGTTTAAAATCGCGGGTAGCATGGGCTTCAAAAAAGGTGCCTTGCAAGCGAAACCAGCAATTCTTGAACCTATCATGCAAGTTGAAGTTATCACTCCTGAAGACTTCATGGGTGATGTAGTTGGTGACTTAAACCGTCGTCGCGGCATGATCGAAGGTATGGAAGACGCTCCAGGTGGTTTGAAAGCTGTAAACGCAATGGTTCCGTTGTCAGAAATGTTTGGCTACGCAACTGACTTGCGCTCTCAAACACAGGGTCGCGCATCTTACTCGATGGAGTTCTTGAAGTATGCAGAAGCTCCGAACAACATCGCAGAAGCAATTATTGCTGCTCGCAGCACTAAAGAATAGTTGAGGTCTGGTCCCGGTCCTTGCGGGCCGGGCTTTTAACTTAAATAGGAAAGTAAAGTCATGGCAAAAGAAAAGTTTGAACGTTCAAAACCGCACGTTAACGTAGGCACAATCGGTCACGTTGACCACGGTAAAACTACTCTAACCGCTGCAATCACAACGGTTTTGGCAAAAACTTATGGTGGTGCTGC
>NZ_SKFB01000052.1:0-18275 GCF_004344885.1 Lysobacter sp. N42
GGGCGGCGGCCGGCCGCGCCCTGCCGCCTCAGTCGGCCGCCTTGGCGGCCGCGGGTGCCGCGGCGGGCTTGCTGTCGGCCGCGGGCCTGGATTCGGCGGGTTTGCCGCCGCCCTTGGCGTCGGAGCCGCCGCCCGCGTCCTTCGGCGCGGCCGCCTCGCCGACCAGGTTGCGCTTCTTCTCCCCGTCCTTCTTGAAGTCGGTCTCGTACCAGCCGCCGCCGGCCAGGCGGAACTGCGGGGCCGTCAGCCGGCGGCGCACCTGCGGCTGGCTGCAGCTGGGGCAGTCGGCAGGGTCGGGGTCGCTGAGCTTCTGCAGGCGGTCGAAGTCGTGGCCGCAGGCGGCGCATTCGAAGGCGTAGATGGGCATGGCGGCAGGAAAAGCTGCTGGGATGCGGCGCAGGTGGGGCCGACGGCGGCCGGTTCAAGGTCTATGCTTGGACTTTGCCGATGGAGATGGCCATGCGCGACGCTACCCGGATCATTACCGCCGTGCTGCTGACGCTGGGCCTGGTCGCGGCGGGCTGGTTCGCATCGCAGGGCATGGCCCGGCTGCGCACGCAGGATCGCTACGTGACCGTGAAGGGATCGGCCGAGCGCATGGTCGCGGCGGACCTGGTGGTCTGGCCGCTGCCGCATTCGGTCATCGGCAACGACCTGGCCGAGGTGCAGCGCCGGCTCGACGCCAATACCGCGACCATCCAGCGCTTTTTCGCCGATGCGGGCTTCGCGGCCGACGAGGTCGTCGTCTCCCCGCCCCGGCTGGAGGACCGCTGGGCCTATGCCTACGGCGAGAACCGCGCGCCCGAGCGCTACCGCTACTCGACCACGGTGACGCTGCGCACGGAGAAGGTGCCGCAGGCCTTGCGCGCGCTGCGCCGCGCCGGCGACCTGGTCTCGCGGGGCGTGCTGATCGGTGGCGAGGGCGGCGAAGGCGCGGCCGGCGGCGGCCCGCAGTTCGACTACACCGGGCTGAACTCGATCAAGCCCGCGCTGATCGCCGAGGCCACCGCGAACGCGCGCCGCTCGGCCGAGCAGTTCGCCAAGGATTCCGGCGCGCGCCTGGCGGGCATCCGCACCGCCAACCAGGGCGTGGTGTCCATCGAGGACCGCGACGCCGGCAGCCCGCAGATCAAGAAGGTGCGGGTCGTGACGACGGTGGAGTACTTCCTGCGCGACTGACCGCGGCCCGGCCCGCGGTCGCGCCCTCGCGGCCCTGCCATCGGGGGCGCTGCCCCATGGGCCGACCGGACCGGCCACCTGCTCGCGCTGCCGTTTCCCCGGGTGGCGCGAACCAGCCCGGCGGCCGGCCGGCGCGCGTCAGCCCTCGTAGAGCGCCAGGAAGTCCGCTTCCGCCGACTCGAGCTGCGCGGCGAGCGCAGCGCGGTCGCGCGTGAGCGTGGACGCCTCGGCGAAGCGCGACGGGTCGGCGAGCGCGGCATCGATGGCGGCCAGCCGGGACTCCAGCTCCGCCACCCGCGCCTCCGCCTGCGCGAGCTTGACCGGATTGGCCTTCCGGGCCGGCTTCGCGGGCGTGGGTGCGGGCGGCGGCGCCACGGCCACGGCCGCCGCCTTGCCGCGGGCGTCGCCCTTGCCCTCGTCCGGATCGCGCGTGCGCAGCCACGACGCGTACTCGTCGAGGTCGCCGTCGAACGGCTGCGCCACCCCGCCGGCCACGCGCCAGAAGGTGTCGCAGACCAGGCCGATGAGATGGCGGTCGTGCGAGACCAGCACGATCGCACCGTCGAAATCGGCGAGCGCCTCGGCCAGCGCCTCGCGCATGTCGAGGTCGAGGTGGTTGGTGGGCTCGTCCAGCAGCAGCACGTTCGGGCGGCGGAAGGCGATCATCGCCAGCGCCAGGCGCGCGCGCTCGCCGCCGGAGAAGCCGTCCACCGGTTCGAACGCGCGGTCGCCGGGGAACTGCCACTTGCCGAGGAAGTCGCGCAGCGCCTGCGTGGGCACGCCCGGCGCGAGCTTGGACAGGTGGTCGATCGGCGTCTCGCCCTCGCGCAGCGATTCCACCGTGTGCTGGGCGAAGTAGCCGATGCGCAGGTCCGGATGCGTGCCGCGCTCGCCCGCCAGCAGCGGGATCTCGCCCACCAGCGTCTTGACCAGCGTGGACTTGCCCGCGCCGTTGGGGCCGAGCAGCGCGATGCGGTCGCCGGCCTCGAGGCGGAAGGTGACGTCGCCCAGCACCTGCTTGTCGCCGTAGCCGCAGTCGGCATGCGTGAGGCCCAGCAGCGAATGCGGCAGCTTGTCGGGCACCGGGAAGTCGATGTGCAGCGAGCGCTCGGCGCGCACGGCCTCGGTGCCGGCGAGCTTGGCCAGGCGCTTCATGCGGCTCTGCGCCTGCCGGGCCTTGCTGGCCTTGGCCTTGAAGCGGTCGATGAACTTCTGCAGGTGCGCGCGCTCGGCCTGCTCCTTCTCGAAGGCGATCTGCTGCTGGCGCAGCTGCTCGGCACGCTGGCGCTCGAAGTCGGTGTAGTTGCCGGTGTAGAGCTTCGCGGTGCCCGAATGCAGGTGCAGCACGTGGCTGCAGATGCCGTCGAGGAACTCGCGGTCGTGCGAGATCACGAACAGCGTGCCCGGGTACTTGAGCAGCCACTGCTCCAGCCAGAGCACGGCGTCGAGGTCGAGGTGGTTGGTGGGCTCGTCGAGCAGCAGCAGGTCGCTCGGCGTCATCAGCGCGCGGGCGAGGTTCAGGCGCACGCGCCAGCCGCCGGAGAACGTCTTCACCGCGCGGTCGTGGGTGTCGGACGAGAAGCCCAGGCCGTGCAGAAGCTTGGCCGCCCGCGCCTCGGCGTCGTAGCCGCCCACCTCCTCCAGCCGGTGGTGCGCTTCGGCCACCGCCTCCCAGTCCTCGCGGGCGGTGGCCTCGCGCTCGGCGGCGATGGCCGCGTGCACCACGGCGTCGCCGGAGAGCACGAAGTCCAGTGCGGTGTCGTCCAGCGCGGGCGTTTCCTGCGCCACGCTTGCGATGCGCGCCCGCCCGGGGATGTCGATGTCGCCGCGGTCGGGCTCGACCTCGCCCTGCAGCGCCGCGAACAGCGAGGACTTGCCCGTGCCGTTGCGGCCGACCACGCCCACGCGCCAGCCAGCGTGCAGGGAGAGGTCGACGTTGGACAGCAGCAGCCGTTCGCCCCGGCGCAGGGCGAAATCGCGGAATCCGATCATCCGCGCATTGTAGCGGGCGGCGTCCGCGCACGGTCCGGTGACGGGCATCGGTTAAGGTGAACGGGCCTGTTTCCGCTGCACGTCACGGGGTTCCATGCACCACACGTCGTTGATCGCCATGCTCGTGGGGGGCTTCGTGCTTGCCTTCGTGATGGGCGGGCTGGCCCATCGCCTGCGCCTTCCACCACTGGTGGGCTACCTGGTGGCGGGTGCGATCCTCGGTCCGTTGACGCCGGGCTTCGTGGCCGATGCAACGCTGGCCCCGCAGCTGGCGGAGATCGGCGTCATCCTGCTGATGTTCGGCGTCGGCCTCCACTTCTCGGTGCGCGACCTGCTCGACGTGCGCGGCATCGCGGTGCCGGGCGCGCTGGTGCAGATCGTGGTGGTCACCACGCTGGGCTGGCTGCTTGCCACGCAGTTCTTCGGCTGGAGCGACTCGACCGGCGCCGTGTTCGGGCTTGCACTGTCGGTAGCCTCCACGGTCGTGGTGCTGCGCGGCCTGGAGGAACGCCGCCTGCTCGACAGCCATCGCGGCCGCATCGCCGTGGGCTGGCTGATCGTCGAGGACGTGGCGATGGTGCTGGCACTGGTGCTGCTGCCGGCGCTCGGCGGCCGCGAGGGCAGCCTGGGCGGCACGCTGCTGGCGACCATCGCGAAGGCGGCGGGGTTCGCCCTCTTCATGCTGCTCGTGGGCCGGCGCGTGATCCCATGGATACTCGAGCGCGTCGCGGGCACGGGTTCACGCGAACTGTTCACGCTGTGCGTGCTCGCCATCGCGCTCGGCGTGGCCTTCGGCTCGGCGCAGCTGTTCGGCGTGTCCTTCGCGCTGGGCGCCTTCTTCGCCGGCGTGGTGCTGAGCGAGTCCGAGTTCAGCCACCAGGCCGCCAACGAGACGCTGCCCTTGCGTGATGCGTTCGCGGTCCTGTTCTTCGTCTCGGTGGGGATGCTCTTCAATCCGGGCATCCTGCTCGAGCGGCCGCTGGAAGTTTTCGCCACGTTCGCGCTGGTCGTCATCGGCAACGGCGTCACGGCCTGGGCGGTGGCCCACGTCCTGCGCGAGGATGCGTCCACCTCGCTGCTGCTGGGGGTGAGCCTGTCGCAGATCGGCGAGTTCTCCTTCATGCTCGCCGGCCTGGGCGTGGCGCTGGGCATGTTGCCGCGGGAAGCCCAGGACCTGATCCTCGCCGCGGCCATCCTCTCGATCATCGTGAACCCGCTGCTGTTCGCGCTGCACGACCGCATCGCGGCGCGGCGCCTGCAGGCCGCGCCGACGCCGGTGGACACGCTCTCGCCGGCCCTGCCCGATGGCGGTCGCCCGCACGTGATCCTGATCGGCTACGGCCGCGTCGGCAGCGAGCTCGGGCCGTTGCTGGCCTCGCACTCCGTGCCGGTGGTCGCCATCGACGACGACGCCCACCTCGTGCAGCGCGCGCGCGCCGCCGGGCTCCCCGCGATCCGCGGGCATGCCGCCAATCCCGCGGTTCTGGCCGAGGCGCGCCCGGAATCGGCGCAGATGGCACTGATCGCCATCCCGAACGCCTTCGAGGCGGGCGAGATCATCGAGCGCCTGCGCGAGCTCAACCCTACGATCAGCGTGATGGCGCGCGCCCATTCCGATGCCGGCGTGAAATATCTGCTGGACCGGGGCGCCGACGGGGCGGTGATGGCCGAGCGCGAGCTGGCGCACTCCTTCGCCGAGATGGTGATGGCGATGCCGCAGTTCCGCACCGGGCCACTGCCGCCGGCGGTGGCCTCGTGACGCGGCTGGTCTTCCTCACCGGCGCGGGCATGTCGGCCGAGAGCGGCGTGCCGACGTTCCGCGACGCGCTCGGCGGGCTGTGGTCGCGCTTCGATCCCGAGGCGCTGGCCACGCCGCAGGCCTTCGCCCGCGACCCGGCCCTGGTCTGGGGCTGGTATCGCTGGCGCGCGGCGCAACTTCTGCGCGTGCGGCCGCATGCGGGCCACGAGGCGATCGCCGCGCTCGAACGCCAGGGCCATGAGGTCGACGTCGTGACCCAGAACGTCGACGACCTGCACGAACGCGCCGGCAGCGCGCGGGTGGCGCACCTGCATGGGCGTCTGCTGCACTCGCGCTGCATCGGCTGCGGTGGGCGTCGCGAGCCCGATCCCATCACGGTCGCGCCGGCGCCGCCGGACGACGGCGCGCGCGAGGCGCCTCCGCCTTGCGGGCACTGCGGCGGCCTCTACCGGCCGGACGTGGTCTGGTTCGGCGAGGCTCTGCCCGAAGATGCATGGAACGCCGCGGTCGCGGCCATCGAACGCGCCGACCGCGTGGTCGTGGTCGGCACGTCGGGGCTGGTGCAGCCGGCCGCGTCGCTGCCGCAGCTGGCCCGCCGCCTCGGCAAGCCGGTGCTGGAGATCAACCCCGTGCCCAGCGCGATCACGCCGCAGGTGGACGCGCACTGGGCGATGCCGGCATCGGCGGGGCTGCTGCGCCTGGCCGCGGAGCTGGGCTGAGCGTTCGCCCGCCTCCCCGACGGGCGAACGCAGCGGGCGGCCTCAGCGCGCCGGGCGATGGCGCAGGCCGAGGAACCAGCCCCGGCCGGGCTGGTTGTAGAACGCGGCGGTCTCGTAGCGCCTGTCGAAGACGTTGGTGGCGGTGAGCAGCAGCGACCAGTCGGCGGCCACGTCGAAGCCCAGGCGCAGGTCGGTGACGGCGTGCCCGCCTACCCGCACCGCGTTCGCCGCATCGTCGAAGCGCTCGCCGGACGCGGTCACCGAGGCGCCGGCGCTGAACGCACCGAAGTCGCGGTCGACGTCGATGCGGCCGCCGAGGCGCGCGCGCCGGGGCAGCCAGTTGCCGTGGTGCGCACCGCCGCTGGCATTGCGCGGATCCAGCCAGGTCGCGCTTCCGCGCAGCTGCCAGCCCGCGAGGCGCGCGTCGGCCGAGGCCTCCACGCCGCGGATGCGTGCGCGGCCGATGTTGTCGGGCCCGCCGAACGGCGGCAGCGCGGCGTTGTGCACGATCAGGTCGTCCACGCGCGTATCGAAGGCCTGCACCGACCAGCCGCCACGCGCGGCGCGCCCGCGCAGCCCGAGCTCGGCGCTGCGCGAGGTTTCCGGCCGCAGGGTCGGGATGCCGTAGTACGGGAAGTAGAGCTCGTTGAACGAGGGCGCCTTGAACGCGGTGCCGAAGCTGGCCACCAGGCGCAGGCCTTCGGCGAAGTCCCAGCCCCAGGAGGCGCTGCCCGTGGTGCGGCCGCCGAACTGGCCGTCCTCGTCGCGCCGCGCACCGAAGCGGAACGCATGCGCACCGGCGTCGCGTTGCCACTGTGCGAAAAGGCCGCGGGTGATCCGCTCGCGCACCACGAAGGCGGTGGTGCTTTCGACCTCGTCGCGCCACCAGTCCAGACCCATGGACGCCAGCCCGCCTCCGGCGGCGACGTCGGCCTGCAGCGAGCCGATGTCGCGCCAGGTCTCGAAGGTGTTGACGTAGCGCCCGTTGCGATAACTGTCGCTGATGTCGACGGTGCGGCCGAGGTTGAGCGTCACCGCGAGCGCGTCGTCCACCGAATAGCGGACGCGGCTGCCGACGATCTGCTGCACGACGTCGGACTCGTTGACGAAGCTGCCGTCGTACTCGTTGAAGCCCTCCGCGCGCAGGCCGTGCGCTTCCAGCGTCCAGGCCTCGCCCACGCGCGTTCCTGCGCGCAGCGAGAGCGACGTGTTGCGGTAGCCGTCGCGGTCGGGCTCGGGCGTCTCGAACGCGGCCCAGGCGGGGTTGCCGCGGTAGGCATCGATGCCCGCGGTCGTGTCGTGCGCGGCCTGCAGCGAGTACCACGCCGCTTTGCTGCGGCCGGAGACACCCACGCCGTACCGCTGCGTATCGTCGCTGCCCGCGCCCACGAACAGGCTGGGCTGGAAGGCGGCCGCCGGGCGGCGCGTGAACACGTGCACCACGCCCCCGATCGCGTCGGCGCCGTACAGCGAGGAGAACGGCCCCCGCACGATTTCGATGCGCTCGATCTGCTCGACCGGGATGTCCTGGAACGAGGCCAGGCCCGCGGTGGCCGCGCCCACGCGCAGGCCGTCGACCAGCACCAGCACGTGGTCGGACTCGGTGCCGCGCACGAACATCGTGCTGAGCTTGCCGGCGCCGCCGTTGTTGGCGATGGACACGCCCACCTCCCCGCGCAGCAGATCCTGCAGCGACGCAGGCTGCAGGCGCTCGATGCGCTCGCGGTCGATCACCGTGACCGCGGCGAGCGCACGCTCCGCAGGCTGTGCGGTGCGGCTGGCGGTGACCACGACGCGGTCGAGCGCGGCGGTTTCATCCTCCGGCGGACCATCGTCGGCGCGCACCGGCGCGGGTGCCGCGAGCAGGGCGGCAAGGGCAAGGGCAAGGGGAAGGATTGCGGCGGGCGCGGGGATACGGTTCTGCGGGGACATGCACGGCACTCCTTGGCCGCGCCCATCCGCGCGGCCGGGTTCAGGGATCGACCGCGCAGCCGTGCGTGCGAACCGGCGCGCGATGCGCCGGCTCCCACGACATCGCCCTCCGCGAGTCGAAGCGTCGCCGACAGGCCGGTCTCCGGGCTCGCGAGCGAAGGATGCGGATCCTCCGACGCCGGCGCCTTCCCATGCGTGAAGCACAGTGGCCTGATGCCGACGTCCCTGCTCGCCTACCGTTGCGGGGGCAGCTCCGGAATTGCCGCGGACGCGGCGCACCGGATTCCCGTTTCAACCCCGGCACGTGCCGGGGTCACCTGGGGCGGCGCGAATGCTAGCAGAGCCTCGCCCCGGCCGCCTGCGGGAATGCGCGCATGCAGCCGCGACTGCGCGGCGCCTTGGCCGACGCGCGATGCGGACTTGTCCTACATCCCGCGACGAAGCCGGCGGTCAGACTGCGCGCCGCGGCGGAGCCCGCGGTTCGATTCCGGCACAGGACGTGCGCACGATGCATCCCGCGTCATCCACAGCCCGCGTCAGGCCGCGTCACGTCGCGCCCACCCTTTTCCAGGAGCTGTGAATGACCCTTCGTTTTCCGGGCCCCGGGGCGCTGGCATCCGCGCACGCGCGCGGCATGCGCCGATCCCTCCTCGCCGTGGCACTGGCCGTTGCGGCCGGCGGCACCGCATCGCCGGCATTCGCCCTCGGCTGCGTCTACGAACGCACGGGCGACAACGTCCTGCTGTCGCGCAACGCATCCGAAACCGCCACGAACTCCTACTACGGCTATGGCAGCAGCAACCCGTCGCTGCCTTTCGACGCCACGGGCCTGGACCGCCTGGAGCTGAGGAACTGCCTGGTCAACGAGATCGCCCACGGCACGCTGGTCACCGACCGCCCGATCGAGATCGTGATCGACAACGGCCCGCCCGGCGCACCCGGCCCGCGCGACGCCTACATCGACCTCTCGCGACGCTTCGTCAACCAGGTCGCGGGCAGCACGTCGTTGAACCGCATCGTGGTCAACGGCGGGCGCATCCTGTCGACCACGGGGCCGGACGGGGCGGTGCCGCTGGAGGCGGTGTTCAACGGCGGCGCGTTCGGCGGCGGCTTCAGCGCCTTCGACTTCAGCCCCCGCGGGCGCATACGCGACGGCGACAGCCTGATCTTCAACTCCGGCTCGCTCACGAACGTGATGCGCCTGGGCGGCGGCGCCGACTCGGCGCGCTTCACCGGCGGCGATGCCTTGAGCAACGGCTTCACGCTGTACGGCGACGGCGGCGACTTCTCGCAGGCCGCGCTCAACACCTTCGGCAACCGTTTCGACGACACCTTCGTGCTCACGGGCGGCCTCATCGACCAGATATTCGGCGACAGCGGCGATGTGGAAGCCTTCCGGGACGCCTCGGGGAACTACACCCGCACGAGCGCACCGGCGGGCAACGATCACTTCATCCTCGACGGGGCGCAGGTGCGCCTGCTGTCGGGCGACGACGGCAACGACCGCCTCGACCTGCGCGGCAACTCGACGCTCACCGAGTTCCGCGGCGGCTACGGCAGCGATACGGTGGACGTCGCCCTGGGAGCGAGCCTCGCGAACGTGAGGCGCTTCGAAGGCGACAGCGGCACGGGTACGGCCCTCGACGGCTTCCACGACCGCAGCACGGATGTCGACACCATCCGCTTCCGCGGCCAGCACTTCGTTGCGCGCAGCGATCGCGGCACGCAGTGCCCGGATGGCGTCACGACCTGCCCGTCCGTGAGCATCCGCGGCTTCGAGCGCATCGAGCTGCTCGACGGCGCGCGCATGAGCCTCTTCGACTACGGGTACCTCGACGGCTCCAGCTTCGGCGACGCGCTGGACGCGGACAGCACGACGATCTACGTGGGCGCCGGCAGCACCCTCGCCGCGCGGCGGTCTTCCAGCACGATCTTCCCGGAGGCGCGCCTGCGCACGTCGGTGGTCAACGACGGAGTGCTCGACCTGGGCCAGGACGCGACCGGCGACGTGCTGCACGTGGCCGGCGACTGGTCCGGCACCGGGCGCGTGCTGATGGCCACGGTGCTGGGCGGTGATACCTCCGCCACCGACCGCCTGCGCATCGACGGCAATGCCACCGGCCGCACCGTGCTCGACATCATGCAGGCGCCCGGCAGCACGGGCGCGCAGACCGTCGACGGCATCCTCGTGGTGGACACGCGCGGCACGTCCACGGCCGACGCATTCGTGCTCGCAGCACCCATCACCACCGCGAACGGCCTCTGGCAGTACCGCCTCGAGCGCGCCAGCTCGGGTCCGCACGCCGGCAGGTGGGTGCTCACGTCATCCGTCCCGACCGCCGCGCCACCCACCACCCCGCCGCCCACCACGCCCCCGCCGACGACGCCTCCGCCCACGACGCCGCCGCCGACGGACACGCCCGATCCGGGCAACATGCGCCTGCTCGCGCCGGTGGTCACGACGGCGGCGGTATCGTCGAGCATCGCGCAGGCGCTGTTCGTCGACGGCCTGGCCGATGCCGGGGCCCGTTCGCTGGCCGTGCGCGAGGGCGGCACGGAGGCCGCGGTCGGCCATGCCGCATCGCCGGTATGGATGCGCCTGCGTGGCGACCAGCTGGAGACGTTCGGCGACCGCTTCGGGCAGGACGTGCGCCGCATCGGCCTGCAGGCCGGCGTGGATCTCCAGCGCGGGGAGCGCGTGGTGCGTGGCGTCATGGCGCGCGTGGCGCAGGCCGAGGGTGACGTGCAGGACCGGCTGCGGCCGACCGTCAAGGGTTTCGCCACGCCGCTGTCGGCCTCGGTGGGCGAGGTCCGCCTGCAGGCCTTCACCGTGGGTGGCTACCAGACGCTCGCGTTCGGCGGTGGTTACTCGCTCGACCTCACCGCCGAGGCCGGTGCGCTGCGCGGCAGGCTGTCACCGTTCGACGGCAGCAGCACGCGCATCGACGGCTGGGCGGGCGCGCTGTCGGGCACGCTGGCACGCAGCTACGCGGCGGGCGGCTGGGACTGGCGCCCGCAGGTGCAGCTCATCGCCGCGCACACCCGGTTGGACGGCCTCGAAGGCGGTGTGGCCAGCGAGCGGCTGGCGCAGGACAGCCTGCGGGCGCGGCTGGGCCTGCACGCTTCGACCCGGGGCCAGGGGCCTTCCCGCCTGTATGCGGTCGCCAACGTCTGGCGCGACCTGCGCGAAGCCGATGCCGCCGTGTTCTACGGCGGCCGCGATTCGACCCGGGTGAGCCCGGGAATGGCGCGCAGCTGGGCCGAGCTCGGCATCGGCCTGTCGCATGCGCAGGGCAGGGCCGCGTGGTACGTGGACCTGCGCGGCGAGCAGGGGCTCGGCAGCGGTGACCGCAACGCCGTCAGCGCGCAGATGGGGCTGAATCTGCGCTGGTAAGCCCCGCGAAGCGAAGACGGGCGGCGCGTGGCCGCCCGATCTTCCGCAGCCGGCCCGCCGGGGGCGGCTGCGACGGCATGCGCCTCAACCGCGATCGAACGTCAGGTGCCCGCCCTCGGCCCGCACGCGGATGGTATCGCCCGCATTGAACTCGCCCGACAGGATGCGCTGCGCGAGCGGGTTCTCGATCTGCTGCTGGATGGCGCGCTTGAGCGGGCGCGCACCGTAGACGGGGTCGAAGCCCACGTTGCCCAGCAGCGTCAGTGCCTCGTCCGCCAGTTCCAGCTTCAGGCCGCGCTCGGCCAGGCGCTTCTCCAATCCGCGTAGCTGGATGCGCGCGATCTCGCGGATCTGCGCCTTCTCCAGCGGGTGGAACACCACGATGTCGTCAAGCCGGTTGATGAACTCCGGCCGGAAGTGCGACTGCACCACGGCCATCACCGCCGCCTTCATCTGCAGGTAGGCCTCGGGCGTGCCCTCGCCCGAGAGTTCCTGGATCTGGTGCGAGCCGAGGTTGCTGGTCATCACGATGACGGTGTTGCGGAAGTCCACCGTGCGGCCCTGGCCGTCGGTGAGGCGGCCATCGTCGAGCACCTGCAGCAGGATGTTGAAGACGTCCGGGTGCGCCTTCTCGACCTCGTCGAGCAGGATCACGCTGTACGGGCGGCGGCGCACGGCCTCGGTCAGGTAGCCGCCCTCCTCGTAGCCCACGTAGCCCGGAGGCGCGCCGACCAGGCGGCTCACCGCGTGCTTCTCCATGAACTCGCTCATGTCGATGCGCACCATGGCGTCGACCGAGTCGAACAGGAACTCGGCCAGCGCCTTGCACAGCTCGGTCTTGCCCACGCCGGTCGGGCCCAGGAACAGGAAGGAGCCGTAGGGGCGGTTGGGGTCGGAGAGGCCGGCGCGCGAGCGGCGCACGGCATCGGAGACGACCTTGACCGCCTCGTCCTGCCCGACCACGCGCGCATGCAGCGCCTCCTCCATGCGCAGCAGCTTGTCGCGCTCGCCCTCCAGCATCTTGCTGACGGGAATACCGGTCCAGCGCGAGACGACCTCCGCGATCTCCTCCTCGGTCACCCGGTCCTGCAGCAGCGTGAAGCCCTTGGTCTCGGCCTCGGCGGCGGCGGCGAGCTGCTTCTCCAGCTCCGGAATGCGCCCGTACTGGATCTCGCTCATGCGCGCGTAGTCCTGCCGGCGCTGCGCGGCCTCGAGCTCGATGCGCGCGGCCTCGATCTGTTCCTTGATCTTCGTGGCGCCCTGCACGCTGGCCTTCTCGGCCTGCCAGACGGTTTCCAGGTCGTTGAACTCGCGCTCGAGCGTGGCGATGTCGGCCTCGAGGTCCGCCAGGCGCTGCTTCGACGCCTCGTCCTTCTCCTTCTTCAGCGCCTCGCGCTGGATCTTGAGCTGGATCAGGCGGCGCTCGCGGCGGTCCAGCTCCTCGGGCTTGGAGTCGATCTCCATGCGGATGCGCGATGCCGCCTCGTCCATCAGGTCGATGGCCTTGTCGGGCAGCTGGCGGTCGGGGATGTAGCGGTGGCTGAGCGTGGCAGCGGCGACGATCGCCGGGTCGGTGATCTCCACGCCGTGGTGCACCGCGTAGCGCTCCTTGAGGCCGCGCAGGATCGCGATGGTGTCCTCCACGCTGGGCTCGCCCACGAACACCTTCTGGAAGCGGCGCTCCAGCGCGGCGTCCTTCTCGACGTACTTGCGGTATTCGTCGAGCGTGGTCGCGCCGATGCAGTGCAGCTCGCCGCGCGCGAGCGCAGGTTTGAGCATGTTGCCCGCATCCATCGCGCCGTCGGCCTTGCCCGCGCCCACCATCGTGTGCAGCTCGTCGATGAACAGGATCACCTGCCCCTCGTTCTTCGCGAGCTCGTTGAGCACGGCCTTGAGGCGCTCCTCGAACTCGCCGCGGTACTTGGCGCCCGCGATCAGCGCGCCCATGTCCAGCGACAGCACGCGCTTGCCGCGCAGGCCCTCGGGCACCTCGCCATTGACGATGCGCTGCGCCAGGCCCTCGACGATCGCGGTCTTGCCCACGCCCGGCTCGCCGATCAGCACCGGATTGTTCTTGGTGCGACGCTGCAGCACCTGGATGGTGCGGCGGATCTCCTCGTCGCGGCCGATCACCGGGTCGAGCTTGCCGTTCTCGGCGCGCTCGGTGAGGTCGACGGTGTACTTGCCCAGCGCCTGGCGCTGGTCCTCGGCATTCTCGTCCTGCACCTTCTCGCCTCCGCGCAGCTTGTCGATGGCCGCCTCGAGCTTGTCCCGGGTCGCGCCGGTGGCCTTGAGCGCGCGGCCCGCATCGCCGCCGTCCTCCAGCGCGGCGAGCAGGAACAGCTCGCTGGCGATGAAGGCATCGCCGCGCTGGGATGCGAGCTTGTCGGTGACGTTGAGCAGGCGCGCCAGATCGTTGCCCACCGAGATGTTGCCGGCCTGGCCGGTCACTTTCGGCAGCTTCTCCAGCGCCTCGCCCAGGCGTTCGCGCAGGCTGGCCACGTTCACGCCGGCCTGGGCCAGCAACGGCCGCGCGGAGCCGCCCTGCTGGTCGACGAGCGCGACGAGCAGGTGCACCGGCTCGAGCACGCTGTGGTCGCGCGACACCGCCAGCGACTGCGCTTCGCCCAGTGCCTGCTGGAAGCGGGACGTGAGCTTGTCCATCCGCATGGGAATATCCTCGGGGAATCGGGGCGGCCCGCGGCCGCGATGGCGTGTAGATGCGGGCCCGCGCCGGCGATTCAAGGCTCCGGAACGCGCGGTGCACGAGCTGTCAACCCCGGCCGTGCACCCCGCGCTTACGCCGGCGCCCGGAAACTCGTGCGAATGAGTGCAACCGCCCCCCTCGCCCTTCCGCTACCGCCGCCCCTGCAGCCGGACTGGGCGCTGTTCCTCGACATCGACGGCTGCCTGCTGGACTTCGCCGAGCGCCCCGAGCTCGTCGTGGTGCCTCCGGGCCTGCACGATGACATCCGCTGTCTGCGCGCCGCCCTGGACGGCGCGCTGGCGCTGGTGAGCGGGCGCTCGCTCGCGCAGATCGACGCGCTGTTTCCCGGCATGCAGCTGGAAGCCGCCGGGCTGCACGGGCTGCAGCTGCGCGCGCGCCTGGCGGCCGATTCCGACCCCGGGGAGAGCCTGGAGGACCTTCACAGGATCCGCGCGGCCGCCGAGCATGTCGTCGCAAGCCATCCGGGCGCCTGGGTCGAGGACAAGGGCATCGCGCTGGCCTTCCACTGGCGCGGCGCCCCCGCGGCGCGGCGCGCGCTGGAAGCCCTGGCCGCGGCGGCCGTCACCAGCCTGCCGGGCTACCGGCTGCAGCACGGCAACTGCGTGCTCGAGCTGCGTCCCGGGGGCCATCACAAGGGCACGGCGATCGAGCGCCTGATGGCGACGGCGCCGTTCGCCGGCCGCGTTCCGGTCTATGCCGGCGACGACTTCACCGACGAGGACGGCTTCATGACCATCAACTCGCTCGGCGGCCTGTCCGTGATCGTGGGCGACCGCCGCCCCACCATGGCGCGCCATGCCATCGCCGATACGGCGGCGCTGCGCGAATGGCTCGCCGAGGGCGCACGCCGCCTCGGGAGCGGCGCATGAGCCATCTCGACCTCGGCCTGATCGGCAACTGCTCCATCGCCGCGCTGGTGGACCGGCGCGCGCGCATCGTCTGGGGCTGCGTGCCGGCCTTCGACGGCGACCCCGCGTTCTGCGCGCTGCTCTCGCCGCAGCTCGACGGCGGCGACTTCAGCATCGAGCTGGCCGACTGCGTGGGCAGCGAGCAGGCCTACGTGCCCAATACCGCCGTGCTGCGCACGGTGCTGCACGACGCGCGCGGCGGCTCCATCGAGATCGTCGACTTCGCCCCGCGCTGGAAGCAGTACGACCGCTTCTACCGCCCCGTGATGCTCGTGCGCAGCATCCGCCCGCTCACCGGCGAGCCGCGGATCCGCGTGCGCATCCGGCCGCTCTCGGACTACGGCGCGCGCGTGCCGGAGATCACGTGGGGCAGCAATCACGTGCGCTACGTGCTCAGCGACTTCACCCTGCGGCTCAACACCAACACGCCCATCCGCATGGTGCGCGACGAGATCCCGTTCCTGCTCGACCGCGAGCTGCACTTCGTGGTCGGGCCGGACGAGACCTTCACCCAGTCCGTGAGCGGCTTCGCGCGCGACGCCCTGGAGAAGACGGTCGACTACTGGCGCGAGTGGGTGCGCTACCTGTCGATCCCCCTGGAATGGCAGGACGCGGTCATCCGCAGCGCGATCACCCTCAAGCTCTGCCAGTACGACGAGACCGGCGCGATCATCGCCGCGGTCACCACCTCGATCCCCGAGTACGCGCACACCGCACGCAACTGGGACTACCGCTACTGCTGGCTGCGCGACGCCGCCTTCGTCGTGCGCGCGCTCAACCGCCTGGGCGCCACGCGCACCATGGAGGAATACCTGCGCTACGTCTCGAACCTGATCACGGGCGACGGCACGCTGCAGCCGCTCTACGGCATCGGGCTGGAGCGCGAGCTGCACGAGGAGGAAGTCCCCACGCTGGCCGGCTACCGCGGCATGGGTCCCGTTCGGCGCGGAAACCTGGCCTGGATCCAGCCGCAGCACGACGTCTACGGGAGCGTGGTGCTGGCGTCGACGCAGCTCTTCTTCGACCGCCGCCTCAACCTGCCCGGCGACACCATGCATTTCCGCCGCCTCGAACAGCTGGGCGAGCATGCGTTCGCGCTGTTCGAGCGGCCCGATGCCGGCCTGTGGGAGTTCCGCGGCCGCCTCGAGGTGCACACGTATTCCGCCGTCATGTGCTGGGCCGGCTGCGACCGCCTGGCGAAGATCGCCCGGCAGCTGCACCTGCACGAGCGCGCCCAGTTCTGGCGCATGCGTGCCGATGCCATGCATGCGCGCATCACCGAGCTCGCCTACCGGCCCGATCTCGGCCACTTCGTCGAAGGCACCAGCAGCGGCCGGCTCGACGCCGTGCTGCTCCTGCTGGCCGACCTGGGCTTCGTCGCGCCCGACGATCCGCGCTTCGCGGCGACGGTCGACGTCATCGGCCGGCAGCTGCGCCGCGGCGACGGCATGCTGCGCTATGCCGATCCCGACGACTTCGGCGTGCCCGAGACCAGTTTCACCATCTGCACGTTCTGGTACATCGACGCGCTCGCCGCGGTCGGGCGCGTCGACGAGGCACGCGCCCTGTTCGAGCGCGCGCTGGAGCGTCGCAACCACCTGGGCCTGCTGTCGGAGGACCTGGCCCTGGAAGGCAACGAGCTGTGGGGAAACTTCCCGCAGACCTATTCGCACGTCGGGCTCATCAACGCGGCGATGAGGCTCTCGCGCCCCTGGCAGGACGCCACCTGAGGCTGCCGCGCGACGGCGGCGCGGCCGCGGCCCTCACCCGTCGCAAACGGCCGTTGGTGCCCAATACGCCCGCTGGTGTGCGCCGCGCCTGAGCCGGCGATCGGCAGCGCCTCCGCGGGGGATCCCCCGTCCCGACCCAATCGCGCGCCCGGATCACCTAACGCAACCGCATGAGCCGCCTTGTCGTCGTCTCCAACCGTGTCGCGCTGCCGGAGGAATCCCGCGCCGGCGGCCTGGCCATCGCGCTGCTCGACGCGCTGCGCGAGGAAGGCGGCATGTGGTTCGGCTGGAGCGGCAAGATCGACCCGCATGCATCCGGGCGCGTGCACGAGCGCAGCATGGGCAACATCCGTTTCGTCACCATGGACCTGTCGCGCCAGGACCATGACGACTACTACAACGGCTTCGCCAACCGCACGCTGTGGCCGCTGCTGCACTTCCGCATGGACCTGGTGGACTACAACCGCGATACCTATGCGGCCTACCAGTGCGTCAATGCGCTGTTCGCCGGCAAGCTGGCGCCACTGCTGGAACCGGACGACGTGGTCTGGATCCACGACTACCACCTCATCCCGCTGGCCAAGCTGCTGCGCGAGCGCGGGGTCAAGTGCCGCATCGGCTTCTTCCTGCACGTGCCGATGCCGTCCTCCGACCTGCTCGCGGCCCTGCCCAGCCACCAGCGCCTGTTCGAGGGCCTGTCCTCCTGCGACCTGGTCGGCTTCCAGACCGAGCGCGACCTGGAGCGTTTCCAGGACTACGTGCGGCTGTTCGGCGGCGGCCGCGTGCTCGAGCGCGGGATGCTGGAAGCGCCGAACGGACGCCGGTTCAAGGCCGGCGCGTTCCCGATCTCCATCGATACCCGGCGAATTGCCGAGCAGGCGCGCGAGGCGGTGGGCAAGCCGGGCGTGAAGCGCCTGGTGGCGAGCATGTCCGGCCGCGAGCTGGCCATCGGCGTGGACCGGCTCGACTACTCCAAGGGCCTTCCCGAGCGCTTCCAGGGCTTCGCCAACTACCTCAGGCGCTATCCGCAGCAGCGCGGGCAGCTCACTTTCCTGCAGATCGCACCTGTCTCGCGCGGGGACGTCGCCGAATACCGCAGCCTGCGCCAGGAACTGGAGCAGCTCTCGGGCCACATCAACGGCAGCTATGCCGAGCCCGACTGGACGCCGGTGCGCTACGTCAACCGCAACTTCCCGCATGCCACGCTCACGGGCTTCTACCGGATGGCGCGCATCGGGCTGGTCACGCCGCTGCGCGACGGCATGAACCTGGTGGCCAAGGAATTCGTCGCGGCGCAGGACGCGGAAAACCCCGGCGTGCTGCTGCTCTCGCCCTTCGCCGGTGCCGCGCGCGAGCTCGACGGCGCGCTCATCGTCAATCCGTACGACC
This sequence comes from Lysobacter sp. N42, assembly GCF_004344885.1. Taxonomy (NCBI): domain Bacteria; kingdom Pseudomonadati; phylum Pseudomonadota; class Gammaproteobacteria; order Lysobacterales; family Lysobacteraceae; genus Lysobacter; species Lysobacter sp. N42. The sequence continues at coordinate 17,731 of NZ_SKFB01000052.1, forward strand.
ACGACGGCGCCGGCGACGCGATCGCGCAGGCGATGACGATGTCGCTGGCCGAGCGCCGCGAGCGCTGGGAGAGCATGTTCCGCCACCTCTGCGACCACGACATCACGTACTGGCGGCGCAGCTACCTGCGCGCCCTGCGCGACCTGCGCGGCGAGGCCGACACGGGCAAGCGCGCCGACGACCCGGCACCTCCGCCGGCGCGGCGGCGGCGTCGCGTGAGCGACACGACGGGCGCGGCGCAGGATCGGCGCTCCGGCATCGAACACCGCACCGGCTCCACGATGCCCACGTCCTAGGGCGGATCGACATTCAACTTGGGGCCGTCATGCCCGCGAAAGCGGGCATCCATGGACGTTGGCTGTTTCGCCGCTTCACTCGCTGCCCGAAACCGAACCCGCACCCCGACCCCTCTCCCGAGGGGAGAGGGGCTAAAGGCGGGTATCCTCGAAACCGTCGTTCCCGCGAAAGCGCACTGCTGTCCGGAGAAATTCCCCCGCGGTGTCTGGAAAGCGTTGCGGTGCTTGGAGTTTGGGGTAAAACCCCTG
>NZ_SKFB01000053.1:0-17272 GCF_004344885.1 Lysobacter sp. N42
GGCGAGCGCGCGGGCGAGCAGGCGCTGGCGGCGATCGCGGCAGGCGCGCGCGGCACCTTCGAGCCGCAGCCGCTGGCCTGGCGGGCGGCGGCCTACCTGCAGGCCGTGCGCTGCAACGGCCGCGAGCGCACGGCGGCCGTCTCCCGCCTGGCGCGCCTGTACGCCGCGGTGCGCCGCGCCCAGCCCGACGGCAGCACCACCGAACGCGAGATCGCGCGGCTGCTGCGGCAGTGCAGGAGCGCGCGGGCGGACTTCATGCCGACCGGGACGTTGTGATTCGGGATTCGGGATTCGGGATTCGGGAAAGCGGATCACGTCATGCCGGGATCCGGGGCGCGGCTGTCGCCGACTTCCGCACGGCCGGGCGGGGCAGGTCGGCCGGCGCCGCATGCACCCTGCCAATCCCGAATCCCGAATCCCGTATCGACCCCTCAGAACAACGGCACCTGCATCGGCTCGATCGTCCCTTCCCCGCGCATCACCTTCTTGAACTGCGGACGCGAGACCGAGACGTAACGCTCGTTGCCGCCGATCTCCACCTGCGGCCCGTCCTGCACCGCGCGGCCGGCCTCGTCCACGCGCACGGTCATCGTCGCCTTCTTGCCCGTGTGGCAGATGGTCTTGATCTCGGCGATCTCGTCGGCCCAGGCCAGGAGGTACTGGCTGCCCTCGAACAGCTCGCCGCGGAAGTCGGTGCGCAGGCCATAGCAGAGCACCGGGATGCGCAGCCGGTCGACCACTTCGGTCAACTGCCAGACCTGCGCGCGGCCCAGGAACTGCGCCTCGTCGACGAGCACGCAGTGCAATGCGCCGTGCAGGGCGATGTCGCGTTCGACGCAATGCTCCAGGTCGTCGTCGCGCGTGAATGCCTGCGCCTTCGACGACAGCCCGATGCGCGAGGCGACCACGCCCCGCCCCGCCCGCTCGTCGAGCGCGGGCGTCAGGATGTAGGTGCGCATTCCCCGCTCGGCGTAGTTGTGCGCGGACTGCAGCAGCGTGGTGGTCTTCCCGGCGTTCATCGCCGAGTAGTAGAAGTACAGCTTGGCCATGCCGACAGTTTATGGGCCCCGGTCGGTGCCGTCGCCCTGCTCCTGCGGCACTGCGGGCGCCTCGGTGTCCAGCTGTGGGGCCACCTGCGGAATGCGCGAGGCCGCGGGCGGCACGGCGCGGACGTCCTGCAGGTCGCTGGCGGTGCCGCGGCCGATGCGCGGGTTCCGCCACACCTTGTCCTGCCATGCCCAGTACTTCTTCGCGTCCCAGTAGCGTTCGTCGAAGTACCGGCTGCCTTCGATCATCTGGCTCCCGCCGGGGCCGGGGACCTCGATGGCGATGCCGCGGTTGAAACCGGTGCGGCTTCCCGTCATGGTGCGGCGGCCGACGCGCAGCTGGAACTCGTAGCGAGGCTTGGCCGCGCCGTCGCCGAAGCGTGCGTAGATGCGTTCGCCCTCGGCGATCGCGCGCTCGCGCTCGGCGGCCGAAAGTTCCGCCCAGTACTGCTCGCGCAGGCGCGCGAAACCGACGTAGCCCCGTTCGGCGGCAAGGTCCATCCACGCATACGCCAGGGCCGGATCGCGCGCAACGCCTTCGCCCTTCCAGTACATCTCCGCGACCATGCCCTGGGAAGGCTTGTCGGCATGGAAGCTGGCGCGGCGGAAGAACTGCAGCGCGTCCTCGAATCGTCCCTGCCGGTAGGCCTCCAGGCCAAGCAGCCGGTATTTCATGTCCGGGTGATGGGTCAGGAAGCCGGCGGTGACCAGCAGGGGATCCTCCGCCGGATCGGGCGGAACGGCACGTGCGGCATGCGCCAGCGGAAACTGCCCCAGCACGAGCAGGACGAAGGCGACGGGGATCCAGCGCGTCATGGCACCTCTCCATGGAAAGATCCGCGCATGCTAGGCACCCGACGGCGCATGGGCCAGCCAACTGACGACCCATGACCTTCAGCATGTTCAGGCGCAGGCGGCCGGCTGCGGCAGAATACGCGGCCGCCCGCAGGTGGTTCCGATGCACGGCCTCAACCCTCCCCAGCGCGCCGCCGTCGAGCACTGCGACGGCCCCCTGCTCGTGCTTGCCGGCGCAGGCTCCGGCAAGACGCGCGTGATCGTCGAGAAGATCGCGCACCTGATCGCCTCCGGCCGCATGCCGGCCAAGCGCATCGCCGCGATCACCTTCACCAACAAGGCCGCGAAGGAAATGCGCGAGCGCGTGGCCAAGCGCATCCGCGGCGATGCGGCCGAGGGGCTGACGATCTGCACCTTCCATGCGCTGGGCCTGAAGTTCCTGCAGATCGAGCACGCACGCGCCGGCCTGCGCCGGGGCTTCTCGATCTTCGACGCGGACGATTCGGCCGCGCAGATCAAGGACCTGCTGCCCGCCGGCAGTAAACCTGACGCGATCGACGCGGTGAAGAACCTGATCTCGCGCGCGAAGAACGCCGGCCTCTCGCCCGAGGAGGCCATGCGCGAGGCGCGCAGCCCGCGCGAGGTGGAAGCCGCGACGGTCTACGACCTCTACCAGCAGCGCCTGGCCAGCTTCAACGCGCTGGACTTCGACGACCTGATCCGCCTGCCCGTGCAGCTGCTGGAGGCCGACGAGGACCTGCGCCTGGCCTGGCGCGAGCGCATCGGCTACCTGCTGGTGGACGAGTGCCAGGACACCAACGACGCGCAGTACCGCCTGCTCAAGGCGCTGGCCGGCCCGCGCGGGCTGTTCACCTGCGTGGGCGACGACGACCAGTCCATCTACGCTTGGCGCGGCGCCAACCCCGACAACCTGCTGCAGCTGGGCAAGGACTATCCGGCGCTTCGCATCGTGAAGCTCGAGCAGAACTACCGCTGCTCCAACCGCGTGCTGCGGGCGGCCAACGCGCTGATCGCCAACAACCCGCACGAGCACCTCAAGACGCTGTGGTCCGATCAACCTGATGGCGAGCGCATCCGCATCTGGGAATGCCGCGACGCCGCGCACGAGGCCGAGCGCATCGCCGCCGAGATCCAGTTCCTCAACGCCTCCACGCGCGCGCCGTGGTCGGACTTCTGCATCCTGTTCCGCGGCAACTTCCAGAGCCGCGCGCTGGAAAAGGCCCTGCAGCTGCAGCGCGTGCCCTACCACCTCTCGGGCGGCACCGCGTTCCTGGACCGCGGCGAGGTCAAGGACGTGCTGGCCTGGCTGCGCCTGCTGGCCAATCCCGACGACGACGCCGCCTTCCTGCGCGCGGTGCAGAACCCCAAGCGCGAGGTCGGCGCCGGCACGCTGGCGAAGCTCGCCGAGCTCTCACAGCACGCGCACATGCCGATGGCCCGCGCGATCGACAACGTCGGCGCGCTCAAGCAGCTGCCCCCGCGCGCGGCGAACGCGCTCGACACCTTCGCCACGCTGGTCAAGCAGCTGCGCTCCAAGGCGAACGCGTTGTCGCCGGCCGACCTCGTGCGCGAGGTCGCCGAGCGCAGCGGGCTGCTCGCCGCCGTGCGCGCGCAGTGCAAGGACGAGGCGAGCTTCCAGCGCCGCCGCGCGAACATCGAGGAACTCAGCCAGTGGTTCGACGGCGCGCGCAACGCCGGCCCGGGCGAGCTGGCCGCCTCGCTCGCGCTGCTCTCGCATGCCGACAAGGGCGAGCCCGGCAACCAGGTGCGGCTGATGAGCCTGCACGCGGCCAAGGGCCTGGAGTTCCGCTACGTCTTCATCGTCGGGCTCGAGGACGGCACCCTGCCGCACGAGGCCAGCCTGGACGAAGGCCGCCTGGACGAGGAGCGGCGCCTTCTGTACGTGGGCATCACCCGTGCCAAGGAGCGGCTGTGGATGTCCTATTCGAAGCGGGCCGAGCGCTGGGGCGAGATCCTGCGGCTCAAGCCCAGCCGCTTCCTCGACGAGCTGCCCGCGAGCGAGATCCAGCGCGATGGCGCCGACCCGGTGGCCGATGCCGAATCGAAGAAGGCGCGTGCGGACGCGGGGTTCGCGGCGATCCGGGCGCTGCTGGAGGGATAACGGTCCCCACGCCACTTCATCTGGCGATCATCAAATCGCCGACGGTCATACGGGCAGAGTCGGGACGGACACCGCTCCCGCTCAGAGGCTGAGCGGTGGCAGGGGGCCGCCCATCACAGGCTCCCAGGTTCGGCAGTTCTCGCCAAAGTACACCCGCAGCGACGTTGCGCTATGCGCCAGGGCAATATCGGGGCAGCCGTTGAGATCGATGTCGGCGATCCGGAAACTCCCGTGGGTGAACGCACCGACGGTGAGCGCTGAGTCGTCCGTACGCATACGCACAGGGGCAGCGAATCCGTCGGGGCCCTGCCGGAAGTAGGCCAGCGAGTCCTCGCTGTCGAACCCAACCACAAGATCCTGCCTCGAGTCGCCATCGAGATCGGTGATGGCGATCGCAGCAGGCAGTTGGTACTGACCCTCGATCCGTAGGAACGAACTCCGGCTCGTCGCGTGTGCCAGGCCTCCGTGAAATATTCTGAGGCCGTTGGGTTCACCTGACTGGCTCGCCTGGGATACGACCAGATCGACGAGACCATCTCCATCGACATCGCCCACAGCGATGCCTCGGACCGGAGAAGAGACCGTCGGCCGGAGGTCGTACTCCACCGCTGGGTCGAGGTTTGTTCCGAAGCGATTGATGTAGTGCCAGACCTTCGGCCATCCCTGACCGTTGGTCACGGTGACGTCGGGCCTGCCGTCGCCATCCACGTCGGCGGTGCGCACGGTGTTGTATCCCGCGGCGCCGTTGTCGAACCGTACGTGGCGATCGATCCCCCCTTTGCCGTCCGCGAAATAGACGTGGGCGCCCGAAGACCAGCTCTGCGCGAATACATCCATTGCCCCGTCGCTGTTGGCATCGATCGGCGCGAGGTAACGGGCGGGCTGGATGCTTGGCAGTCGCCGATAGCTCCACTGGCCATTCTTGTGCGCGGCGATCGTAAGCTGACCCGCGGATTCGACGACGATCTCGTCTACGCCATCTCCATCGAGATCCGCCAGGGTCATTCCGTGGGCGGACGAAGGCAACCCTGGAAAACTGAGGGTGGAAACGGCCGGAGCGCCAGGACCGTTGAATGACGCCACGTGGACGCGCACGACCTCCGGGACGTACACGGGGCCGCCATAACCTGCGGAACCGACGACATCGGGCTTTCCATCGCCTGTTACGTCGCCGATCGCGACATGTTGAGCCGTCCAGCCACTCTCGGTCGGCACAATGACCTCGCAGCGCATGCGGTAGGCATCAGTCGGGGCGGGCGAGCCCGGGATGATGCCCCCGCAAACGTCATACGGGGAGGCGGCAGTCGGAACATGTGCGCGTACAGCGCCGGGTGCCGGCGGCATGCCCGACGCGGCACGCCCTTGGATGGGGGCCTCGTCAGCGACTGCATCCTGATCACCCGAGCCGCAGCCGGTGACTACACTCGCCACCAGCAGGAGGCCGAGCACTCTGAGCGTCTTCATGCGAACAGCATAGATGAGTCGCAGCACGGGACGTGGGATGACCGGCTCCAGCCAGGAAGCCGGTCACCTGTAGACGCAGCTGCGGCGTCAGAACTGCACCGACACCCGCGCCGTCGCGGCGTGGTCGCGCGCCTCGTCGGCGAACTGGCCGGTGTAGCCGAACTCGACCAGCGTGCGCTCGCCGACCCAGGCACCGATGCCGGCCTCGGCGACGGTGGCGTTCTCTGCCAGCGTCGCGCCCTCGACGACGAACGCCGGCGCGCCCGCGAACCCGGCGCGGGTGGGCGCGGCGAGGTCGCCGGAGGCGTGGCGCCAGCCCAGGCCCGCGCGCAGCTGCAGCCAGCCCGGGGTCTGGCCGCTGCCGGCCAGGTCGGCCGCCAGGCGCAGGCCCGCGGTCGACAGGTTCACGCGGCTGTCGCCGCCCTCGACCGTGAGCGCGGCGCTGCCGCCCGTCTCGGTGAAGCCGTCGGCCTGAACCCGCACGTGGGCGAACTGCGCGAACGGCGTGATCGACACGCTGCCCAGGTCGACGCGGTAGCCGGCCTCGACGAAGCCCTGCAGGCTGTCGGCGCGGGTGTCGGCACGCAGCGTCTGGTCGACGTCGGCGAACGCCACGCGGCGCTGCATGTCGACCTCGTTGCGCGCATAGGCAAGACCGCCGCGCAGGCCGATGCCCGCGAACCGGCCGCCGCCGTAGACGGCCACGTGCCGGCTGTCGACGTCGCCACGCGAGGCGCGCGCCGCGACGGTCAGGTCGTCGCGGCTGCTGCCGGCGAGTGCGCCCAGCGTCCAGCCGCCGGCGAAGGCATGGTCGACGCCGAGCAGCAGGCCGCTGCCCTGGGCTTCCACGCGCGCGCCGTTGCCGTCGGCGAACACCTTGCCGCCGCTGGACAGGCCCTGCGCCCACACCGCGGTGCGCCCCTCGGCGTCGGCCTCGGGCGCGGCCGCCATCAGGCTGCGGTCAAGCGCGGCGTCACGCACATGCCGGCTGGCTTCGACCAGCACGTTGCGCGCGCTGGCATGGGCCTCGCCGGACAGCGCGTCGAAGGCGGCCTGCGCCTGCTGCGGGAACAGCTGCACGAGCGAGCGCAGCAGCGGCGCGGTGGTCGCCATCGCGTCGGCCGCCGTGGCGACCGCCGACTGGTTGCGCGTGATGGCCGCCGAGGCCAGCGCCTGGCCGCGCGTCACGTCCAGGCCGACCGCGCCCGGTGCATAGCGCAGGTCGAAGCGCAGGAAGGGCGAGTAGGCGCTGCGGTCGAGCGCGGCGAACTGGCCGTTCACGCCGGCGGTGGCCGAGAGCAGCGTGTAGGACTGGCCGAGCAGGAACTGCCCCGGCACGCCCGACAGGCGCACGGTGCCGCCCTGCAGCGTGGCCGCGCCCTGCACGGCGATGCGGTCCGACGCGCCGTTGCCGCCCAGCTCCGCATCGAAGAAGGAGCCGGCCGCCTGCGTGTAGCCGCCGGTGACGTGCAGCGTGCCCACGCCATTGCCCGGTGCCACCGTCCCGTGCACCGTGAGGTCGTTGACCGTGCCGCTGCCGCCCAGGCGCCCGCCCGCGTTCACCGTCGCCGATGCGCCGGCGTGGCGGCCCATGACGAAGGCGGAGCCGGCATTGACCGTGAGGTCGGTGCGCAGCAGTGCGCCGTCCACCAGCAGGATGCCGCCATCGACGCGGACGTCGCCCAGCCAGTTGTCGCCGTCGAGCTCGAGCACGCCGCTGCGCACGGTCGCGCCGTTGAAGCTGTTGTCGCCGGACAGACGCAGCCAGCCCGCGCCGGACTTGGTCAGCCGCCCCGGGCCGCCGATGTCGTTGGTCCAGTCGTCCCAGGCCAGGCCCGACCAGGTCTGCACGCCACCGGCGCGCGTGTTCATCACCACCTCGGTGTCCACGCGCAGCAGGCCCGGGCCCTCGATGGCGCGCTGCAGGTCGATCAGGCCCCAGCCGTAGATCGCGTCGACGCCGGGATCGCCCAGGTCGGTGGCGGTGGTGAGCAGCACGTCGCGCACCTGCGGGTTGGACAGGTACGGGAAGCGCTCCATCAGCAGCGCCAGCGCGCCGGTGACGTGCGGTGCGGCCATCGAGGTGCCGGTCATGTCGCCGATGCCGTATTCCGGGTTCTCGCGCGTGACCTCCAGGCCCACGAAGTTGCCGTCGGCATCGCGCACGACGCGGCCGTCGATGGCGCCGCCGACCACCGTGGAGGTGATGTCGGTTCCCGGCGCGGTCACGCACCACTGCGCGGTCTGGCCGCAGATGCTGGAGCTCCAGTCCAGCCCGCCTTCCCAGCTCAGGTTGACCACGCTCAGCCAGTAGGGCTCGAGCTCGGGCTGCCAGCGCGGCAGCGTGGCGTAGATGCCGGCGATCTCGCCGTAGTTGTTGCCGGCCGCCCACACCTGCAGGGTGCCGTCGCGCAGCGACGGTGCGGTGTAGGTGGCGAAGTACTCGGCCACGCCCGGCAGCGAGTAGAGCTCGTCCATGTCGGCCACCGAGGTGGGCTCGTTGGCCAGGCCCCAGCTGTGGTTGATCACGCGCACGCCCTGCGTCGCCATCTGCCGGTACATGCTCGCCACGGCGGTGGAATCCGGGCCGATCGCATGGGACTCGCCGCCCACGCCCAGCAGCGAGAACAGGTCCGTGTACGTGTTGGAGAACAGGCGCGCGCTGGTCAGGTCGGCGCCGAACGCGACGCCGTGCGTGCCGCGTCCGTCGCGGTTGGCCACCATCGTGCCGGCCACGTGCGTGCCGTGCGCGCTGTACTGGAAGCCGGCGATCGACTCCAGGTAGTCGGGCACCCAGTCGTAGAGGTAGCCGATGTCGACGAGGTACTGCACCAGCGCGCGGTCGGCGTCGGTGTACTCGAAGTAGTCCATGGCCACGGTGTCGCCATCGGACATGAAGCAGGCATCGTCGCCGGCGAGCACGCTGCGGTTGGCGCAGGCGCTGCCGTCGGCCAGCAGGTCGGCGATGCGGATGCCACGATGGGCGCGGCCGGCGAACTGGCCATGGCGCAGGTCGACCCCGCTGTCGAAGATGCCCACGCGGATGCCGCGGCCGGTGAGCCCGCGCGCATAGGCGTACTCGGCATTGATCAGCGACAGGCCCCAGTCGGCATAGAACTCGGCGGTACGCCAGCTGTCGGCATCGCCGATGCGGCCGGGCTCGGCATACGTCTGGGCGAACGCCGCGGGCGCGAGCGTGGTGGCGAGCAGCGTGCCGGCGACGGCACGCGCCAGGCGCGAGCGCACGAAGCCGGCGCCCGAAGTCATGGTCTTCATCGAATCCCCTGGAACGGAAGGTCCGGTCCGCCTCCCCCGTGGTGGCGGTACCGCCCGCGGGGCTCCGCCCGCGGGAGCGGGCTGTATACGCATCCGCCGGTCGGATGTCCATCGAAGACCGTGACCGCCACCGCATTCCTCGTGTGTAAAGGGCATGCGCCGTGGCCGCTAGCGCCGCAGGTTTTCGTTACTCTCGAATGCCGATCCCACGGTGAATCAATTGCTTACCGAGCAAAGTGCGGGTATTGATTGAACAATAACGTTTCCTTAAGCTGTCGCCGTCCGGTTCGCCGGCTGTCCAATCGTTGTTGTCCCACCGGCTCCGGCCGGCTTTGAAGGAGGCCCAGGCCTCCTTTTTCTTTGTGTGCGCCCGAACGTGGCGGCCACGCGGCGCGCCCGGCAGGATGCATGCATGGCCACCGCCGCTTTCCGCATCCGTGTCGCCCTCGCCCTCGCCGTCCTGCTGCTGGCCGGCTGCCGGGCGGAGGAAGACGCCCCGCCGCCTGCCCGACCGGCACCCACGCCCGAAGCGGCCGTGCACCGGCTGCTGGACGACCTGCGCCGCGACGACCTCGGCGCCTATGCCGTGCATGCGCTGCCGCCCGACCTCTATGCCCGCACCGATGCGGCCTGGCGCGCAGGCCGCAGCCGCTGGCCGCTGTCGGAACTGCCGCTGGCCCGCCATCTGCCAGCGGCCATCGACCGCCTGGCCGCGCCCGGCGCCGAGACACTGCTGCGCCGCGGCTATCGCCAGCAGTTCGCCGGCGCCCGCACCGAGGTGCGCACGGCCGCGCGCACGCTGGCGCTGTTCGCCCGGCAGATGCTCGAACGCGACACCGGCATGCCGGCCGCCGAGCGCACCCACCGGCTGCAGCAGGTGGCGGCGCTGGCGACCTGGGCCGATTCGGCCCGGCTCGCCGATGCAGCCCGGGTGGAGCCGCTCCTTCCCGGCCTGGTGCGGGCAGCGCGCGCCACCCATCTGGCCGGGGGCGACGCCGCATGGTCGCAGGCCGGCCTGCACCGCAGCCTCACGCGCCTGCGCCCCGCACTGCGCGAAGGAAAACGCGCGCTGGCCACGCTCGGCCTGGACGTGGACGCCGCCCTGCGCAGCGTGCGCATCGAGCGCCTGACCGGCACCGCCCACAGCGCGCGCCTGCGCCTGCGCTACACCCTGGCCGGCCAGCCGGTCGTGGCCGACCTCGACCTCGTGCGCCGGCCCGAGGGCTGGTTCCTGACCGACAGCCTGCGCCATGCCGAGGCGGCGCTGGGCGGGCCTGCCGGGCGCGTTGGGCATAATGCCGACGATGGCCCAGCACCAGCAGACGCCCCTGCCCTTCCCGGACGCCCCGCCGCCCGCTGACGACCCCTCCGCCCCGGTGGAGGCCACCGCCGCCAGTGGCACCGAGGTGGCGGAGGCCGCGCCGGTCGCGGGGCCCCGCGAGCCCGACCCGGCGCAGCCCGACCTGCCCATGCCCGGCGCCACCCCGGCCGAGTCGGTCTTGGAGCCACCGCCGGCACCGGCTGCGGCGCCCCGCGTGGGGCCGGACGCGCGCCGCCCCTGGTGGGCGCGCCTGCTCGGCCGCGTGCTGGATCCGTGGCTGGCGCTGAAGATCGAGCCCAAGGCCCCGGCCGAGCACGTGCCCGACTGGAACGGCGGCCCGGTCTGCTACGTGCTGGAGGACTACGGCCTCTCCAACGCCCTGATCCTCGACCGCGCCTGCCGCGAGGCCGGCCTGCCCTCGCCGCTGAACCCGCTGCCCGGCGACCCCACCGGGCGCGGCCGCGCCTACGTCGCGCTCTCGCGCCGCAGCGTCGGGCCGATCGCACCGCTGCCCAACATCCCCGGGGTGATCGAGCGCCCGCAGGCGGCGAACGGCAAGTCGCACTCCGAATCGCTGGCCCGCCTGATCGCCGCGCACCGCGCCGACCCGGCGCTGGACGTGCAGCTGGTGCCGGTGTCGATCTTCGTCGGCCGCGCGCCGGAGAAGACCACCGGCTGGTTCTCGGTGCTGTTCTCGGAGAACTGGCAGCTCGTCGGCCGCTTCCGCCGCCTGCTGGCGATCGCGCTCAACGGCCGCGACACCTACGTGCGCTTCGCACCGCCGGTGTCGCTGCGCGGCGTGGCCGACGAGGGCCTGCCGCCCGAGCGCACGGTGCGCAAGCTCTCGCGCGTGCTGCGCGCGCATTTCCGCCGCATCCGCACCGCGGTGATCGGGCCGGACCTGTCGACGCGGCGCCTGCTGGTCGACCGCGTGCTCACGGCCCCCAGCGTGCTGGATGCCATCGCCGACCAGGCCCGCCGCGACGGCACCGATGCCGCCGAGGCCTGGAAGAAGGCGCATGCCTATGCCTACGAGATCGCGGCCGACTACTCGCACCCGGTCGTGCGCTCGGCCAGCTTCCTGCTGGCGCCGGTGTGGAACCGCATCTACCGCGGCGTGCTGGTCCACCACCTGGACCGCCTCAAGCAGGACGCCCCGGGCCACGAGGTTGTCTACGTGCCCTGCCACCGCAGCCACATGGACTACCTGCTGATCAGCTACCTGCTGTATTCGCGCGGCATCGTGCCGCCGCACATCGCCGCGGGCGTCAACCTCAACCTGCCGGTGGTGGGCACGCTGCTGCGCAAGGGCGGCGCGTTCTTCCTGCGCCGCTCGATCCGCGGCAGCGCGCTGTATTCGGCGGTGTTCTCCGAATACCTCGCCCAGCTCGTGGCCGGCGGCTATTCCATCGAATACTTCATCGAGGGCGGGCGCTCGCGCACCGGACGCCTGCTGCAGCCCAAGGGCGGCATGATCGCGATGACGCTGCGCGCCTTCCTGCGCGCGCCCACGCGGCCGGTGCTGTTCCAGCCCGTCTACATCGGCTACGAGAAGCTGATGGAAGGGCGCAGCTACCTGGACGAGCTGTCGGGCAAGCCCAAGGAAAAGGAATCGATCTGGCAGCTGCTGATGGGCATCCCCAAGGTGCTGTCGAGCAACTACGGCCAGGTCGTGGTGAACTTCGGCGAGCCCATCCGCCTGGCCGACGTGCTGGCCGAGAAGGCACCCGGCTGGACCGGCGCGCCGGTGCCCGACGACGAGAAGCCGGCCTGGTTCGCCGACGCCGTCGATACCCTGGCCCAGCGCATCCAGGTCAACGTCAACCGCGCCGCCGACGTCAACCCGATCAACCTGCTCGCGCTCGCGCTGCTGTCCACGCCGAAGCACGCGATGAACGAGGCCGACCTGCTCGAGCAGATCGCGCTGTCGAAGAAGCTCCTGGCGCAGCTGCCGTATTCCGACCGCGTCACGGTGACGCCGCATACGCCCGAGGAGATCGTGGCGCACGCGGAGGAGATCGGCGTGCTGCTGCGCGTGAAGCACCCGCTGGGTGACGTGCTGGAGGTCGACGGCGAGAAGGCGGTGCTGCTGTCGTACTTCCGCAACAACGTGCTGCACCTGTTCACGGCGGCGGCCTGGGTGGCCTGCTGCTTCCAGAACAACCGCCGCATGGCGCACGCTTCGGTGCTGCGCCTGGGCCGCAGCGTGTACCCGTTCCTCAAGGCCGAGCTGTTCCTGCCCTGGGACGAGGACGGCTTCGCCGAGCGCCTCGCGCACACCATCGAGCTGTTCGTCGCCGAAGGGCTGCTGCAGCGCTCTGGCGAGGACGGGGAGATCCTCGCGCGTAACGCCGGCCAGTCCGACGAGGTCTTCCGCCTGCGTGCCATCGGCCATTCGCTGCAGCAGGCCTTCGAGCGCTACTACATCGCCATCTCCGTGCTGGCCAAGAACGGCCCCGGCACGCTCAGCGCGGGCGAGCTCGAAACCCTCTGCCACCTCGCCGCGCAGCGCCTGTCGCTGCTGTACGCGCCGGCGGCACCGGAGTTCTTCGACAAGTCGCTGTTCCGCGTGTTCATCGCCCAGCTGCGCGAGCTGCGCCTGGTGCGGGCCGACGAGAACGGCAAGCTCACCTTCGACGAGCGCCTGGAAGCCTGGGCGCGTGACGCCAAGTTCATCCTCGGCCGCGAGCTGCGGCATTCGATCGAGAAGGTGAGCCCGGAGGCGGCGAAGGCGTCGGCCTGACCCGGCCTCAGGCCGGCTCGTCCGGAATCAACGCGCTCTCCAGCCGCGCGATGCAGTCCTTGAGCTGCAGCTTGCGCTTCTTCAGGCGCGTGACCGCCAGTTCGTCGCGCACGGGCGCGTGGCGCAGGCCCTCGAGCGCCAGGTCGAGGTCGCGATGCTGCTGGCGCAGCTCGGCCAGCTGGCGGGCGATCTCGGCGGGTCGGCGGCCGTCGTTCATGGCCCAAGCGTAGCGCGCGTGCGTGGCAGCGGCGAGCGCCGGAGCGCCTGAACGCGCTCAGGGTGCGGCAGGGCCGCTTCCGTAGAATGGGCCGATGGACTCCGTCGTCTCCCTTCCCGTCATCCCGCTGGCCGAGCCGCTGCCGCCGCGTGCGCGCCGCGCGCAGCACGAGGCCAACAAGCTCGCCAAGCGCCTGCGCCACCAGGTCGGCCGCGCGATCGCCGACTTCGGCATGATCGAGGACGGCGACAAGGTCATGGTCTGCCTGTCCGGCGGCAAGGACAGCTACACCATGCTCGACATCCTGCTGCAGCTGCAATCGAGGGCGCCGGTGCGCTTCGAGCTGGTCGCGGTGAACCTCGACCAGAAGCAGCCGGATTTCCCGGAGCACGTGTTGCCGCAGTACCTCGAATCGATCGGGGTGAAGTACCACATCCTCGAGCAGGACACCTATTCGGTGGTGACGCGCGTGGTGCCCGAGGGCAAGACCATGTGCTCGCTGTGCTCGCGCCTGCGCCGCGGCGCGCTGTACACCTATGCCGAGCAGGAAGGCTTCACCAAGATCGCCCTCGGCCACCATCGCGACGACCTCGTCGCCACGTTCTTCCTCAACCTGTTCTTCCACGCGAAACTTTCCGGCATGCCGCCGAAGCTGCAGTCCGACGACGGCAAGCACGTGGTGATCCGTCCGCTGGCCTACGTGAAGGAAGACGACATCGCCGCGTATGCCGAGGCGAAGCAGTTCCCGATCATCCCCTGCAACCTCTGCGGCTCGCAGGAGAACCTGCAGCGCAAGCAGGTCAAGAAGATGCTGGACGCCTGGGAGCGCGAGTCGCCGGGCCGCATCGAGACCATCGCGCGCGCGCTGGGCGACATCCGCCCCTCCCAGCTCTCCGACCCGAAGCTGTTCGATTTCCTCTCGCTCGGCGCGCGCGGCGATGCGCCGCTGCCGGATGCGCACGCGTGGCTGGCGGGGACGCCGGGCGAGGACGAAAGCTGACAGCTGCGTCGTAGGGATGACTCAAAAGCCGAATCGATTGTAAGACCCGAAGGGCGGCCGACAGGATGTCGGCCGTCGCCACCCGAGGCAGGATGCCGAGTGTGGCGATCCTCGCAGTTGTCGCCGGTCGCGAGCTGTAGATTCGTCGGGGAAGCTGCTTTCTTTTGGTTACTTTTCTTTGCAGCAGCAAAGAAAAGTGACTCGGGCGCGCCAGCGCACGAAACGCTGTTGCTTTAACGCGAGCGCTGCAAACAACGTCCATGGATTCCCGCCTTCGCGGGAATGACGAAGACAGATATCCATCGCTGCGAACCCGCAGCCGAAGCAGAGACGAAACGTCCGAATGTTCTTCCGAAACCTCACCCTCTTCCGCTTCCCCACCTCCCTCCAGCTCGATGCCTTCGACGCCGGCCTGGCCGAATGCGCGCTGCGCCCGGTCGGGCCGATGGAGCTCTCCACCCGTGGCTTCGTCTCGCCCTTCGGCCGCGACACGGAAGGTTTCAGGCACATGCTCGACGAGGCCTACTGGCTCGCCGTCGGCGGCGAGGACCGCCTGCTGCCCGGCGCGGTGGTCAACGACCTGCTGCAGAAGAAGCTCGACGAGATCGAGGAGAAGGAAGGCCGCCGCCCCGGCGGGCGCACGCGCAAGCGCCTGAAGGATGAGCTCATCACCGAGCTGCTGCCACGCGCCTTCGTGCGCCCCACGCGCACCGACGCGATCCTGGACATGAAGCAGGGCGTGGTCGCCATCGACACCTCCAGCAAGAAGTCGGCCGAGAACGTGGTCGGCGAGATCCGCAAGGCGCTGGGCAGCTTTCCCGCGCTGCCGCTCAACGCCGAGGTCGCGCCGCGCGCGGTGCTCACCGGCTGGCTGGCCGGCGAGGCCCTGCCCGACGGCCTGAGCCTGGGCGACGAATGCGAGCTGCGCGACGCGCTCGACCAGGGCGCGGTGGTGAAGTGCCAGCGCATGGAGCTGGAGAAGAACGCGGAGATCGACAAGCACCTGGCCAGCGGCAAGCAGGTCACCCGGCTTGCACTGACGCTGGACGACCACGTGAGCTTCGTGCTCGGCGAGGACCTGGTGATCCGCAAGTTCAAGCTGCTCGACGGCGCGGTGGACGAGCTGGAGAACACCGAGCGCGAGGACCTGCGCGCCGAGCTCGAGGCGCGCTTCGCGCTGATGAGCCACGAGATGCGCCGGCTGTTTTCGGTGCTGGAGCGCGCCCTCAAGCTCTCGAAGGTCGAGTAGCCCCGCGTGTTCAATTTCCGCGCCCGCACGCCGCGCCTGGCCACGCCCGTGGCGAAGCAGGCGGTGCTGCCGGTGGCGCTGCCGGACGGGCGCGTCGTGGACGTGCTGCGCGTGCACCATGCGAGCGCGCGCGGCCTGCGCCTGTCGGTGACCGAACGCGGCGCACGCCTGACCTGCCCGCCGCGCACCAGCGACCGCCGTGCCCTGGCCTTCGCGCAGGAGCACGCCGCGTGGCTGGCCGGGCAGCTCGCGCACACCTTCGGCGCGGCCGAACCGCTCGCGCTCGGGCGGACCGCCTCACTGCCGCTGCGCGGCGAGGCCTTGCCGCTGCACTGGCGCGAAGGCCGCTACGTGCGCGTGGAGCGCGACGGGGCTGGCATCGCCATCTGGCATCCGGCGAACGTGCGCGAGTCGGCCGTGCGCAAGGCGCTGGGCGACTTCTACCTCGCCGAAGCCCGCGCCGATGTCGGCCGCTGGCTGCCGAAATACCTGCCCGGCCTGCCGCGCGCGCCGCGCGACGTCGTGATCCGCCCGCTGACCTCGCTGTGGGGCTCGCTCGCGCCCGACGACCGCATGCGCCTGGACCTCGCGCTGGTGCTGGTGCGCCCGTCGGCCTTCGAGTACGTGCTGGTGCACGAGCTCTGCCACCTGATCCAGCCCAACCACTCGCGCGCGTTCTGGGCCGAGGTGGAGGCGCGCTTTCCCGACTGGGACGCCGAACGCGAGCTGCTTCGCGCGAAGGGCCGGCCGATCAAGGCCATGCTGCGCGCGCTGGTCGCCGTGCCGCCACGCGTGGCTACAGCGCCTTCCAGGTGAAGCGCTCGCCGCGGCGCCAGTACACGCCGCGCGCCCGCGCGTAGATCGAGGCCTCGCGCGCGAAGCCGAAGCTGCGCCCGTCGAAGCTGTTGCCGCGGTTGTCGCCGACCACCAGCACGTGGCCGGCGGGCACCACCACCTCCACGTCCGGCCCGCCGCCGTGCGACAGGTTCACCGGCACGTCGCGCGCGCCGATGCGCTCGATCCCGGCACCGCGCGCGGCGGGGACGCCGTCGATGGCCAGGTGCCCGCCGCGCACCGACACGCGGTCGCCGGCCACCGCCACCACGCGCTTGATCAGGCGCGTGCCGTCGCGCGGCGAGGGCAGCACGACCACGTCGCCGCGCGCGGGCCGGGCGCGGGCCAGCAGCACCGTCCCGGTGAACGGCAGGCGCAGCCCGTAGGCGCTCATGTCGACCAGCACGCGGTCGCCCGGCTCGAGGGTGGGCTGCATGGAGCCGCTGGGCACGACGTAGTGGTTGGCCAGCGAGCTGCGGGCGACCACCATCAGCCCCAGCAGCGCGAGCGTGGGAAGCCATTCGCGCAGGCGGCTGCGGCGCGGGGTCGTGCGGTCGGGCATGGGTCACCTCCAAGCCACCGAGACTGCGCGTGCCTGCGGTGGCCTGCATGGGCCATCGGTTTGGGGAACTTCTCCGCTGGCCCGTCGATGGGCACGCCGCGGTGGGTATGCGACGGGCCGGCCCCGGCTGCGAAGCGGTCCCGCAGGGCTAGGCGGTCGACCGCGCGGGCGGTGGCTCGTGGGCGACCGTGCACCGTGCGGCAGGTGACGTGCCGTACGTGCGCCCCGGGCGCGCCTAGCCGCCCTGCAGGAACGGCCCGATCGCCGCGGCGACGGTCGCCGGCTGCTCCATGTGCAGGTGGTGCCCGCCCTCGATCGCGCTCACGCGCACGTCGCGCAGGCAGGCCAGGCGCGCGTCGCGCACGTCGGCCGGGAAGAACTCGAACGCGGGCACGGCATGCACCAGGTGCACAGGGCATTCGATGGCGGCGACGACGTCGCGCATCTGCGCCTCGCTCATGCGCACCGCGGTGGGCCGGGTGAGGCGGGCGTCGCTGCGCCAGGCCCAGCCGCCGTCGCCCACCGGCGCGATGCCGCGCTCGACGATCAGCCGCGCGGCCTCCTCCGACAGGTCGCCCGCCTGCCGCCGCGCGCGCACGGCGGTGGCCGGGTCGTCGAACAC
>NZ_SKFB01000054.1:0-16999 GCF_004344885.1 Lysobacter sp. N42
TGCGAGCCGAGAAACCTCGGTGCGGGATGTGGCCGAAGACGACGGGAAACCTCGAGCGCCACCGCTGAACACGGCCAGGCCACGTACACAGCTAACACCGGAGTTAAGCCGCGCCGCGAAGCGGCGTCGGCTTGGACGAATTGTTAGCGCCCACCCGGCTGTAGATCTTCCGGCCAGACGAAGTACGGGCCAAACTTCTTGCTGAATTTGAACTCTCCGCCCGCTTCTTTTCCCAACGCGGTCAGATGCGGCTTGCCCTCCTTAAGCTCCAGCAGGCCTCGCGCGACGAGCTGTTCAATCAACTGAGCAGTCTTCAGGCCGTGCTTGGCGGCAAGCTTCGAAGACGTGAGCTTGGAGCCACTGTCTTCTTCCGTGGAATCATCGGGCTCTTTGGCGACTACACGCTCTAGCGAAATCCGCACCTCTTCGCTGATGCGGATGATGCGCTGGGCTTCTTCATAGGCTTCGCGGTATAGGTCGGAGTCTTCTGATCGGCGAAAGAGCACACCCATCTCATTGTTGTTGACCTGGCTAAATTCGTACAGGTTCAAGCTTGTAACAATGCAGAGCTCTTCGTTGAGGTAGCACTTGGCGTGCAAGTTCTTGCAAAAGCTCGTTCGGACATACGAAAGCTCATTGAGCCAGGCTATTTCCGCCGGCTGTAGCTCGCTCTTCCCATACACGATGCGAACATCGATCTTCAGTCGGTTCTTGTCCGACAGAAGCTCCTTGATGCGGTCGTTGAGCTTGAGGAACGGGCTAATGAGGATCAGCCGATCCCGCGCATCCTTGATGAGCTCTTCGAGGAAGTAGTTCGTAGCGCTGGTGTTTAGGAACTTGGCCATGCGTTGATTCTACTGTGGGCGCTAACACCGATTCTCTAACACAAGCACCACGGTAACCGATTGGACGGCGCCCGGGCGACAACGCTTGGTGAACTTTCCTGGAAAATCAACATCTTGTGTACCCCGAATTGGCACCGGCGAGTGCTGGCACGTCTTACCATGTCGCGTGACGCGGTACGACATTCGGGTCGCGCGGTTGCGGTGCGAATGCGACAGGGGGTTTTCCTACCTCCCTTGCTGTCAATGCCTTACGGCCTCGGGCGCTTCGCCGCGGACAATTGCCACGTCGCCATCGCGTTGTTGGAGCGGTTAGTGGGCATGGATGCGTGGGTAGCGATTTACCGTGGTGTTGGGCAGTCCCTCGGGCTGAGGTTGGGGGAGGATCCGCCGGGAGGGTATGGGGCCGGGCGCTCCAAGGCTCGCTGGGCGTCTGCGGCGCCGTCACGGCGACACGACCGCGTCGTGCAGCCGCGCGGCGACGGTGGGACTGCAGGCGAGTCGCCTCTGTTGCATGCGCGCGAGGGGCGGCGGCCCCGCACCTATGAAGGCAGCGGGACGGCAGCGCAGGCGAGCGAGGCGGGCGGGAAGCGGCTTCTTGACCTGGTCCGGGAGCGGGTCCGCGTGAAGCACTACAGCCTGCGGACGGAGCGCGCGTACGTCAGCTGGGTGCGGCGCTTCATCCTCGCCAACGGCAGGCGCCACCCGCGCGAGCTCGGTGGGCCGGAGGTCGAGCGCTTCCTGACGGACCTGGCCGCTCGTGATGACGTGGCCTCCGGCACCCAGAACCAGGCGCTGGCGGCGCTCCTTTTCCTCTATCGGGAAGTGTTAGGGCTCAAGCTGCCGTGGATGCAGGACGTGGTCCGCGCCAAGCGGCCGCGAAGGTTGCCGGTCGTCCTGTCACGAAGCGAAGTCGAGCGGCTGCTTGGTGCGATGGAGGGCTCGACGCGACTGATGGCTGCGCTCCTCTATGGCACGGGGATGCGATTGATGGAATGCACGCGCCTGCGGGTCAAGGATGTCGACTTCGAGCGCGGGGAGATCCTCGTGCGCGAGGGAAAGG
Source organism: Lysobacter sp. N42 (assembly GCF_004344885.1). Classification (NCBI taxonomy): domain Bacteria; kingdom Pseudomonadati; phylum Pseudomonadota; class Gammaproteobacteria; order Lysobacterales; family Lysobacteraceae; genus Lysobacter; species Lysobacter sp. N42. Next base: position 1,906 of record NZ_SKFB01000054.1, read on the forward strand.
GCGACAAGGACAGGCGCGTGCCCCTGCCGCAGGCACTGCGCGAGGACCTGCGGCGGGCGATCGAGCGCGCACTGCTGCTGCATCGCCACGACCTCGCCGAGGGCTTCGGCGAGGCGCGGCTGCCCCATGCGCTGGCGAAGAAATACCCGAACGCAGCCCGGGATCCGGGCTGGCAGTTCGTGTTTCCCTCGGCCCAACGCTCGACCGACCCCCGCACCGGCCGGGTCCACCGCCACCATGTCGACGAGAGTTCGCTGCAGCGTGCCGTCAAGCGCGCACGCGACCTCGCGGGCATCACCAAGCCGGCGACGTGTCATACGCTGCGCCATTCGTTCGCGACCCACCTGCTCGAGGCCGGGCAGGACATCCGCACGGTGCAGGAGCTGCTCGGCCACAAGGATCTTGGTACGACGCAGATCTACACGCACGTGCTCGGCCGTGGGGCAGGCGCCGTGCTGAGCCCGCTCGACCGCGCGTTCTGACGCCGGCCGCTACCCGAGGCCGGCGCCCGTGGCGGCGGCTTCAGTCGGAATCGCGGTCGATCCCGTACTTGCGCAGCTTTTCCACCAGCGTGGTGCGGCGAAGACCGAGCAGCGGCGCGGCGTGGGCGACGACGCCATTGGCTTGCTGGAGCGCGGCTTGGATCAGTTCCAGTTCGAGTTCCGCCATGTGGCTCTTGAGGTCCAGGCCTTCGGGCGGCAGCGTGGCGCGCGGATTCAGGGCGGCAGGGCCGGGTGCGGGGCTGTCGGCGTTGGCGGCCACGGGCAGGGCAGTGCGTGGCGCGACCGCGGGATGCGCCGCGGCCGGCGCGTCGGCCGGCGTGTCCGGTACGCCGGCGCGGTAGCGGGCAGGCAGGTCGGCCACCCGTACCTGGCTGTCGGGATGCAGTACGGCAAGCCGTTCGAGCAGGTTGTGCAGTTCGCGCACGTTACCCGGCCAGCGGTAATGCTTGAGGGCGTTGACGGCTTCGCCCGTGAGCGCGACGCGCCCGCGACCGCTTGCCGCGAGCTGGCGGGTGATCGCCGCGATCAGCTCGGGAAGGTCTTCGGTGCGCTCGCGCAGCGCCGGCATCTCGATGGGAAACACGTTGAGCCGGTAGAAGAGGTCCTCGCGGAAACCTCCCTTCGCGATCTGGTCTTCGAGGTTGCGATGCGTGGCGGCGATCACGCGCACGTTGCAGGTGTAGACCTGCGTGCCGCCCACGCGCTCGAAGGTGCGTTCCTGGAGCACGCGCAGCAGCTTGACCTGCATGGCCATCGGCATGTCGCCGATTTCGTCGAGCAGCAGCGTGCCGCCCTCGGCCATCTCGAAGCGGCCCTTGCGCTGGGTGAGCGCGCCGGTGAACGCGCCCTTCTCATGGCCGAACAGTTCGCTTTCGAGCAGGTCGGCCGGGATCGCGCCGCAGTTGATCGCGACGAAGGGCTTGCCGGCGCGCTTGCTGCGCTCGTGGATGGTGCGGGCGACGACTTCCTTGCCCGTTCCCGATTCGCCGAGGATCAGTACCGTGGTGTCGAAGCCGGCCACCTGGTCGATCATGCGATTGAGCTGGCGCACCGCGTCGGAGGTGCCCGTCGGTCCGACGCTGGCCTGCGCCTCGCGGCGCTCCTCGTCGTCGATGCGCTTGAGGCTGGCGCGCCGCAGCGCGTCCTGCAGCTGCGGCCGGCGGATGGGGTAATCGAGGGGCCACACGGCATCGGGATGGACGAGCGACCGCCATGCGGCGCGCTCCTCGTGGCCGGGCAGCAGCAGCAGCGGCGGGTGCAGCGGCTGGCGCGAGAGCCAGTCGGCGAACCGCGACCAGGCATCGGTGTCGCCCACGTCGCCCACCACCACGGCGACCCAGTCGCTCGCCTTCGAGCGCGCCAGGTCCAGGTCGGCCGCGTCCGCGACGAGGCGCGGGTTGAAATCCATGAACTCCAGCAGCGTGGCGACGCGCTCCGCACGCGACATGTCGCCGTCGACCACCAGGATCCGCGACTCGCTCATTGCGTGGCCCCGGCCTCCGACGTGGTGCCGCGGCCCGCCAGCTTCTCCAGCAGCGGCATCACGTCGTGGATGTAGGACAGCTTGCTCACGAACGCGTCGGCGCCCGCGCGCAGCGCGTGCTCGCGGTGCTCGGCGTCGTCGAAATGGCTGGCGATGACGATGTAGGGCGGGGCGTCCTGCGCCTTGATCAGGCGCGTGGCCTGCAGGCCGCCCATCTCGGGCATGGCCAGGTCCATGAGCACCACGTCGGGACGCAGGGCCTCGCACTGGGCGATGGCCTCGATGCCGTTCGACGCGCTGCCGGCGATGGTGACCCAGTCGAGGCGGCGCAGGTGGCGCACGGCGGCGTTGATGAAGCCTTCGTGGTCGTCGACGAGCAGGACGCTGAGCATGGCGGTCTCCGGACCGGTTAGGCGGACGCCGCGACCCGGGGGCGCTGGCGGGCGCGGGCGGGGGCGATGTCCAGCTGGTCGCGGTACTTTGCCACCGTGCGGCGCGCGATGCGTATCCCCTGGCGCGCCAGCAGGCCGGCGATGGTCTCGTCGGCGAGCGGCGCATGCGGGGGCTCGGCCTCGATCAGGCGCTTGACCATCGCCTTGACCGCCGCGCCCGACACTTCCGCACCTTCCAGGCGCACGGCGAAGAGGCGCTTGAGCTCGAACGTGCCGCGCGGGGTCTGGATGTACTTGCCCGTGGTGATGCGCGAGACGGTGGACTCGTGCATGCCGATGGCGTCGGCCACCTCGCGCAGGGTGAGCGGGGCGATCGCCTCCTCGCCATGCTCGAGGAAGGCCTGCTGGCGCTCGACCAGCACCTGCGTGGTGCGCAGGAGCGTGTCGTTGCGCATGGCGATGCCGCGCACCAGCCAGCGGGCCTCGTCGAGCAGGCCCCGGAGCGTGCCGACGTCCCCCCGCGCGCCCGACAGGCCTGCCTCGCAGTGCGGCGAGACGCGCACCTTCGGCAGCGTGCGGCCGTTGAGGCTCACCCGCCAGGCGCCGCCGAGCTTGCGCACGACCACGTCCGGGACGACGTGGCCGTCGGTTCCCTGGGACGACTCGGGCACCGGGCAGACGTTGAGCGAGAGGATCAGTGCGATGGCGGCCTCCGCATCCGCGTGGGCGCAGCCGAGCACGGCGGCGAGCGCGCGTGCGTCGTGGCGCGCAAGCAGGGCCATGTGCTCGCGGACGATCTGGCGGGCGAGGGCCTGCACCGGGTCGGCGGGCAGGCGGTCCAGCTGCGCGCCCAGGCACTCGCCGGCGTCCTGCGCGCACAGGCCCGGCCAGTCGCCGTTGAGCAGGCGCTGGCGGACGATCTCCAGCTCACGCGCCGGGAGGCCCAGCGAGGCCATCCCCACGGCCTCGAGTTCGGCACGCGATGCCTCGAGCAGGCCGAAGTCGCTGGTGTGGTCCAGCCAGAACGCGGCGACCGCCAAGTCCGCCCGCCTCCACGACAGTTCCAGCTCCTTCAGTAGGCGCACGCGGAAGTCGGTCGATTCCCCATCGACGATCCGCGCGGTGGCGTCGTCATCCCCCAGGGTGACGCCGCCATTCATGCCCGACAGGAAAGCCGGCTCAGGCAGCTCGTCCCAGGCCGCCGCTTCCATCGCCGCCTCGTCCGCGGCGGCCTCATGGCCTTCCGCCTCCGTCTCGCCGGTCTCCTCCCCCTCGTCGAGCTCCAGCATCGGATTGCGATCCAGCGCCTGGCGTAGCTCCATCTCCAGCTGCGGGGCAGTCAGTTGCAGCAGGCGGATCGACTGCAGCAGCTGCGGCGTGAGGTTGAGCGACTGCGAGAGCTGGGTTCGGACGGTCGCCTTCATGGTGGATCGCTCCCGGAGACTGGATCGTTAGCGCGGCATGAATCCTGCAAGCCATCCTGCAAGTCCGATGCCGGGCTTCGAATCAGGAAGTTCCCGATAGCGTGTAGGGGAAATCCGGTGCCCTGTCAGGGCAGCCCTGACACTAGCGACAGAAAGCCGTCGCCAAGCGTGGAGTGGCGCACGGAATCGGCAGGTGGCCGCTCAGCTGCCTGAACGGCAGCACGTACGCGGTCGACTCAGACCCGGTCGGCCCACTGCACGGCGGCACGCACCAGCTCGACCGCGTTGCGGCAGCCTAGGGTCTCCATGAGCCGCGCCCGGTGGGTCTCCACGGTCTTGACGCTGATGCCGAGGTCGGCGGCAATCTGCTTGGTGGTCCGCCCCGCGCCGAGTGCGGTAAGGATCTCGCGCTGGCGGGGCGAGAGGCTGGCGGCGTCGCCACGCCGGCCGCGCGCGCCCAGGCCATCGGCCAGCATCGTGGCCGAGACCTGCGGGCTCAGGTAGACACGCCCCGCGTGCGCGGCGCGCAGGGCGATCTCGAGTTCGGCCGGCGCGGCCTCCTTGACCACGAAGCCATTGGCCCCGCGCAACATTGCCTCACGCACGTGGCCGGCATCGTCGTGCATGGACATGATCACCACCGCGGTATCGGGCGCGATGCGGCGCAGCTCCTCCAGCGCTTCGAAACCATTGCGGCCGGGCATGGAGAGATCGAGCAGGACCACGTGCGGCGCGTGCTCGCGGGTGCGGATCACCACCTCGTCGGCACTGGCGGCCTCGGCGACGACCTCGATCCCGTCGAATGACTCGACCAGCCGGCGCAGGCCGGCGCGGATGAGGGTGTGGTCGTCGCAGAGCAGGACGCGCATTCGGGGCCACCTTAGCGGACGGGCCGTAGCGGTTCCAGCACGGTCCGCATGGAAGGCAAGCGCGGGTGCCGGGCGAGGTCGCGCGGGCCGACGGAGCCGATGCCCAGCTAGCGCGTGCGCCGGCTCTCGGCGATCGCGCGGCGGTGAACGCGGAACAGGTGGCGCTGGAGCAGGGCTTCCAGCGTGGGAGGCAGGGCGTCGAAGGCCAGCCAGACGCGGCGGCCAGCCGGCGAGGGTTCGATCGCGAGCACCTGCGCCGGCAGCTGCACGGCCTCGGGCAGGGCGTCGGAGGGCTGCACGCGCAGCAGGGCCGAGGCGCCCGGCACCAGGCCGGGCTCGACGGCGGGCACGTCCAGCGCCGCGCCGCGCGAGGACCACTGCAGCAGCCGCGGCGGGTCCGCCGGCTGGTCGCGCAGCAGCAGGCTGCCGACCAGGCTCAGCAGCAGGTCGACCTTCGCTTCCAGCCGGTGCAGCGCCGGATCGGCCGCATTGCGGTCGTCGGTGTCGTCGGCCCGGGTCTCCTCCAGCACGGCCAGCGCGCGCAGCAGCGCCTCGGCGCGCATCAGCAGATGGCGACGGCGGTTCTCATCGGCCGGCACGGGCAGTACGGCGGCCGGGCGCACTTCCTCGCTCGCGAGCGCATCGCCGAAGAGCGCCTGCCGGGCGGCTTCGACGGTCATCCGCCCCCCTGCAGGTAGGCGGCGACCCCGCGCCGGTCGCGGCCGAGGCGGTCCAGGGCACGGCCGGCCTCGTCGCGCGCGGTGCGCAGTTCGTCGATCAGGTCGCGCTGGGCGGCCAGCAGCTGCAGCCAGGATTCGCGGCAGCGCGCCTCGGCCTGCGATTCGCCCGCGAACGCGGCACGTAGTGCCTGCTCGTGCTCCTGGATCAGCGCTTCCGCGGTCGCCCAGTCGTCGCGGGCGATGGCGGCACGGATCGCGTCCGCCGGCAGGGCCGGGATCACGGGCTCCCCGCCGGCATGCCCTCGGGCGCGATGGCGCTCCAGGCCGACTCGATGTCAGCCAGCAGGTCATCCACCTCGGCGAGGATGACCGCGTCGTTGCGGAGGTTGGCCTCGAGAAGCCGGCGCTGGATGTAGTCGTAGAGGGCGGCCAGGCCCTGGGCGATCTCGCCGCCCCGTTCGAGATCGAGCGCGCCGCCGAGGCTGCTGACGATGGTGCTGGCCTCGGCGATCGCCTGTCCCTTGCGTGCGATGTCACCCCGGTCGACGCAGGCGGCGGCCAGGCGCGTGCGCTCGCGGGCGGCGGTGAACATGACTGCGATGATGCGATGGGGATCGGCGTCGAGAACCGCGCTGGTCACGCGGGTCTGGCGGTACTGGTCGGCGAAGGCGCGTGCGGAGTGCATGGGCGTGTCCGGTGCGGGCTCACAGGCCCAGTTGTTGCTGCAGGAAGGTCATGCTCGAGTTCAGACGGGTCATCAGCGTGTCGAGCGCGGTGAACTGGGCGCGGTAGCGCGTCTCAACCGCTTTCATCCGCAGGTCGAGGTCGGCACGCTCTTTCGTGAGCGTGCGCGTGCGGCGGTCGAGGCCCTCGCTGCGCGCGGTGAGCGCGCCGTCGCTGGCGAGCACCGTGTCGAACATGGCCTCGATGCGCTTGGCCAGGCTCGACGGCTCGCTGCCGAACAGGCGCGCGGCGAGCTGCGGATCCTTCGCGATCGCGGCGTCGAAGGCGGCTTCGTCGAGCTTGAGCGTGCCGTCCTTGTTGATGGTGATGCCGGCGGCCTTGAGGTCGCTGACGTTCGAGCTCACGAGTTCCCGCATGTCGCGCGAGACGCCGCGAACCATCGCGTCGCCGTTGAGCGCTGCGGCCACGCCGGTCGAGGTGTTGTAGGCGGTATGCGTGGCGATGGACGCCACCGACGCATTGAAGGCGTTGACGAAATTCTTCGCTGCGTTCTTCTGCGCGGCGGTGTCGCTGCCGATCGAGAGTTCGCGCACCGTGCCCGGCTCGGCCTTGGTGAGCGTGAGGGTGACGCCGGCGAGAGCATCGGTGATCGTGTTCGAGGCGCTGGTTCGGTCCATGCCGTCAATGCGGATCAGCGCGTCGGTCGCGTCGCGCGAGACCATCGTGGACGCGGCCGGCGGATCGTAGGCCAGGGCGGCCAGCCCGCCGTCGCCTCCGCTTGCGGTGATGCGCAGGGCGTTCGACGTTCCGGTCTCAGTCGCCGTCAGCACCAGGTGGTGGCCGTCGTCGGCGCGCACGAGCGTCGCGCTCACGCCCTTGCCGGCGGCTTTCGCGTTGATGGCGTCGCGGATCGAAGAGAGCGAGTTCGCGCCCGGGTCAACGTCCACTTCGATTGTCGTGCCGCCGCTGACGATCGTCAGGCGGCCCGTGCCGACTGCCGCGTCCGCGCTGGCGTGCGCAGCGGAGGTGAGCTTGTGCGCCGAGGCGAGCGTGCGCACCTCGACCTGGTAGCGGCCGAGCGCGGCGCTGGTGCCCGCGGTGGCGACGAAGCCGGAGCCCTCGGGCACCGTCGCCTTGCGCGCCAGCGACGACTCGCGCGAGGCCAGCGTAGCCGCCGCCGACTTCAACGACGAGAACGCCGAGCGCAACGTGCCCAGCGCGGAGATCTCCGCCTTGAGGCGGCGGTCGGTGCGGTCCAGGCGCGCGTCCGCGGGGCCGCGCTCGGCCGAAACGAGCTGCTGCACGAGGCTGGCGACGTCCAGCCCGCTGCCGACGCCGTTCACCGCCATGGCCGGTCTCCGGCGACGACGTGCAGCGGGGGCGGGGTGGCGCGATGGCGGTGCATGGCGGCTCCGGACGGGCGCGGGCGGTCCCGCGTGATGTGGATATCGGCGCGGAACGCCGCGGCTTGAGCCCGGCCGTGCGGGATAGGAAAAGGAAAACGCCCGGCGGTGCCGGGCGTTCTCGGTGACGCATGCTGCGGTGGAGCGATCAGCGCAGGAGGCTGAGCACGCCCTGCGGTGCCTGGTTGGCCTGGGCGAGCATCGCCTGGCCGGCCTGCTGCAGGATCTGGTTGCGCGTGAGCTGCGCCGTCTCCTTCGCGTAGTCGGCGTCCTGGATGCGGCTGCGTGCGGCCGACAGGTTCTCCGACGTGGTCGTCAGGTTGGCGACCACCGAGGCGAAACGGTTCTGGATCGCACCCATGTTGCCGCGGGCGGTGTTGATCGCGTTGAGGGCGGCGTCCATCGACTGCATCGCGGCGTCGGCGCCCGACGTGGTGGAGATGTCGAGCGTGTCGAAGCCGGTGGATGTCGTCAGGTTGGTGGTCGCGGCGGTGAGGCCGGTGATCGCCGCGGACGAAGTGGCGCCGGCGTGGGCGATCGTGATGTTGGCCGTGGTCGAGACCAGCGTGACCGTCGTGGCGGTGTCATTGACCGCATACACGCCGGTGGTGCTGGACACCGAGTTGACCGCGTCGCGCACCTGGCCCGCACGCTCCGTCGCGGAGGCCGCGGCGGCGATGGCGCCGACCGACGTGCCGTTGATCGTCAGGTCGCCCGCAGTGACGGCGGTGAACGCGGTCGCCGCGGCGCCGGTCACTGTGGCTCGGCTGTAGCTGCCGAGGGCGTTCGAGTTCGCGTTGACGATCCCGCTCACCGAGATCGTCTCGCCCTGGTTCGCACCGACCTGGAAGGACTGGTTGGTGAACGAGCCGTCGAGCAGCTTGACGCCGTTGAACGAGGTCTGCGAGGCAACGCGGTTGATTTCGTCCTTCAGCTGCTGCGCCTCGGCATTGAGTGCGGCACGGTCGGTGGCCGAGTTCGTCGCATTGCGCGATTGCACGGCCAGTTCGCGGATGCGCTGCAGGTTGTTGGTGATCTCGCCCATCGCGCCTTCGGCCGTCTGTGCGAGCGAGATGCCGTCGTTGGCATTGCGCGCGGCCTGGTCGAGGCCGCGGATCTGCGTGGTGAAGCGGGTCGAGATGGCGAGGCCGGCGGCGTCGTCCTTGGCGCTGTTGATGCGCAGGCCCGAGGACAGGCGCTGCAGGCTGGTGGCCAGCTGCGAGCTCGAGGTCTGCAGGTTGCGCTGCGCATTGAGCGACATCACGTTGGTGTTGATGACAGACATGTGCGTTCTCCGAAAGAGAGGGCCGGCGGGCGGCGAAGGCCTTGGTGCCGGCTTTCGCAGGGTTCGGCGGGATTGCCTTCGCCGCTGCTGGGAGCAGTAACGGCGCTGGCCTGTCAAGCTTTAGGCCGCTGAAGGCGTAGACGCCTGTTTTCAGGCTGTTCCGGGCGACCGGCGGCCATGGCGCGTGCGGTCGGCAGCAGAGCGGAAAACTTGAGGTGGCCGCTGCAGGCAGGCGGGCGTTGCGCGGGCGAATGCGCCCCCAGCGGTATCGGCACGGAGGCGTTGGGGTGAAGGCGATGGCGTGCGTCATCCGAGGGCCGAGGTTGCGGTTCCGGCCGCGCATCGTCGGCGGGTACCGCGTTGGGCGGAGGCCCCGCACCGGCGGCAAGCGTGGATCAGCCGCTGTCGGCACGGCGCACGCCGCGCATTGCATGCGCCCGGGAACGCAGATCCGCGCCGCCGTGCATGCCATGTCGCCCGCAAGCAGTCATGACTGCAGTCGGCCGAGGTGCCCGCTCGCCTGTGACCTCGCGTGCCGGCGTGCGCGGAGCGTCATGCGATCGGCGTCGCACGCCACGCGTGGTGCTGCGTGCCCGCAGTGCGGTGCGGTGATGGAAACGGTGATGCGAATGCGGCCAGGCCGATTGCCAGGCGATGCCCGGCCTCGACGTTCGGCCCGGTCGCGAATGCGGCCCGACGTCGGCCGCGTACCGCTCCGCGGTCCGCGCGTCACTCCCTCTCGCGCGACCGTGCCGAGTGCATGCGGTCCAGGTGCATCACGTAGCGCAGCAGCTTGGCCTGGTCCTGCACGGTGAGGTCGACGAAGCTGCAGCCGGCGCGCCAGAGCCTGCGCCCGCGCTGTTCGATGCGCGCGGCATGTTGCACGCGCAGCGTGACCTTCATGGTGCCCTGTTCCGGGATGTCGAGGAACACGTCGGGAATGACGTCGCCTGCAGCCAGCGCCAGTCCGGTGTCGTCGGCGGTGAGTACCGCCAGGCCGCCGCCGCCGATGTTGGCGATGGTGGCGGTGGTCGTCTTGCGTTCGCCGTCGACGGTGTTCACCGGCATCACGCAGGCCAGGCTGCCGATGGGCTCGCGGCGCACGTACTCGCGCCGCTGCAGGTGCATGAGCTTGGCCGGCAGCGGCACTTCGAGGGCGGGCAGCCCGTCCCAGACGCCCAGCCGCGCCGGGCCGGTGGCGAAGCGGACGGTGATGCGCTCGATCGAGCCTTCGAAGCGCAGGCGCTCGGCCTGCAGCAGGCGCCCGGTGAGGGCTGCGTCGCGTGGCACGTCCACCCACATCGAGGCATCACCCAGGCCCAGCGCAACCGAGACCGCCTGCTCCGTGCCGGCCGCGTGCACCAGAAGTGCGGAGTGCCGGTCGATCAGCTTGCGCAGGCAGGCCCGCACGTCGCCGGGGTGGTGCAGCATGTACTTCTCGTACAGGCCCTCGCCTTCGGGCTGTGAGGACGCGGTCCCGGTCATGCGCGCGGCAACCGGATGTGCGCGCGTGGGCGCGACGGAGCGGTGTGGGCGGAGGTCATGCGGGTCGCGGCTCAGAGCTTGTCGAACAGGGAGCTCGACTGTACCCGCAGCAGGGTGCGCTGCGCAGCTTCGATGGCGGTGAGCTGCATGTTCAGGCGCATGGTGGCCTCGGCATAGTCCACGTCGCGCAGCCCCGAGAGCGTGCCGCGCAGGGTGGCGTGCTCGTCGGCGCGCCGGTCGGCCGCGCCGTCGAGCGAGTTCAGGCGTGCGCCCGTGGAGGCGCGGATGGACAGGAAATGCTCCTGCGCGGCGGCGATGTCGCTCAGGCCGCTGCCGACCGCATTGCCCAGGCGGGCGCGGGCGGCGGGGCTGTCGGCGGGTGCGTCGAGTGCATCGGCCAGGGCCCGGAGCGTGGCGAAGACGTCCTGGCGCGGTGCGGGTGCGATGTCGAAGGCATCGCCCGCCGCGGGTGCGCCCGACAGCTGGACCTGGACCCCCGCGGCCGTGATGCTGCCACCGGGGGTGTAGGTGCCCGTGGAAAGTACGGTGCCGCCGTCGTCGCGCATTTCCCAGGTGGTGGGCGAGGTGAACGCAAGGCGCAGGGGCTCGGCGGGCCAGGCCGCACGGTCGGCGATGCGCGTGGACTGCAGCACGCCCGTGCCGGTGTTGGCCGCGACCGCGGTGCCGCGGATCTCGCCGTCGCCGGTGCGCGGGCGCATGAAGACCTCGCTGCCGGGTTCGGTGTCGGCAAGCGCCAGGTCGGGGGCGACGTCCACCAGGTTGCGACCGTCGTCGCCCGCGTAGGTCACGCTGCCGCCCGATTCGGCGAACGGCACCACGCCGTCGCGCGCGCCGGCGAACAGGCGGCGGCCATTGCCGTCGTCCCGGTTGGCGATGGACAGTAGCTCGTTGCGGATATGGCGGACTTCGATCGCGATGAGCTTGCGGTCCTCGGGGGAAACCGTGGCCGCATTGGCCTGGATCGCCAGCTCGCGCGCGCGTGCCAGGTAGTCGCCCGCATCGGTGAGCGCGGACTCCTGCAGCCGCAGGCGGTTGCCCAGGAGGTTCGCGCCGCGCTCGTAGTGCTCGAGCGAGGCGATCGCATGGTCCAGGCGCTGGGCCTGCGCGGCACCGGTGGGGTCGTCCGCCGCGCGGGTGAGCTTGTTGCCGCTGGCCAGCTGCTGCTGCGTCTTCGCCAGATCCTTCTGCCGGGCGAGCAGGGTGGCGAGCGTTTGCTGGTAGAGGCCGCTGGTGGAGATGCGCAGGGTCATGGCGTCCTTCAGCGGCGCACGGCGCCGAGCAGCGTCTGGAACATGGTGTCGGCCGTGGCGATGACCTGCGCGGCGGCCTGGTACGCCTGCTGGTAGCGCAGCAGGTCGGCGGCTTCCTCGTCGAGATTCACGCCCGACGTGGCCTCGCGATCGGCGATGGCCTGGTCGTGGATCGCCTGCTGCGCGTCGAGGTTCATTCCGGCATGGCGCGCCTCGCCGCCGGCCCGGGCGGTCATCGCGCTCAGGCCCGTGGTGAGGTCGAGCGCGCCGCCGTCGAGCAGGCCGCGGGCATCGACGCCGGCGAGCTGGCGTGCATTGGTGTTGTCGCTGGCGCGTGCCGGAGTGCGCGCGAGGCTGAAGCGGTCACCGGCGACCGGCGTGCCGTCCAGCGTGAGCGACCAGCCGGCGCCGGTGATCGGCGTGCCGGGCGTCCAGGCGATGGGCGGGCCGTTGTCGATCATGTAGCTGTTGGCGTCGATGAACTCGATTGCGGCGCCACCGAAGCCGGCGAAGGCTGCCGGATCGGTGATGCGCGATGCGGCGGGCCGGGCATCGCCGAGGTTGGCGGCATCCACCCGCGCCTGGAGCGGTGCGGCCGCCGCGATGCGGTTCGGATCGCGCTGGACGAGCGCGATGCCGCCAGCGGCGCCCGAGGTGGGGCGGAGCTCGAAGCGGTCACCATTGGCGGGGGTGCCTGCAACCACCAGCGAAACACCCTCGATGCGCAGCGGGTCCCCGGCGGTGCCGGCGCCCGCGAGCGCCAGCGGCTCGCCGGTGGACGAGCGCGTGGCCGACCACGCGCCGCCCGCGAAGCGCAGCGTGATGTCCGGCCCCTTGAGCGCGCCCACATCGGCCACGCTCGCGGCCAGCGTCGCGCTGCCGGAATTGGCGGCATGGGCATCCACGCGCGGGGCGGGGATCGAGAACAGGTCCGCACCGGCGGTGCCGGTGTAGTCCACGCCCGCGCGCTGGGTGGCGTTGAACGCGCTGGCGAAAGCGGTGGCGACGCGGCCGAGCTCGGCGCGCGCAGGTTCGAGCACGCGGTCGCGGAACTCGAGCAGGCCGCCGATCTCGCCGGACAGGGCGCCCGACGGCAGCTTCACGGGCCCGCCGACCGCGTCCAGCGAGAGGACCTTGCGATCCGGAGCGAACGGATCGACCGACAGCGCGAGCTTACCTGCGCGAGTGCCCAGCACCAGCGCCTGGCCGCCGCTGAAGACGTTCATCGCGCCGTCGTCCTGCTCGACCACGTCCGCTCCGGTGAGCGATGCGAGTTTCTCGATGCGCAGCGCGCGCTGGTCCAGCAGGTCGGGGTTGGGCGTGCTGCCGCCGGCGACGATATCCCTGTTGAGGCGGGCGATCTCGCCGGCGAGCTGGTTGGCCACGTCGACCTGGCTGGCCATGCGCGCATCGACCTCGCGGCCCACGTTGCCCAGCTGCGTGTCCAGCGCACGCCAGCGCGTGGCGAGCTGGTCGCCCGCGTCCAGCAGCGCCTGTCGCGCCACCGCGGAGCCCGGCTCGGCCACGAGACCCTTGGCGGCGCCGAAGAATGCCGTCCACGGCCCCGACAGGCTGGTCGCCGGCCCGCTGAGCAGGCCGTCGAGGCGGTCGGAGTAGGCGCTGAGCTGCTGCAGGCGGCCGAGCTCGCCGCTGCTGTCGACCTGGCGCGCGAACACCAGCCCGTCGGCCAGGCGCTGCAGTTGCTGCACCGCCACGCCGGAGCCGACGTAGCCGTTGCCGGTCTGCGTACCGGCGCGCGCCTCCAGGTCCACGCGCTGGCGCGTATACCCGGGCGTGTTGACGTTGGCGACGTTGTGGCTGACCGTGCCCATGGCCCGCTGGAAGGCGAGCAGGGCGGATGCACCGGTTGAAAGCACGCTCATTCGGTCAGCCTCGTTCCAGTGCGGCAAGCGCGCGGCGCATGGTGGCGCCGTTGGCGATCGCGGTGATCTTGTTCGCGTACGACGGGTCCGTCGCGTAGCCGCCGCGCTGCAGCGCGCTGGCGAAGCGGTGCACGTCATCGCCCGTGCCGCGCGCGGCCGCGTAGCGCTCGCGACCCAGCAGGCGCGCGTAGTCGGCGAAGCTGTCGGCCGCGCTGGCGTAGGCGCGGAAGCTGTCGCGCATGTTCACGCGCACGCCCCCGACGTACTCGTGCGTGCCGGAGGCGACCTTCGCGCCCTTCCAGCCCGTGGCCTTGATGCCGAAGAGGTTGTGCGAGACCACGCCCTTGTCGCCGCCCACCAGGCGGCGGCCCCAGCCCGTTTCCAGCGCGGCCTGTGCGATCAGCGCCTTGGCCGACACCCCCAGCTGCTCGGCGGTCTTCTTCGCATGCGGCCAGAGCGAGCGCACGAAGGCCTCGGGGCTGGAGCAGTCCAGCGGCGTGGCCGGGCCGCAGTCGGCGTCGCCCGTCGCCCGTGCGGGCGGTGGCGCGAAGTCCGGCGGCCCGGCGGCCGGCATGGACACGCCGCTGGTCGACGGCGCCAGTTGCAGCGGCTGCGACAGCGGCATGCCGGGCGTGGCGGCCGGCTGTGCCATCGCGAAGCCGGCGCTGGGCGGGGCAAGGGGAAGGGCGCCCGTGGGGGCGGCAGCGGAGGTGGGCGACAGCGACCGCTCGAGCTGGCGCACGACCATGGGCGCGATGCCCAGGCCACGGCCTTTCGTCAGCTCCTTGGCGAGCTGCTGGTCGTACATCTCGCGGTAGGTGGTGTCGTTGCCGCCCAGCGGATCGCCGCCGGTGGTGGCGCGCATGGTCTTGATGAGCATGTGCGCGAACTGCGTCTCCAGCTCGCGCGCGGCCTTCTCGATGCCCGGGCGGTCGGTCCCGGTCGAGCGGTCCAGCGACAGCGGTTGGGTGGAGGGCAGGCGCATGTCCGCACCGATGCAAGGGGTGTGCCGGCAGTGGCGGCCCGCCAGGCGACGGACTTCCGGCTCCGATAACGGCCGGCGGCGGCGGGAGTTCAATGGCGGAGGGGACGGGTGGTCGGCCGCGCCGGGGGTTGGGGCGTGGGGCGCACGCCAAGAAACGACCAAAAGGTTCGAAGGCCGCCAAGCCACCGCCCGAGTCCATGCTCGGACGCGAAACCACGGCAGCTATTGCCAATCGTGAGGCCCCGAAGGGCGGCGCGCAGGAAGCGCGCCGTCGGCACCCGAGCCATGGATGGCGAGTGTGCCGATCGCGGTTTCGTGTCCGGTCGCGAGCTGTAGACCTGTCGGGAAAGGCCCTTTCTTTTGGGTACTTTTCTTTGGGCAAGCAAAGAAAAGGGCCTCGGGCGCGACAGCGCACGAAACGCTGTTGCTCTTGACCACACAACGCAAAGGCAATGTCCATGGATCCCCGCGTTCGCGGGGATGACGGCGTAATGGGCCGGGGCACCAGAACGCCGCGGAAGGGGGGCGGAAGTGACTGGGTCCCCGCCTTCGCGGGGACGACGGTGAGGGCGGTGCGGGCGTGTGGGACGTTCGTGGATCCGGCGTCCGCGGGGCGATGCGGGAGACAGGGCGCGGGCGCAGAGGCGCCGTCCATGGATCCCCGCGTTCGCGCACTGCTGTCCGGAGAAATTCCCCCGCGGTGTCTGGAAAGCGTTGCGGTGCTTGGAGTTTGGGGTAAAACCCCTG
>NZ_SKFB01000055.1:0-16962 GCF_004344885.1 Lysobacter sp. N42
GCTGTCGGATGGCGGCGTGGTCGGCTACGAGGCGCTGATGCGCTGGAACCATCCCGAGCGTGGCGTGCTGGCGCCGGGGGCCTTCCTGCAGGTGGCCGAAGCCAGCGGCAACATGGAAGCGCTGGACTGGCAGGTGTTCGAGCAGGCCCTGCAGATGATCCCGGAGCTCCTGGAGCCGGGCCAGTACGTCAACCTCAACCTCTCGCCGCGCCACTTCCGCTCGCCCGACCTGGACGAGCGCTTCCTGGCGCTGATCCGCCTGCACGGCGTGCAGCCGGCGCAGGTACGCATCGAGATCACCGAGGGCGCGCTGCTGGAAAACCCCGAGCAGGTCGGCCGCGTGTTCCAGCGCCTGCACGCGGCGGGCATCCACGTTGCCCTGGACGATTTCGGCACCGGCTATTCCTCGCTGAGCTACCTGCACCGCTTCCAGATGCAGACGCTCAAGATCGACCGGTCCTTCGTGGGCGACCTCAAGCCCACCGAGGAAGGCGCCAGCACCGCGGTGGTGCGCGCGATCCTGGCGCTGTCGCGCAGCCAGCGCATGGAAGTGGTGGCCGAGGGCATCGAGACCGAGAGCCAGCGCCGCGCACTGCTGGAGCTGGGCTGCGAACTCGGGCAGGGCTACTTCTTCGCCAAGCCGCAGTCGCTGGAGGCGATCCTGGCGCGTCGCGGCGAGCGCGAGGCCGCCACCGCCTAGCCCCGCCGGCCGCGCGGCGGGGCCGCACCGCTGCTCGGGAAGGCCTCAGCGATCGGCCACCCCGCCCGTACCGGGGGCCGCCCCGGGCGCGGTCTCGGTGCGCGGCTCGGCGGCGGGATCGCGCCGCAGGTCGCGCATGTGGCCGTCGTCCGGCGCCCAGTGCGCCCCGCCCTGTTCGGGCTGGTCATGTCGATCGAGCGGCTTGCGCAGCTCGCCGGCTTCGTGCCGCACTTCCTCGTTGGCCGGCTGGTCGTTCCTGAGCGTGCTCATGGCGGGCTCCCGTGGCGATGACCGCAGCCTAGCGCCGCGGCCCGCCACGCCGCGTGATCCGCAGGTGTCCGCGCCGCCGCCGGGCGCGGCACGTGCGGACGCGAGCGCCGCCGGTGCACGACAGGCATTGCAACGGCGCCCCACATGCCGGTGCCGTCGCGCCGCGGCCCCGGCCCGGCCCAGGCGACGTGACGAAGCCCGCGGCTCCGGCCGAGCGGAGCGCACCCGCGATGCGCGTCGTCGCGCGATCGGCGCCCCCACGCTCGATGGCCCATGTGCCGGCCGGATGCGGCCTCCGGCTGTGCCCGGGGCTACTTCTCCTTGCGCCAGTTCAGCGAGCCGCGCGTCTCCACCGAACCGGATTCGATCTCCACGTCGAAGCCGCGCTCGAGCAGGTAGCGCAGCGTGAGCACGTGGCCGGTGCCGAGCAGCGAGACGCCGTACCCCACGTACAGGCGCGGCGACAGGTACTTGCCGATGCCGAACACGCTGCCGCCCAGCGTGCGGCTCTCGATCACGCCGGCATCGTCCAGGCCGATGCGCGAGCCCAGCTCCGCGGCGAGGATGCTGCCGCCCGCCGACAGCGCCGCGCCGGCCGCGCTCACCTGCCGCCCCTGCTCGGCGCCCAGCGTGCCGATGGGCCGGCCCAGCGCGAGGTAGCTCAGCGCCTCCGACTGCGTCTGCCCGGTGCTCGACCACACGTTCGCGCGCGGCAGCGAGGCCCGACCCCGCACGTCGATGCCCGCGGTGACCTCGCCGATCCGCCGCTCGGCGCGGATGTCCAGGCGCGGGTCGCCGATCGCATCGGCGTTCCAGCTCAGCCGCCCGCGCGTGATCTCCAGGCGCTGGCCATAGGCGACGTAGCGGCCGCTCACGTCCATCTGCCCGGTCGCCAGCAGCGGCCGCCCGGGGCGCGTGCGCACCTGCATGCGGCCCTGCACGCGGCCGTCGAGGCCGAACCCCTGCAGGCGCACGTCGTTGCCGGCCACCAGCGTGAAGTCGAGGATCAGCGGCGTCTTCGGCTTGGCGGTGGCCACCGGCTCGACCGGGTCCAGCACCACCACGTCCGGCGAGACCTTGACCCGGCGCTCCAGCCGCTCGAGCTGCACCAGGCCCGAGGGCACCACCACCTCGCCGCTGACGGTGACGGGCTCGCTGGGCACCACGCGCACCTGGATGTCCGGGTCGACCACCGCGCGCAGCTGGCGGGTGTCGGCCACCTCCACGTTGCGGCCGCGCAGGTTCAGCAGCAGCGGCGCGCCGGTGCGCCGCCAGGCCAGATCCCCGTCGATGGCGAGGAAGCCCTCCCCCGAGCGCACGCGGCCGTCGATGCGCGCGCTGCCGTCCTCGCGGGCGACCAGCGTGGCCGTGCCTTCGCTGAGTTCGATGCCGAGCGCGGGCAGCTCGGTGGTGAATCCGGCCAGCCGCGCCTGCCCGCCCAGCAGCGGCACCGCGCGCGTGCCCGACAGCCGCAGCTGCGCCGACAGCCGCCCGCGCGGGTCCACGATGTCGGGCGAGAACAGCTCCAGGAAGGTGAGCTCGGTGGTGTCGAGCTCGACGCGGCCCGACAGCGGCGCATGCGGCGCGAAGCCGGTGGCGATGTCGGCACGCAGCCGGCCGTCGCCGTCGAGCGCGGCGGCGAGGTCGAAATCCACGCGCTGCGGGTCGAAGCTGCCCGACAGGCGCAGGTTCGACCAGGTCACGAGCTCGGCGCGGTGCGCGGGATCGAGGCGGAAGCCGCCCGTGGGCGAGGTGATCGTGGCCTGCCCGCGCCAGCTGCCGCCGACCGGACGGATGCGCGCATCGACGTTCAGGTCGCCCCGTGGCTGCCAGCGGCGCTCGGTGCCGGCCTGCTCGGGCAGGTAGGAGGTGAGCAGGGTGAGCGGCACGCCGCGGCCGGTGACGTCGAGGCCGCGCCGCGGCCAGTCGGCATTCGCGCAGAGCGAGCCGCCGCCGCCGGAGGCCAGGCAGGCGTTCGAGACCGCGAAGCGCCCGGAGCCGGCACGCAGGCTCGCCGGCCCGGTCAGCGACCAGGCCGCGCCGCGCGTGGGCGAGAGCCGCAGCGCCGACAGCGTGGCCAGCCAGTCGCCGTTCTGCCGGCGCGTGCTGCCGGCGAGCGCGATCTGCCCGAAGCCGCCGCGTGCGTCGGCCGTCAGGCGCAGCGCTTCCACCGCGCCGCGTGCGTCCACGTTGAGCGAATCGAACGGCAGGCCCAGCTGCAGCCCGCTGCCACGCAGCACGAGCGCGCCGGAGCCTGCGCGTGCGCTCCAGGGCAGATGGCCGCGCGCGGTGAGCGCGGCGATGCGGTAGCTGCCGTAGGCGGCGTCGCGGCCGGTGAGGTCGGCCGCGATGTCCGGCGCGTCGCGCGGGCCGGTGATGCGCAGGCTGCCGCGGAAGGTGCCGCGCGCATCGGGCAGCAGGTCCTGCAGGTTCACCGGCGACAGGCGCGCGTCGATGTCGAGCCGGTCGCCGATGCGCCCACGCGCGTCGAGGCGGCTTGCACCGGCGGCCAGCTGCACGTGGCCTTCGATGTCGTCGCCGCGCAGCACCGCGGTGCCGCTGCCGGCCAGGGCGCGCCCGCGCAGCGAGCCGCCGATGCGCGGCACGTCGAAGCGCGCTTCCAGGCCGCCGGTGCGGCCCGGCGGCGCGGGCAGGCGACGGCCGCGCGTGGTCAGCTGCGCATCGACCGCGCCGGGCCAGCCGGCGACGAGGAAGGCCGGATCGAAGTCGTCCAGGTGCACATGGGCATCCCAGTGCAGCGCCGGCACGGTGGCCACCGAGCCCTGCACGCGCGCGCGGCCGCGGTCGACCGCCAGCGCGAGCAGGCCCGAGGTGCGCCCGCCGCGGATGTCGACCGTGCCGCTGGCGCCGACGCGGCGGTCGCGCAGGCGCCCGCCCAGCCGCGGAATCTCCACGTGCGCCACCAGCTCGCCGCCGGCCGGCCGCCGGCCGGTGGTGGCGAACGGGCCGTGCAGCGCGCCGTCCCAGCCGGGTGCGAAGTAGCCGGGGTCGAAGCCGGCCAGCCGCGCATGCAGGTTCCAGGCAAGCTCCGGCCGCCAGGTCACGCGCCCGTTGGCGGCGAGCGTGCCGCTGGGCATGCGCGCGGCCAGCCGCTGCACCGTGAGCTGCGCGCGCCGGCCCACGCCGGTGAGGTCGAGCGCCGCCTGCCGGCCATTGCGCGCCAGCCGCGCGCGGCCCACCACGGCCCAGTCCCGCTGCGTGCCGGCGATGCCGAACTCGCCGTCGGCACGCACCTGCGAGGCGCCTTCGCCCCAGCGCAGGCCGCGCGCCAGCACCGCGTAGTCGACGCGGGTGTCCAGGCGTTCGCCGAAGTCGCCGCGCCCGCGCACGCGCACGCGGCCGCCGAGCACGTCCAGATCCAGCGGCGCGAACGCCAGCACCTGCTCCTCCAGCACGAGCTTCGACGGGCGGATCGCGATGCGCGTCGGCCCCTGCGTGGCTTCGCCCGAGAGCGTCATGCGCCCGCCCACGCCATCGGCGCGCAGGTGGCCCACCCACACCGGCGCATCCGCCACCGGCGCGCCGGTGAGCGCGCCCAGGTCCAGGCCCGAGGTCTGCGCGCGCAGCTGCCAGCGCGGCACGTCGGCGCCGCGCAGCTCCAGCGTGGCGCGCAAGGGCGCGGGCGCGGCGCCGGCCAGGCCCACGTTCAGGGCGTCGAGGTCGCCGCGGGCCACCAGCCCCAGCCGCAGCGGCACGCGGCTGTCGGGCAGCGGCACCAGCGCGGTGGCGACCAGGTCGGTGCGGTAGTTCTCCGCCGGCACGTAGTCGCCGTGCAGCACGAAGTCGCCGCGATCGCTGTCGACGCCCACCTTCTCCAGGTGCAGGCGCCCGCGGTCGGCCGTGATCCCGCCGCGTACGCGGCGGATGTCGATCAACGGGGCCTGCTGGCGGGTGATGCGCAGGCCGTCGATCTCGATGGTGTCGGCCTGCAGTGCCAGCGGCGGGTTGACCGCCGGCAGCACCTCGGGCCAGGCGGGCAGCTTGAAGGGCTCCTTGCTGGGCGGCAGGTCGAGCGTCGCGCCCTGCACGACCATCGCGTCGAGCCGCAGCCGGCGCCCCAGCAGCGGTCGCAGCGCGGGATCAAGCGTGATGCGCTGCGCGGTGAAGCTCAGCTCGTCCCAGGCAAAGCGCACGCCGTGCAACGTCATCGGGCCCGATGCGGGGCCTTCCGCGCGCTGCCATTCGAAGCTGGCGTTGTCGGGCAGGCGCGCCTTGATCTGCGCCAGCAGCACGTCGCGCCCGGCCACGGTGGTCAGCAGCCACCAGAGCAGGCCCACCACCAGAATGCCGACGACGCCGAACGTGGCCGCGCTGCGCAGCGCGATCTTCCGCGCGCGCGCATGGCGCTTTTCGCGCAGTTCGCGGATGCGCGCCTCGCGCTCCTCGGGCGTGGGTTCGCCTTCGCGGGGCTGGCGCGCGTCGGGCAGCGGGCTCACAGCTCGGCTCCCAGGCCCAGGTAGATCTGGAAGGGCGACTCGGGGTTCTTCAGCCCGCGGGCGACGTCGATGCGGATCGGCCCCACCGGCGAGCGCCAGCGCAGGCCGAAGCCTACGCCGGTGTGGATGTCGGGCCGGTGGTTGTAGGCGCTGCCGGCATCGACGAAGGCGGCCCAGCCCCAGCGGTCGTTGAGGTAGCTCTCGAACTCGACCGAGCCGGTGACTACGTGGCGCGCGCCCACCGCGAAGCGCTCGTCGCCGTTGCGAAGGCGCGGGCCCACTTCGCGCCAGGCATAGCCGCGGATGCTGCGCTCGCCGCCGGCGTGGAAGCGCAGGCTCGGCGGCAGCGTGCCGATGGGGGTGTCCAGCCGGGTCATGCCGCGCTCGCCGCGCAGGATGATGCGGCTGCGCTCGCCCAGCCCGCGGAACCAGCGCACCGTGCCGTGCAGCTGCACGAAGGTGTCGTCCTCGCCTTCGCCGGCGGTGCCCACGCCGCCGCGCAGCATGGCCGTGGCGGCGAAGCCGTTGCGCGGGAGCAGGCGGTCGTCCACGCGCGTGTACTCGGCGCGGAACGAGGGATAGGTGAACGAGGCGTAGCGGTAGTCGGGCGGGGTGTCGGCGCGCAGGTCCTGCTCGGCCGCGTAGGCCCAGCGCTCGCGCAGCACGTGCAGCGAGGCCACCGCCTGCAGCTCCAGGTTCACCTGGCCGCTGCGGCTGGCCACGAACTCCACGCGGCGGTTGTCGATCCAGTCGGTCTGCTCGTCGGCCATCTGCAGGCTGGCGGTGTACCAGCCGTCCAGCCAGGCGAAGGCGGGGATGCGGTACTGCAGCGTCAGCGTCTTGCGCCGCTGCGCCCAGTCCAGTGCGGTCAACGCCTTGTGGCCGCGCATGTTCACGTAGCGGTGCTCGGTGCCCAGGCGCACGCCCGCGCCACTGTCGGAGCCGTAGCTCACGCCCGCGGTGTAGACGCTGCGCTTGGCCGGCGTGAGCGTGACGCTGATCGGCACCTGGCGCTCGGGCGCGTTCTCGATCTGCGGCTCGATGTCGATGGTGGCGAAGTACTCCAGGCGCTGCAGCGAATCGCGCAGGCGCTCGATGCGCTCCTGGTGGTAGGGCTGGCCCGGCGTCCAGTTGACCAGCTTGTGCAGCAGCCGGTCGTAGACCACCGGCCGCGGCGTCTGCAGGAACGTCGCCGTGCCCATGCGGTAGCGCTCGCCGCTGTTCCAGGCCAGGTCGATGTCGGCGCTGCGCGTGGCGCGCGTGACTTCGACGCGGCGCGCGGTGAACTCGGCCTCGAAATAGCCGCGCTCGGACAGGCGCCGGCTGATGCGGCTCTTGCTGGCCTCGTAGAGGCGGTGGTCGAAGACGTCGCCCACCTCGGGCACGAAGGCGGCCAGGTCGTCCTGCAGCACCTCCTCCTCGCCGGCCGGGCCGCGCACCGCGACCTCGCGACTGCGCACGCGCACCGGCTCGCCGGGCGTGATGTCGATGGCCACCGTCGCGCCCTCGCGGGTGACGCGCACCACCGGATCGTAGTAGCCGAACGGCTCCAGCGCCTCGCGCGCCTCGCTTTCGGCTTCCTCCAGCAGGTATTCGAGGCGGCGGTCGGATACGTCGCTGCCCACCTCGTCGGTCAGCGAGAGCGAGTTGACGACGTTCTCGGTCATCGCCGCATCCAGTCCGCGCACGTCGACGCGCGCGATCTCGACCGCGTGCGCGGGCATGCTGCAGCCTGCGAGGATCATCAGGAGGCCGAAGCGGCCGCGGGAATCGACGTGCATGCATTCAGCATAGCGAGCGTGCCGTCAAGGCGGCCGTGACGCGGCGGATGCGTGTTTTCAGTGGGGTTTCACGCAATGTTGACTGCGTTGGACGGGTGCGCGTCACCGAAAGCCGGTGTCGCCCGGCCGCGCGGCAAGCACGTGCGCGTGGGAGACGGCCGGCCGCGTGCGCCTGGGGTCAGTCGCAAAGACGCACGGCGACGGTGGTGCGTCGCCGTGCTCGCCGTGTGTCGACACAAGCACGCCCCGCACGTGCGGCGGCAGCGCGGCGGCAGGAGGCCGGCGAGCGGATTACGCAGCGCGCGGCGGCGCGTTGGGGCGACAGGGCGCGTTCAGATCAACCTTGCGCGCCTTGCGCGATCGACAGGTGCTCGATCGCCGCCACGCTGCCCAGGCGGTCGGCCAATTGCTGCAGCAGCGCGAGGCGATTGCGGCGCACGGCCGCGTCCTCGACGTTGACCATCACCCTGTCGAAGAACGTATCGACCACCGGGCGCAGCTGCGCCAGCCGCGCGAGCACCGCGGCGTAGTCGCGCCGATCGAGCAGCGGGTCGGTGTCGGCCACCGCGCCCGCCAGTGCCCGAGCCAGGTCGCGCTCGGCCTCCTCCGTGAAGCGCGAGGCGTCCACCGTGCTCGCCACTTCGCCCTCGGCCTTGCGCAGGATGTTGCGGATGCGCTTGTTGGCCGCGGCCAGTGCCTCGGCTTCCGGCAGCCTCACGAATTCGCGCACGGCCTGCACGCGCGCATCGAAATCCGGCAGCGACTCGTGCACCGCGTTGAGCACGGCGTCGAACTGCTGCGGCGCCGCGCCACGGTCGGCGTAGTAGCCGCGCAGGCGGTCGTAGACGAAGTGGGTGATGTCGTAGGCGCCCACGTCCGGCGCCTGCACGGGCTGCAGCGCGACCGCCCGCTCGACGAGCTCGTGCAGCACGAGGTCGTGCCCGCCCTCCAGCAGCGTGCGCGCCAGGCCCAGCGCGTTGCGGCGCAGGGCGAACGGGTCCTTGTTGCCGGTCGGGCGCAGGCCGGCGGCGAAACCCCCGGCCAGCGTGTCCAGGCGCTCGGCGATCGCCAGCACCTGCCCCAGCTTCGACGGCGCGATGCCGTCGCCGGCATGCCGCGGCATGTAGATCTCGTCCAGCGCCTGCGCGAGCTCGAACCGCTCCGCATCGCCCACGTCGGCCAGCGCCGCGTCGTGCAGCGCGTAGACGCGGCCCGCGATGCCCTGCAGCTCCGGGAACTCGCCCACCATGCGCGACTGCAGGTCGTTCTTCGACAGCAGCGCGGCGCGCCGGGCGAGCGCGGGATCGACGCCGGCCCCGCTGGCGATGGACTCGGCGAGCCTCGCGATGCGCGCGGCCTTGTCGGCGATCGTGCCGAGCTTGGCCTGGTAGGTGACGCTGGACAGGCCCTCGCCCATCGCGCTCAGGCCCTGCTTGAGGTCCTCGTCGAAGAAGAACTTCGCGTCGGCAAAGCGCGGGCGGATCACGCGCTCGTAGCCCTTGCGCACCTCGTCCTCGTCCTTGGACTCGATGTTGGCGACGCCGACGAACCGCTCCGACAGCCGGCCCTCCGCGTCGAGCACCGGGAAGAACTTCTGGTTCGCCTCCATCGTGGCGATCAGTGCCTCCTGCGGCACGGCGAGGAACTCGCGCGGGAAGCCGCAGAGGATGGCCTTGGGCCATTCGACCAGGCCGTTCACTTCCTCGAGGATGCCCGCGTCGATGCGTGCGCTGCCGCCGGCGTCCGCCGCCGCGCGCTCGACCTCGGCGCGGATGCGCGCGCGGCGCTCGTCGGGATCGACCAGCACCTTGGCCGCGCGCAGCGACTCGACGTAATCGAGCGGCGAGGTGAACCACACCGGCCGGTCGAACATGAAGCGGTGGCCGCGGCTCATGCGGTCGCTGCGCACGCCCAGCAGGTCCACGTCGACGATGTCCCCGCCGTGCAGCACCACCAGCCAGTGCACCGGGCGCGCGAAGCCGAAATCGTTGGCGCCCCAGCGCATGGGCTTGGGGATGGGCATGGCGGCGACCGCCTCCGACAGCACGTCCGCCAGCAGCTCGGCGGTGCGCGCGCCGGGCTTCACCGCGCGATGCACGAAGCGCTCGCCCCTGGCGTCGGTGGTGCGCTCGAGCTGCGTCCACTCGACACCGGCCTTCTGCGCGAAGCCCTGCAGCGCGCGCGTGGGCTGGCCCTCGGCGTCGAGCGCGACGTTGAGGTAGGGGCCTAGCACTTCGGACTTCTGCTCCGGCTGCGTTTCCGCAACGGCAGGCAGCGCGACGGCGAGCCGGCGCGGCGTGTACAGCGGCTTGGCGCCGGTGCGGTCGAGCGCGACGCCGCGCCTGTCCAGCCCGGCGAGGACGCCGTCGAAGAACGCCTGCGCCAGGCCCGGCAGCGCCTTGACGGGCAGTTCCTCGGTGCCGAGTTCGATCAGCAGGGGCTTCATGGCGCTCATGGGACGTCCTTGCGTACCGCGAGCAGGTCGTCGCGGCCACGCTCATCGAGGTTGCGGGGCATGGGGCGGTCGTTGGCGTTCTTCCACAGCAGCACCAGCCCGGCCACCGGCGCCAGGATCCAGCCGAAGAAGAACCACAGCCAGGGATTGCGCGAGGTGGTCTGCGCCCAGTACGCGCAGAACACGCCGAACAGGAAGGTGACGTAGCCCGCCGACGCCGCCGACGAGCTCATGCTTGCGCACCCTTGGGCTTGGGGACGTAGAACGGGGCGTAGTGACGCCTGAACACGTCGAGCGCCTCGCAGCGTGCAACAAACGCGGCGAGCGCGGGCCAGCGCGACAGATCCGCGGGCACCGCGTCTTTGAGGTAGGTGGCGTAGCAGGCGACGGTGATGTCAGCCAGCGTCATCGCCTCGCCCACCAGCCACCGGCCCGCGCGGGCCGCGCGGGCTGCATCGAGTGCGGCGAGCGCGCCCTCGACCTGCACCGCGCCGCGCGCGAGGAAGGCCTCGGAGCGTGCCTCCGGGCGATGGAAGATGCGTTCGAGCACCATCGCCACGCCGCGGTCGGCCGCGCCGCTCGCGAGCCCGATCAGGCGCAGCGCCTCGCGGCGCGCCGCGCCCGTGGCCGGCAGCAGGCCGAGCTGCGGATGCTCGTGCTCGAGCCAGTCGAGGATGGCGGAGGACTCGGTGAGCACCTCGCCGTCGTCGAGCACCAGCACCGGCACGCGGCCGAGCGGGGAGTACTCGCGGATGCGGTCGAAGTCCGCGCCCACCGACCAGGCGCGGTGCTCGAACGCGTGGCCGGCGAGCGCGAGCGCGATGGCGACCCGCCGGGTGAACGGCGAATCGAACAGGCCGATCAGGATCATGCGGCCTCCGGCGTCGTCTTCAGGCCCGGAAAGCCCAGCTTCTCGCGCTGCGCGAAGTAGGCCTGCGCCACGCCCTGCGCCAGCCTGCGCACGCGCAGGATGTAGCGCTGGCGCTCGGTCACGCTGATCGCGCGGCGCGCGTCGAGCAGGTTGAAGCTGTGGCTGGCCTTGCAGACCTGGTCGTAGGCCGGCAGCGGCAGGCCGAGCTCGACGAGCCTGTTGGCTTCGGCCTCGCAGGCGTCGAAGCGGTGGAACAGCTCGGCGACGTCGGCATGCTCGAAGTTGTACGCGCTCTGCTCCACCTCGTTCTGGTGGTAGACATCGCGGTAGGTGACCGGCGTGCCGTCCGGGCCGATCGTCCAGACCAGGTCGAAGACGTTGTCGACGTTCTGCAGGTACATGCACAGGCGCTCGAGGCCGTAGGTGATCTCGCCGAGCACCGGGCGGCATTCCAGGCCGCCGGCCTGCTGGAAGTAGGTGAACTGCGTCACCTCCATGCCGTTGAGCCAGACCTCCCAGCCCAGGCCCCAGGCGCCGAGCGTGGGCGATTCCCAGTTGTCCTCGACCAGGCGCAGGTCGTGCACCTGCGGGTCGACGCCGAGCGCCTTGAGCGAGTCGAAGTAGAGCTCGACGATGTTCGGTGGTGAGGGCTTCATCACCACCTGGTACTGGTAGTAGCGCTGCAGGCGGTTGGGGTTCTCGCCGTAGCGGCCGTCGGTGGGGCGGCGGCACGGCTGCACGTAGGCCGCGTTCCACGGCTCCGGGCCGAGCGCGCGCAGGAACGTGGCCGGATGGAAGGTGCCGGCGCCGACCTCGAGGTCGAGGGGCTGGATGAGGACGCAGCCCTGCTCGCCCCAGAAGGCGTTGAGGCGCTGGATCAGTTGCTGGAAGGTGGGGGCTTGCATGCCGCAGATCCGTGTGGGCGCGCGGAAAGCCGGCTAGTATAGCCACCGGGTTTTCTCGACCTTTTTCCTCGCGTCCGCGCGGCCGCGAGTGTCGCTTCCATCGCCGATCCTGCCATCCATGGCGCAGCCACGTCGCCCCGGCCCGGCCCCGCAGGGCCCGGTGCCCGCCCATGCAGCCGATGCCCGGAGGCATCGCCCCAGCGCATGAACCCGCCCTTCCTCATCCTCGAAACCGGCCAGCCCGTGGCGTCGATGCGCCGGCATGGTGGCTTCCCGCACTGGATCCGCACCGCGGCCGCGCTCGGCCGCGATGCCGCCGTGGTGGTCGACGTCGAGCGCGGCCAGCCCCTGCCCACGCACGATGGCTGGGCCGGCGTGATCGTCACCGGCTCGGGCGCGATGGTCACCGACCGCCACGACTGGAGCGAGACCACCGCCGTCTGGCTGCGCGAGGCGGCGCATGGCGGCCTGCCGCTGCTGGGCATCTGCTATGGCCACCAGCTGATCGCCCACGCGCTGGGCGGCGAGGTGGGTTGGCATCCGGACGGGCGCGAGATGGGCACGGTGGAGGTCCAGCGCCTTGCCCCGGCCAACGACGACCCGCTGTTTTCCGGCCTGCCCGACCGCTTCGCCGCACAGGCCACGCACCTGCAGTCCGTGCTGCGCGTGCCCGAGGGCGCGACACTGCTCGCGCGTTCCGCCCACGACCCCGTGCACGCCTTCCGCTGGGGCGATGCGGTCTGGGGCGTGCAGTTCCACCCCGAATTCAGCACCGTCCACATGCGCGGCTACGTGCGGGCGCGGCATGCCGCGCTGCGCGGCGAAGGGCTGTGCCCGGTCGCCACCGAGCGCGGCGTCAGCGCCACGCCGCACGCGCGGCGCGTGCTGCGGCGCTTCGTGCGCCATGCGCGTGGCGCACGCGCTTCTTCCTGAGCTACCACGGCCATGGCCGAGACGAGGACACCGATGGATCGCATCAACCGCGTGCCGGCCAGCGCCGGCGCCGAATGGCTGGTCGAAGGCTTCCGCCTGCTGCGCCGCGCCCCGCTGGGGCTGGGCCTTCTGGGCGCGATCTTCGGCGCGCTGGGGCTGGTCGCCAACATCGCCCTGCAGGGCGGCGCGATCACGCTGGGCATGCTGCTGCAGCTGGCCTTCATCCTGATCGGCCCGCTGCTGCTCGCCGGCCTGATCTACGCCGCGCGCGAGGTCGACCAGGGCCGCCCGGCCATGCCGGCGCAGCTGCTTCGCGGCGTGCAGGAAGGCAAGGCGCCCCGCCTTCTGGCCACGTTGCTGCCGCAGGTGGCCGCGATGGTGCTGGTGCTGGTGCTGCTGTTCGCGATGATCGGGCCGGCGCAGCTGGAGGCCTTCGCGGTCGCCATGCAGAAGATCCAGGGCCAGACGCAGCCGGATCCGGCTGCGCTCGAGGGCCTGCCGCTGGGGCGGCTGATGCTGTGGCTGCTGCTGGCGGTGGTGATCGGGATCGTCGCCGGCTTCTTCAACTTCACCGCCATCCCGGAAATGATGTTCGGCGATCGCGGCGCGCTCGGCGCGATGCTGCAGAGCTTCCGCGCCTGCGCGCGCAACCTGCCGGCGCTGGCGGTGTTCTTCGTGCTGCTGGTGATCGCCGCCATCGTGCTGCAGTTCGGCGTGATGCTGGTGGGCGCGGTGGTCGGCGCACTGCTGGGGCCGGCGGCGATGGCGGTGGTCGTGCAGCTGCTGGTGATGGCGGTGCTGATGCCGGTGGTCACCGCGTCGATGTACGTGGCCTGGAAGCAGCTGCATGGCGTGCAGGCCGGCGCCGCGGCCGTCCCGCCGCCGCCGCCTTCGCATTTCGAGGCCTGAGCCCGCTCAGGCCTCGCGGCGCGGTGCCACCCAGCCGGCGGCGAGGATGCCGAGCTCGTAGAGCACGCACATGGGGATCGCCAGCATCAGCTGGCTGACCACGTCGGGCGGCGTGATCACCGCGGCGACCACGAAGATGCCGACGATCGCGTAACCGCGCCCCTCGCGCAGCTGCTGCGGCGTCACCCAGCCCAGCAGGGCGAGGATGACCAGCGCGACGGGCAGCTCGAAGCTCGCGCCGAAGGCGATGAAGATCACCAGCACGAAGTCCAGGTAGGCGTTGATGTCGGTCATCATCGCCACGCCCTCGGGCGTGACGTTGGCCAGGAAGCCGAACACCGAGGGCAGCACCAGGAAATAGGCGAAGGCGCAGCCGAGGTAGAACAGCGCCACCGCGGTCACCAGCAAAGGCAGCGCCAGGCGCTTCTCGCGCTGGTACAGCCCCGGCGCGACGAAGGCCCAGGCCTGGTAGAGCAGCCAGGGCACGGTGGCCATCAGCGCGACCACGAAGGCCAGCTTGAGCGGCGCGAAGAAGGGCGAGGCGACCTCGGTGGCGATCAGTTGGCCGCCCTCGGGCAGCTTGTCCAGCAGCGGCTGCGCCAGCCAGGCGTAGAGGCGGTGGGCGAAGGGCAGAAGGCCCACGAAGACCAGCAGCAGCCCGGCCACCGCGCGCAGCAGGCGCGCGCGCAGCTCGATCAGGTGGTCGAGCAGGCGCGGGGCCTCCTCGCGCGGGGGCAGCGGCGCGTCAACCGACATCGCGCGGGCGTCCGTCGGGCAGGCGCGGCGCATCGGCTTCGGGGCGCGGCTCCTCGGCGGGCGGATGCTCGAACGAGGCGGCCACCGCCGCGTCGTCGTCGTGCACGTCGCGGGCCGGGCCGGCGTCGCCCGGTGCGCCCGCCGGCCGCGTGATCTGCGCTTCCACGTCGCGCAGCTGCTCGCGCAGGCGTTCGCCGTCACGCGCGAGCGCGGCCTGCGCCTCGCGCAGCTCCTCGCGGGCGCGGTGCAGGCTGCGGCGCATCTCCTCGTCGGCCAGCTCGGTTTCCAGTTCGGACTTCACCGCATACCACTGCGCACGCGCGCGGCGCACCCACAGGCCGGCGAAGCGTGCGGCCCGGGGCAGGCGTTCGGGGCCGAGCACCAGCAGCGCCACCACGGCGATGACCAGCAGCTCGGAGAAGCCGATGTCGAACATGGCGCCGCGCGCGGCGCGTCAGCGACGGTCGCGGTCGACGTCGCTCGTATCGCGCGAGGGCGCCGGCTCGTCGCGGCGTTCGTCACGCAGCTGGGCCGCGGGCTCGTCGTCCCGCAGGCCCTTCTTGAAGCCCTTCACGGCTTCGCCGACGTCCTGGCCGACGTTCTTCAGGCGCTTGGTGCCGAAAACCAGCACCACGATCACCAGCACGATCAGCCAGTGCCAGAGACTGAAACCACCCATGGGGCTACCTGCAGGAGAAGAGGAAGGATTGCAGGATACCGCAGGGGATCAGGGGTCCGATCAGGGCAGCGGTTCGGCCTTTACCGGGGATTCGGTGGTTTCGAACGCGGCCGGCGGCTGCGCGGCCGGGGCGGGCGCCACCGCCGGTGCCGCGGGCATGGCGACGGGCGCGGCGGTGCCGGGTGCACCACCGCGTTCGACGCGGGCCCGGGCGCTGGCTTCCTCCAGCGCGTCGCGGAAGTCCACCAGCGCCGCCGAGGGCTGGGCCCGGGCGCGGCCTTCGAAGACCATCCGCGGCGTGGTATCGCGGCCGTAGGCGGCCTCGTTGGCGGCATCGTCGATCTGAAGCACGGCACCGTCCAGCGCCACGCCCGCGAACAGCCCGCGCGCGCGCGACCACGACCAGATCTCGGCCTTGAGCTGGCCATCGGTGGCCGTCGCCGCGCTGCGGCCCACCGGGCCGGCGGCCACGGCGGCGTCGGCGCCGAGGGTGACCTTGCCGTTGACGATGGAGTCCAGGCCGCGGTCGGAGCGGAACACGAGCACGATGTCGGCCGACTGCAGGCCCGCCTGGAAGCCGATGCTGCCGCCGGTGAGCTTGACGAAGCTCGGCGCCGACCAGGTGCCGTCGGCGGTCTTCACCGACAGCAGCCCATGCCCGCGCCGGCCGCCGACCACCAGGCCGATCTTCAGCGCGTCGGGCACGATCACGATCGCGCGCGCCTCGTCCAGCAGCTTTTCCGGGATCGCCGATTCCGGGATCTTCTGGATCTCGCTCAGCACGCGCAGGGCGTTGCGGGCGCGGTCGTCCTCGACGGGGCCGGCAGCGGCCGGCAGCGCGAGGGCGAGCGTCAGGGCGAGGGCGAGACCGGCAAGGACGGGGCGGCGCATGGTTCGGTTCCGTGAACGGGTGGGTCAGGCTAGTGACGGCGGAATGAATACCACCGCAACCGTGCCCGCGCACCCGGCCGGTGCAGCCGTGGAACGCCGCCGGCGCGGGGCCGCTGTCATGCTATGGCGATGACGCCCGCTTCCGTCCCCTTCGATGCCGTGGTCGTGGTCAACCTCGGCACCCCCGATGCGCCCACGTCGCGCGACGTGCGCCGCTACCTGGCCGAGTTCCTGCACGATCACCGGGTGGTGCAGCTCTCGCGCTGGATCTGGTGCCCACTGCTGCACTTCGTGATCCTGCCGCTGCGCAGCAAGCCGGTGGCGAAGAAGTACGCCTCGATCTGGATCGACGGCCCCGACGGCGGCTCGCCGCTGGCCGTCTACACGCGGCGGCTGGCGCGCGCGATGCAGGCCGAGCTGCCCGGCGTGCGCGTGGTGGAGGCCATGCGCTACCGCCGGCCTTCGCTCAAGGACGTGCTGGCGACGCTGCGCGAGGAGGGCGCGCGCCGCGTCGTCGTGCTGCCGCTGTACCCGCAGTACTCGACCACCACCACCGCCTCGGTCACCGACGTGGTCGGGCGCGCGGCGCTGCCGGACGTGCGCATGGTCGAGGACTACCACCGCGACGCCGGTTGGGTGGACGCCGTTGCCGACAGCATCCGCGCCGCGCGCGAAGGCCGCGAAGGTCCGCGCCACCTGCTGTTCTCCTTCCACGGCCTGCCGCAGCGGCTGGTCGATGCGGGTGATCCCTACCAGCGCCAGTGCGAGGCCTCGGCTGCGGCGATCGCGCAGGCGCTCGGCCTGTCGGCGCAGGACTGGTCGGTGAGCTACCAGTCGCAATTCGGCAGGGAGAAATGGATCGGCCCGTCCACGCAGGCCATGCTGCAGGACTTCGCGCGCCGCGGCGTGTTCGACGTCGACGTGGCCGCGCCGGGCTTTCCGGTCGACTGCCTGGAGACGCTGGAGGAAGTGTCCGAGATGCTCGCGCACGAATTCGCGCAGGCCGGCGGGCGCATGAACTACATCCCCTGCCTCAACGACTCGCCCGCGCACGCGCGCGTGCTCGCCGGCATCGTGCGCCGCGAGCTGGGCTGATGCGCGAGATCCACCTCGACACGGCCTTCGGGCGGCTCGCGGCCCTGCGCTCCGCGTCCGGCGGCGTGCCCGTGCTGGCGCTGCACGGCTGGCTCGACAACGCGGCGAGCTTCCTGCCGATGGCCGCGCACCTGCCCGGCCTCGACCTGGTGGCGCTCGACCTGCCCGGCCACGGCGCCAGCGCGCACCTGCCCGCGTCGGCCGACTACACCCTCGTCGCCGCGGCGCGCGCGGCGCTGGCCGCGGCGGACGCGCTGAGA
>NZ_SKFB01000056.1:0-15663 GCF_004344885.1 Lysobacter sp. N42
ACGCGACCGCTTCCGCGCGCGGCAGGCGCGGTTGGCACGGCGTGCGGCGGAGAAGGCGGCGGCCCGCGCGGCCGTGGCGCCGCAACCCGGCCGGCCCGCCCTGCCTCCAGCCGCCGCCGACGCGCTCGCCCGCGCCATGGCGAGGGCGAAGGGGCCGCGGCCTTGAAGCGCACGGGGTCGACCCGACGCGACGGTCGCGAGGCGCCCGTTCGGGCCAAAGCCGCTGCGCGCACGCGCAAGGCCGACGCTCCCGCGCGCGCCAACCGCATGCAGGGCGATGCAGCGGCTTTGTCGACGCCGGACGCGCCGGCCCGCGGCAGCGCCACGGCATCGCCGCGTTCCCGGCAGCCAGGTAACGCCGCCGCGAGGCCGACGGGCACGCCGCGCAAGCCGGCCGCGAAGAAGGCCGGCAGGGCGGCCGCCACCGAGGCGGCCGCAAAGAAGGCCACGACACGGCGGAGCCCGATCGAAGCCACGCCCGGTCCCGCACGGCGCCTGCGCCCCGCCGAGGTGCGCGAGATGTTCGAACGCCTGCGCGAGGCCAACCCGGCACCGACCACCGAACTCGAGTACCGCACGCCCTACGAGCTGCTGGTGGCGGTGACGCTGTCGGCGCAGATGACCGACGTGGGCGTCAACAAGGCGACCCGCCGGCTGTTTCCCGTGGCCAACACGCCGCAGGCGATCGCCGCGCTCGGCGTCGAGGGCCTTGCGCCGTACATCGCCAACGTCAATTTTCACCGCACGAAGGGCGCCAACGTGGTGGCCATGGCCCACCAGCTGCTGGAGCGCCACGGCGGCGAGGTGCCGCGCGAGCGCGAGGCACTGGAAGCGCTGCCCGGCGTCGGGCGCAAGACGGCGAACGTGGTGCTCAACACGGCCTTCGGCGAGGTTGCGATGGCGGTGGACACGCACATCTTCCGCGTCTCCAACCGCATGGGCCTGGCACCCGGCCCGGACGTGCGCGCGGTCGAGGACGCGCTGCTTCGCACGGTGCCCGACGAGTTCCTGCGCGATGCGCACCACTGGCTCATCCTGCACGGGCGCTACACCTGCAAGGCGCGCCTCCCAGAGTGCCCCCGCTGCATCCTGCGCGACCTCTGCCAGTACACGGCGAAGACGCCCGGCGCGCCGCCGCCGCTGGAGGTCTCGCCCGGCCCGGTCGCGAAAAAAAGAGGCCCCCGGAAATCCGGGGGCCGAGGAGAGAGATGATGGTGGTGCGCGGGATCAGAAGGCGTACTGCAGGCGCGCGGCGTACTGGCCGGTCTCGTCGCCGTTGACCTCGTTCTCGCCGCGCGTGTAGTTGAACATCAGGCGCATGGCGGGGTTGAGGTAGTAGTTGACGCCGAGGATCATCGACTTCGCCTCGCGGTTGAGGATGTCCTTGTTCTCGATCGAGTCGTAGCGGGCCGTCAGCTCCCAGATGCCCTTGTCGACGTACTTCGGCGCGCCGAACACGCCGGTGCCGGCCTTGTAGGCCCGGTGGCCGTTGATGATCCAGGCGCCCTGCACGTACCAGGTCTCGACCTCGTGGTCGCCTCCGACCGGGCGACCGAAGTCGGCGGTCGCATACTCGGCCTGGAAGAACAGCGGGCCGAAGGAGCCGGCGGCCTCGACGCCCACGGCCGTCATGCTGTCACCGCTAGCACCGGTCACGGTGGCGATGGTCTGCGACGGGCCGCGGCGGCCGGCGTAGGCGGCGGATGCGGACAGATCCGGCGAACCGAGGTTGAGGTTCTCCGAGCTGGCCCATGCGCCGAAGTGCAGCGTGCTCTGCTCGCTGTTGACCGGCGCGAAGGTCACGCGGCCGGACGCGCCCATGCCCTCGTTGCGCGCGCCCGCCGCCGAGCGCAGGTTGAACCCGGCGAAGCTGGCGGTGTAATTGGCGCCCGAGTACTGGTAGCCGATGCCCTGCTGGAACTGCCGGCCGTTGAACAGGCCGGTCGCCGAGGCGAACGGGCGCTCCATCATCAGGATCTCGTTGGAGCTGGTGAGCTCCTCCATCGCGCGGTAGGGCTTGAAGTGGCCGATGGTGACGCGGTTCTTGCCGAACGCCTTGCTGATGTAGAGGTCACGCAGGCCGTCGAGGTTGCTGCCGGCGGCGAAATCCTGCTCCATCTTGTAGTCCCAGCCATAGGCCTTGCCCGACAGCGTCAGGCGCGCGCGGCGGAACTCCGTGGTGCCCGTGGTCGACACGATGTCGCGGTCGAAGGCATAGCCATCGAAGTGGATGCGCCCGCCGAGCTGCGCCTCGAACTTGCCGTCGGCGCTGGTGACCTTGATGCCGCCCTTGGTATCGACCTTCGGCGCGCCCGTCGTCGCCTTCTCGATCGCCTGCGCGGTGTCGATGTTGACGTCGGACTGCGCGTCGCTGCGCTCCTCGAGCTCGGCGACCTTGGCCTGCAGCACTTCGAGCTGCGCCTTGAGCGCCGCGATCTCGTCGTCGCGCGAGGACTGCGCCGAGGCGTCGAGGCTGGTGAGGGAGAGAGCGGCCGCGACGGCGGACGCAAGGACCGTAAGACGCATGGGAATGGACTCCTGGATGGAATGTTTCGACCGGGTTCGCCGGGGCGTTAAGGCCCGGTGAAGCGGCGCCAGAGTGGCGGGTGATTCTGACAGCGAGGTGACAGCTGGGCAGGCAGCGGACGAACGCGGTGCGGCGCCGGGGAATCCGAACGGCCCCAACGTGCAGCGATGCTGTCACCTTCCTGTCATCCGGGTAACACCGCGCTGTCATGGATTCCCGGTTGAATGCCGCTCCGAAGTGCCGGCCGCGCCGGCATCGACTCTCCAGGAGCCGCACGTGTTCACCTCGCTCAAGACCCGCCTCGCCGCGCTCGCCCTTGCCGGCGTGATCGCCCTCCCCGCTTCCGCCGCCGAGATCAACGGCGCGGGCGCCACCTTCATCTATCCGCTGATCTCCAAGTGGTCCTCCGACTACGCCAAGGCGACCGGGACCCGCGTCAACTACCAGTCGATCGGCTCCGGTGGCGGCATCGCGCAGATCAAGGCGCGCACGGTGGACTTCGGTTCGTCGGACAAGCCGCTGAGCCCGCAGGAGCTCGCGCAGGGTGGCCTCTACCAGTTCCCGTCGGCGATCGGCGGCGTGGTGCCGGTCTACAACGTCGCGGGCCTGAAGGCGGGCCAGCTGCGCCTCGACGCGGCGACGCTGGCCGCGATCTTCCTCGGCGACATCAAGATGTGGAACGACGCGCGCATCGCCGCGATCAATCCGGGCGTGCCGCTGCCGGCGCAGCGCATCACCGTCGTGCACCGCTCCGACAGCTCGGGCACAACGTTCAACTTCACCAACTACCTGTCCAAGGTCAGCCCGGAGTGGAAGAAGAAGGTCGGTGAAGGCACGGCGGTGACCTGGCCGGCCGGCGTCGGCGGCAAGGGCAACGAGGGCGTGGCGGCCTACGTCAAGCAGATCAAGGGCGGCATCGGCTACGTGGAGCTGTCCTATGCCCTGCAGAACAAGATCGCGTTCGCCCGCATGAAGAACGCGGCCGGGAACTGGGTGCTGCCCAGCGACGAGAGCTTCCAGGCCGCCGCGGCATCGGCCGAGTGGGGCAAGGCCAAGGACTTCTACCTGGTCATGACCAACGCCCCGGGCGCGAACGCGTGGCCGATCACCGCGACGAACTTCATCCTGATGCAGAAGAAGCCCAAGGACCGCGCCCGCGCCAAGGCCGCCCTCGACTTCTTCCGCTGGGCCTATGCCAACGGCGACGCCCAGGCCCGTGCACTGGACTACGTGCCCCTGCCGGATGGCCTGGTCAAGCAGGTCGAGGCCTACATGACGGCCAACAGCCGCTGATCCGCGACCTCGCCGGATGACAGGACGGGCCCTTCGGGGCCCGTCCGCGTTTTTGCCCCCCGACACGGCATGTAATGGGGCTGTAACAAAAACATCATCCAATGGGCGCGCCGCGGGACCTAGCGTCCGACGGCCCTCCCTCCACCTTCCGGAGCTGCCATGAAGCACGTCCGCATCGCGATCCTCTCGGCGACCGTCGCCCTCGCCCTCGCGGCCTGTGGCGGCTCCGACCGGGGCAGCAACGCCTCCACGTCCGGGCCGGATGCCTCGGGCGCGGCCGCTCCGCCGGCCGTCGACCGCAAGGGCGCCGAGCTCACCGGCGCTGGTGCCACCTTCATCTACCCGCTGATCTCGCGCTGGTCCACGACCTACAACGAGGCCACAGGCAACCGCATCAATTACCAGTCCATCGGCTCCGGCGGCGGTATCGCCCAGATCAAGGCCGGCACTGTGGACTTCGGTTCCTCCGACAAGCCGCTGCCGCCGGACGAGCTGCAGGCCGCCGGCCTCGGGCAGTTCCCGTCGGCCGTGGGCGGGGTGGTGCCGGTGGTCAACCTGCCCGGCATCCAGCCGGGGCAGCTGCGCCTGACCGGCCCGCTGCTGGCCGACATCTTCCTCGGCAAGATCACCAAGTGGAACGACCCGGCCATCGCCGCGCACAACCCCGGCGTGGCCCTGCCCGACATGAAGATCAACGTGGTCAAGCGCTCGGACGGGTCGGGCACCACCTTCAACTTCGTCAACTACCTGTCGAAGGTGAGCCCGGAGTGGAAGCAGAAGGTGGGTGAAGGCACGTCGGTGAACTGGCCGACCGGAATCGGCGGCAAGGGCAACGAGGGCGTGGCTGCGTACGTCAAGCAGATCCGCGGCTCGATCGGCTACGTGGAGCTCTCGTACGCGACCGAGAACGGCATGTCGCACACGCAGATGCAGAACGCTGCCGGCCAGTGGGTGCAGCCGAGCATCGAGAGCTTCCAGGCCGCGGCCGCCACCGCCGACTGGAAGAACGCGCAGGACTTCCACCTGGTGATCACGAATGCGCCGGGCGAGGCCGCCTGGCCGATCGCGGCCACCAACTTCATCCTCATGCACAAGCAGGCCAAGGACCCGGCCCGGCGCCAGGCCGCGCTCGACTTCTTCCGCTGGGCCCTGACCAAGGGCGGCGACCAGGCCCGCGCCCTGCACTACGTGCCGCTGCCGCCGGAGCTGGTCCAGCAGGTCGAAACCTACTGGTCCACCCAGTTCAAGTGACGACCGCGCAGCCCCGGGGCTGCACGACGGGCGGGCTGTCCCTCCGGGGCAGCCCCGCTTCGCATCCGGCGACCGCCATGCGCGGGCCGACGCCTCCTGACCGAACGACCGAATGAACGCCATCGCGACCCCTATCGCCACCGAAGACGCCTCGCGCCGCGACCTCGCCGCCGACCGCGGCTTCCGCTGGCTCGTCACCGGCGCCGCGCTGCTGGTGCTGCTGTCGCTCGGCGCGGCCGCCGTCTCGATGCTCTGGGGCGGCAGGGAGACGTTCGAACGCTTCGGCCTGGGCTTCTTCTGGTCGAAGGCGTGGGACCCGGTCGGACTGGAGTTCGGCGCGCTGGTGCCTATCTACGGCACGGTCGTCACCGCACTCATCGCGATGCTGATCGCGGTTCCGGTGAGCTTCGGCATCGCCATGTTCCTCACGGAGATCGCGCCGAAATGGCTGCGCGGCCCGGTCGGCACCGCGATCGAGCTCCTGGCCGGCATCCCATCGATCATCTACGGCATGTGGGGCCTGTTCGTGCTGGTTCCCTACCTGTCCGAGCACGTCTATCCCTGGATCGACGCCAACATGGGCACCTGGCCGGTGGTAGGCGCGCTGTTCGCCGGCCCGCCGCTCGGGCTGGGCATGCTCACCGCGGGCATCGTGCTCGCGATCATGATCATCCCGTTCATCGCATCGGTGATGCGCGAGGTCTTCCTTACCGTGCCGGGGCAGCTCAAGGAGTCGGCCTATGCGCTGGGCTCCACCCGCTTCGAGGTCATCTGGGACGTCGTGCTGCCGTACACGCGCTCGGCGGTGATCGGCGGCATCTTCCTCGGCCTCGGCCGCGCGCTGGGCGAAACTATGGCGGTCACCTTCGTGCTCGGCAACGCACACGAGCTCACGGCTTCGCTGCTGATGCCCGGCAACTCCATCGCCGCGACCATCGCCAACGAGTTCGCCGAAGCCGACTCGGACGAATACCGTTCCGCGTTGATCGCGCTCGGCTTCGTGCTGTTCATCGTCACCTTCATCGTGCTGAGCATCGCCCGCCTGATGCTCCGCCGCTTGGCCCGCAAGGAGGGCGCGTGATGGTCTCGCTCTACGGCTGGCGTGGCTTCAAGAACGCCGCGGCGCAGGTGCTCGCCGTGATCGCGACCCTGTTCGGCCTGTTCTTCCTGGTGTGGATCCTGTGGACCACGCTCAGCAAGGGCATCGCCTCCATCAACGTCGCACTGTTCACGCAGATGACGCCTCCCCCCGGCGAAGAAGGCGGCATGCTCAACGCCTTCTTCGGCAGCGCGGTGATGAGCCTGCTGGGCATCCTGATCGGCGCGCCCGTGGGCGTGCTGGCCGGCACCTACCTCGCCGAATACGCCCGCGGCAGCTGGATGGGCGAGACGGTCCGCTTCGTCAACGACATCCTGCTGTCGGCACCCTCCATCGTGCTGGGCCTGTTCGTCTACACGCTCGTCGTGGCGCAGATGGAGCATTTCTCCGGTCTCGCCGGCGGCATCGCGCTGGCCTTCATCGTGCTGCCGGTGGTGGTGCGCACCACGGACGAGATGCTGCGGCTGGTTCCCACGCAGATGCGCGAGGCGGCCCTGTCGCTGGGCGTTCCGCAGTGGAAGGTGACGCTGCAGGTGCTCTACCGCTCGTCGCTTCCCGGCATCGTGACCGGCATCCTGCTGGCGCTGGCGCGCATCTCCGGCGAAACCGCACCGTTGCTGTTCACCGCGCTCAACAACCAGTACTGGACGACCAACATCCTCTCGCCGATGGCCAACGTGCCGGTAGTGATCTTCCAGTACGCCATGAGCCCCTTCGAGACCTGGCACACGCTCGCCTGGGCCGGTGCCTTCATGCTCACCCTCTTCGTGCTGCTGGTCAGCCTGATCGCCCGCGCGATCGTGCTGCGCAACAAGATCTCCCATGACTGACGTGCCCACCGAGACCCGGACGCCCGCGATGAACGACCATGCCCGTATCCACCTCGACGCCCACAAGGCCCCGGAGGCCGGCGCGAAGGTGAAGCTGGCCGCGCGCGGCCTGGACTTCCATTACGACCGCGCCCAGGCCCTGCGCAACATCAACCTGGAGATTCCCGAGCGCCGCGTGACCGCGCTCATCGGTCCGTCGGGCTGCGGCAAGTCCACGCTCCTGCGCGTGTTCAACCGCATCTACGCGCTCTACCCCAAGCTGCGCGCCAGCGGGCAGGTGCTGCTCGACGGCGAGGACATCCTCGACCCCAAGTACCCGCTCAACCGCCTGCGCACGAAGGTCGGCATGGTGTTCCAGAAGCCGGTGCCGTTCCCGATGACGATCTACGAGAACGTCGCCTATGGCATCCGCCACCACGAGCGCCTGTCGAAGTCCGACATGAACGACCGCGTCGAGCAGGCACTGCGGCAGGCCGCGCTGTGGGACGAGGCCAAGGACAAGCTCAACTCCAGCGCGCTGGGCCTTTCCGGCGGGCAGCAGCAGCGCCTGTGCATCGCCCGTGCGGTCGCCCTGCGGCCGGACGTGCTGCTGCTCGACGAGCCGACCTCCGCGCTGGACCCGATCTCGACCAGCCGCATCGAGCAGCTGATCGAGGAGCTCAAGCGCGATTTCACGATCACCATCGTCACCCACAACATGCAGCAGGCCGCGCGCATCTCCGACTACACGGCCTTCATGTACCTGGGCGAGCTGGTCGAGCACGGCACCACCGAAACCATCTTCTCCAATCCCTCCAAGCAGCAGACCGAGGACTACATCACCGGTCGCTTCGGGTGATGCGCCCGGCGCGTCTCTCCTCCGGAGAGCCGTTGGGGTGAGAGGTGCTCGACG
Source organism: Lysobacter sp. N42 (assembly GCF_004344885.1). NCBI lineage: Bacteria > Pseudomonadati > Pseudomonadota > Gammaproteobacteria > Lysobacterales > Lysobacteraceae > Lysobacter > Lysobacter sp. N42. Next base: position 7,893 of record NZ_SKFB01000056.1, read on the forward strand.
CCACCTCACTCCACGTCCGTGCCACCCTACTCCCGCCCCCAGGGCACCTTCTCCCTGCCGGGGAAGGGACAAAGCAACGCGGAGCACCGCCATGGCAGAACACATCCTCAAGAGCTTCGACGCCGAACAGCAGCGCCTGCTGGAAGAAACCCTGCGCATGGGGGAGATGGCCGCCAGCCAGCTCGAGGCCGCGCTCGACGTGGTCCAGCGCCGCGACGACAAGGCGGCTGCACGCGTCATCGCCAACGACGAGGCCATCGACGCGCTCGAGCACGAGGTCAGCCACGACGTCATGAAGCTCGCCCTGCGCGGGCCGCTGGCGCGCGACCTGCGCGAGATCCTGGCCGCCATCCGCATCGCCTCGGACATCGAGCGGATCGGCGATTACGCCGCGAACGTGGCCAAGCGCTCGATGGCGCTCAATACCGCGCCGGCGCTGCCGCACGTCGCCGGCCTGCAGCTCATCGGCCGGCTGGCCGTGCAGCAGGTGCGGGCGGTGCTCACCGCCTACCGCGACAACGACGTCGAGGCCGCCCAGCGCGTACGCGCGGCCGACGCCGAGCTCGATGCGGCCTACACCGGCCTGTTCCGCGAGCTGCTGACCTACATGATGGAAGACGCGCGCGCGATCACGCCCTGCACGCACCTGCTGTTCATGGCCAAGAACATCGAGCGCATCGGCGACCACGCCACCAACATCGCCGAGAACGTCTGGTTCCTGGTGCGTGGCGAGGAAGCGCTGCCGCCGCGCGAGAAGGCCGACGAGAGCAATACCGCGACGCTCTGAGCACCCGGGCCGACAGCAGCCCCCGCGGACGGCGTCGCCCCGGCAACGGGGCTCCCGCCGGACCGGCCCAGCCGCTGCTGCTGCCGCCGTTGCGATGGGCCGCCGGCGCCGGTTCATGGCGGCGGGCGTATCGTCCGCGGTGCAACACCGCGTTAGCATCGCCGCTCCCTTCCGATCCGCCACGGAGACGCTCCATGTCCCGCTCGATCAAGACCCCCGCCCTCGCCGCCGCCATCACCGGCAGCCTGGTCCTCGCCGGCTCCACCTTCGCCTCCACCCCGCTCGTGCAGGGCTACATGCTCGGCGCCGACCCGCAGGCGGCCAGCGCGAAGGACGCCAAGACCGCCGAGGCGAAGAAGGACGAGAAGCCCAAGGCCGCCGAAGGCAAGTGCGGCGAAGGCAAGTGCGGCGCGGGCATGAGCAAGCCCGAGGCGCCCAAGCCGAGCAAGCCCGCGCCGAAGATGAAGTCGGGTGAAGGCAAGTGCGGCGAGGGCAAGTGCGGCGGCGCCGCCTGATCCATCGCATGCCGCGGTGAGCACGCTCGCGCCCGATACCGTGGGCCTGGGCCTGCGGCGGGCCCTGCTGGGCCCGCTGCGCGCCGCACCGCCCGGAAGCTTCGACTTCCTCGAAGCCGCACCGGAGAACTGGATCGGCATCGGCGGCGCGCTGGGCGAGGCCTTCGAGGACCTCGCCTCGCGCCATCCCCTCGCCTGCCATGGCCTCTCGCTCTCGCTCGGCGGCCCGACGCCGCTGGACGAGACGTTCCTGCTCAAGCTGCGGCGCTTCCTCGACCGCTACCGGTGTCCGCTCTACAGCGAGCACCTCTCGGCCTGCAGCGACATGCAGGGGCAGCTCTACGACCTGCTGCCGCTGCCCTTCACGCCCGCTTCCGTGCGCCATGTGGCCCAACGCATCCGCCACGCGCAGGACGTGCTCGGGCGCCGCATCGCCATCGAGAACATCTCGTACTACGCGACGTTGCCCGCGCCCGGCGCGATGCCGGAGGCCGACTTCGTCAACGCGGTGCTCGAGCAGGCCGACTGCGACCTGCTGCTCGACGTGAACAACATCGTCGTCAACGCCACCAACCACGGCTATGACGCGCAGGCCTTCCTGGAAGCGATGCCCGGCGAGCGCATCGCCTGCATCCATGTCGCCGGCCACCATGACGAGGCGCACGACCTGAAGATCGACACCCACGGCGCGCCGGTGGGCGACCCGGTCTGGGCGCTGCTGGAGCGCGCCTACGCCCTCTTCGGCCCACGCCCCACGCTGCTCGAGCGCGACTTCGACCTCCCGCCCCTGGAGGAGCTGCTGGCCGAGGTCGACGGCATCCGCGGGCGCGTCTCCCGGGCCGCGCTGGCCCGGCACGCGGCCTGAGCCGTGGACCCGGTCCCCGCCCACGTCCGCCTGGGCACCTGGATCCGCGATCCGGAGTCGGCCACGCCGCCCGACGGCATCGAGCCACGCCGGCTCAAGGTCTATGCCGACCTGTTCTACCGGAACGTCGAAGGCCTGCTCGCCTCGGCCTTCCCGGTCATCCGGCGCACGCTGGGCGACGCGGCCTGGCACGGGCTCGTCCGCGGCTTCCTGCGCGAGCATCCGGCGCGCACGCCGCTGTTCGCTGAGGTCGCGCGCGAGATGCTGCGCTACCTGGAGCTGCGTGCAGGACAGGACCGCGGGGACCCGCCATGGCTGCCGGAACTGGCGCACTACGAGTGGGTGGAACTCGCGCTGCAGGTCAGCGACGCGACCGCCGGCGACATCGCGCACGATCCCGGTGGCGACCTGCTCGCGCAGGCGCCCGCGCTCTCGCCGCTGGCCTGGCCGCTGGCCTACGTCTGGCCGGTGCACCGCATCGGGCCGGACCACCTGCCCGCCGCTCCCGATGCCCTGCCGACGCTGCTGCTCGTGCGGCGCCTGCCCGACGGCGAGGTCGCCTTCAGCCAGCTCAGTCCGCTGGCCTTCAGGCTCCTGCAGCGGATCCAGGACGAACCCGCGCGCAGTGGCCTGGAGCACCTGCAGGCCCTTGCGGCAGAAGCTGCCGCGCCCGATACCGCGGCGTTCGTCGCCGAGGGCGCACGCATGCTCGAGGCCTGGCGCGAAGACGGCACGCTGCTCGGCGTCCACGCGCCGCGCTGAGGCGCGCCGCCGGCAGTCGTCGCGGCGTCTGCTAGGCTTGCCATCGTTTTCCGCGGCGCCACGTCCCCCCACCGTGCCCGAGTCCCCCCGCCTCGCCACCCGCTTCCGCGGGTTCCTGCCCGTGGTCGTCGACGTCGAAACCGGCGGCTTCGACTGGAACCGGCACGCCCTGCTTGAGATCGCGGCGGTGCCGCTCGACCTCGACGCCGAAGGCCGGCTCGTTCCCGGCCCGACCGCCAGCTCGCACGTGATGCCCGCACCCGGCACCGACGTGGACCCGAAGTCTCTGGAAGTCACCGGCATCGACATCGGCCATCCGTTCCGCGATGCCAAGAACGAGCGGCAGGCGCTGGACGTGGTGTTCGCCCCCGTGCGCGCGGCCATGCGCAGGCATGGTTGCCAGCGCGCGATCCTCGTCGGCCACAACGCGCACTTCGACCTGAACTTCCTCAATGCCGCGGTCGCGCGCTCGAAGCATCCGCGCAATCCCTTCCATCCCTTCAGCGTCTTCGACACGGTGACGCTGGCCGGCGTGGCCTACGGGCAGACGGTGCTGGGGCGCGCCCTCGCGGCGGCCGGCATCGCCTGGAACGCGAGCGAAGCGCATTCGGCCGTGTACGACGCCGAGCGCACGGCCGAGCTGTTCTGCCAGATCGTCAATGCCTGGCCCATGCTCACCGGCGTGCAGGCCGACGCCGGCGCACCCGCCGGTGGCACGGGGCCCTCGCCGGACGACGACGAGAACGTGCCGCCGCTTCCCTGATACAGCAAGCCGCGGCCACGCGGCTCGGTGACGGATGCATGCTCTGGGTCAACGCGGACGTCGTGCTGCCGGTGCCCGGCAGGAAGGCGGTGCGCGCGACGGGGTTCGGATGCGCCCGCGGCGGTCGACATCGGTCGGCTCCGTCGGCTGCCCTGCGTGAACCTGTCTGCGTCCGCGGCAGGAAAACGGGCTGCCACCGCGACCGCATCCCGGAAACACGAAGCCCCGCGCGGTGGCGGGGCTCCGGTGAGTGCGGCTTCGCGGATGCTCAGTCGCCCATCTGCTTCTGCAGGTGCTCCCAGCGCTCCTGTGCGTCGATCGTGCGCTCGGCGGTCAGGCGCGCTTCCAGGCGCTCCAGGCCGATCTCCTCGCCGGTGTCCACGCAGTAGCCGTAATCGCCCGAGTCGATGCGCTTGAGCGTGCTGTCGATCTTGCTGATCAGCTTGCGGTAGCGGTCGCGCGTGCGCAGTTCGAGCGAGTTCTCGGTCTCGCGGGTCGCACGCTCGGCCTCGTCGCCGACGTCGCGTACTTCCTCGCGCAGGTTCTCGATGGTCTGCTTGGATTCCTCGACCAGGTCCGCGCGCCACTGCAGCAGGCGCTGGCGGAAGTACTCAAGCTGCAGCGGGCTCATGTACTCCTCGTCCGCCGCGGGCTTGTAGCCCTTGGGCACGATGGGGCGGCCCGTGGCCTCGTCGATGTCGTACTCGACGACGCGACGCGGACCGCTGGGGGCGCTGGACGACGGGCGTCCACCGGTGACCGCGACGGCCACGCGGCCCTCGCGACGCGTGGGGGCGGCGGCACCGCCGCCGGCGCCTGCAGCCTGTGCGGCCGCGGCGCTCTTCTTCTGGGTACTGCTGCTCATGGACTCCACCTGGGGGGCCGTACGCGCTGCGGATGCGGCTTTCGACCCGTTCTTCGTAGCGCCCGAGGCCACCGGCTTGGCAGCCGTGGACGCCGGACGATCATTGCCGCCCTCCGAGGCGACCCGACTCGCGGGCGCCGCAGCGGGAACGTTCTTGGCCGGCGCCGCGACGGGCGCGGCCATCCTGACGGCCGGTGCCGCCTTGCCCGCGGCCGGCTTGCCCGCTGCGGCGGCCTTGGCGACCGGCGCAGCCTTCGTCGCGATCTTCTTGGCCGGTGCCTTCGCCGGCGCGGCCTTCTTCGCCGGTGCCTTCGCCGGCGTCTTGGCGACCTTGGCCACCGGAGACTTCACCGGCGCCTTCGCAGCCTTCTTGGCAGGCGCAGCCTTCTTCGCTGCGGGCTTGGCGGCCGACTTCGCGGGCGCAGCCTTTTTCGCTGCGGGCTTGGCGGACTTCTTAGCCGCCGGAGCGGCCTTCTTCGCGGTTTTCTTCGATGCCACGAGCGCCTTTTCCTTCTTCCCTTGAGACGGGAAAGCGCGCTGTTATACCCTGCCGTTCACAGCTGCGGCAACCTCGCCCGCTCGGCATCCGGCCGTGGTTGCACACATGCGCGAAGCGACCCAGCGCGTGCCTCTCACCCCCAGCGAACGCATCGTTGAATGGTGTTGTCCGCATCATGGTGATCCACCGCATCAAGACCCCGTGATCGCGCGCCTGCTCATCCTGCTCCTGCGCGGCTACAAGCGCTGGATCAGCCCCCTCCTCGGTCCGCTGTGCCGCTTCCATCCGACGTGCTCGGTGTATGCGATGGAAGCGATCGCGCGTCATGGCGCGTTGCGCGGAGGCTGGCTGGCCTTGCGTCGCCTGCTGCGTTGCCACCCGCTGAATCCCGGTGGACACGATCCGGTTCCACCGCGCCGCGACGGGCGATGATGGGCGCGACACGGCATCGCGGACCATCGCCCATGCATCGATCGGCGCTCGCCGTTCTGGTTCTCGCCCTTGCGGGCTGCGCGACGCATGCCGCCACGCCGGCACCGTCGTCGAAGGCGGCCGCGGGCCCTGCGACCGAACTCCCCGAACGCGCCAGCCAGGGCGCGCTGGTCATCGGCCGTACGTCGCCCGGCGCCGGCGTGCGCATCGGCACGCGCACGCTGCGCGTCGCCGACGACGGAACCTTCGTCTTCGGCATCGGACGCGATGCCAGCGGATCGCTGGCCGTCGTCGTCACGCCGCCTTCGGGCCGGGCTGTGCACCACGAGATCACCGTCGTCCCGCGGGCATGGCCCGTCGAGCGCGTGGATGGCGTGCCGCCTTCGACCGTTGATCCACCGCCCGCCATCGCCGCGCGCATCCGGGCCGAGCAGGCGCGGGTCAACGCCGCGCGCCTGGCCGATGACGCACGCACGGACTTCGCGACGCGCTTCATCCGTCCCGTCGACGGCCGCATCAGCGGGCGCTTCGGCAACCAGCGCGTCTACAACGGCCGGCCCGGCGCGGCGCATTCGGGCATGGACATCGCCGCCGCGGCCGGCACCCCGGTACGCGCGCCCGCAGCCGGCGTGGTGACCTTCGCAGACCCGTCGCTGTATCTCACCGGTGGCACGGTGCTGCTCGACCACGGCCACGGGGTGAGTTCGAACTTCCTGCATCTTTCGCGCATCGACGTGCGCGTGGGCGACCGCGTCGAGCAGGGACAGGTGATCGGCGCGGTGGGCGCCACGGGCCGGGCGACCGGGCCGCACCTGCACTGGGGCATGAACTGGTTCGACGTGCGCATCGATCCGCAGCTGCTCGTGGAGGCCGCCCCGTAGGCCTCGCCCGACCGGACCGCCCCGACGCCTCGCGACGCGGGCCGGCCGCCGGAACGGATCGCTCAGGCCGCCGCGCCCTGCCCGGTCACCCGCGCCACCGCGTCGTGCGCGTGCAGGCTTTCGAAGTGCGCGACGTCGGCTTCGAAGGACACGACGGCCGGGTCCGAGGCCAGCGCGGCGGCGACGCGGCGCGCGGCGTCCTCGCAGAACATGAGGTTGCGCGCATTGAGGGCGGCGAAGGCCTGCTCGTCCTCGCGCTTGACCGCGGTCTGCACCGGCGTGCCCAGCGCGGCCTCGAGGCGCTCGACCAGATCCACCACGGGCAACGCATCCAGGCCTTCCGCCAGCCGAACGCGCACGTGCGCACGGCTACGCTGCGCATGCGGGGTGGCGACGAGGCCGGCCTCGGAATGCAGCCAGTCGCGCACGCCGGTCGCGTCCACCTGCCCCTCCAGCCCGTGCGCGCGCGCGAAGGCCTCGGCGGCCATCTGCCGCGACAGCGCCGCCGACGCCGGGCAGGTGCTGGAGTAGTCGACCGACACGTGCAGGTGGAGCGCGAGCCGGCCGTCGTCGAGAACCGCCTCGACCTGCACCGGGTAGCGCTTCCATCCGGCGTTGGCGCTGGCCAGCGCGGGCCGCAGCAGCAGCTGGTCGAAGCGGATGGCCAGCCGCGCCGAACGCGCCAGGCCGGCCTGCGTCTCCACCAGCGCGTGCAGCACACGCTCCAGGCCCGCAGGCGTGAGCTCCTCGGCGGCGAAGGCATGCTGCAGGCGCAGGTACAGGCGCGACATGTGGATGCCACGCACGTCGGGATCGCGCAGGTCCACGTGCACGTCGACGCTGGCGGGCACCTGCATGGGCTCGCCGGTCGCCGAGCGGGTGCGCACCGGGATGGCGATGTTGGCCATGCCGACGCCGTCGAGCGGCCGCGCGAGGGCGGCCTTGTCGAAGGCGACGTCGGGCATGACGCGGCCGGAGGTCATGGGCGGGCCCGGATTTCGAAGGGGTGGCGCATTCTAGCGGCGGCCCTTGCCGGACCTTTCGACGCGTACGGAACACTGGAGGCCGTGGGTGCCGCCCTGGCTTTGGCCCCGGCATCCGTCACGCCCGTGCCGAGGGGCCTCGCGAGGCGCGCATGCACGCGAGTCCGGATGGTCAGCCCCGCGCCGCGCGCCATCCGGCCCACAGCACGGCCAGCGGCGCTCGCGGCGATGCGGCATCAGCCTTGGCAAGCCGCGCGCGGGCCAGCGCCAGCTCGATGCGCCGCGTGGCCGAAAGCCCCCGGCTCTCCGGCCACTGGCGCAGCAGGCTGTCGGCCCAGGCCGCGGGCGCCGCCTGGTCGGCGGGGACCGCATCAGCGGGATGGCGGGCCAGCCGGGCATGCAGCCAGGCCGCCGCGACG
>NZ_SKFB01000057.1:0-15229 GCF_004344885.1 Lysobacter sp. N42
CGGCGAAACAGGCCGCGCCCCAACCCGTACGGCATGCTCGCGCCGCCCGCGGGCAACCCTCGGGGCCACGGGTGCAGCCGCCTGGCACAACTGGCGGCGGAAGCGGTCGGATTCCGTCGGGCTGTTGCCGGCCACCGTATTGAAGCCGGCGAGCCGGCTGGCATGGCGGCGGCCGGTTACGGCGAACCGCGGACGGTCGTTGAGTTCGTTCGAGGCGTGCCTTGGGTGCCGCCCGCCGCGCGGGCCGGCCGGACATCGGCGGGCAGCGCAGGGTCGGTTTGGCTGCGACGCGCCCCGAGTCCGCTTGAGGCCGGGCGATGCCGCCCTGTCCTGACCCCATGTCTATGCGGTAGGCGCGTCCACTGGTCCTGCTCGAGCGGCAGCTACCGGCTTCCGGTTCTGCAGACGCCCGCGCGCGGTGCCAGGATCAGGGTTGTGCTGGCTTGGTATCGAGCAACGACTACGGCACCCCGACTTCCCGAAACCCGTGCCGCGGTGGTTTCGACCCGCGCAGCGTCGCGCCGCGGATGCTCGTGCTTGCGGGGCTCGCGGGTCAGCGGCGTAAGTCCACGGGTGCAATGTTGCCCGGGGGACTGTGCGGCCCGGGGTGGGAACCGCACGGGATCGGGCTCCCCCCAGCAAGATTGCTGCTACTGGCAGGCGTCGGCCGAGCGGACGCAGCTCGCATACTTGGAGCAGTATGTGAAGCCGATGGCACAGTGCAGGCTGGACTGGGCGGTGGTGCGACACAGACCGGTGACCGGCTCGCAGGTCAGGCCACCGACGGAGCAGTCATTGCTGGCGCCGGCCGTGTTGCGGCTGAGCGTCGCGCTTTCGCAGTAGGCCTGGACCAGGCTGCCGTCGGGGCGGGTGATCTGGGCGATCCGCTCGGTCAGAGAGGCGACCTGGGACCGCAGTTCGCGGTTCTTCTGCGCCTCCTTCTCGTACAGGGCCCGGTAGTCCTTGATCGCGTCGGTTTCGACAGCCGCAGGGGCTGGAGTGGCCACCGGTGCGAAGGGCGCGGCGCGCAGGCGCGGCGCGGTCTGGGCGATCGCGGCGCCGGCACCCAGGCAGGCGAGCAGGACGAGTCCGGCGATTCTCATGGCATGGCTCCTTTGCACGGGAGCAGCTTAATTACTCGCGCGCTGCAGGGGCGGCTGCGGCCTGCGATTCCGACAAGCGGCTGCCCGGCTTCGCGTGGCTGCCGGGATCGCAGGCGCGCCCGCTGTGCGCGCGGCTCCCCGTTCGCGGGCTACGGCGGGTTCAGAGCACCCGCGGCGGCTCGGATCCGATGATGACGATGTCCGCAGGGCGGCGGGCGAACAGGCCCACGCTGACGACGCCGGGGATCTGGTTGAGCTCGCTCTCGAGTGCGACCGGATCGGTGATCTCGAGGCCGTGCACGTCGAGGATGGCGTTGCCGTTGTCGGTGACTACGCCGCGCTCGCTGGCGTCCATGCGCCAGACCGGCTGGCCGCCCGTCCGTTCGAGAATGCGGCGGGCGACGAGGCTGCGCGCCATCGGGATGACTTCCACCGGCAGGGGAAAGCGGCCGAGGACGTCGACGCACTTGCTCGGGTCGACGATGCAGACGAAGCGCTCGCTGGCCTCGGCGATGATCTTCTCCCGCGTCAGGGCCGCGCCGCCGCCCTTGATCAGGCGCTTGTGCGGATCGCATTCGTCGGCGCCGTCCACGTAGAGGGCGAGCGGCCCGGTCGAATTGAGGTCGAGGACCTCGATGCCGTGGCGTCGCAGGCGTTCGGTGCTCTGCTCGGAACTGGAGACCGCGCCCCGGATGCGGTCGGCCATGCGGCCGAGTGCGTCGATGAAGTAGGCGACGGTGGAGCCCGTGCCGACGCCGACGATCATGCCGTCCTCGACGTATTCGATGGCTTTTTCGGCGGCCAGGCGCTTGGCTTCGGTCATGACGTCACTCGAGGGAGAGAAGGAGCTTCCACTGCGCTGCGCTCACCGGCATCACCGACAGGCGGCTGCCGCGCTTGATCAGCGCGAATTCGTCGCCGAGGTCGTCCGCGTGGCGGCGGATTTCCTCCAGGGTGATCATGCGATCGAGCTTGCGCTCGAAGGCGACGTCGACGAGGAACCAGCGCGGCTCCTCCTGCGTGGCCTTCGGGTCGAAGTAGTGCGAGGACCGGTCGAACTGGGTCGGGTCCGGATACGGCAGGCTGGCTACCGTCGCCGTGCCGACGATGCCCGGCGGATTGCAGTTGGAGTGATAGAACAGCACGCCGTCGCCCGGCTTCATGCCGTTGCGCATGTAATTGCGCGCCTGGTAGTTGCGAACGCCCGTCCAGGGCGCGGTGCCCACGCGCGCGAGGTCGTCGATGGAGAAGGCGTCGGGCTCGGACTTCATGAGCCAGTGGCGTCGGCGGGTGGTCATGCGCTGGGGTCGTCGCGGAGGTAGGTGGCGGCTTCGGTGCAGACGGCATCCAGGCGCACGTCCCAGGGCGCCGGGTCGATCCGGGGAACGCGCTGGATCTCGTAGGCCGCGCCGACCAGCAACGGCGGTCCGGGATTGCCGACGCGCGCCGCGAACGTGCGGTCGTACCAGCCTCCGCCCATGCCGATGCGATGGCAGTCGGCGTCGAAGGCGACGAGCGGGACGACCGCAAGCGCGAGCTCGCTGGCCGAAAGCAGCGACGAACGCGCGACGTCGGGCTCGGGAATGCCGAAGCGGTTGGCGACCAGCGTGTCGCCGGCCCGCCAGGGCGCGAAGCGCAGCACGTCGTCCTCGCACAGGACCGGGAGGCAGTAGACCAGGCCGGGCGGCAGCGCGATCTGCCAGGCGTGCAGTGCGGCTTCGCCGCCGACGGCCCAGTAGCCTGCGGCATAGCCCTCGCCCGGCAGGCCGGGCAGGGCGTGCAGGCGCTCGGCGATCCGCTGGGCCGCGCCGATGCGCAGCGCGGGCGACAGGCCCGCACGGCGTGCGCGCATTTCGCGGCGCAGGGCCGCGGGATCGGTCGGGGGTTGCGTCATGCGGCGCGGTTCCACGCGTTCGCGTAGCGATGGAGAACCGGCGGAAAGAGTGCGTCCTCCACCATGCCGATGCGTGCGAAACGACCTTGAACCCGGGGTTCAAGTGGGAACGCTGGGCCACCTTCGGGCTTCCCGCTCACGGGCGGGCTTGCGCGCCAGGTGTCCGCCACGCTCCCGGTGTCGTCATTAAGGAACAAGGCGAATGTTTGCACACGCCGTCGCACACGGCAGAGGACGTGGACGCAGTATAGCGCTTCGCTTCGTGCGCGACGCGTGCAGCGCGCCGTCGCTGGGCGCCGATTCATGCCTCAGCGCCCGGGCGGGTCGAGCAGGTCGTCGAGGCGTTCGTTGAGGCGGCCCAGCGAGCGCGCGATCTCCTGTTCGCGCTCGCCTTCGCGACGCGCCTGCAGGAGCTCGTGCGCGATGTTCAGCGCGGCGAGCACGGCGACGCGATCGACCGCCGCCATGCGGTTGCCGCCACGGATCTCGCGCATGCGGTTGTCGAGCAGGCGCGCGGCGGCCAGCAGGCCTTCCTTCTGGTCCGGCGTGCAACCGACGGTGTATTCGCGGTCGAGCAGGCGGACGTTGACGGGTTCGGCATTGCTCATGGTGATTTCCCGCCCGCGCGGCGCGCTGCGCTCACGTGTTCTGCTCCAGCGACTTCAGCCGCGCGATCATCGCTTCCACGCGTACGCGTGCAGCTTCGTTCTTGGCCAGCAGGGAAGCGCGCTCGGCGAGCAGTTCCTGCTCGCGCTGGCGCAGGCCGCGGTTCTCGTCCTGCAGCCGGCGCATGCGGTCGCCCAGATCGTCGATGCGGCGTGCGAGTGCATGCAGCTGGTCGAGGGGATCGAGGCGGTCCATGGGCGCACGATAGCAGCGGGGTGTCGCCGGTCAAGGCGCGACGGCCGGCCTGGCCGCGGTCGCGTCGACGTGCCAGCCGCGGAGGAAGGCGTGGCAGTCGGTCGCCTCCAGCGGGCGCGCGAGCCAGTAGCCCTGGATCTCGTCGCAGCCGACGCGTCGCAGGAAGGCGAGCTGGTCCTCGGTTTCCACGCCCTCGGCTACCACGTGCAGCCCCAGCGAGTGGCCCATGGCGATGACCGCGCTGGTGATGGCCTCGTCGTCGGGGTCGCGGGTGAGGTCGCCGATGAACTCGCGGTCGATCTTGAGCGTGTTGATCGGCAGGCGCTTGAGGTAGGCCAGCGACGAGTAGCCGGTACCGAAGTCGTCGATGGCCATGCGCACGCCCAGTTCGCGGATCGCGTGCAGCGCCGGCCAGGTTTCCTCGGCCATGACGATGCTCTCGGTGAGCTCGATCTCCAGGCACCCGGCGGGCAGGCCGGTTTCCTGCAACGTGCGTTCGATCACGCCGGGCAGGTCGCCGCGACGCAGCTGCAGCGCCGATACGTTGACCGACATGGAGGCCTCGACGCCGTCGGCGCGCCAGGCCTGGAGCTGCACGCAGGCGTGGCGCAGCGCCCACTCGCCGATCTCGAGGATCAGGCCCGATTCTTCCGCGAGCGGGATGAACTGCGCCGGCGAGACGTCGCCGAACTCCTCGGATTTCCACCGCAGCAGGGCTTCCACGCCCACCAGCGCGCCGCTGGCGACATGCATGCGAGGCTGGTAGACCAGCCGCAGCTCGTCGCGGTCGATCACCTTGCGCAGGGCCGCCGAGAGCGAGGCGCGGCGGCGCACGTCGGCCTCCATGCTGCCGGCGTAGCGCATGAAGGTGCGCCGGCCCATCGCCTTGGCCTGGTACATCGCGGTGTCGGCGTGCTTGAGCACGTCCGACGGCGTGTCGGCATGGTCGGGGAACAGCGCGATGCCGATGGACGGGCTGATGACGATGTCGTGCAGGTCGCCGGCTTCCAGCGGCTGCTCGAATGCGGCGAGCAGCTGGCCCGCGATCCGCTCGGCTTCCTCGACGTCCTCCAGGTGCTCGAGGATCACGGTGAACTCGTCGCCGCCCAGGCGTGCGACAGTGTGGTGGCCGCCGACGGCATGCTGCAGCCGCGCCGCGGTGGCGCGCAGGATCGCGTCGCCCGCGGCGTGGCCGAGTGAATCGTTGATGTCCTTGAAGCGGTCGAGGTCCAGGAACAGCACCGCCAGCCGGCTGCCGTGGCGGCGTGCGCGCGCCATGGCCCGCGACAGCCGTTCCGACAGCAGGGCGCGGTTGGGCAGGCCCGTCAGCGTGTCGTAGTTGGCCAGATAACGCAGTTCCTGCTCGGCGCGCTTCTGGTCGGTGATGTCCGACAGCACCGCCACCCAGTGGCCGCGCTGGCCGGCCGCGTCCAGCACCACGCTGGCCTGCAGCCAGCACAGGAACTCGCTGCCGTCCTTGCGGCGCTGCCAGAGCTCGCCCGACCAGCGACCCTCGCGCCGGAGGTCTGCGCGCATCTGGTGATAGACGGCTTCGTCGTGCTGGCGGCTGTCGATCAGGCTGGTCGACTGGCCGACGACTTCGGCCTCCGTGTAGCCGGTCATCCGCGTGAACGCCGGATTCACCGAGATGAAATGGAAGTCGTCGTCGAACACGGCCACGGCTTCGGCCATCGAGCGCAGCACCTCGCTGGCGACGCGGCGCTCCCGTTCGGCGCGGCGCGTGGCGGTGATGTCGCGCGCGGTGCCGGCGATGCGCAGGGCGCGCCCGGCGGCGTCGCGCTCGACGACGCGCCCCCGCGCCCGCACCCACATCCATTCGCCGTCGGGCCCGACGATGCGGTGCTGCGATTCGAACACGGGCAGCTCGCCGGCGACGTGGCGGCGGAACTGCGTGCGCACGCGTTCGAGGTCGTCGGGGTGGATGACGTGGTCGTGTTCGGCCACGGCCTCGCTGTCGATGCGGCGACCGGGCGACGTGGGGTCGCGCGCGCGCATGCGGTGCATGACACCGCGGGCGAGGTCGTAGTCCCAGAACTGCTCGCCCGAGGCCCACAGCGCGAGCTTCAGGCGCTCCTCGCGCTCGCGCAGGCGGCGAAGGTAGTCGCGCTCGCGGCGGCGGCGCTCGCGCCACTGCCAGACCGCGACACCCACCGGCGCCAGGGCCAGCGCCGCCAGCAGCACGAGCATGGCCGGCTGGCGCCAGAGCGGGGTGTCGACGGTCACGGGGATGCGCAGCTCGGTGCGCTCGGACCAGCGCCCTCCGCGGTCGGTCGCCTGCGCGCGGAAGACGTAGCGGCCCGGTGGCAGCTGGGTATAGGTGATGTCGCGCGAGCTGCCGTTATCGATCCAGGCGCGGTCGAAGCCGTCGAGGCGGTAGCGGTAGCGCAGCACCGCCGAGGGCGCGAAGTCCAGGGCGCCGATGCGCACGCGCAACAGGGCGGCGTCGGCCGGGATGTGGATGGCCGGCCGTTGCCAGGGCGCGCTGTCGAGGTCGTGGCCGTCGCTGCGTGCCGAGAGCAGGCGGAGCGGGGCGGCATGGCGGTCGTCCGCCACGCGGGTGGGATCGACGAGGTTGATGCCGCGCACGCCGCCGAATGCGAGGCGGCCGTCGGCCAGGCGGCCGCTGGCACCGCCGTTGAACTCCAGATCCTGCAGGCCGTCGCCGAGACCGAACAGGCGCGCGCGCCCCCGGGCTGGCCGGTAACGCAGCAGCCCGGCATCGGTACCGGCCCAGAGCGTGCCGGCAGGCGCTTCCTGCAGGGAGAACATGCTCAGGCTGCGGTACGCGGGCTCGCGCGCGAGCGGCTGCTCGAAACGGACCGTGCCGGCCGTTTCCACCGCTTCGCTGATCCCGGCATGGGTTCCTACCCAGATCCGGCCGGAGGCGTCCTCCAGCAACGAACGCACGACGTTGCCCGGCAGTGCGCCGGGCTCGTCCACCGCCTGGCGGAAATGGCGGAAGCGGCCCGTGGCGGGATCCAGCAGGTCCAGGCCGTCGCCGGTGCCCAGCCAGACACGGCCGCGGCGGTCGACCAGCACGGCATGCACGTTCGGATGCGCCAGGGCGCCGGGGGCGGTGCCGGCCGGGAAGTGGCGCGTGCGGCCGGTCGCGGGGTCGTGGTGGAGCGCCCCGCTGCCCGCGGTGCCCAGCCAGAGCCCGCCCTGGCGGTCGCGCGCGATGGCCCGGAGGCTGGCGTGGCTGTGGGCGCCGAGGTCGACCCGGCGCATGCGGAGGCTGGCGGTGTCGAGCAGGACCAGGCCGCTGCCGGTGGCGACCCACAGGCGCCCGTCGCCGGCAGGGGCGAAGCCGGCCACGCGACCGGCCGGTGCGGGCAGGCGCGGCGTCAGGTCGTCGAAGCGGCGGGCGCGCAGGTCGTAACGCAGCAAGCGGTTGGCGTCGGTGCCGATCCAGAGCGCGCCGGGGGTGCCATGCACGGCGCGGATGCTCCCGTCCGCGGCGGGATGCACGCCGGGGACGCGATCGAGGTCGGTGACCAGTGGAAACGGGCTGCCGTCCGGGTCGGCCACCGACGCGCCCCGGTACTGGCCGCCCGCCCAGAGCATGCCGCTGGCGTCCACCAGCAGCGCGTTGATGCTGTCTTCCGGCAGTGCCCCCGGCAGCCTCTCGTCCTGGCGCAGCACGACCACGTCGCCGGCCGGGTCGATCCGGCGAAGGCCGGCGGTATAGGCCGAGATCCAGATGCGTCCCGCCCGGTCCTCGGCGATGGCGCGCACCGCACGCGCCGGCTCGCGCCCGCGGGGCCAGACGGGCTGCAATGCGCCGCCCGAGACCGCCGACAGCCCGTCCGGCCCGCCCACCAGCAGGCGGCCATCGCGCGCCGCGAGCACGGCGTGCAGAGGGCCGTCGGCCACGCGCCGCCAGGTTCCGGTGGCATCCAGCACATGCAGGCCGTCGTCGGTCGCGTACCACAGGCGGCCGTCGCGGTCGCGCGCGAGCTGCTGGGCACGGCGCTGGCTGCGGGGCAGGGCCGGCAGGGCGAGGACGCGCTCGATCCGGCCGGTGGCCGGGTCCAGGCGGTCCAGCCCCGCGACGGTCCCGATCCACACCACGCCGGGCTCGGCCCGCACGGTCAGCACCTGGCGCGCATCGCGGCGCTTGTCCACGGTCTGCGCGTAGCGGCGGATTCCGCCGGTGCGCAGGTCCAGCCGCGCGACATACTGCGAGTAGCTGCCGACCCAGATCGACTGTCCGTCCGCGTCCAGCGCCAGGGCGGTGACGAAGCTGTCGGGCAGGCTGGACGGATCGGCCGGGTCGTGGCGGAACAGGCGGTAGCGCTCGCCGTCGTAGCGGTGCAGGCCGCCCTGGGTGGCGACCCACACGAAGCCCTGGCGGTCCTGCGCCAGCGCGTTGACGCTGCTCTGCGTCAGGCCGCGCTCGCTCGCCAGCCGCTGGAAATGGAACTCGCGCGTCACGGCGCCCGCGGCCGGTGCCAGGGCGAACAGGACGAGCAGGAGGAGGGCCTGCGCGACGCTAGGGAGGGTCGGTGCGCGCACGGAACGGGCCGGGCTGGATACCGGCCAGTTTAGGCCCGCATGCAGCGCGGTCACAACCGGACGCGGGGGCGTGGACGCTGGCATTGCTAGACTGCGCGGCCCTTCGTAGCCGCTCCCTGCCCGTGTCCGACCACGACTTGCCCGCGCCCTCGCGCATCGACGCCGAAACGGGCCGCCTCGGGCTGGCCACCAGCGCCTGGGAACTGCATGGGGCCCTGTGCGGCTGGCTGGCCGGCGGCGGTTCCAACGAGCGCGGCTGGCTGGCTTCGGTATTCGCCGATGCCTCCGTGCCGGCGCCCGAGCCCGGTTCGCCGCTGGACCGGCTGCGCGAGTCCACCGCCGCGCAGCTGGAGGATCGCAGCTTCGAGTTCGAACTGCTGCTGCCGGAGGCCGAGGCCGCGCTGGTCGAGCGCAGCGGCGCGCTGTTCGACTGGTGCCGCGGCTTCGTCGGTGCGTTCGGGCTTGCGGCCGGCGACAAGGCGTTGTCGGGCCTCTCCGAGGAGAGCCGCGAGGCGCTGGCGGACCTCGCCAAGCTCGCCTCGGCCGAGGCGCAGGACGACGGCGACGAGGAGGACGAGGAAGCGCTGATCGAGATCGAGGAGTTCGTGCGCGTGGCGGCGCTGCTGCTGCACGGCGATTGCGTGCTCGCCGCGCGCCATCGGCAGCGCTTGAACTGAACGCGGGCGCGGCGGCGCGCGGCGCCGGCGCGCGGCATGGCGCGCAGGGCCTAAGATCGCCGTCGCCGTCCAGTCGCGTTCCGCCATGCCGAGTCGTCCGAAGGATCCCTACGCGCGCCGCCGCCGCCAGCTCATGCGCCTGGCCGGCGACAACGCGATCGTCATCGTTCCCGCCGCCGCCGAGCGCGTGCGCAGCCGGGACACGCATTTCCCTTATCGGCAGGACTCCGACCTGCTGTACCTCACCGGCTTCCCGGAGCCGGACGCGGTGCTGGCGCTGATCCCGGGGCGCGCCCATGGCGAGGCCATCCTGTTCTGCCGCGAGCGCGATCCCGAGCGCGAGGGCTGGGACGGCCCGCGCGCCGGCCCGGAAGGCGCGGTCGAGGCCTTCGGCGTGGACGACGCCTATCCCATCACCGACCTGGACGACATCCTGCCCGGCCTGCTGGAAGGGCGCTCGCGCGTCTACTACCACTTCGGCCGCGACAAGGACTTCGACCTCAAGCTCATCGGCTGGCTCAACCGCGTGCGCGCGCAGGTGCGCAGCGGCGCGCAGCCGCCGCACGAGTTCCTCGAACTGGGCCACCTGCTGGACGAGATGCGCCTGTTCAAGGACGCCGGCGAGCTCAGGCTCATGCAGAAGGCCGCCGACGTGAGCGTCGCCGCGCACGAGGCGGCGATGCGCGCGGCCCGGCCCGGCATCACCGAATACCAGCTGCAGGCCGAGCTCGAGTACGTGTTCCGCCGCCACAACGCGGTGCCGGCCTACGAATGCATCGTCGGCGCCGGCGCGAACGCCTGCGTGCTGCATTACCGCGCCAACGCCGCCACCGCGCGCGACGGCGAGCTGGTGCTGATCGACGCCGGCGCGGAGGTGCAGGGCTATGCGGCCGACATCACCCGCACCTTCCCGGTCAACGGGCGGTATTCGGCGGCGCAGCGCGCCCTGCACGAGCTGGTCTGCGATGCGCAGGCCGCCGCGCTGGCCAGGGCACGACCGGGCGAGGCCTGGGACGCGATCCACGCGGCGGCGGTGGCCACGCTGTCGGAGGGCCTGCTGCGGCTGGGCCTGCTCAGGGGGCGGCTGGAGAAGGTGATCGCCGACGGCGCCTACAAGCGCTTCTACCGCCACAAGACCGGCCACTGGCTGGGCTTGGACGTGCACGACGTGGGCGACTACCGCTTCGAAGGACAGTCGCGGCTGCTCGAGCCGGGCATGGTCTTCACCATCGAGCCCGGCCTGTACGTGGCCGCCGACGACACGACGGTGGACCCGAAGTGGCGTGGCATCGGCATCCGCATCGAGGACGACGTGCTGGTGACCAAGGACGGCCCCCGCGTGCTCACCGACGCGCTGGCCAGGCGCGCGGACGAGGTGGAGGCCTTCATGGCCGACGCGCGGGCCGGCGCCGCGGCATAGGCGCGGGGCGCGCTACCAGCTCGCGCCGTCGGCCACCAGCGCGCCCACGTGCGCCGCGGCCGATTCGGCCAGCGCCTGCAGGTCGTAGCCGCCTTCCAGCATCGACACGATGCGGCCATCGCAATGGCGGCGAGCGAGGTCGCGCAGCTGCCCGGTGATCCAGAGGTAGTCGACCGCCTCCAGCTCCAGCTGCGCGAGCGGATCGCGCTGGTGGGCGTCGAAGCCGGCGGAGATGAAGAGCAGCTGCGGGCGGTGCGCCTCGATCGCCGGCAGCAGCGTATCGGCCCAGGCGCGGCGGAAACCCTCGCTGCTGGTGCCCGGCGGCAGCGGCGCGTTGAACACGTTGCCGACGCCGCGCTCGTGGGCGAAGCCGCTGTCGGGATACAGCGGCAGCTGGTGCGAGCTGCAGAAGACCACGCGCGGATCGGCCTCGAAGATCGCCTGCGTGCCGTTGCCGTGGTGCACGTCGAAGTCGACGATCGCCACGCGTTCCAGGCCGTGCGCGTCGAGCGCATGCGCCGCCGCCACCGCGATGGAGTCGAAGAAGCAGAAGCCCATCGCGGTGTCACGGGTGGCGTGGTGGCCCGGCGGGCGCACCGCGCAGAACACGCGGCGCGCGCGGCCGGCGAGCACCGCATCCACCGCCGCGATACCGGCGCCCGCGCACCGCAAGGCGGCCTCGGCCGCGCCGGGCGAGAGGAAGGTGTCGGGATCGAGCTGCACCGTACCCTCGGCGACCGGCGTATCCAGCACCTGGCGGATGAGTGCCTCGTCGTGCACGCGGGCGAGCTGCGCGCGCGTGGCCAGCGGCGCTTCGGCCCAGGGCAGCTCGGGATAGGTATCGCGGATGGCGTCGAGCACCGCGGCCAGGCGCTCGGGCCGCTCGGCATGGCCCGGCGGCGGCACGTGCGCGGCGCAGGCGGGATGGGTCAGCAGCAGGAGGGGCAGGCGGTCGCTCATGCGGGCATTCTCGCCGATCGTCCATGGCCACGTGCGCCGCTCCCGGGCCGCGCGCGCTCGATGCCCGGCGTTCCGCGGGCCCTAGGCGCGCGGCTCGCGCAGCTGGAAGGCGTTGCCTTCCGGATCCATCGCCCGGGCGACGGTGAAGCCCGGGCCGGCCCAGCGCCCGTCGAGCACTCGGCCGCCGCGCTGGGCCGCGCGCGCGGCGGCATCGGCCAGGGCATCGACCGTGGCGAAGAAGCCGAGCGCACCTGCGCGTGGCGTGTCCGGGGCGGTCATCGATGCGCCCGCCATCGGCGGCATCGCCAGCACGACGAGTTGCAGGTCGGCGCCATGGAGCACCACGAGGTCCGCGCGTGCGTGCACCCGGGCCAGCCCCAGCACGTGCGCGTAAAACGCGGCGATGCGCTCGACGTCGAGCGCGTAGACGAAGACACCGGCGCGCGCGGGGCCTGCCATGGGCGGTGGGGCGTCGTGCTCAGCCGTGCCGGCGCTGGTGGTTCCACAGCACCTCGCCATGCCCGCTGGCGCGGGCCAGCACGCGGGCGAGGACGAAGAGCAGGTCGGAGAGGCGGTTGAGGTAGCGGATGGCCTCCGGGCGCACCGGCTCCACGCGCGAGAGGGCCACGCATTCGCGCTCGGCGCGGCGCACCACGGTGCGCGCGACGTGGCAGCGCGCGGCCGCCTCGCCACCGCCGGGCAGGATGAAGTCCTTCAGCGGCGGCAGTGGCTCGTTGAAGGCGTCGAGCCGCTGCTCGAGGCGCTCGATGTCGGCGTCGAAGATCGCCGAATGCCCGGGGATGCACAGCTCGCCGCCGAGGTCGAAGAGCTGGTGCTGGATCGCCGTCAGCAGGCTGGCCACGTCCTCCGGCAGGCCGGGGCTGGCGAGCACCAGGCCGATGCAGGAATTGGCCTCGTCGACCGTGCCGTAGGCATCGACGCGCGGCGAGTCCTTGCCCGTGCGCGTGCCGTCGCCGAGGCCGGTGCTGCCGTCGTCGCCGGTGCGCGTGTAGATCTTCGAGAGGCGGTTGCCCATCAGAGCGTGGCGACGCCGGCCTTGCCGCCGCGGGCGAGCTGCGTCGCCACCGCGTGCAGGCCCGCGGCCACGGCCACGTACTTGGCGGTGGTCGCCATGTAGGGCAGCAGCCAGGTCACGTAGTTGTCCCACCAGCCCGCCAGCGAGGGCTCGGCGACCACGCCGGAGATCCAGTAGAAGCTGCCCTGCGCGATCAGCTGGCAGAGCGCCACCGAGGCCACGAGTGCGGCGGCGAGCAGGCCGAGCGAGCGCAGGTCGTTGCCCACGTCGCGGCGGCGCAGCCACAGGCCGCCGGCCCACATCGCGAAGTAGGCGGGGATCAGGCACCAGTAGGCGGGCGAGACGCAGTAGTGCTGCCAGAAGCTCGCGCCGCTCGCGGTGATCACGACGTAGTCGACCGCCACCGCCAGCGCCATCAGCAGCGGGAACGCCCAGCGCGTCCAGCTCGACAGCATGAAGCCGCCAACGAAGAACACCGCCCAGGACGCATCCGGCAGCGGGCCGAAATGGTCGGCGCGGGTGCCCGCCATCAGCAGGGCGAGGAGGATCAGCACGAGGCTGCGCTGGGTCGTGGGCTTCACGTTTCGCTCCGAAAGCACAGGGGGCAGGCCGGTCGGGCATTCTAGCGGAGCCCGCGGGTGCAGGCCGTATCATGCGCGCATGGACATGCCCGCCGATCGCCGCCACGACATCGTCATCGTCGGAGGCGGCCTGGTCGGGGCCAGCCTCGCCATCGCGCTCGAAGGCCAGGGGCTGGACGTGGCGCTCGTGGAGGCCACGCCCGACGGCGCGATGCCACCGGTGTTCGACGAACGCAGCCTGAGCTTCGCCGAGGCCACGCTGAACGCGCTGACGGCGCTGGACGTGCTGCCGCGGCTGCAGCTGGGCGGCGGGCCCATCCGACGCATCGAGATCACCCGCGCCGGCGGCTTCGGCCGCGCGCGGCTGGAGGCCGCCCGCTACGGGCGCGAGGCCTTCGGGCAGGTGGTGGTGGCCCGTGATTTCGGCGTCGCGCTGGAATCGCGCCTGCGCGAGGTCCGCGGCCTGGTGCGCTACCGGCCGGCGCGCTTCGTCGGCACCGGCCTCGAGGACGGCGCGCGCCGCGTGGAACTCGACATCGGCGGCCGCGCCGTCCACCTGCGCACCGCGCTGCTGGTGGGCGCCGACGGCACCGCCAGTGGCGTGCGCGCCGCGCTCGGTATCGGCACCGACGTGCGCGACTACGGCCATGCGCTGTTCGTCGCCCGGCTGCGCACGGCGCAGGCGCCCGACGGCACCGCCCATGAACGCCTGACCGATGCCGGCCCCACCGCCCTGCTGCCGCGTGCGGACCGCCATTACGGCGTGGTGCACGGGGTGGCGCTGGAGGAGGCCGACGCGGTGGAGGCGCTGGACGACGAGGCCTTCGCCGCCCGCATCCAGCAGGTGGTCGGCTGGCGCCATGGCCGCGTGCTGGGCTGCGGGCCGCGCAGCCGGTATCCCGCGCGGCGCGTGCTGGCGCAGGCGCGGGTCGCGCCGCATGCGGTGCTGGTCGGCAACGCCGCCCAGACCATCCATCCGCTCGGCGCGCAGGGCTTCAACCTCGGGCTGCGCGACGCGCTGACGCTGGCCGAGGAGATCGCCGCGGCCGGCCGCGAACGCTTGGGCGAGGCCGCGATGCTCGCGCGCTACGCGCAGCGCCGCACCGAGGACCGCCGCCGCACGCTGGCCTTCTCCGACGGCCTGCTGCGCGTCGGCATGCGCCGCGCGCCCTGGGCCGGCCCGCTGCGCAGCCTCGCGCTGATGGCGCTGGACCATCCGTCCTGGCTGCAGGCCTGGCTGGTCGGCGGCGCCATGGGCTACCGGGGCGACGTGCCCGCGCTGTGCCGCGCCGACGGCGCGAGGCGCCGCGCATGAGCACGCGCGAGGTCTTCGACGTCGCGGTGGTCGGCGGCGGCGTGGTCGGCGGGGCCGCCGCGCTCGCGCTTGCGCGCGACGGCTGGAGCGTGGCGCTGGTGGAGCCACGCCTGCCGCCGCGCTGGGGCGCCGACGATGCCGACCTGCGCGTCTACGCCATCGCGCCGGACGCCATGGGGCTGCTCGATTCCGTCGGCATCGGCGGCGCCGTGCGTGAGGCGCGCGTGCAGCCCTACCGGCGCATGGAGGTCTGGGACGCCGGCGGCACCGGACGGCTGGATTTCGACGCCGACCGCTTCGGCCGGCGCGAACTGGGCTGGATCGTCGAGCACGCGCTGCTGGTCGACCGGATGTGGCAGGCCCTGCCGCAGGCCGGCGTGCAGGTGCATGCGTCCGTGGCCGTCGAGGCCCGCGAGCCCGGCGAGGCGCACGACGTGCTGCGCCTGGACGACGGCCGCCGGCTGCGCGCGCGGCTGGTGGTCGCGGCCGACGGCGCCGCCTCGCCGCTGCGTGCGATGGCCGGCATCGAGGCGCCGACGCACGACTACGGCCAGTGCGGCCTGGTCGCCTACGTGGAGACCGCCGAGCCGCATCGCGACACCGCCTACCAGCGCTTCCTCCCCGATGGCCCGCTGGCCTTCCTTCCCTTCGTGGGCGGCCGCAGCTCCATCGTCTGGTCGCAGCCCGCCGCGCTCGCGCAGGCCCGCGTCGGCCTGCCGGCCGACCGCTTCGAGGCCGAGCTGGCGACCGCGTTCGAAGGCCGGCTGGGCGACGTGGTTGCTGACGCCGACGATCGTGGCGCTCTGGCCGCGCACCGGCCGGTCGGTATAGCCGAGCAGCGTGGTG
>NZ_SKFB01000058.1:0-14161 GCF_004344885.1 Lysobacter sp. N42
CCCAGCACGCCCGGCTCGACGCGCTCTCGCTGGAGCGCCTGCGCGAGTGGCTGGAGGAGGCGGGCGCGCGCTGGGCCTGCGGCAGGTCCGCCGGCCAGCGGGCATGGCGTGCGCGGCGAAGCGCGGGCTGGGCCAGCAGCGCGGCCCAGAACAGGCGCGGCCAGTCCGCCATTGGATGCTCCAGCGCCTGCGGCCGGAATGCCGCCATCGCGCGGGTCAGCGCGGCGTCCCCGATCCCCGCCTCGCCCGCCAGCAGCTCGGCCAGGAGGGCGCCGCGGCGCTCCACCCCCTTGAGGAAGGCGGCGAGCGCCGGCGGGGCGGCCAGCGGGGCGAGGGCGTCGGGCATGGCCGGGATGATAGCGACGGCCGTCGCGCTTCCCCGGTGAGCGGCCGCACACGCAGGATGAACGCGGGTCTTGACCCGGGCGCGTCCAGCCGCTCTCCGAGGAACGGTGGGGCTTGCAGGTCCCGATGCGTTGTGCACAGCGGTCACGCGCGTGTCATTCGCAGTGCCTGCGACCGTGAGGATGCAATCTTGCCGTTGTGTTTCACGCGCAAGCCATTGATCTTCAAGCAGATATCCGAACTGGCTATTTTTTCACCAACCTGCGCGGGGCCGCATTGCAGCGTGTTTGCGCATCACGACCGACAGCCGATTCACAGACTTATCCACAACTCGTGTGGATAAGGGCGTTTCCCCAACGGGGGCGACCACTTAGCTGTGATTCATCATGCGGGCGCGAGCTATCGCCCCCAAACTGGACCGGCCCGCTTCCTTAGACTGCCCGCCATGAGCCCGCCCGCTGTCGGAACGCCCGTATGGAAGGTCGCCATCGGCGGCCTGCCGCTGCCGCGGCTGTTCGACTACCGGCCCCCCGAGGGCGACGAGGCCGGCGCGGGAGCGGTCGGCTGCCGCGTCCGGGTGCCCTTCGGTACGCGCGAGCGCATCGGGGTAGTGGCGGCCGTCGGCCCGGCCGACCCGGGCACCGAGCCCAAGGCCGCGCTCGAGCGGCTGGACGCGGCGCCCCTGCTCGCCGGCGAGCTATGGGACTCGCTGCGCTGGCTGGCGCACTACATCCACGAGCCCTTGGGCGAGGTGGTGGCCACCGCCCTGCCCAGCCTGCTGCGCCATGGCGAGCCCCTGCCGGCCACCGACCGCATGGGCTGGCGCCTGTCGACCGCCGGTGTCGAGGCGCTGCCGCGGCTGCGCCCGGGCCGCCCGCGCCGCCTGGCCGAGCGCCTGGCGCAGGGCGCCATCGCCGAGGACGAGCTCGACAGCCTCCTGGACGACTGGCGCGCGGCGCTTCGCTCGCTGGACCAGCGCGGGCTGGTGGAGCCGGTCGTGATGGCGCCGGTCGCCCCGCCCGCGCAGCCGGGTCCGGCCCTCAATGCCGAACAGCAGGCGGCCGTCGACGCGCTCCTGGGCGCGCGCGGGCGCTTCGCCCCCTTCCTGCTCGACGGCATCACCGGCAGCGGCAAGACCGAGGTCTACCTGCACGCGATCGCCGACTGCCTCGCGCATGGTCGGCAGGCGCTGGTACTGGTGCCGGAGATCGGGCTGACTCCGCAGACCCTCGCCCGCTTCCGTGCGCGGCTTGGCATGCCCGTGTACGCGCTGCACTCGGGCCTGTCCGACGGCGAGCGCGCGCGCACGTGGGCGGCCTGCCTGCGCGGACAGGCGCGGGTGGTCGTCGGCACGCGCAGCGCCGTGTTCCTGCCGCTGCCGGAGCCGGGCCTGGTCATCGTCGACGAGGAGCACGACGCCAGCTACAAGCAGCTCGACGGCATCCGCTACCACGCGCGCGACTTCGCCATCTACCGCGCATCGCAATTGAACGTGCCCATCGTGCTGGGCAGCGCGACGCCGTCGATGGAATCGCTGCGCAACGCGCGCACGCAGCGCTACGCGCACCTGCACCTCAGGCACCGCGCCGGGCCGGCCAAGCCCCCTGCGGTGCGTGTCATC
The DNA here is from genome assembly GCF_004344885.1 of Lysobacter sp. N42. NCBI lineage: Bacteria > Pseudomonadati > Pseudomonadota > Gammaproteobacteria > Lysobacterales > Lysobacteraceae > Lysobacter > Lysobacter sp. N42. The sequence goes on from NZ_SKFB01000058.1 coordinate 1,967, forward strand.
GACGTACGCAAGCGCGCGCTCGACGCCGGCCTGTCGAACGAGCTGATCGACGCGGTCGCACGCACGCTGCAGGACGGCGGACAGGTGCTCGTGTTCAAGAACCGCCGCGGCTATGCGCCCGTGCTGCTCTGCCACGACTGCGGCTGGACCGCCGAATGCCCGCGCTGCGACGCATCGATGACCGTGCACGCCAAGGGCCGCAGGCTGCAGTGCCACCACTGCGGCGCCGCCAGGCGCGCGCCCGATGCCTGCCCCGACTGCGGCGGCCTCGCCCTGCAGCCGCAGGGCGCGGGCACCGAGAAGCTCGAGGAGACGCTCGCCGCGCGGTTCCCGCAGGTGCCGGTGGTGCGCATCGACAAGGGCACCACGCGCACCCGCGACGCCCTCGCCGGCCACCTCGATGCGCTGGGCGACGGCCCGGGCATCCTCGTCGGCACGCAGATGCTCGCCAAGGGCCACGACCTGCCGGGCCTGGCGCTGGTCGCGGTGGTCGGCATCGACGAAGGCCTGTTCTCCGCCGACTTCCGCGCACCGGAAAAACTCGCGCAGCTGCTGGTGCAGGTCGCCGGCCGCGCCGGCCGCGCCGAGCGCGAAGGCTGCGTGCTGCTGCAGACGCACCATCCCGAGCATCCCCTGCTGCACACGCTGCTCACCGGCGGCTACGCGCAGTTCGCCGACGAGGAACTCGCCCTGCGCGCCGACACCGGTTTCCCGCCCTTCGCGCACATGGCCATGCTGCGCGCCGAGGCGCGCGACATGCACCTGGCCGACGCCTTCCTCGCCGCCGCCCGCGGCCACCTTCTGGCCAGCGAAGCAGGCGGCCTGCTCACCACCCACGGCCCGCTTCCCGCCCCCATGCCCCGCCGCGCCGGCTACCTGCGCGCGCAACTGGTCATCAGCGCCACCGCCCGCCCCGCCCTGCACGCCGCCCTGGACGCCGCCCTGCCCGCCATCCGCGAGCTGCCGGAAGCGAGGAAGGTGCGCTGGTCGCTGGATGTCGATCCGGTGGATCTGTACTGACGCAGTCGCCGCCGCATGAGGTAGGCTTGCGCTGGCATTCGAAAGGATTCGGAGATGCTGCAACACGGCATGGAAGGGCTTGGCCGACGCTGGCACCAACGACGGATAGCGTTGGTTCAATCAACGTGTCCGCAAGCCCGTCAGCCTCGCGGGCCGAGTTTCTCCGAGCGTGCTCGCGCACCGCATTTCAGCGTGTGCCCAAATGCCCCGCCGCCCGCGTTCGTGTCCGGGGCTCGCACGAATGCGAATCCATCCTGTGTCGGCGCCCTCGCCGGTGCAGATTTTGGGCTGAGCGAAAGCGTGCCGTCCGACCTATGGCCGAGTGGCATATCCGCGGACCTTTCCGCATCCCACGTCGCCGCACCCTTGCCTCGAATGATGCGGATGGCCGTCGATTCCCTTGATGACACGACGCATTCGAACTCCCCCAACTGAAGCCAGGACTCCATCGTCGATGCCAGCATGTCCCCACTTGTCCCATCGCCGTCTCGCACTGGGCGCCCTCGTCCTGTTCCTCCCGGCCTGCGAACCGGGCACACCCGTGGGCTCTTCGACCCCCAATACGGAACTCCCTGCCGCCATGACGCCTTCCGTCGCTGCGCCCGCTGCCACATCACCTCGCGCATCCGCCAAGCCTGATTCATCGCGTTCATCGGCAAACGCGGCGCCGGACAAGACCGGCGTGCTGCGCGTCGAACTGGGGGATGTTGGCATCCAGACCGAGCCATGCACGTTGAGCGAGATCTCGCCGACCGTGTCGCAGTGCACGGAAGAGACGCACCTACTGTTTACCCACGGCGGCGCGGAGCATTCGCTGCTGTTCACGTCGATCTTCCTGGACAGCGCGGCGACGCTGTACCGAGGACCGCTCGACGACGCGTACAAGCAGAACGGGCACAGCTTCATCGTCACCGACGTGGATGGGGACGGGCATGAGGACCTGATTGTCTGGACCGGCAGGGAGGGCGCGTACGGCGGCCCCTCATACGATGTACTGCTGTTCGATCCGTCCGACCGCCAGTTCTACGGTGCACCCGCATTCTCGGAGCTCACCGTCGGCGCCAACGGCCTGTTCTCGGTGGAGGGGGGATTCCTGAAACTGAGCTCGTCGGACGGCTGCTGTACGCGCGTTTTCGACACCTATGCCATCGAGCAACGCGAGCCCGTCCTCGTCGAGCGCGTGACCGAGGAGCGAGACGAGAAAACGGCGAAGCTCAACACCCGCACCGAGCGGCTCGTCGATGGAAAGATGCAGGAGGTGAAGTAGATCAAGACATCCGTATCGCGAAGGCAACAGTGCGGCGCCGTATTACCGCACCCGGTCGGCATCCAGCTGCCGCCGACCACACCATTCCAATGACACGCGCGTACAAGGACAGTCATCGTGAGCAACGGCCACGGACGAAGCACGGAAGGATTCGGCATCAGCCGCCAACAGTCGGTCGACCTCATCGTCCGCACCTGCCTGGAGAACGGCGTTACAGACCCCCGCCAGATCGCCTACATCCTGGCGACGGCGCAGCATGAGACTCGCAACTTCACCGCACCGGAGGAGGACTTCGGGCGCTCCCAGGCCCGTAAGCTGGGCTATCGCGGAGGCGAGGAATACTTCGGGCGGGGTTATGTACATCTCACCCACAAGGACAACTACGCGCGGATGGATCGCCTGCTCGGGCTCGACGGTCGCCTGGTGCGCGACCCGGGCCTGGCCACAGACCCCGAGATTGCCGCGAGAATCATGGTGATCGGCATGCGCGACGGGCTATTCACTGGCAAGCGGCTGGACCGCTACATCAACGCGGACACCAACGACGTCTACAACGCGCGCCGCACGGTCAACGGCGTGACGCCTACCAAGCCATGGAGCGTCCAGGCAGCACAGGCTTGCGAGCGCTACGCCGAAGCCTGGGGGGAGAAGCTGCCTGCACTCATCGTCGCGGCGCGCCGCGACGGTGTGCCTCGTGCTCCTGCACCGGCCCCGCGGACCACCGCGCCGACACCGGCCGGTGCCGACGGTCAGCTGAAGCATGGCGAGAGGGGCCCTGAGGTCACACGGCTGCAAAGACGCCTCAATGCGCTGGGCTATCGCGACAGCGAGGGCCGGCGCCTGGATGAGGACGGCGACTACGGTCGCAACACGCGCGACGCGGTGATTGCGTTCCAGAAAGCTAATGGCCTGCAGGGTCTAGGCATGGTCGGGCCTCGCACGCGCGACTTGCTCGAGAGCGCGCAACCGATAGGTGAGCAGCGACAAGGGCAAACGCCACCCCCCTCCGGCACCGCGCGCGGTGACAGTCGCGCCATCTATGACGAGGCCTACCGGCACTTCCTGGCCGACGGCAACCGGTTTGAGTACGGTCGCGGTGACATGCGACGGAGCAACAGCGAGGGCAACCGGCGCACCGATTCGAGTCGGACCGAGCAGGACCTTGACGGGGACGGCCTCAGGGGCGTGGATTGCTCGTCCTTCGTGTGGCGTGGGCTCAGGAACGCGGGCTATGGCGTACCGGCCACCCCCTTCTCCACGCATGCGTTGTTCAATGGCGATGCGGTCACCCGCTATTCTCGGGAGCACTTCAACGTCATCTCCGCCGCCGAAGCCCGTCGCGACAACGGCAACCTGCAACCGGGCGACATCCTCCTCTTCAAGGAGAAGGGTTCCACGGGCCAGCATGTTGGCATCTTCAAAGGCTACGATGCCGGCGGGCGCATCCAGTTCATCGGCTCACAGGTGAGCACGGGCCCGGCGGTTGCAAGCGCGGGCCGGGGTTCGTACTGGAATGGAGGCGAGTTCGAGATCGTCGGCGCCCTGCGCGCCAAGCCTGAATTCCAGGTACGCGAACCATTACACGCAAATCAAGCACGCACGCAGGCGCCGCGCGCGATGTCAGAGCCCGCGAACGAGCGGCCCGCGACTGGATCCGCGCTTCGCGCGTCCTCTGCCGATGCCGATGGCCGCCTCGAGCCGGGGGAACGAGGCCCGGCGGTCGCCGAACTGCAGAAGCGCTTGGCCGATCTCGGCTATCGCGGTGCTGATGGCAAACCGCTGGACAACCATGGCAACTTCGACGGCAATACGAAGCACGCACTGCAGCAGTTCCAGCGCGAGCATGGGCTGCAGGGCTTGGGCGTGGCCGGCCTGAAGACTGGACTGGCACTCGCTCGGGCCGAGTCCGCGTTGATGAGCCACCCGTCGCATCCGCAGCACGCGCTGTACACGCAGGTCCTGGAGAAGGTCCATGCGGAGGAGCGTGCGCGCGGGCTGGCCTCGGGGCACCACAGCCAGCGCATCGCCGCGGCGCTCGCAGTGGAATGCCTGCGCGAGGGCATTACCCGCGTTGACCGCGTGGAGGTGAACGCCGACAACTCGCTGGTGCGCGCGGTGCAAGTAGGCGCGATGCGCGACGAGCCGGGCCTGAACCGCGCCACCGATGGCATCAGCGTGCCGCAGGCGGCCCGCCAGGCCTTGGCCGAAAGCACTGAGCAGATCCAACAGGTGGCGGTGAACCTGCAGGCGCAACAGCGCGACCAGCAGCAGCGCAGCCAGGCCTCGGTGCTCGCGCGCTGAAGGGTCAGGCAGGCTCGCGCCGTCGATGCGCCGTGCAGCGCACGGCCTCGTGCGAACCGCGCCACGGACCTTCGGCTGCGGCCGTACGCATGGAGCCCGACGTGCCGGGCGACGCGTGGCGCCTGGCCGCGTCCGCGTGCCGTGCCAGTGGTCAGGCCTTTCGACGACTCCGTGCTCTGCGTTGATCGCGTCCTCGCGCGACTCGGCGACAATGCCGCCATGACCACCCGACTCGACGCCCTCCGCCAGCACTCCACGATCGTCGCCGACACCGGCGACATCGAGGCCATCGCCCGTTTCCGTCCGCTCGACGCGACGACCAATCCCTCGCTGTTGCTGAAGGCGGCGTCGCTGCCGGCCTATGCGCCGCTGGTCGAGGAGGCCTTGGCCATGGCGCAGGGCGCGCAGATGTCCTCGCGTGTCGCCGACGCCGCGGATCGGCTCGCGGTGGCCATCGGCGGGAAGATCCTCGAGCTGATCCCCGGCCGCGTGTCGACCGAGGTCGACGCGCGGCTGAGCTTCGATACGGAGGCGACGGTGGCTAGGGCCCACCGCCTGGTGGAGCTGTACGAGCGCGCGGGCATCGGCCGCGAGCGCCTGCTGATCAAGATCGCATCGACCTGGGAAGGCATCCGCGCCGCCGAGCGCCTCGAGCGCGAAGGCATCCACTGCAACCTCACGCTGCTGTTCTCGTTCGCGCAGGCGGTGGCCTGCGCCGAGGCGGGCGTGTTCCTCATCTCGCCCTTCGTGGGCCGCATCCTCGACTGGCACCTGGCCAGCGGCGCACCGAAACCGGCGACGCCGCAGGACGACCCCGGCGTGCAGTCGGTCACGCGCATCTGGCAGTGGTACAAGCGCCACGGCTACGGCACCGTGGTGATGGGCGCGAGCTTCCGCAATACCGGGCAGGTGCTGGCGCTGGCCGGCTGCGACCGGCTGACGATCTCGCCCGAGCTGCTCGCCGAGCTCGAGCAGGACGAGGGCGAGGTGCGGCCCACGCTGGTCGACGACGGCCGACGCGATCCGGCGCCCGCACATGTCGATGAGCCGGCCTTCCGCTGGCAGCACAACGAGGACGCCATGGCGACGGAGAAGCTGGCCGACGGCATCCGCAAGTTCGCGCAGGACCAGCTCAGGCTCGAATCGCTGCTGGCCGCACGCCTGGGCTGAGCCGACGCGCCATGGACGGTCATCGCATCGTCGCCCTCGTCGTGGCGACGCTGCTGCTCGTCCTGCCGGGCGCGCCACGCGCCGAACCCCGGCTGGGGCCGTCACGGCTGCAGGCGATGCTCGACGACTCCGGCCCCACGGCCCGGGCGACGCGACGCGTCATCTTCGACATGCACTTCGCCGGGCTGTGCTGGACGCCCGAGGCAATGCCCTTCGATCGCCTGTGCAACCACATCCCGCGGGAGCAGCGCGACGACCCGTCGCCGTGGCCTGACGTGTTCGTCGCGCTGACGGGCATGGACATCGTCGCGGTGATCGTTTCCGACGCGGCCTGGGTGCCGCGCACGTGGCGCTGCTGGACACGTCCGGACGTCGCGGGCCCGCGGATGTGCACCGCGCCCGGCGTTGAGCGCGACGCGCAACGACTGGGCCTGGCGCTGGAGCCGGCTCCTGCGGTCGGCAGGCTGATCAGGCCCCGAGTTCGACGATCGAAGCGGTCGGGCCGCTCGCACCGAGGTGCAGGATGGCGACGCTCACCGGCAGCGAAAAGCGCCGTGGGCCGGCGCTTCCGGGATTGACGTGCAGCACGCCGTCCTCGCGCCGTTCGATGCGCGGGCGATGGGAGTGGCCGGCGACGATCACCTGCACGGGGCCCGGCGGCGGATGCGCGGCGAGGGTCTTGATGTCGTGCAGCAGGTGGATTGTGAGGGCGCCGAACTCGAGCTGGCGCGCCTCGGGCAGGCGCTGCGCCCAGGGCGCGGTGTCGTTGTTGCCGCGCACGGCGTCGACCGGTGCGATCGCCGCGAGCGCGTCGAGGATGCGGGGGTCGCCGATGTCGCCGGCGTGCAGGATGCGGTCGCTGCCGCGCAGGGCCGCCAGCGCCTCGTCGCGCAGCAGCCCATGCGTGTCGGCGATGAGCCCGATGCGCGCCGTGCGCGGCTCAGCCGCGACCAAGCAGGCGCGAGAGCAGCCCGCGACGCCGCGGCGGCTCCGCGGGCCCCTCGCCCCCGATGCGCGCCAGCGAGGCATCCAGCTCGCCGATGAGCTCGTCCAGCACCTCGCCGCGCGGGCGCTCGGGGTGGCGCAGCACGGCTTCCATGCCCATTTCCATGAAGCCGGCCTGCGTCTGCGGCGGCAGCGCGAGCCCGCGGGCGGCGTACCACTGCTCAAGCCGCAGGGCGACCTCGCGGGCGAGATCGGCGTCGGGCGATGCGGGCAGGGGCTGCTCGGGGAGATGGGGCGGGTTCACGTCGACTCCGGCGGTGGCATGCCGCTACCGTAGCGCCCCGGGCGTGGCAGGGCATGTGAGCGACGGCCCGTGGCGTCGCGCCAGCGGTGCGGCGGCGCGGGCGGGGCGGCCGCGATGCGACGCGTGGCGCATGCACACGCGTTCCTGCCCGGTGGATGGACGAGTCGACTCCACGCGCCTGCCGGCGACACGGAGTCGCACGCCTGCAGATCACGGAAAAAGCGAACGGCCCGGTTTCCCGGGCCGCCCACCGTGAGACATGTCGAGAACGCTCAGGCCGCGAACAGCGCGCGCATCTTCTTGAGCGCGTTCGCCTCGATCTGGCGGATGCGCTCGGCGGAGACGCCGTACTCGTCGGCCAGCTCCTGCAGCGTGACCTTCGATTCGCTGTCGAGCCAGCGGCGCTTGATGATGTCGCGCGAGCGCGCATCGAGTTCGGCCAGCCCCTCGCGCAGCACCTCGAGCTGGCTGCTCTCCTCGTCCTCGCGCTCGTAGAGCTGCGACGGGTCCTCGCCCTGCGCGGCCAGGTAGGCCACCGGGCTCGGCGGGCCGTCCTCGTCGCCGTCGTCGGGCATGTCGAAGCCGATGTCGCGCCCCGAGAGCCGCGATTCCATCTCCAGCACCTCGCGCTCGGAGACGTTGAGATCGGCGGCGACCGCACGCACCTCCTCGGCGTTCATCCAGCCCAGGCGCTTCTTGCTCTTGCGCAGGTTGAAGAACAGCTTGCGCTGCGCCTTGGTGGTGGCGACCTTCACGATGCGCCAGTTCTTCAGGATGAACTCGTGCATCTCGGCACGGATCCAGTGCACCGCGAAGGAGACCAGGCGCACGCCCTGGTCGGGGTCGAAACGCTTGACCGCCTTCATCAGGCCGATGTTGCCTTCCTGGATCAGGTCGCCCATGCCCAGGCCGTAGCCGTTGTAGCCACGCGCGACGTGTACGACGAAGCGCAGGTGCGAGTGCACCAGCTCGCGGGCGGCGTCGAGGTCGTCGTGGTCGCGGTAGCGGCGCGCCAGGCGCTGTTCCTCGTCCGCACTCAGCACCGGGATGCGGTTGACCGCGCTGATGTAGGCCTCCAGCGAGCCGAGCGGGCTCAGCCCCGTGGCCACGGGAACCGGCAGGTTGTGGGTGACGAGAGCGGTGGCGGCTGTCTGGGTCATGGGGTCTAGGTTAGCAGTCGGGTCATTGGACTGCTAAAGGGTCCGGAAGTTCCCGAGCGTTGCGTTAATGGAACGACGAGGGGCGCAGCATGCCGATCGGCCTGTCGACCGCGCGTTAAGCCGGCCTTGAAGGCCTGAACCCCAACCATGCGGGCGCCCGCCGCCGCTTTCCAGCCCAACCGATGGCATGGCGGCGGCCGGACGGGCCTACACTCCGGGCGGCATGACGCGAAAATCCCGAGCCACCTCCTTCGACATCGCCTTCCGCGCCGGCGTCTCCCAGGCGACCGTCTCGCGCGTGCTGCGCGGCAGCCCGCTGGTGAACGAGGAGACCCGCAAGCGGGTGGAGGCGGTAGCCCGCGAGCTCAACTACAAGGTCGACCGCCGCGCCTCGTCGCTGCGCACGCAGAAGTCGGGCACGCTGGCCCTGCTGCTGTTCGAGGACCCGACCCCCGACGACTCGCACATCAATCCCTTCTTCCTGTCGATGCTGGGCTCGATCACCCGCGCCTGCGCGCGGCACGGGCAGGACCTGCTGGTGTCCTTCCAGCAGCTGTCGGACGACTGGCATTCCGACTACGAGGACGCCATGAAGGCCGACGGGCTGATCCTGCTGGGCTATGGCGACTACGAGGAGTACCGGCACAAGCTGGATGCGCTGGTCGAGCGCGGCACGCATTTCGTGCGCTGGGGCAACGTGGCGCCGGACCAGCCGGGCGTGTCGATCGGCTGCGACAACGTGCACGGCGGCCGCTTGGCCGGCGAGCACCTGCTGGCCTGCGGGCGGCGCCGCATCGCCTTCCTCGGGCATGCCTCCAGCCACTACCCGGAATTCCTCGACCGTTTCGAGGGCTGCAGCCAGGCGCTCGCCGCGGCCGGCCTGGCACCGCTGGACCGGCGCCTTCAGGTCGACGCCGAAACCAGCGAGGAAGCCGGCCACGCCGCCGCCCTCGCCCTGCTGGCGCGCGGGCAGCCGTTCGATGCGGTGTTCGCGGCCAGCGACCTGATCGCGATCGGCGCCATGCGCGCGCTGGCCGAGGCGGGCATCCGCGTGCCGGAACAGGTCTCCATGGTCGGCTTCGACGACATCCCCATGGCGCGCTTCGCGGTGCCGCCGCTGACCACGGTGGTGCAGGACACCACGCGCGCCGGCCAGCTGCTCGTGTCGACGCTGATGCAGCTGGTGCGCGAGGAGCCGGCCGAGAGCGCCATGCTGCCCGCCTCGCTGGTGGTGCGGCGCAGCTCCTTCATCTGCGGCTGAGGGCGCGTCCTGCGCATTCTGCGACGCCGCTCTCGCCGGCCTGGGGGCTTTCCCCCATGCGCCGCGGCCGGGCCGGCGCCAGCATCCGGGCATGCCGCCCGACGCCGCTTCCATCGCCCCGCGCCCGACCCGCGAGAACGCGGGCGGGGAGATCCGTCCGGTCGTGCTGTATGAGGACGCGGCGGGACGCCTGATCGTGGTCGATGCGAAGCGCCGGGCGGCGCTGGCGCAGGACGCCGGACCCCTGCTGCGCATCGGCCGCGCCCGCGTCGTGCTGCGCCACCTCACCGGGCCGGTGGCCGCGCGTCTGGCGCAGGACGGGCATGCGACCGTCGAGGGCCCGGACGCGCTCAACGTGCTGCTGGTCTTCGCCAGCAGGCTGGGCTAGGGCCTGTCAACGCTGTCGGCATGGGCCGCGCCCGCCCTGCCGGCGTTGCAGGCAAGGAAGAGCGAGCAAGCGTGCGTCCGCACGCGACCGGGCGATGACGCCGCCTGCGGCGGCGGCCGCGCTCAGCGACGCGCCAGGCGTGCCATCGCGTCGGCCAGCGCCTCGCGCAGCGCGGGCTCGGTGATCGCCCCGTCGAGCACGTACACCTCCACGCCGTGCGCGGGCACCGTGGCTTCCAGCACGCCGTCCACCTCGACGGCGCCGCCGCGCAGGCGTGCCCGCCAGGTGCCCCGCTGGAGCAGGCGGTCGATCCGGAACGTGGCGGGTGCGTCGCCCTTGTTGAGCAGCACCAGCGCGGTCTGGGCGACCTCGCGCGTGGACAGCGCGCGCACGAACGCCGCACGGTCGCCCTGGAACTCCAGGTTCACCTGCAGGCCGCGCTGCAGCGCGGGCGTGGCCCGGCGCACGCGGGCGATGCGGCGCAGCGCGTTGTGGATGCGGTGCGACTTCGCCGCCTCGATGCGCGCGTGGCCGAAGTAGTTGCGGTTGCCCGCATGCTCGGCGGTGCCGCGCTCGAAGCCGGTTTCCGAGCCGTAGTAGATGACCGGGATGCCGCGCGCGGTGAACAGGAAGTTGTGCGCGTCGATGAAACCCTCGTCCCGGGCGTCCAGCCGCGCCATGTCGTGGTTGTCGTAGAACGTCATCAGCTCGTACGGGTTCGCATACGGGCCGTCGGTGAGGTAGAGGCGCTCGGCGACCTTCTCGTAGCCACCGCCCTTCCGGCCGAACACCTCCTGCAGGCGCTCCTTGAGCGGGAAGTCGAGCACGCTGATGCCGCCGTTGCGCGGCAGCGTGTGCTGCGCGATGGTGGCCGCGTCGTGGTCGAAGGCCTCGGCGAACATGAAGAAGCCCGGGCGCTTTTCGCGGATGCGCTCGGCGAACTTCTGCCAGAACGCATGCGGCATCCAGGGGATGGTGTCGATGCGGAAGGCATCGGCGCCCTGGTCGATCCACTGCGAATAGGCGCCGACGAAGTACTCCAGTACCTCGGGGTTGTTCTCGTTGATGTCCGACAGCTGCGCCAGCCCCGGCCGGGTGTTGTACCAGCGGTGCAGCGGGTTGTTCGCAGGATCGAGTTTCGACGGATGCAGGTTCTGGTGGTCGGCGACCAGCGCACCGAAGCGGTCGTAGATCTCGCCGAACTTGGGCTGGTCGACCGGCATCGTGTAGGCGGGCGAGCCGTGGTTGGCCACGATGTCGAGCACGGTCTTGAGACCGTGCGTCTTCAGGCCGGCGGCCAGGCCGCGGAAGTCGAGGTCGCGGCTGGGCAGGTGCTCGTCCAGCTTCCAGAAGTTCACGCCCCAGTAGCCGTGGTAGCCCGTCTTGCCGCGGTCGGTGTGCATGCCGCCCCAGCGCACGGGCTCGCCGCCGGTGAAGGCTTCGTCGGGGTTGTCGACGATGGGCGTGATCCACACCGCGGAAAAGCCCATGTCGGCGATGTAGGCGGCGTTGTCCAGCAGGCCCTTGAAGTCGCCGCCGAGGTAGCCGATGTTGTCCGTGCGCCCCTTCGGCGCGCCGGGCGTGGGGCGGTCGAACGTGCGGTGCCTGCCGCCCTGTTCGCGATGGTCGTTGGACGGGTCGCCATTGACGAAGCGGTCGGTCAGCACGAAGTACACCGCGTCGCTGGCGAAGGGCTCGGCGGTGCCGACCAGGTCGCGCGCCTTGACCTGCGCGGACGCCGCGCCGGCGGCGGCCAGCAGCACGAGCGCCAGGGGGGCGATCCGGCGCGCGATGCTCATGCCGAAGCCTCCATCGCCCGGCCGTGCAGGCGCGGCTCGCGCACGCGCAGCACGCACAGGCCGGCCACGATCATGCTGATCCCGCCGATCACCAGCGCATAGAGCGGCTGCGTGTCGAAGAACAGCTTCAGCAGCACCCCGAGCAGGCTGGCCGCGACCAGCTGCGGGATCACGATGAAGAAGTTGAAGATGCCCATGTACACGCCCATCTTCTGCGCCGGCACGCTGTCGGAAAGCAGCGCATAGGGCAGGGAGAGGATCGAGGCCCAGGCAAAGCCCACACCCACCATCGACAGCAGCAGCCACTGCGGATCGCGGATCACCGCGAACGAGAGCAGGCCCAGCCCGCCGAGCGTGGCATTGACCAGGTGGCTCACCCGCAGCCCCCAGCGCCTGACCATCCGCGGGATCAGGATGGCCGCGAGCGCGGCGAAGCCGTTGTAGGCGGCGAACAGCACGCCGACCTGGCGATCTTCTTCTAGGGCCTGTTAACACTACGTGCTAACATACTGCGCATGGAACTTACGCCTGCGCAATTCGCGCGTATCGAGGATTGCCTGCCGCGGCAGCGGGGCAATGT
>NZ_SKFB01000059.1:0-14111 GCF_004344885.1 Lysobacter sp. N42
CGGGACGGGGCCGACGCCTGCGACGATGCCGGGGCGGCCCGCGACGGCGCGGGCGTGGCGGCGGCTGGCGGCCGGGCGCCGGTTTCCAGCCGCTCCAGGCGGCCGTCGATGTCGAGGTACTGCGTGCGCTGGCTGGTGCGCAGCTGCTCGTTGGCCTGCTGCAGTTCCTCCACCATCGCGCGCAGGGCCTGCACTTCCGTGCGCAGCTGGGCGAGCTGGTTGAGCAGTTCGACGTTGCCCTGCGTGTTGGCGGCGCGCTGCTCGAGCAGGGCGACGCGGTCGGCCAGGCTGGCGCGCTGCGCGGCAGCGGGCAGGCTCGCTGTGGCGAGCAGCAGGGCGAGGGCGAGCGATCTGGGCTTCATGCGGCGGCTCCGGGTCGGGGCCGGCGAGTATGCGGGCGGCCGCTTCAACGCAGCCAGACCGGGGGTGCGCGGCGCCGGGCGCGATGCGCGGTCGGGGCCGGTCGCGAACCCGCCGCCGCGATCCCGCTCGCTGCAGGCAGCGAGCTGCCCGGCGTCCCGGCCGGGCCGGAGGCCGTCCTTCACCGCAGGCACCGGGCCGCCCTGCGGCCTGTGCCCCCCGAGAGCCTCCGGCCGCCCTGCGGCTTGTGACCTGCAATCCCGGTCATCCGGCAGAGCGGTCGGACGGGCGGCCCGGACGGGGTAGCCGACTATGGGCGAGGGGTCGCGACCTGGGGATGTAGACCGCATCCACCGCCAACGAAGACGGGCCGCATCGAGCGGCCCGTCCGGGTGCATCCACCAGCGGTCGATCAACGCTCGGAGTAGCGGATCTCGACGCGGCGGTTCTGCTGCCAGCAGGATTCGCTCGACTCGGTGCAGGTCGGCTTCTCCTCGCCGTAGCTGTTGGCGGTGATCTGCGAACCCGAGCCGCCGGCGGCCTGCAGCGCGGACGACACCGCCTGCGCGCGGCGCTCGCCCAGGCCCAGGTTGTACTCGCGGCTGCCGCGCTCGTCGGCATGGCCTTCCAGCGCCATGCGCGAGGACGGACGGTCGCGCAGGTACTTGGCGTGGCAGTTCACGATGCTCTGGAACTCGGGCTTGAGCGTGTCCTGGTCGAAGTCGAAGTAGACCACCCGCTGGCGCAGGCAGGCATCGGTGTCGAGGTCGCCGGGGCCGTACATGCCGGGGGTGACCGGGCCGGTGGGCGTGGTCGGCGTGGTGGTGCCGACGGTGCTGCCGGTGTCGGCAGGCGGCGCTTCCTTGACCTTCTTCGAACAGGCCATCGCGAGCGTGCACATCACGGCGATGGTGGCGATCTTGCTGGCGGTGCGGACGTTCATGGTGGCTCCTCGGAATGGAGAACTACGGGATCGTTCGCCGCTCAGCGCGGCGTGCGGTACGGGCCCCAGGCGGGCTCGCGGACGTCGCCTTCCGACATCGCGAGGCGCTGGCGCACGCGTGCGTCGGCGGAGACGGCATACAGGACGCCCCGCCCGCCCTCGCGCGCGGCGTACAGCAGCATCGAGGCATTGGGGGCGAAGCTGGGCGATTCGTCGAGGTTGCCCGGCGAGAGCAGGCTCCAGCGCGGGCTGCCCAGGCTCGAGTCCATCATCGCGATGCGGTACGTATTGCCGGCACCCTGGGCGGTCGCGATCTTCTTGCCGTCGTAGGACACCGACGCGCTCGCGTTGTAGGTGCCCTGGAAGGTGACGCGGCTGGCGCTGCCGCCGCTGGCGGAGACCACGTAGATCTGCGGGCGGCCGCCCCGGTCGGAGGTGAAGTACACGCGCGAGCCGTCGGCGCTCCAGGTCGGCTCGGTGTCGATGCCGAAGTGATTGGTGAGCTGGGTGAGCGCGCGGCTGCCCAGGTCCATCACGTAGATCTCGGGATTTCCGGTGCGCGAGAGCGTGAGCGCCAGGCGACGGCCGTCCGGCGAGAACTCCGGCGCGCCGTTGATGCCGCGAAAGCGCGCCACCACCTCGCGCGCGCCGCTGGCGATCGTGTGGATGTAGACCACGCTGCTGCCGTTCTCGAAGCCGACATAGGCGAGCTTCGTGCCGTCGGGGCTCCACGAGGGCGACAGGATGGGCTCGCTGGAGCCGACGACTTCCTGCGCGTTGTGGTTGTCGCTGTCGGCGACGATCAGCGAGTAGCGGCGCGCCCCGCCGGAGCCGGTCACCCGGACGTAGGCGATGCGCGTCCAGAACGCGCCGCGCACGCCCAGGATCTTCTCGTAGACGGCATCGGCGATCTGGTGCGCGACGTCGCGCATCGCACCCGCGCGCGCGGTGAGCGCAAAGCCCAGCAGGCGGGTCTGCTTGGCGACGTCGAGCAGCTCGTACTCGGCGCGGTAGGTGCCGCCGCCGGCGTCCAGCACACGCCCGACGACGAGGAAGTCCTGGTTGATCGCGCGCCAGGCCGGGTAGTTGACCTCCTCGCCGCGCGTGGGGCGCTCGGGAAGTTCGGTGGCCGGCAGCGTGCGGAACTGGCCGGAACGCGCGAGGTCGGCGGCGACGATCTGGGCGATGTCGGTCGCCGGCGCGGCGCCACCACCCTGGTAGGGCATGGGCGCGACCGCGATGGGCAGCGCGGCGGCGTTACCGCCGACGATGTCGATCTCGAGCCCCTGCTGCGCGGCCGCGCCGAACGGCAGGGCCAGCACCAGCAGCGCGAAGAGGTGGGAGAGCAGGCGTCGCATCGTCACTCCGGGCACCACGGGAAGCTGAACACACTTAACAGCCCCTGTGTGAATACCAGCTCACAGCTGAACCGTTCAACCGGTTGACAGACCGTGGATCCGGTTCAATCCGCGCGGAAATTGAGGATGAGCGTGCGCTGGAAAACCGATTCGAAACCCGCATACGGCAGCGGCTGCGCCTTGAGGACCGCCGCCTCGACCGAGCGCCGGCCCTGCTCGTCGTAGACGCAGGGCGAACTGACCTGCGCATCCACCACTTCGCCACCGGGGAGCTGGCGGATGACCAGGCGGCACAAGGCACCGGCCGGGATGGACTCCGGCCGCGTCCACTTGGCGCGGATCGCCTCCTGCAGGGCCGCGGCATACCGGCCCTTGAGATCGCTGTCTCCTGCCCCGCTCGCCGCCGCGTCGCTGCGCGCCGATTCCTCGGCGGCGCTGCCGGGCCGCGCGGCATTGAGTTGCTCCAGCCTCTCCTGCGCCAGGCGGGCATCGCGCGCGGCCGCGGCGCGGCGCCTGCGGATCTCGCCCAGCTGCGCCTCGCGTTCGCGCTGGAGCTGCTGGGCGCGCTGCTGGCGCTCGAGCGCGTCCTTCAGGTCCACCTGCTCCTGCCGGTACTGCGCCTCCTGCTCCCGCTCCTCCTCCGCGCGCACGGGCGTGGGCGCGTCCACCACCTCCTCCCGGTCTTCCGGCGCGGGCTCGGGCAGCTGCTCCTGCGGCACCGGCTGGGGTTCGGGCAGCGCCTCCACCGGCTCGGGCAGGGGCTCGGGTTCGGGCTCCGGCTCCGGCTCCGGCTCGGGCACGGCCACCGCGGGCGTGCGCGCGAGTGCCCGGCGCATCGAGGAGGGGAGCATCCCGGGATCGACCACATCGGCCTGGATGGCGCCGCCGGCGGCCGCCTCCGACGAGCTGCGCGTCCACCACAGCCCGGCAAGGAGCACGGCGACGATGGCCGCATGCACCAGTACGGCCAGCAGCACCGCGATGGCGTCGTCGGAACGGCGTGGCCTCACTGCCCGGCGGCTCCCGGCACGCTCATCAGCGAGACCTTGTCGACGCCCGCCTCCTTGAGCGTGCTGATCGCGTTCCAGACCTGCTGGTAGCTCGCCTGGGCGTCACCGGCGACCAGCACCTGCGTCTCGGGCGCGTTGCGGACGATGCCGGCCACCTGCGCGGTGAGCGCGCCGCTCTCCATCGCCGTCGGGCGCGACTCGCCCGCGCGCGTGAGTGCGAGGCGCCCGTCGGCATAGGCAGTCACGACGATCGGATCCTGCTTCTGCTGCAGCGACTTGGCCTTGCCGTCGGGCAGCGTCACGTCGACGCCCAGGTTCAGCAGCGGCGCAGTGATCATGAAGATGACCAGCAACACCAGCATCACGTCGATGTAGGGCACGACGTTGATTTCGCTCTTGAGCTTGCGCTTTCGGTGCCGGCGGATTCCGAGCGACATGGCCTTCAGCCTTCCAGGTGCGACTGCCGCTGCAGGATCGAGGAGAACTCCTCGGCGAAGGCCTCGTAGCGGGTGGCCAGGCGCTCGACCGCGGTGGCGAAGCGGTTGTACGCCCAGACCGCGGGGATGGCGACGAACAGGCCGATCGCGGTGGCGAACAGCGCCTCCGATATGCCCGGCGCGACGTCGCGGATGCCCACCTGCGCGGTGCTCGCAAGCAACGAGTGCATGGTCACCATGATGCCGAACACGGTGCCCACCAGGCCGACGTAGGGCGCGGTCGAACCGATGTTGGCCAGCAGCTCGAGGTTGTGCTCCAGCGAGTCCAGCTCGCGCGAGGCGGTGGCGCGCATGGCGCGCTGGGCGCCTTCGAGCTGGGTGCGGGGATCGACGCCGCGACGCTGGCGCAGGCGGTTGAAGTCGCGGAAGCCGGCTTCGAAGATCGCTTCCATGCCGCCGATGTCGCGGCCGCGGTTGGTGGCGGCCTCGTACAGGCGCGTGAGTTCGGTGCCCGACCAGAACGATTCCTCGAAGCGGTCGGCTTCCTTCGCGGCGCGGCGCATCTGCGCCTGCTTGCGGAAGATGATGACCCAGGACACGAGCGAACCGGCCACCAGCAACAGCATGATCAGCTGGACCGGGATGCTCGCCTTGAGCACGAGGTCGAGCAGGTCCAGGCTCGCGGGGGCCGCGGCGGCCACCGCATCGGCGGCCGGCGCCGCGCCACCGGCCAGCGCCTCGGCCTCGACCGGGCCCGCGTCGCGCACCGGGCTCACCGTGGTGGCGGCCGTGGCGAGCAGTGGCCAGGCGCTCATCGGCCAGCCTCCGCGGCGCGGCGGGACGTCATCGTTCGGAAGCGTGCAGGCATCGGCATCGTGGAGGGTCTCGGGGGCGGGTGTGCGTCAGGGGGCTTGCAGGGAAGCGAGTTGCCGGTGCAGATCGCCGGGGATGGCCGCCGGGCGGAACGTGGCGGCATCGAGCGATGCGATTCTGACCACCGCCTCGCAGAGGCGTTCCCCGCCGCGCAGCACGGCCTGCCGGAAGACCAGGCTGGCACGGCGGCAGTCGGTGAGTTCGACGGTGACGTCGAGCGCATCGTCCAGGCGGGCGGGCCGCAGGAAGTCGAGCGTCATCGCGCGCACGGCGAACACCAGCCCGTGCTCCAGGCGCAGGCGCTCCTGGCCGTGGCCGTGGTGGCGCATCCATTCCGAGCGCGCGCGCTCCATGAACGCCAGGTACTGCGCGTGGTAGACCACGCCACCGGCGTCGGTGTCTTCCCAGTAGATGCGGACAGGAAGGCTGTACATGCACGGGGGCGCAGGCGCGGGGCCGGACAGTCTACCCGCGCCGCCGCGCCAGGCCGGTGGCGCGCGAAAGCGGCCGTTCAGTCGGGCGCAGCCGGGAGGTGGCAGGCCGTCGCAGCCCGGGCAAGCGCCTCGCGTGCCGGCGGGGTTCGCTTGCCCGCTACAGCGACGACGGCGGCTCGAACAGGTCGGGGGCCTTGGCGCGCGGGGTGAAGCCCAGGTGGCGATAGGCCTTGGGCGTGGCCATGCGACCGCGCGCCGTGCGGATCACGTAGCCCTGCTGGATGAGGAAGGGCTCGACCACGTCCTCCAGCGTCCCGCGCTCCTCGCTCAGGGCGGCGGCCAGCGATTCCACGCCCACCGGCCCGCCGTCGAAGGACTCGATGATGGTGCCCAGCAGGCGGCGGTCGAGCTCGTCGAAGCCCTCGGGGTCGACCTTGAGCATGCCCATCGATTCGTAGGCGCTGTCACGGGTGATGCGACCATCGCCGCGCACCTGCGCGAAGTCGCGCACGCGCCGCAGCAGGCGGTTGGCGATGCGCGGCGTGCCGCGCGAGCGCCGCGCGATCTCCGCGGCGCCTTCGGGCTCGCAGGGAATGCCGAGGATCTGCGCCGAGCGCTGCACGATCCGCGTCAGCTCCTCGGCGTTGTAGAACTCCAGCCTCTGCACGATGCCGAAGCGGTCGCGCAGCGGCGCGGTGAGCAGGCCGGCGCGGGTGGTGGCGCCGATCAGGGTGAAGGGCGGCAGGTCGATCTTGATCGAGCGGGCCGCGGGGCCTTCGCCGATCATGATGTCGAGCTGGAAGTCCTCCATCGCCGGGTACAGCACTTCCTCCACCAGTGGCGACAGGCGGTGGATCTCGTCGACGAACAGCACGTCGTGCGGCTGCAGGTTGGTGAGCAGCGCGGCCAGGTCGCCGGCCTTCTCGATCACCGGGCCCGAGGTCTGCCGCAGGTTCACGCCCAGCTCGTTGGCGATGACCTGGCTCAGCGTGGTCTTGCCCAGGCCCGGCGGGCCGAAGATCAGCACGTGGTCGAGCGCCTCGCCGCGGCCCTTGGCGGCCTCGATGTAGATGCCCATCTGCTCGCGCACCGGTGCCTGGCCGAGGTACTCGGCCAGCCGCCGGGGGCGGATGGAAGCTTCGATCGCCGCGTCCTCGGACGTGGCGCCGGGGGCGATGAGGCGGGTGTCGGTCATGAGGCGGGATTCGGCGTCAGGGATCGGCGGTCAGGGATCCAGATTACGGACGGAAGCGTACCGCACGCCGTCACACGGCCTGCGACGCACGCTTTTTCCGAATCCCGAATCCCGAATCCCGAATCCCCTGCCGCTCAGATCTCCACCTGCGCCCCCAGCTCCACGAGCCGGTTGCCGGGAATGCGGAAGAAGCCGCTGGCCGGCGCCGCATTGCGATGCATCACCGCGAAGAGCTTGTCGCGCCACAGGGGCATGTTGCCGCGGCGGCGGCTGGCCACCACCGTCTCGCGGCTGGCGAAATAGGTGGTGTCCATCGGGTCGAAATGGATGCCGCCCCGGTCGCAGGAGCGCATGAGCGCGAGCGGCACGTCCGGCGTCTCCATGAAGCCGAACTTGAGCGTGACCCGGTAGAAGTCCTCGCCGATCGACTCGATCTTCAGGCCCTTGTCCTTCGGCGCGACGGGCACCGTGAGCGTCTCCACGGTCAGGAACACGTTGCGCTCGTGCAGGACCTTGTTGTGCTTGAGGTTGTGCAGGAAGGCCTGCGGCACCACGCCCTTGTCGGCGGTCAGGAACACCGCGGTGCCGGGCACGCGCACGGGCGGCGCCAGCATCAGCCCGGGCAGGAAGGTGTCGAGCTGGATGCCTTCCTTGCGCACTTCCTCCCGCAGCAGCTCGCGGCCCCGGCGCCAGGTGCGCATCATCGTGAAGGACACCACGCCGATGAACAGCGGCACCCAGGCGCCGATGCCGGTGAACAGCTTGGCGCCGTTGGCGACCAGGAAGGCGATGTCGATCAGCAGGAACAGGGCGCAGAGCGGCAGCACCCATTTGCGCGAATCCGGCCAGCGCGTGTAGGCGACCACCGCCAGCAGCAGGGTGTCGATCAGCATGGTGCCCGTGACCGAGAGGCCGTAGGCGGTGGCGAGGTTGGTCGAGCTGCGGAAGGAGAAGGTCAGCACCAGCACCGCGGCCAGGAGCATCCAGTTGATGCTCGGCACGTAGATCTGCCCGATCGTCGAATGCGAGGTGTGGCGGATCTGCAGGCGCGGCAGGTAGCCCAGTTGGATGGCCTGGCGCGCCACCGAGAAGGCGCCGGTGATCACGGCCTGCGACGCGATCGCCGCCGCCAGCGTGGCCAGCGCCACCATCGGGATCTGCGCCCAGTCGGGGACGGCCATGTAGAAGGGATTGGCCACGGCGCGGGCATCGCGCAGCAGCACCGCGCCCTGGCCGAAGTAGTTGAGCACCAGCGCCGGCAGCACGAAGCCGAACCATCCCCAGCGGATCGGGCGCTTGCCGAAATGGCCCATGTCGGCATACAGCGCCTCGCCGCCGGTCACGGTGAGCACCACCGCGCCGAGGATCAGCACCGCATGCCAGTCGTGCGTGGCGAAGAAGTGCCAGGCCCAGTACGGATTCAGCGCGCGCAGCACGATGGGGTTGTGCGCGATGTTCCAGATGCCCAGCGCGGCCAGCACCACGAACCAGGTCATCATGATCGGCCCGAAGGCCTTGCCGACCCTGGCAGTGCCGAAGCGCTGGAAGCCGAACAGCGCCAGCAGGATCAGCACGCTCATCGGCAGGATCCAGCGCTCCAGCGCCGGCGAGACCACCGAAAGCCCTTCGACGGCGCCGAGCACGGTGATGGGCGGGGTGATCATGCCGTCGCCGAAGAACAGCGACGCGCCGAAGATGCCCAGGATGCCGACCACGTAGCCCAGCCGGGAGCCCCCGGACAGCGAGCGCTGGGCCAGCGCGGTGAGGGCCATGATGCCGCCCTCGCCGTCGTTGTCGGCGCGCATGATGACCACCACGTACTTGAGCGTGACCACCAGCATCAGCGACCAGAAGCCCAGCGACAGCAGGCCCTTCACCGTGGCCGCGTCGGCGGTCAGGCCGAAGTGCGGGTGGAACATCTCCTTGATGGTGTAGAGCGGGCTGGTGCCGATGTCGCCGAAGACGACGCCGACGGCGCCCACGACCAGCGCGGCGAGCCCTGCCTGGCCGTGGCCGGCATGGCCGGCGCCGTGCGTGTCCGTGCCTGCGGATGCGCTCATGGAAGTCTCGGATGCGGGCCCGGGCTCAACGGAGCGCGGACTTTAGCGCCTTGCGGATGATGGTGGCCGTGTCGTCGCCGGCCTCGGTGGCGTCCTTGGCCATGCGCGCGGCCTCGGCCGGCTTGTAGCCCAGCTGCTGCAGGGCGACGACCGCCTCGGTCTGCGGGTCGGCCGGCATGCCGGTGTTCACGCCCGGCGTGGCGCCCACGCCGGCGAGGTCGGCGGCGCGGTCGCGCAGTTCGACCACGATTCGCTCGGCGGTCTTCTTGCCGATGCCCGGGATGCGGGTAAGCGCGGTCACGTCGCCGGCCTGCACCAGCCGTGCGAACTCGTCCACGCTCACCGCCGACAGGATGGCGAGCGCGATCTTCGCGCCGATGCCGGTGACCTTCTGCACGTCGCGGAACAAGCGGCGCTCGCCCTCGCGCAGGAAGCCGTACAGCGAGACGCTGTCCTCCTTCTGGGCGTAATGGGTGAACAGCGCCACCTCGCGGCCGACCTCGGGCAGGTCGTAGAACGTGCTCATCGGCGCCTCGAGCTCGTAGCCGATGCCGCCGGCCACCTCCACCATCAGCCAGGGCGGCTGCTTGTGGATGAGGATGCCCTTGAGTCGTCCGATCATCGGCCCGGCCCCCTGCCGCTGCGAAGGCGCGGATGGTACGCCTGCGGAGCCGCCAATGCTTCCATCGGCCCGCCTCAGGCGCCGCGGCGGCGCAACTGCGCGGTGGCCACGCCCGTACGCGCGGCGGTGGCGCTCATGTGTGCGTGGGTGAGGGCGACGGCCAGCGCGTCGGCGGCGTCGGCCTGCAGCTTCGCGTCGGGCATGTTCAACAGCAGCCGCACCATGTGCTGCACCTGCTGCTTGTCGGCCGCGCCCCGCCCCACCAGCGACTGCTTGATCAGCCGCGGCGCGTACTCGCTGATCTTCAGCCCGCGCCGCACCACGGTGGCAATGGCCGCGCCGCGCGCGTGGCCGAGCTTGAGCGCGGACGTCGCGGACTTGTCCATGAAGACCGTCTCGATGGCCACGTGGTCGGGCCGGAACTCGTCGATGATCGCGTCCAGCCCCTCGCAGAGCAGGCCAAGGCGCGCGGGGAAGTCGTCGGCATCGAGCAGCTTGAGCGCGGTGGCATGCACGTAGGTGCAGCGGCCGCCCGGCGCGACGTCGACCAGGCCGATGCCGGTGCGCTGCGAGCCCGGGTCGATGCCGAGGATGCGGGTGGCGCCTGGATCCGGCGTTCGGGAACCGGGAATCGACATGACGGATCGCGGCCTGCCGCTCTGGTTCCCTGTTTCCTGTTCCGGATGCGCACGCCCTCAGGCGTAGGCATCCTCGCCGAGTTCGGCATTGGAATAGACGTTCTGCACGTCGTCGAGGTCTTCGAGCCAGCCCAGCAGCTTGGCCACCTGCTTGGCGGTGTCACCTTCGACCTTGACGTTGTTGTCCGCGCGGTAGGTCACTTCCGCCTCGCCCGGCACGAGGCCCGCGGCCTCGAGCGCGGCCTTGACCTCGGCGAAGGACTCGGGCGCGGTCAGCACGTCGATCGAGCCGTCCTCGGGATAGACCACGACGTCGTCCGCGCCCGCCTCGATGGCCGCCTCGGTGATGCGGTCCTCGTCGGCGCCGGCGTCGAACCAGATCACGCCGCGCTTGTGGAACATGAACGCGACCGAGCCGTCGGTGCCGAGGTTGCCGCCGAACTTGGAGAAGGCGTGGCGGACATCGGCCACGGTGCGCACGCGGTTGTCGGTGAGGCAGTCGACGATCACCGCGACCCCGCCCGGCGCATAGCCTTCGTAGCGCACTTCCTCGTACTCGACGCCTTCCAGCGCGCCGGTGGCCTTCTTGATGGCGCGCTCGATGACGTCCTTGGCCATGTTGACCGACAGCGCCTTGTCGACGGCGGCGCGCAGGCGCGGATTGCCGGCCGGGTCGCCGCCGCCCATGCGCGCGGCGACCGAGATCTCGCGGATGAGCTTGGTGAAGATCTTTCCGCGACGCGCGTCGACGGCGTTCTTGCGGGCTTCGATCGAAGGGCCTCGACCCATGTGGACGGTCCAGCTCGATGGCGTGAGGGCGCGGATTTTACCGGAAGCACCGGCCGCCGCCCGCGTCAGCGTGCGAAGCGCCCCTGCTCCAGGAACGCGGCGACCTGGCGGGCGACGGCGGGCGAAAGCACCAGGCCCATGTGGCTGGCGCGCACGGCCAGGTGGTCGGCCAGCCCGGGCAGGCGCGTCTCGGCCAGCGCCACGGTGCCGTCCGAGGGGCCGTCGATGCGCCCGACGAAGCGCCCCAGCCCGAAGCCCAGCGTGCCGGCCACCATGCCCACCTCGGCACGCCCGCGCCAGGGCGCGCATCCGCGGCGCAGCAGGCGGCGGTTGCGGCCCAGCGCCCGGCCCACCAGGGGCAGGCGCGCGACGGCGTCGGCCGCGGCGCTGCCGCAGAGCGGCGAGCCCAGGCAGACCACGCGCCGTACCGGGAGGCCGGGATGGCGTTCCAGTGCGGCGAGCGTGATCAGGCCGCCCAGGCTGTGGGCGACCACGTGGCAGGCCTCCCCTCCGGCTGCACGGGCCAGCCTGTCGACCGCCCGCAGGGGGCCGTCGCGCACGCTGGAGTAGCCGATGCGCTCTGTCGCAAAGCCTGCCGCCCGCAGGCGACGGTCGAGCAGCGCGAGCGAGCCCGGCCACATCCAGAGCCCGTGCAGGAGCAGCACGCGACGCGTGGGCATCATCGGGCCGGCATCCTCGCCATCTCGCCGCCGCGCATCATCGCGCCGGGGCGCCCGTCACGACCGTGGCGGGCTTGGCTGCGCGCGCCGCAGCCGTGCGGTCGCGGGCAGCCGGCCACGCCGGGCGGTCGCCGTCCGGCGCCGCGGCGAAGGTGCATGCGACGGGTCCGGATGCGCCGGCGCAGGCCCGTGCGGCCAGGAGGAACCAGGTGCTTGGCGACATGGCGTGTCCGATGATGCGGTCGCGTCGAACCTAGCGCGCAGGCTCGCGCCGCAGGATGAATTCCAGGTCGACCACGCGCCCGACCGGGAAGCCGTAGGTGCCGACCTTCTCGAAACCGTAGCGTGCGTAGAAGCGCTGTGCGCCGAGGTTCTCGCTCCAGACGCCGACCCAGAGCCGGCGCGGGCCGTCCTTCTGCAGCCAGGCCATCGCGGTGTCCATCAGCCGCGTGCCATGGCCGCCATTGTGGAATTCGCGCAGGACGTAGAGGCGCTTGAGCTCGCCGTCGCCGGGCTCCACGTCCGCATGCGGCAGGCCGCATGGGCCCGCGGCGCAATGGCCGACCGCGCGCTCATCCGCCTCCAGCAACCAGACCGCGTAGTCCGGATGCGCGAGGATCGTCGCCTGCTTGCCGACGTCGTAGGCGTCGTCGAGGAAGGCCTGCAGGTCCTCCGGCGGATACAGGTGGCCGAAGGTCTCCACGAACGTGGCCCTGGCGAGCGCCGAAAGCGTGCCGGCGTCGTCGACGGTCGCGCGGCGGATGGCGAGGCTCATGGCGTGCTCCGGGCGGCGCGGTCAGGACGCGGGCTGGTCCTTCTCGCGCACCCGCACGTGCACCTCGGCCAGCTGCGCATCCGGGATGGGCGACGGCGCGCCGGTCATGAGGCACTGCGCGGACGTGGTCTTGGGGAACGGGATGACGTCGCGGATCGATTCCGTGCCCGCCATCAGCGCGGCGATGCGGTCGATGCCGAAGGCGATGCCGCCGTGCGGCGGCGCGCCGTAGCGCAATGCCTCCAGCAGGAAGCCGAACTTCGCTTCCGCCTCCTCGCGGCCGATGCCCAGCAGGTCGAACACCGCCGACTGCATGCTCGACCGGTGGATGCGGATCGAGCCGCCGCCGATCTCGTTGCCGTTGAGCACCATGTCGTAGCCGCGGCTCACCGCGGTCGCGGCATTGGCGCGCAGGTCGCCCTCGTCGTCGATTTTCGGCGCCGTGAACGGATGGTGGAGCGCGACGAAGCGGCCCTCCTCCTCGTCCCACTCGAACATCGGGAAGTCGGTGACCCACAGCGGCTTCCAGCCGTCCTGCACGAGGCCGAGATCGCGGCCGAGCTTCAGGCGAAGCGCGCCCATGAAGTCCGAAGCGAGCTTGTAGGTGGCCGCGCCGAAGAAGATGGCATCGCCCGTCGTCGCGCCGGTGGCCTCGACGATGGCCGACAGCGTGGCGTCGTCGAGGAACTTGGCGATGGGCGAGCTGATGCCCTCCCGGCCCTTGGCCGCATCCTCGATCTTCATCCAGGCCAGGCCCTTGGCGCCGTATTTGGCGGCGTGGGCGGCCAGCTCGTCGATCTGCTTTCGCGAGAACTGCGCGCCGCCGGGCGCGCGCAGCGCGATGACGCGGCCGTCCGCATGGTTCGCCCAGTCGGTGAAGACCTTGAACTCGCAGTTCTTCACCAGCTCGGCGACGTCCGTGAACTCCATCGCGATGCGCAGGTCCGGCTTGTCCGAACCGAAGCGGCGCATGGCCTCGGCATAGGTCATGCGCGGGAACTCGGCGGCGAGCTCCACGCCGATGACCTCGCGGAACACGCTGCGGATCATCTCCTCGACCATGTCCTGCACGTCGCGCTCGGTGACCCAGGCGAACTCCATGTCGAGCTGGGTGAACTCGAGCTGGCGGTCGGCGCGCAGGGCCTCGTCGCGGAAGCAGCGCGCGATCTGGTAGTAGCGGTCGAAGCCCGCCATCATCAGGATCTGCTTGAACAGCTGCGGGCTCTGCGGCAGCGCGTAGAACTCGCCCGGGTGCATGCGCGCCGGCACCAGGAAGTCGCGCGCGCCCTCGGGCGTGGCCTTGGTGAGGATGGGCGTCTCGATGTCCTGGAAGCCGCGCCCGTCCAGGTAACGGCGCAGGGCCGCGACCAGCTTGATGCGCGTGCGCATCATCTTCTGCATCTGGGGGCGGCGCAGGTCCAGGTAGCGGTACCTGAGGCGGATGTCCTCGCCGGCGTTCTCGTGTGCATGGAACGGCAGCGGATCGGCCTTGTTCAGCACCTCGATCGTCGTCGCGACGACCTCGACGCGACCGGTCGCGATCTTCTCGTTCACGGCATGGCGCGCGCGCACCACGCCGGTGATGCGCAGGCAGTCCTCGTAGCCGACCTTCGAGGCCGCGGCGATGACCTCGGCATTGCCTTCGGCGTCCGACGGCTCGGCGACGATCTGCACGATGCCCTCGTGGTCGCGCAGGTCGATGAAGCAGACGCCGCCGAGGTCGCGGGCGACGTCGGCCCAGCCGCAGAGGGTGACGGTCTGGCCGATCAGGGCCTCGTCGACGAGGCCGCAGAAATGGGTACGCATGGGAGCTCCGGCGGCGCCCATGATGCGGGCGCGGATGAGCCCGCTAGTGTAGCGGCCACGCACGCCGTCGCTGCCCATGCAGTTGAGCACCACCTCGCCCGCACCCAGGCGCTGCGCCTCGAGGATCCAGT
>NZ_SKFB01000006.1:0-197667 GCF_004344885.1 Lysobacter sp. N42
CACCTGAGTCCTGAAAGGCAGGCCTCAAGCGTAGCGACACCTGTCAGACGCTCCCCGCTGATCCGCGAAGAACCAAAAGAAAAGGGCTCCCGGCGGGGAGCCCCTCGTCTGGCGGAGAGACAGGGATTCGAACCCTGGGTGGTATCGCTACCACGGCGGTTTTCAAGACCGCTGCCTTAAACCACTCGGCCACCTCTCCGTGTCGGTCGCGATTGTCGCACGCGCCTCAGGCGGGTACCGCGTCGCCCACGCGGGCGCGGCCGGCTTCCAGCTCGGTGCACGGCCGGCCGTGGATTTCCGAACACTGCAGGCGCGCGGCTTCGACCAGCGACGGCGCCTTCTCGGCGAGGTAGTCGATGAAGACGCGGACCGCCGGCAGCATGCCGCGGCGCGAGGCGAACACGGCGTGGAAGATGCCCTGCGGCAGGCGCCATTCCGGCAGCACCACCTCCAGTTCCCCGCTGCGCACGGCTTCGCCGCAGATGGTCTCGGGCAGGAGCGTGATCCCGATGCCCTGCTTGGCGAGCTGCATGAGCATGGGGAAGTCGAAACCCATGATGCGCGGCTTGAGCTCGACGCGCTTCACCTGCCCGTCCGGGCCGTGCAGTTCCCAGCGCTGCCGCGCCTCGTCCTCGCTCATCGACATGGTCACGTGCTCGGCGAGCTCGTCCGGCGTCCTGGGG
This sequence comes from Lysobacter sp. N42, assembly GCF_004344885.1. Classification (NCBI taxonomy): domain Bacteria; kingdom Pseudomonadati; phylum Pseudomonadota; class Gammaproteobacteria; order Lysobacterales; family Lysobacteraceae; genus Lysobacter; species Lysobacter sp. N42. The sequence continues at coordinate 684 of NZ_SKFB01000006.1, forward strand.
CGACCCATGCGCTTGAGGTACTGCGGGCTTGCGACAAGCAGCTCCTGGATCTGCCCGAAGCTGCGCATCACCAGGCTGCCGTCGTCGTCCAGCCGCGTGCGCACGCGCAGGGCGACGTCGAAGCCCTCGTTGATCACGTCGACGCGGCGGTTGCTGATGGCCATCTGCAGGCGCACCTGCGGATACCGCGCGAGGAACTCGGGAAGAAGCCGGGGCATGTGCTGCTGCGCGATGCCCACCGGCACGCTCACCCGCACGACACCGCGCGGCTCGGCGCTCAGGCGGTCGACCACCTCGCGCGCGGCCTTGGCCTCTTCCAGCATCGACTGCGCATGCCGGTAAACGCTCTGTCCCACGTCGGTGACGGCGAAGCGGCGCGTGGAGCGTTGCAGCAGACGCACGCCCAGATCCGTCTCCAGCTGGCTGATGCGGCGGCTCAGGCGGGACTTGGGAATGCCCAGCGCGCGCTCGGCGGCGGCGAAGCCCGAATGCTCGACGACGGCGGCGAAGTAATAGAGGTCATTGAGGTCGTGCATGGCGGCAGTTCCACGGACGCAACGTAGAGTGACATTTGACCACATTACCAACACTCGTGCAACGCCATAGGTTTCGTCCATCCCGATCACGCCATAAACAGGACGATCCCCATGAAGCTGCTCCACCTCGACTCCAGCGCGCTCGGCGCCCACTCCGCCACCCGCGAGATCACGGCGGCCATCGTCGCCCGCCAGCTGCAGCGCGACTCCGCCACGCGGGTCGTCCATCGCGACCTGGCCGCGCAGCCGCTGCCCCACCTGGACGGCGCGATCCTCGGCGGCGAGGACCCGGCCGGCGCGGCCGAGTCGGCCGCCGTGCTGGAGGAATTCCTCGCCGCCGACACCGTCGTGATCGGCGCGCCCATGTACAACTTCGGCATTCCGTCCGCACTCAAGGCATGGGTCGACCGCATCGCCGTGGCCGGCCGCACGTTCCGCTACACCGCGGACGGCCCCGAAGGCCTGGTGCAGGGCAAGACGGTGATCGTGGCGGTGGCGGCCGGCGGCCTGCACGCGGCCCGGCCCAGCGACTTCGTCGAGCCCTACCTGCGCCAGGTGTTCGGATTCATCGGCGTGACGGACCTGCGCTTCGTGCGCGCCGAGGGCCTGGCCTTCTCGCCCGCGCAGCGCCGGGCGGCGATCGACGCGGCGCTCGACGATGCCGTCGACCTCCCGCGAGCGGCCTGAGGACCGTCAGGCCAGGCGTTCGACCCCGCCCATGTACGGGCGCAGCACGTCGGGAACGACGATGCTGCTGTCGGCCTGCTGGTAGTTCTCCATGACGGCGATCAGCGCGCGGCCGATGGCGACGCCCGAGCCGTTGAGCGTATGCAGCGGCTCGGGCTTGCCCGTGGCCGGGTTGCGCCAGCGTGCCTGCATGCGGCGCGCCTGGAAGGCGTCGCAGTTCGAGCACGACGAGATCTCGCGGTAGCTGCCCTGCGAGGGCAGCCAGACCTCGAGGTCGTAGGTCTTCGACGCCGAGAAGCCCATGTCGCCCGAGCACAGCAGCATGCGCCGGTAGGGCAGGCCAAGGCGCTCGAGCACGACTTCGGCCGCGCGCGTCATGCGCTCGTGTTCGGCCTCGCTGCCGTCGGGCCGGACGACGGACACGAGCTCCACCTTTTCGAACTGGTGCTGGCGGATCATGCCGCGCGTGTCGCGGCCATGGCTGCCGGCCTCGGCGCGGAAGCACATCGAATGCGCGGTCATGCGCAGGGGCAGCTGTGCGTCCTCGATGATCTCGTCGCGCACGATGTTGGTCAGCGGTACTTCGGACGTCGGGATCAGGTAACGCCTGGAGTCGCCCACCGCGGTGGAGAACAGGTCCTCCTCGAACTTCGGAAGCTGCCCGGTTCCGCGCATGGATTCGGCGTTGACGATGACCGGAACGTTGACCTCCAGATAGCCGTGCTCGCCGGTGTGCAGGTCGAGCATGAACTGCGCGAGCGCGCGGTGCAGGCGGGCCAGCGGGCCGCGCAGCACCGTGAAGCGCGCGCCGGAGAGCTTGGCGGCGGTGTCGCCGTCGAGCCAGCCGTTGCGCGCGCCGAGCTCGACGTGGTCGCGCGGCGCGAAGTCGAACTCGCGCGGCGTGCCCCAGCGATGGCATTCGACGTTGCCGGTCTCGTCCGTTCCCGGAGGAACCGACTCGTGCGGCAGGTTGGGAATGCCGAGCGCGATCGCCTCGATCTCCTCGCGGATGGCATCCAGGCGCGTCTCGCTGGCCTTGAGCTCGTCGGCGATTCCGGCCACCTCCGCCATCAGGGGCGCGACGTCCTCGCCCTTCGCCTTGGCCTGCCCGATGGCCCTGCTGCGCGTATTGCGCAGGTTCTGCAGCTCCTGGGTGCGCGTCTGGATCTGCTTGCGCTCGGCTTCCAGCGATTCCAGCCGGGAGGCATCGAGCACGAAGCCGCGCGTGGTCGCGAGGCGCTCGGCAAGTTCGGCGGGACGCTGGCGCAACAGGGCGGAATCGAGCATCGGGGCGGTGGCAGGCGTGGGAAGCGGGCATTATCACCGCTGCGCGCCCCGCGTGCCGTTACCGCTTTCTTTACGCCCGAAGCGACAGCATGGCGGCCATGCAGAGCCTCCCTCCCACGCCATCCCCCACCACGCCCGCCCCGCCGCCACCCGGCCGGCGCGGATTCGACCTGCACGCCTGGCGGCCGTCCCGGTTCGCCCCGTGGTGGATCCTCGCGGCCTTCCTGGCCGGTCTCGCGGTGTTCGCACTGGTGATCGGCCGCGACAACGAACGCGATTTCTTCCGCGGCAGCGGCGTTCCACCCACCTCGGCCGAGCGCGTGTACGCGCCGCTGCCCGCGCCCATGCCGGCGGACGAGGGCTCGGGCCTGCGCCGCATCGAGGCCCCGGTGGAGCCCTCGGAGGACGTGGTCATCGAGGAACCGCCCCCGCCGCCGCCACCGCCAGCCGAGCCACCGCGCGTCGAGCGCCCGCGCCCGGCTGAGACCGCCAGCCGCCAAGCGCGGCCGATCCCCGGGCAGACACCGGCGCCGCAGTACCCCGCGCGTGCGCTGCGCCGCGGCGAAGGCGGCACCGCCCTGGTGATCGTGCACGTCGGCCCCGACGGCGTGCCGACGGCCACGGAGTTCGCACAGAGCAGCGGTTCGCGCGACCTCGACCGTGCCGCGCAGCAGGCGGTGCGACGCTGGCGCTTCGAGCCGGCGATGGACCGCGGCCAGCCGACGGTCGGCCGCGTCGTGGTGCCGATCGACTTCAGGCCGGTCGAATGATCAGCCCGCGCGCAGCGCCATGCCGGTGCCGCGCGCCAGATCAACGAAGCCCGGGAACGAGGTGGCGACGTTGTCGACGTCGTCCACCCGCACCTCGCCCGTCGCGCGCTGCGCCAGCACTGCGAAACTCATGGCGATGCGGTGGTCGCCGCGACTGTCGATTCCCCCGCCGCGCACGCCACCGCCACGGATGGCTGCGCCGTCGGGAAATTCCTCCACCTCCACACCGAGCGCGCGAAGGCCAGTGGCCATCGCCGCGATGCGATCGGACTCCTTGACCCGCAGCTCCGCCGCGCCGGTCACGCGCGTTACGCCTTCGGCGCAGGCGGCGGCGGCGAACAGCACGGGGAACTCGTCGATCATGTCCGGCACCAGATCGGCGGGAACGTCGATGCCGTGCAGCGGCGCGTGGCGCACGTGCAGGTCGGCCACCGGTTCGCCGCCCTCCTCGCCCTCGCCCAGGACGCGGATGTCCGCACCCATCAGGCGCAGCGCCGCGAGCAACCCGGTGCGCCGCGGGTTCGTGCCGACGGCCTCGAGCACGAGGTCCGAGCCCGGCACGATGGACGCGGCCACGAGGAAGAACGCGGCCGAGGAGAAATCCGCCGGAACGCGCACCTCGCGCCCGCGCAGCACCGGCCCGGGCACGAGCCGGGCGCGGCCCGGCACGAAGTCGATGTCGGCGCCGAAGGCCCGCAGCATGCGCTCGGTGTAGTCGCGCGTCGGCGTGGGCTCGACCACCGTGGTCGGGCCATCGGCATAGAGGCCTGCGAGCAGCAGCGCGGACTTCACCTGCGCGCTCGCGACGGCGGTTCGATGCTCCATTCCGTGCAGCGCCTGCCCGCCGTGGATGCGCAGTGGCGGGACGCCGCCTTCGCCGGTGTCGATGCGCGCGCCCATCGCGGCCAACGGCCCGGTCACGCGCCGCATCGGGCGCCGCGAGAGGGATTCGTCGCCGACCAGGAGGCTGTCGAAGCGTTGCCCGGCCAGCAGCCCCGCCAGCAGGCGCATGCCGGTGCCGGCGTTGCCGCAGTCGAGGGCGGCCGACGGCGCGGCCAGGCCATGCAGGCCCACGCCGTGCACGATGCGCAGGTTCGGCGCCGGCGCGTCGACCCGGACGCCCAGCGCCGAGAAGCCGCGCGCGGTCGCACGCGTGTCCTCGCCTTCGAGGAAGCCCTCGATGCGCGTGCTTCCCTCGGCGATCGCACCCAGCATCACCGCCCGGTGCGACACCGACTTGTCGCCCGGTACCCGCACGCGTCCGCGCAGTGGCTCGCCCCGCCCCGCCACCCAGGCGCTCATGCGCGCACCTTGTCCAGCGCGCGCAGCAGGCGGGCGTTCTCGTCCGCCGTGCCGACGGTGATTCGCGAGTACCGGCCGAGCCCGTACCCGGCCATGGGCCGCAGTACGACGCCACGCTCCAGCAACCGCGCCTCGACCTCCGGCGTCGCGTCGCCGAACTCGACCAACAGGAAGTTGGTCTGCGACGGCCCGACCCCGAGGCCACGCGCGCGCAGCGCCCCGGCGAGCGCGTCGCGCTGCCGGCTGTTCTCGGCCCGCACACGCTCGACCCAGGGCTGGTCCTGCACCGCGGCCGCGCAGGCCGCGAGCGCGGGCCCGTTCACGTTGAAGCTCTCGCGGACGCGCTCCATCACGGCGACCAGGCCGGGCGCCGCCACGGCGTAGCCGCAGCGCAGGCCGGCCAGTCCGTAGGCCTTGCTGAAGGTGCGCGTGACCACGAGGTTGGGCCGCCGCGGCACGCGGGGCAGCATGCTGCGGTAGCCGGGCGCGTCGGCCAGTTCCGCGTAGGCCTCGTCGACCACGACCAGCACCTCCGCCGGCACGTCGTCGAGGAAGGCGTCGAGGGCATCGTGCTCGAGCCACGTGCCGGTCGGATTGTTGGGATTGGCGAGGTAGACCAGGCGCGTGCGGTCGTCGATGACGCCGCGCAGCGCCTCGAGGTCGTGCCCATGCGGCATGGGGCCCTGGGAAAGCAGCGCGGCCGCCACCTGGGCCAGCGCGCCCGCCGCCTGCGCGGCCAGAGCGAACACCGCGAAGCCGTAGCGCGGATAGGCGACCGCATCGCCCGGGCCGGCGAACACCTGCGCGAGCAGCATCAGCAGCTCGTGCGAACCGTTGCCCAGCACGATCGAACCTGCATCGATGCCGTGCAGCGACGCCAGCGCGTGCTTGAGCGCGGCGCCGCGCGGATCGGGATAGCGATGCGCCAGCTCCAGCGCATCCTGCATCGCCCGCCGCGCGCGCGGCGAAGGGCCATACGGATTCTCGTTGGAGCCGAGCTCCGCCAGCGCCGCGCCATGGCGCGCGCGCAGGGCCACCACGTCGTGCCCGGGGTCGTAGGCGCGCAGCCCGCGCACGCCCGGCGTCGCGCGCGATGCGAACCAGGCCTCGTCGTAGGCCGGCGTCATGCGATCGCGACCACGCAGCCGCCGCCGCTGCCTGCTACCCGCGCAATGTCCGCCGTGCAGTGCGCAGCCGGACGCATGCGCAGCCGCAGCAGGAATGGCATGGCGACGCGGTACACGGAAGCCGAATCAGCCACGCCGCGCCTTGAAGTCCTGCATGAAGTCCACCAGCGCGCGCACGCCGGCCTCGGGCATCGCGTTGTAGATGGATGCGCGCATCCCGCCGAGCGCGCGATGGCCCTTCAGGCCGAGCAGGCCGGCAGCGGCGGCCTCGGCAAGGAAGGGCTTGTCCAGGGCTTCGTCGTGGAGGAAGAACGGCACGTTCATGCGCGATCGCGCGGCCGGCACCACGTCGTTGCGGTAGAAACCGCCCGAGCCGTCGATGGCGTCGTACAGCATGGCGGCCTTGCGCGCATTGCGACGGGCGAATTCCTCGACGCCACCCTCGGCCAGCATCCACTTGAACACGAGCCCGGCGAGGTACCAGTTCCAGGTCGGCGGCGTGTTGAGCATGGACTCGCCCTTGACGTGCGAGCGGTAGTCGAAGATGTCCGCGCGGGGCTGGCCCTCGCGCGCGAGCAGGTCGCGCCGCACGATCACGACGGTCACGCCCACCGGCCCGAGGTTCTTCTGTGCGCCGGCGTAGATCACCCCGTAGCGGGACACGTCGATGGGCTCGGACGCGATGCTCGAACTGAAGTCGGCGACCAGCGGCACGTCGCCCACGTCGGGCGTGTCGCGGAACTCGACGCCGTGGATGGTCTCGTTCGCGGTGATGTGCACATAGGCCGCGTCGGGCGAAAGCCGCCACTGGGCGCGGGGGGGAACGTCCACGAAACCGCCGGCCTCGCTGGTCGCGGCGATGTTGACGTCCACGTAAGGACGCGCCTGCTTGATCGCCGTCTTGCCCCAGTGGCCGCTCACCACGTAGTCCGCGCGCTGGCCCGGGGCGGCGAAATTGAGCGGCACGAGGGCCTGCACCGTGGTCGCGCCACCGGCCATGAACAGCACGGCGTAGTCGTCGGGGATGCCCAGAAAGCGGCGCAGGTCCGCCTCGGCCTCCGCCGCCACGCCCATGAACTCCGGCCCGCGGTGGCTGAGTTCGACGATCGAGGCCCCGACGCCGCGCCAGTCGAGCATCTCCTCGCGCGCCTGCTCGAGGACGACCTCGGGAAGGGTGGCAGGACCGGCACTGAAGTTGAACGCGCGGGGCATGGGCGGCTCCATGGCAGGGTGAAGGCCGAGTATGCCGCAGCGCAGCACGCTTCGCGGCCGTCCCGCTGTATGCTTTTCATCATGAGCCCCGTCCAATGGGCCATCGACCGGGAGGTCCCGCGTGTCCCTTCGCGACGCCCTGCGCATACCCGCGCGGCAGATCACCGACGAGGCGGTCTACCGGCACCGGCGCCAGCTGCTGGCCGGCCTGGCCGGCGGCCCGGCGGCGGTGCTGGCCGGGTGCTCGCGCGCCGAGCCGCCTCCGCCGCCGGCGCGGCCCGTCGACCCGGTACGCGCGCGGGCCGGCCTGGTGACCACGGAGGAACGGACGACCTACGAGGACGCCACGACCTACAACAACTTCTACGAGTTCGGCACCGGCAAGGCCGACCCTGCGCGCCGGGCGAAATCGCTGCGCACCTCGCCCTGGACCGTCGCCGTCGGCGGCGAATGCGCCCGGCCGGGCCGCATCGGCCTCGAAGACCTGCTCAAGGGGCTCCGGCCCGAGGAGCGCGTCTACCGGCTGCGCTGCGTAGAAGGCTGGTCGATGGTCATTCCGTGGCTGGGCGTACCGCTGCGCGACGTGCTCAAGCGGTTCGGCCCGACCTCGAAGGCGCGCTACGTCGCATTCACCACGCTGGGCGATGCGCGGCAGATGCCCGGCCTGGCCTGGCCCTCGCTGGACTGGCCCTATCGCGAGGGGCTGCGCATCGACGAGGCCATGCATCCGCTCACGCTGCTCGCCACCGGCATGTACGGCCGCGCACTGCCCCCGCAGAACGGCGCGCCGCTGCGGCTGGTCGTGCCGTGGAAGTACGGCTTCAAGAGCATCAAGTCCATCGTCCGCATCGACTTCGTGGAGCGGCGCCCGTTCACCAGCTGGAACGACATGCAGCCGGACGAGTACGGCTTCTTCGCCAACGTCAATCCGGCCGTGGACCATCCACGCTGGAGCCAGAAGACCGAGCGGCGCATCGCCGGCGCCGGCAGCAAGCTGTTCGCCGAGCGCATCCCGACGCGGCTGTTCAACGGCTACGCCGAGCAGGTGGCGCCGCTGTACTCCGGCATGGACCTGCGCAGGTGGTTCTGAGCCGCCGGGGCGCGGGGGCGCGGGCGGCTCCGCCCGGCCTGCGCGCCGCGAAGGTCCTCGCGCATGGAGCGGCGCTGCTGCCTGCGGGCTGGCTCGCGCTGCAGATGCATGCCGAGCTCGTGCGCGGCACCGGCGCGCTGGGTGCGGACCCCGTGGCGGCGATCGAGCATTTCCTCGGCCTCTGGGCCCTGCGCATGCTGGCACTGGGCCTTGCAGTGACGCCGCTGCGGCAGCTGACCGGCCTCACCGTGCTGCTGCGCTTTCGCCGCATGCTGGGGCTCTACGCCTTCTTCTACGCGAGCCTGCACTTCACCGCGTGGATCGTGCTCGACCTGCGCGGCTACTGGACGCAGCTGTTCACCGAGATCGTCGAACGGCCCTACATCACCGTGGGCTTCCTGGCCTGGCTGCTGCTGGTGCCGCTGGCGGCCACGTCCACCCAGGGCGCGATGCGCCGGCTCGGACGCGCCTGGGGCCGGCTGCACCGGCTGGTCTATGCCGCGGCCATCCTCGCCGTGCTGCACTTCTGGTGGCTGGTGAAGTCGGACATCCGCGAGCCTGCGCTCTATGCCGGGCTGGTGGCGCTCCTGCTCGGCTGGCGGGCGTGGCGCGCCGCCTCGCGTGGTTTCAGCGGGCGCCGTAAAGCAGCAGGGCGCTGAGCCCGGCGGCCAGCAGCAGGGCCGCCAGCAGCAGCCAGGGAAAGCGCCAGCCCCGCCTCGCAGGCGATGCCGGGGGCGACCGCCGCGGTTCGACGTCTGCCGGCGCTGCGGCTGGCTGGAGACCGGCTCGCGGCGCTTCCACCACGAAGCGGTGGGTTCCCGCCAGCACCAGCTGGTCCCCCGGAAGCAGGAGTGCATCGTCGACACGATGGCCGTTCACGGCGACGGCGGAAGTCCCTGCCACGGCAACCGCCGCGATGCCGCGCGCGAGCGGCTGGAGTTGCAGGTGCCGCGGCGCGACGCGGGCATCGTCGATCCGCACCTCGCAGTCGGGCATGCTGCCGATCGTCAGGCCGCGGGCGAGGGAAAAGCACCGCCCGTGCAGCGGCCCGCCGACCGCGCGCAGCACGCAGCGCATGGCGCCGCGCTCGGGCATGCCCAGCGCCTCCTGCGGGGGCGCAGGCTCCGGCTCGCGCCCGGCCAGCAGCACTTCGCGCCCTTGCAGGAACAGCGAGTCGCCCGCACGCAGCATGGCCATGTGCCGGATGGGCCGCCCGTTGACGTACGCGCCGCGCAGGCCGTCGCGAAGCTGCATCCATACACCGCGCGAATCCACATAGATCGTCGCGAGGGCCTGGTCGTCGGGCGTCGCACCGGCCGCGCCGATGGCGGCAGGCGTGAGCACGTGCACGCCCGGGTCCAGGACCAGGACATCGCGTCGCGATTCGGGCAGGCGGATTCGGAGGGCAGTCACGCCGCCGGAATCTAGCATGCCGACGCATTCTTGCCCGGCGATGCGCCACACTGCACGGGTATCTCACTGGCCGGAGGGGCCATGTCCGATATCGATATCCGCCATCCGCACTCCCTGCCCCCGCAGCAGGCGCGGGAGGCCGTGCAGGGCCTTGCCGAGGCGCTCGCGCAGCGCTTCGGCGTCCATTACGCCTGGCGCGGCGACGCGCTGGACTTCAAGCGCAGCGGCGTCGACGGGCGCGTGGCCCTGGAGCCGGGCGCGCTGCACGTCACGGCCAGGCTCGGCTTCCTGCTGGGGGCCATGAAGGGGACGATCGAGCACGAGATCCGGCGCGTGCTCGAGGAGCGCTTCGGCCGCGGCTGAGCACGGCGCGCAGGGCCGGTATAGTCGTGCCCCCGCATCGCGTCATGATCCCATGCCCATCCTCGCCTCGCTGCTGACCGGACTCGCACTCGGCCTCGTGCTCGCCGCCGCCGGCGCGTACTACGTCTGGCGTGTATGGCGGCCGCGGCGCGAAGTGTTCGAAGGGCGCCGCATCCTCGCGGGAATGCGCTGGCGCGAGCTGTCGAACCTGGTGATGGATGCCCTCGGGCCATCGGGTTTCGAGCCGGAACCGGCGGAGGCACGCGCCGAGCGCGGCTCGCATACCGACCCCGTGATGCTGCGCGACGGAAAACCCTGGCTGATCGTCTGCAAGCAGGGGCTGGACCACCGCGTGACGGCCCAGGCCGTGGAGGAAGTGCACCGCTCCCTGCGCCTGCAGCAGGCCGCAGGCGCGGTCGTCGTGACGCCGGGGCACGTCGAACGCCGGGCACGCGATGTCACGCCGGCCATCGAACTGGCCGATGGCGAGGAACTGTGGCGCCTGCTCGATCCCCTGCTGCCCGCCAGCGTGCACGACGAGGTCACCCGTCGCGCCCGGGCCGTCGCGGTGCAGCAGTCGGCCTTCGTCCTCGCCGCCGCGGCAGCGGTCGCCTTCTCCGCTACCTGGGCGCTGCACCGCTTCACCGCCGCCGATCCAGCGGCGTCGAACGCGAGCGCAGCCGCATCCTCCGCCGCGTCCAGAAGCGGTACTGCGCCTGCCGCCGCTCCCGCGGTCCAGGCACCGGTATCGACGCTCGACGAGGCGGGCCAGCGCAGCGAGCTCGCCCAGCGCATGTCCGAGCTGCCGGGCGTGGACCGCGCGCTCTGGAGCACGCCGTCGACGCTGCAGATCTTCGTGACCGACCCGGAGCTGGCGACCGACGAAGCGATCTGCGAGCTCGTGCGCCACTACGAGCTGATCCGTGCCTCGCGCCTGCAGCTCGAGCCGCCGCCGGGCGTCGAACGCCCGGTGCGCTTCAAGCAGTGCAGCGTGTTCTGAGGCTCAGCTTTCGAAGCGCGAGAACACGAGGCAGGCGTTCGTTCCGCCGAAGCCGAAGCTGTTGGACATCACCGTGCGCGGCGAAGCGTCCTGCGTCTGTCGCAGGATGGGGAAGCCCTCGGCGCGATCATCCAGCCGGCCGATGTTGTGCGAAGCGGCCAGGAAGCCGTCCCGCATCATCAGCAGGCAGTAGATCGCCTCGTGCACGCTCGCCGCACCCAGCGAGTGGCCGCTGAGCGCCTTGGTGGACGACAGCGGCGGCACGTCGTCGCCGAACACCTGGCGGATGGCCTCCAGTTCGACGACGTCGCCCATCGGCGTCGAGGTGCCGTGGGTGTTGAGGTAGTCGATCGGGGCGCGGACATGCTCGAGCGCCATGCGCATGCAGCGCACCGCCCCCTCGCCCGAGGGCGCGACCATGTCGGCGCCGTCGGAGGTGACGCCGTAGCCCACCAGCTCGGCCAGGATCGGCGCGTTGCGGGCGCGGGCATGCTCCAGCGATTCCAGCACCAGGATGCCGCCGCCGCCGGCGATGACGAAGCCGTCGCGGTCCGCATCGTACGGGCGGGAGGCCTGGCCGGGCGTGTCGTTGAACGAGGTCGACAACGCGCCCATCGCGTCGAACTGCGAGGTCATGCCCCAGTGCAGCTCCTCGCCGCCGCCGACCAGCATGACGTCCTGCAGGCCGCCGCGGATCATGTCGGCGGCCGCGCCGATGCAGTGCGCACTCGTCGCGCAGGCCGCGGAAATCGAATAGCTCACGCCCCGGATGCCGAAGGCGGTGGCGAGCGCGGCCGAGACGGTCGAGCACATCGTGCGCGGCACCATGTAGGGCCCAATGCGGCGTACGCCCTTGGCGCGCAGCAGCTCGCCGGTCTCGATCTGCCATTGCGCCGAGCCCCCGCCCGACCCCGCTATGACACCCACGCGCGGCCCCTTCAGGTGCTCGGCATCGAGCCCCGCCTGCGCGATGGCGTCGCGCGCGGCGACGTAGGCATAGGCCGCTGCGTCGCCCATGAAGCGCTTGAGCTTGCGGTCGATCTGCGCCTCCAGGTCGAGGTCGACCACGCCCGCCACCTGGCTGCGCAGGCCGAGCTCGGCGTATTCCGGAATGCGACGGATGCCCGCGCGACCCTCGCGCAGCGAGGAGGCGACGGTGTCGAGGTCGTTGCCGAGGCAGGACGCGATGCCCATGCCGGTGACGACGATGCGCTGCATGCTCAGAAGCCCTCCGTCGAGCCGAACAGGCCGACCCGCAGGTCCTTGGCCACGTAGATCTCGCGGCCGTCGACATAGGTGCGGCCGTCGGCGATCACGAGCGCGAGGCGGCCGCGCATGACGCGGCGGATGTCGATCTCGTACGAGACCCGCTTCGCGTCCGGCAGCACCTGGCCGCTGAACTTCACCTCGCCCACGCCCAGCGCGCGGCCCCGGCCGGGCTCGCCCAGCCAGGGCAGGTAGAAGCCCGCCAGCTGCCACATGGCGTCCACGCCCAGGCAGCCCGGCATGACCGGGTCTCCGATGAAGTGGCAGCCGAAGAACCAGAGATCGGGGCTGATGTCGAGTTCGGCGCGGATCTCCCCCTTTCCGTGGCGCCCGCCCTGCTCGGCGATGTGGGTAATGCGGTCGAACATCAGCATCGGCGGCGCCGGCAGGCGCGCGTTGCCGGGGCCGAAGAGCTCGCCGCGGGCGCAGGCCAGCAGTTGCTCGCGATCGAGCGAAGACGGGCGGTTCATGCGGGGCATCACGGGAAACGGCGCACAAGTCTAGCGGCTCCGTCCGCAAGCTCTCAGTTCGCCGGCGCATGGTGCACGCGCCGTGTCGGGATCGCGCCGGCCGCTATTGGCGCAAGCGCGGTGAGTCCTCTATACTGCGCGCCCCTCACGGGCGGTTAGCTCAGCGGTAGAGCATTGCCTTCACACGGCAAGGGTCGCAGGTTCGAACCCTGCACCGCCCACCAGATTCGCGACCCACGTCGCACGCCAGACCGCCGCAAGGCGGTTTTCGCGTTTCAGGCCTCAGAGAGGCTCGCCGTTCTCCGGCCCGGCGCCCGCATCCGTATCGCTTCCTACGTCGGCCATCGGCGGGGTGCTGCGTGCGGCCTGGCGCGGCATTCCGGGCTCGGCCGCGGCGCCGGGGCAATGGTCCTCCGCTTCTTCGACAGCCTGCCGTTCGCCGGCCCGCGCGCCCTGTTGCAGTACGCCGGCGGTCCACCCGCCCGGGCGCGGGTCATGCCTCACGCGACTCCGATCGTCCGTGACTGCCATGTCCGCCTCGCCATCGTGCCCGGACGTGCAGCCTCGCGCGGCACGCGTCAAGCAGGCGAGAACGCCGCGCGGCCGCCACAAAGCGACCGGAGGCCCGTGGCAACAGCTGCTTGCAGCCCAATCCTCATACGCCGCGTTAACCGTGGCGACACTACCTTCCGGGCGAGCCGACCACGAGACAACCATGGCCGACGTACAGCCTTCGGTGCTCATCGTCGACGACGACACGAGCTTCGCTCACGCCGCCGCGGACTACGCGCGCGAACGCGGGTTCGACACCGCCATCGCGCATACGCTGCAGGAATCGCGGCGCGCCATGGACGCGCATCCCAGCGACCTGACGCTGCTGGAGTTATCGCTGCCGGACGGCAACGCCTTCGACCTGCTCGGCGAGCTCGACGCCGATGCGCACCGGCGCATCGCGCTGCTGTCGGACGACGGGTCGTCCGAAGTCGCCGAGCGCGCGGGGCGATGGCCGCTTCTGGATTACCTGGTCAAGCCGCTCGAGCCCGAGCACTTCGATGCGCTGCTCAGTGCCGCATCGGCGGCCCGCGCCGTGGCGCCGCGCTGGGGCGGCCTGATCGGGGAATGCGAGGCCATGAGGCAGGTCGCGTCCTACGTGGAGCGCATCGCGCCCACGCGCGTGTCCGTCCTCGTCACCGGCGAGAGCGGCACCGGCAAGGAACTCGTCGCGCGCGCGGTGCATGAGCGCAGTCGCCGCCGGGGCGCCTTCGTCGCGGTGAACTGCGGTGCGATCGCGCCCGACCTGCTGGCCAGCCACCTGTTCGGGCACGAGCGCGGCAGCTTCACCGGCGCGGCGCAGCGGCACGCGGGCTACTTCGAGCAGGCCCACCGCGGCACCCTCTTCCTCGACGAGATCACCGAGATGCCGCCCGCGCTGCAGGTCTACCTGCTTCGCGTTCTCGAAACCGGCGAGGTCACGCGCGTGGGGGGCAGCGAGGCGATTCCGGTAGATGTGCGCATCGTCGCCGCCTGCAACCGCGATCCCCAGCAGGCCATCGACCAGGGCCAGCTGCGCGCCGATCTCTTCTACCGCCTCGCGGACTTCATCCTGCCGCTTCCGCCGCTGCGCGCGCGTGGCAACGACGTGGTGCTGCTGGCGCGCTATTTCGTCGACCAGCTCAATGCCGAGCACGGTGAAAGCAAGCGCCTGTCCGCGGATGCCGAACGGATACTGCGGGCGCATCACTGGCCCGGCAACGTGCGCGAGCTTCGCAGTGCGGTGCAGCGCGCCTTCTTCCTGTCCGACGGGCCTGTCGTCGACGTCCACCCGGTTGCCCACCGTGCCGCACAGGCCGACGCCAACGGCGCGATCGTGTTCCGCGTGGGGATGAGCTATGCCGATGTCGAGCGCGAGATGCTGTTGCGCACGCTCGAGGAGGTCAGGCACGACAAGACGCGTGCCGCACGCATGCTCGGCGTCAGCGTACGCACCATCCACAACCAGCTGGCGCGCATGGCGCCGCCGGTGCGCGGCTGACGGCCGTAACCCTCGGCCACCACGGAAAAGGCCGGCTTTCGCCGGCCTTTTCGACACCCGTCGGACCTCAGTGCTGCGATGAGGCCCCCGGCCGCGCCGAGCTTCCGCCGTCCTTGCGGGCGCCGGTGCCACCCTGGCGACCGCTGGACTCCTCGCTGGCCGACGACTGCGAGCCCGAGCTGCCGGTACCCGTCTGGCCTGACGCCGACTGCGAGGACTGGCCCGAGGAGGTCGAGGACGTCGACGACAGCCCCGACTGCGAGCTCGACGAGCCGCTGCCGCTCAGGGACTGCGACTGCCCCTCACGCGAACCCGACTGCTGACCGAAGCTGCTGGACGACTGCGAGCGCCCCTGCTGGGAGTCCACGCGGATGCGGTTGTCGATGTTCCGTACCCCGGCGCAGGACTCGGCGATGTCTTCGATGCGGTGCTTCATCCAGCGCTGCTCGACCGTGCCCTCGAGCGTGATCGTGCCACCCTCGCAGCGCACCTCGACCTCGGACGCGTCGATGTCGTCGGCCTGGCTGAGGCGCTCGTACAGGTCGTCGATGATGCGCTCGTCGCTGCGGACGTAGTTCTTCGGGCCACGACCGCGCCGCGACTGCAGCTGCCCGGTCTCGCCGCCCAGACCATACGCGGACGTGCCACCCGGCCGCGGATAGCCGTACATGCCGCCCTGTGCGCCCTGGCCGTACTGCTGCTGCGATTGCCCGTAGAAGCCACCCTGCTGCGCACCGAACTGGGAGCTGCCGGTACCGAACTGGGAGTGCCCGAAGCCGTTGCCCTGCTGGCCGTACTGCTGGCTCGAGCCCCCCTGCTGCGCGCCGAGCCACTGGCCGGACTGGCCACGCTGGCCGGACTGCTGGGAACCCAGGCCGGACGCGCCGTAACCCTGGTTCATCTGCGTGCTGCCGTAGTCGCCCTGGCCCTGCCAGCTGCTGAAGCCGGCCTGCTGGGCGTACGGGCTGGCGTAGCCGCCGTGCACGCCGTGCTGCGAGGCACCCGAGCCACCCTGGAGGTACTCGCGGTCGCGCTGGAACTCGCCGTGCTGGCCCTGCGAACCGTACTGCTGCCCGTAGCCGCCCTGCTGCTGGGCATAACCCGAGCTCGAACCATAGCCCTGACCGAACGAACGGCCGCCCGAACCCTGGCTCTCACCGCCGTACGCGCCAAAGCCCGGCGTGCGACCGTAGTTCTCGCCGAAGCCCTGCGACTGCTGCGCGGACATCCCACCCTGCTGACCGTACTGCGAGCCGCCGAAACCCTGCTGCTGCGAGCCGCCATAGCCGCCCTGACCGAACTGCTGCGAGCCGCCGTAGCCGCCCTGCCCGTACTGCTGCGAGCTGCCGTAACCGCCCTGCCCGTACTGGCCACCCTGCGACTGGCCGTACTGCGACGAAGCATGGCCCTGCCCGCCCTGGCCCTGCTGCGAGGTGAAGGAGCCGCCGAAACCCTGCTGGGGCGAGCTCTGCTGGCCGTACTCCGACGTTCCGTAGTTGCTGTGGCCGTACTGGTTGCCACGCGAGAACATGCCGCCCTGGTCCATCTCGTTGCGATAGCCGGGTTCCCACTGCCCGCTTTCCCGGCCGCTGCCCTGGCGCGACGCGTGGGCGTTCTGTGACTGGTAACCGGACTGCATCGAGTGCTCGCCCTGCGCGCCGTACTGCTGCCCGCGCCCGCCCT
Source organism: Lysobacter sp. N42 (assembly GCF_004344885.1). Lineage (NCBI taxonomy): Bacteria > Pseudomonadati > Pseudomonadota > Gammaproteobacteria > Lysobacterales > Lysobacteraceae > Lysobacter > Lysobacter sp. N42. The sequence continues at coordinate 16,922 of NZ_SKFB01000006.1, forward strand.
GATGCTGACTGCCGTGTTCGTTGCCGTGGTGCATGTCGTCTCTCCGTTCATTGAGCCAATTCCGGCCCGCGTTGAATGCCTGTGCTCCGAGGCGCATCACGTCCTGCGCGACCTCCCGGAGCTGGCGACCCAGTTGTTGATCACCCACTGCTGCCTCCTTCGACGTTCGCTTCGCGGCGTGCACGCGCCGGCTGCGGCGCGCCGTCATCCGCCGAATGCGAATACGGCCTGATGGCAGGTTTGGCATGGGTGAACGTTCCGTTGCGCGCGGCCAACGGAATCTTGTCGTCCCATCCACACGCGCCCGCGATGGCGTGGGGTCGCCGCCTGCGCAACGCATCGCTCACGCCCGTTTGACACGGGCCTCTCGCTCACTCGTCCAGGATCTGCGCGAGGCATACCGCCTCCCTCCCGAGACGCCACCATGAAGAAGACGCTCACGCTTGCAACGCTCGCAGCATCGATCGCGCTGCTCTCCGCCTGTGGCGACCGCGGCAGTCAGCCCGACGAGTCCACCACGACCGACACCACCACGGGCGCCGCGACCGAACAGCCGATGCCGGCCGACACCATGACCCCGGCCACGGGTACCGACGCGACGACCGGTACCACCGGTGACACCACGGGCACGGGCGACACCGTGGGCACGACCGGCGACATGACCGGCACCGGCACTGGCACCGACATGGGGACGCAGCCCGACCCGACCACCGGTACCACCGACAGCGACAACACCGGCACCACCGGTACCGACGGCACGCAGGCGACACCGCCGACGCCGTGACGGCGGGCGTTACCCACAGCGCGATGCGCTGACACGGCGGCGGCCCGAGGGCCGCCGCTTCCATGTTCAGACCGGCAGCGGCTTGGCCCTGCGTATGAGTTCGGCTGCCTCGTCGGGCAACCCGCGCCGGGCCGCGTCGGCAAGCGTGTACCGCTGCGGGCTACGGATGCGCGACAGCTCCGTCCAGGTCACCGGCACCGCCGCCGGCGCACCGGGTCGCGCACGCAGCGACCAGCTGGCGACACTGGTGGCGCCGCGCCCGTTGCGCAGCCAGTCGATGAAGATGCGCCCCTTGCGCTTGGCCTTGCTCATGGTCGCCACGTAGCGCTCGGGCGCCTGGCGCTCCATCGCATCGGCGAACGCCTCGCAGAACCTGCGCACCTGTTCCCAGTCCGCCCTCGGCTTGAGCGGCACGACCACGTGCACGCCCTTGCCGCCGGACAGCTTGGGAAAGGACGCCAGGCCGACCTGTTCCAGGCGCTCCCGCACTTCCCGCGCCGCCGCCCGGATCTGCGGCCATTCGATGCCCGGATCCGGGTCGAGGTCGAAGACGATGCGGTCGGGTTGTTCCAGCGTATCGACGCGCGAGCCCCAGGGATGGAACTCGATGGCATTCATCTGCACGAGCGTCATCAGTCCCTCGAGATCGTCGACGTAGAAGTACGATGCCTCGTCGCCATCGTTCTCCACCAGGCGGTACTGCCTCACCGCGTCCCCGAAACCGGCGCGGGCGTGCTTCTGGAAGAAGTGCTGGCCCTCGATCCCGTCCGGGCAACGCACGATCGACAGCAGGCGGCCCCCGATCTCCTCGAGCAGCATGGGCGCTGCGGCGAGGTAGTAGTCGAAGACGTCCTGCTTGGTGTAGCCCTCGGCCGGGTAGACCACGCGCCCGGGGCTGCTGAGTTCCGGGATGCGCCCCGAGGCAGCTGCGGACCGGCGTGCGGACGGCTTGCGTTTCGATGCCGCAGGCCCGCCGGCGGCGGTCTTCGTCACCTTGCGCGCCACCGCGGTGCGTGATGGTTTGCCAGGCGAGGCGTCGCTGCTGGGCGCATTGACAGGCTCCGGCTGCTCGAGCGCCTCGGCCGTGGCCGGCTTGTCCTCGCGCAGTCGATGGAAGGAAGCCTGCCGGACCAGCCCCTCCTTGCCCCAGCCCCGGAAGAAGACCTCGACCACCAGCTCGGGCCTCACCCACTGGATCCGGCCCTTCGGCAGCGGCACGTGCGGCGGTACGTCCACCACCGGTTCGCGTATCTCCATCGCGCGCAGGCGCTTGTGCAGGTCCAGCAGCATGGCGTTGTTCATGCCCGAGCCCACGCGGCCGGCATAGACCAGCGTGCGATCGCGGAACTGCCCCAGCATCAGCGCGCCCAGCCCCTTCCGCCCGCCCTTGGGCGTCGTGTAGCCGACGACCACGAAATCGCGCGTCTCCGCCGTCTTGACCTTGAGCCAACGCGCCGTGCGTCCGTGCTCATACAGCGAGTCCGCCCGCTTGCTGATGATGCCTTCCATGCCGCGCGACCGCGCGGCGTCGAAGATTTCACTACCCCGCCCGACGATGTGCGAGCTGTAGAAGAAGCGCTTGTCCGCGCCCTTGAGCAGCCGTTCGAGCAGCGCCTTGCGCTCGAGCAGCGGCACCCGCCGCAGGTCGTGGCCGTCGAGCGAGAGCAGGTCGAAGGCGACGTAGCGGAGGCAGGTCGCGTCTTTCTCGGAAAGCGCCTTCTGCAGGGCGTTGAAGTCGCTGTAGCCCGAACGGTCGATGGCGATGAGCTCGCCGTCCAGGACCGCCCGCACGCCCAGGCTGCGCAGCATGCGCACGAGCTCGGGGGCACGGTCGTTCCAGGCGATTCCGTTGCGCGACCAGATCAACGGCTCGGGCCCGGCTTCCGCCAGCAGGCGGTAGCCGTCCCACTTCCACTCGTGGATCCAGTCGTCACCCGGCGGTGCCTGCTCGGCCGCGACGGTGAGCATGGGCTCGACGAACTGGCCCATGGGATAGGCCTCGCCCTTCGCCAGGCGCTTGGCCTCGCGCTTGAGTGCGGCCAGGCCGGGATTGGACGCGGCGCGTTTGGAGCCTTTGGCGCCGGTCGGGGATGTCGTCTTCGATGCAGCCGCCCCCGTACGTTCGGTCCGGGACTTCCCGGCGCTGCGTTCCGATGCCTTGGCTTTCATGTCGAACCCCTTGCGCGCACGTATCTCCAGGCCTTCCCGTGTCGAGGCACCGGGCGCATCCGGTGGTGGCGGCGGCAGGTCGGCGATGAGGTCGTCGGCCTCGATGTCCGCGGCGAATGCGTCGGTGCGCTTGAGGAGCATCCACTGCGCGCGCCGGCCGCGCTGGTGCGTGCGGATGAGCGACCACCTGCCCTTGAGCCGCTCGCCGTCGAGGCTGAAGTCCAGGCGCCCCTTGCGGATCGCCTCCACCTCGTCGCCCTCGGGTTCCCAGGTGCCATGGTCGAAAATGGCCATGTGGCCAGCGCCGTATTCCCCCTCCGGGATGGTTCCCGAGAAGTCGCGGTAGGCCAGCGGATGGTCCTCGGTCTCCACGGCAAGGCGTTTCTCGCCGGGGCGTAGCGAAGGCCCCCTCGGCACGGCCCAGCTGCGCAGCACGCCATCGACCTCGAGCCGGAAGTCGTAGTGCCGCGCCTGCGCATGGTGCAGCTGCACCACGAAGCTCAGCGGGCCGCGCTTGCGCGGCCGCACCTGGCCGCGCGGCTCGGGCGTACGCGCGAAGTCGCGCTTGCGGTAGTACTCGTCCAGCGCCACGGATCAGGCCCGCTTCGTGCCGGAGCGCTTGCCCTGCCCCGTCTTCTTGGCTGCCCGCTTGGTCGCCTTGCGCGGGGTCTTGCGCGCGGTCGATGGCTCGTCCAGCGTCCCGCCCTTCTTCTCGAGGCTCTTCTTGAGCAGCGACATGAAGTCGACGACGTTGGTGGCCGTCTCGGCTTCCTCGTCCTCCTTCTCGTCCTCGATGTGCGCCGTCTGCTTCTGCTTGATGCGAAGCTTGATGACCTCCGACAGGCGCTCGCGGAACTCGTCGCGATAGTTCGCGGGCTTCCATTCCTCCGTCATCGACTCCATCAGCATCTCGGCCATGTCCATCTCGCGCGGGGTCACGTGCCAGGCGCGCGCGCTGCCGGCGGGCAGCTCGTATTCCGACACGTCGACCAGCTCCTGCGGGAAGCGCATCAGGATCAGCATCAGCGCATCGCCCTGCGGCGTGAGCATCGACAGGTACTCGCGCGTGCGGATCACCACGCGGCCGATCCCGACGCGGTTGTTCTTCTTCAGCACCTCGCGCAGCAGCACGTAGCCCTTCTCGGCCTTCTTGCCGGGCACCAGGATGTACGGCTTCTCCAGGTAGGCCGGCGAGATCGAGTCCGCGTCGACGAAGGCCTCGATGGCGATGGTCTCGTGGTTCTCCGTGGCCGCGCGCTGGATGTCCTCGGGCTGCAGCACGACGTAGTTGTCCTTGGAGAACTCGTAGGCCTTGACGATCTCCTTCCACGGCACTTCCTCGCCTGTCTCGGCGTTGACGCGCTCGTAGCGCACCGGCGAGTTGTCGCGCGCGTCCAGCATCCGGAAGTGGATGTCGGTGCGACGCTCGCCCGACATCAGCTGGATGGGGATGTTGAGCAGTCCGAACGAGATCGAGCCGGTCCAGATCGGGCGGGCCATGGAGGCGTCTCCGGTGCGTTTGCCCCACCCTCGCGCAGCCGGCGTCCTTTCCGGGTGAAGCGGCCGCGCGATAATCGGGCCCCGCCCCACGAAGCCCCGCCATGGCCGCCGCACGCCTTTACCACAACGCCGACTGCTCGAAGTGCCGCGCCGCGCTCGCCCTCCTGCTGGAAAGGGGTGTCGACGTCGAGGTGGTGAGCTATCTGGACAACCCGCCGGATGCCGACCATCTCCGCGCGCTGGTCCGCATGCTGGATGTACCCGCCGCCGCACTGGTCAGGCCGAATGCGCAAGACCCCGAGGTCGCGCGCCTGCTCGACCCGTCGACCGCCGACGAGGCCATCCATGCCGCACTGGCCGCCAACCCGCGGCTGCTGCAGCGCCCGATCCTGGTCGTTGGGGAGCGCGCGGTGATCGCGCGCCCTCCGGAACGGGTGCTGGAGCTGCTCTGAATGCGGCGGGCGCGCCGCCGCTGGTGCCCGGAGTGGGGATCGAACCCACATGACCTTTCGGTCGAGGGATTTTAAGTCCCTTGCGTCTACCGGTTTCGCCATCCGGGCGGCGGCATAGCTTAGCGCGGGCGAAGCCCTGCCCCGGCAGGTCACGGCAGCGCCGGGCGGGATCGCGGTACGGATGCGGCGGCCCGCACTTCGCGACGGTGCAACCGCGCGATCGCGAGCTCGAACCCGCTCGCGCGGCGTCGACCCGGAAAGAAAAAAGCCCCGCATCGCTGCGGGGCTTTCGTCTGGAGGCCGAGGTCGGAATTGAACCGGCGTACGCGGATTTGCAGTCCGCTGCATAACCACTCTGCCACCCGGCCGGGAGGCGTTCCGGGCATGCACTATCGATACATGGCCCGGAAAAGACAAGACCCCGCAGGCGGGGTCCGGTCAGGTGTTCCAGTCAGACCGGAACGTTGAATCTGGAGCGGGAAACGAGACTCGAACTCGCGACCCCGACCTTGGCAAGGTCGTGCTCTACCAACTGAGCTATTCCCGCGGAAGAGACTGCAAATTCTACGGACGTTTCGGCGGATGTCAACGGGTCTCGACGTCGTTTCTCAGGGCCGGCCATGCCGCGCGCAGGTACTGGTAGCCCGACCACAGCGTCAGCAGCGCGGCGGCGGCCAGCAGCCAGTCGCCGATGCGGAAGATCGGCTCCCCCAGCCAGGCCGGCGGACGCGCCGGTTTCTCCGGCGTGACCGAATACAGCAGGCACAGCAGCGCGACCATCTGCACGACCGTCTTGATCTTGCCGATCGCGGCCACCTTGACCTTGGCGCGCTGGCCGAGCTCGGCCATCCACTCGCGCAGCGCGGAGACCGCGATCTCGCGACCGACGATGACCGCCGCCCAGAACGCCATCCACGGGGTGGGATGGCCCTGCACGATCAGGAACAGCGCGACGGCCACCATGAGCTTGTCGGCCACCGGGTCGAGGAAGGCGCCGAAGGCCGAGTACTGGTGGTAGCGGCGCGCGATCCAGCCGTCGAGCCAGTCGGTGAAGGCCGCGAGCGCGAACACCGCGGCCGACGCGAAGTTCGACCACTGGTAAGGCAGGTAGAACATCAGCACGAGCACCGGGATCAGCACGATCCGCAGCAACGTGAGGAGGGTTGGAACAGTGAGACGCATCGCCTACTCCGCGCCGTCTGTGGGCGCCAGCCCGTGCAGGGTGTCATAGATCCGCTGGGCCAGGGCTTCGTTCACGCCTTCGACGCGTGAGATTTCTTCCACGCCCGCGCCCTTGAGCCCGCCCAGCCCGCCGAAATGCTTGAGCAGGGCGGCGCGGCGGCGCGGGCCGATGCCCGGGATGTCCTCCAGGCGGCTCGTGGTCCGCGCCTTCTGGCGCTTGCCGCGATGGCCCGTGATCGCGAACCGGTGCGCCTCGTCCCGCACCTGCTGCACGAGCTGCAGCGCCGGCGACTGCGCGCCCGGGTGCACGCTGCGGCCATCGGGCAGCAGGAGGTCCTCGTCGCCCGGGCGCCGCTCCGGGCCCTTGGCGACGCCCACCACCCGCACGTCCGCGATGCCGAGCTCCTCCAGCACCGCCCTGGCCTGCGCCACCTGCCCGGCGCCGCCGTCGATGAGCAGCACATCCGGAAGCACCGCCGCGCCCTCCCCCGCACGCGGGCGTGTGCGACGCCCCTCGCTCCCCTCGGGAACCGCGCCGTCGCGCGCTTCGACCGCGCGCCGGAAGCGCCGCATCAGCGCCTGGTGCATCGCGGCGTAGTCGTCGCCCGGGGTGACGCCCGCGATGTTGTAGCGCCGGTACTGGGCGCGCACGGGGCCTTCCTCGTCGAACACGACGCAGGATGCGACGGTCGCCTCGCCCATCGTGTGCGAGATGTCGAAGCACTCGATGCGGTGCGGCACGTCATCGAGCCCGAGCAGGTCGCGCAGGGCCTCCACGCGGGCGCGCTGGGCGGCGGCACTGGTCATCTCCGACGCGAGCGCCATCTGCGCGGTGCGGCCCGCGATGTCGAGGTAGCCGGCGCGCTCGCCACGCACGTTGCAACGGATCTGCACCTTGCGCTCGCCTGCCATCGACAGCGCCTGCTCGAGCAGCTCGCGATCGGGAATGTCGCGGTCGAGCACGATTTCCCGCGGCGGGTCCTTGTCGACGTAGAACTGCGATACGAAAGCGCCGAGCACCTCGGCGGGCTGGTCGCTGCCGTTGGTCCTGGGGAAGAACGAGCGCGTGCCGAAGTTGCGGCCGTCGCGGAAGGCCATGAGCACGACGCAGGCATTCGCGCCCTGCATGGCGATGGCGAGCACGTCGAGGTCCGCGGCGCGGCCATCGACGTACTGGCGCGCCTGCAGCTTGCGGATGGACGCGACCAGGTCGCGCAGGCGCGCGGCCTCCTCGAAGTCGAGTTCCGCGCTGGCCACCTCCATCCCGCGGGTGAGCTCTCCGGTCAGCTCCTCGCTGCGCCCCTCGAGCATCATCGACGCGCGCCGCACGCTCTGCGCGTAGTCCTCGCGCGAAACCAGCCCCACGCAGGGCGCGCTGCAGCGGCCGATCTGGAACTGCAGGCAGGGCCGCGAGCGGTTGCGGAAGACGGTGTCCTCGCAACTGCGCAGCTTGAACAGCTTGTGCATGAGGTTGAGCGTCTCGCGCACCGCGCCCACGCTGGCATAGGGGCCGTAGTACTTGCCCTGCACCGCGCGCGGGCCGCGATGGACGGCGATGCGCGGATAGTCGTCGGACGTGAGCAGGACGTACGGGTAGCTCTTGTCGTCGCGCAGCAGCACGTTGTAGCGCGGCTTGAGCGACTTGATCAGCTCGTTCTCGAGGATCAGCGCCTCGGCCTCGGTGCGCGTGACCGTCACCTCGATGCGCGCGACCTGCGACACCATGGACGCGATGCGCGCGGACTTGGGCGTGTTGTTGAAGTAGCTGCCGACGCGGTTCTTCAGCGCGCTGGCCTTGCCCACGTAGAGCACGGCGTCGTCGGCGCCGATCATGCGATAGACGCCCGGCGCCGTGCTCAGGTTGCGGACGAAGTCCTTCGGATCGAAGGCCGGCGGAGTCTCGCCCGTCATGCCCGCGCTCCGTCCGGGTCGCGGGCCGGGCTGGCGGGCATGGCGGGGCGGCGGGGGCTCGACATCGCGCGTGACATGGGGCCGATTATCCGCAGCGCCAGGCGCAGGCGGCGCGACGGTTCAGCCTGCCCGCGCCAGGCGGGCCTTGGCGCGCGCAAGGTCCTCGGGGGTGTCCACGCCCGGCGGGAACGGCTCGGGCGCGAGCGCGACCGCGATGCGGTGGCCCGCCTCCAGCACGCGCAGCTGCTCCAGTGACTCGATGCCCTCCAGCCGCCCGGGCGGCATGGCCGCGAAGCGCTGCAGGAAGCCCACGCGATAGGCGTAGATGCCGATGTGGCGCAGCCAGTGCCCGCCGGGCGGCAGCGCGTCACGGCCGCGGGCGAAGGCGTCGCGCGCCCAGGGGATGGGGGCGCGGCTGAAGTACAGCGCATCCCCGTTCGCGGCGCGCACGAGCTTGACGGCGTTCGGGTCGAACAGCTGCGCCGCATCGTCGACCTGCACCGCGAGCGTGGCCATGGGGGCGCCCGATTCCTCCAGCGCGGCGGCCACCGCCCGGATCCCGGACACCGGCGCGAAGGGCTCGTCGCCCTGCAGGTTGACCACGATCCGGTCATCCGCCCAGCCGGCGATGCGCGCGCACTCGGCAAGGCGGTCGGTCCCCGAGGCATGGTCCGGCGAGGTCATCGCGACGTGTACGCCCAGGCCCTCCAGCGCGCGCGCGATGCGCTCGTCGTCGGCAGCCACCCAGACGTCCGCCGCACCGGCTGCCAGTGCGCGGCGCGCCACGTGGGCGACCAGGGGCTCGCCGGCGAGCATGCGCAGGGGCTTGCCGGGAAGCCGCGAGGCCGCGAAGCGGGCGGGAATGGCGACGACGAAACCGGTCATGGCGTACGGGGCGTTGCGAGGGCGGCGAGGCGGTCGAGCACCGCGGCCCAGAACGCTTCGGGCAGCTCGGCCCGCACCGGCACGGCGAAGGCGTGCTCGGGCGCGAAGGCCAGGCACTTCACCGCGTCCTTCTCCGTCATGAGGATGGGAAGCGGGCTGGCGAAGTCCAGGTCCGAGGCGCGGAACTCGTGGTGGTCGGCGAAGGCGTGCGGCACGACGGCGATGCCGCGGGCCTTCAGCATGTGGAAGAAGCGGGCCGGGTCGCCGATGCCGGCCACCGCATGCACGCGCTGGCCGGCGAAGGCGGCCAGTGGCCGCGGACGGCGCCCCAACAGCGGCACGGCATCGGCCACGGCCAGACGCATGGGCCACTCGCCGAACTCGGGCGCGCCGCCGCCGTCGCCCAGGTTCACCACGCGGAAGTCGCAGCGGCGGGCGCGCGAGGGCGGCTCCCGCAGCGGGCCCGCCGGGATCAGGCGACCGTTGCCATAGCGACGACGCCCGTCGACGACCTCGATCTCGATGTCGCGGGCCAGCGCATAGTGCTGCAGCCCGTCGTCGCAGACCACGACGTCGCAGCCGGCGGCGGCGAGCTCGCGCGCGGCCGCGGCGCGCTGGCGGTCGACGCGCACCTTCGCGCCCGTGCGCCGCGCGATGAGCAGCGGCTCGTCGCCCGCCAGATGCACCGGCGTGGCCGCGTCGACCCACAAGGGCGCGGTGCCGTCGCGACCGTAGCCGCGGCTGGCGACGCCGGGCGTCCAGCCGGCCGCCTGCAGGCGCTCCACCAGCGCGATCGTGGTGGGCGTCTTCCCGGCACCGCCGGCCGTCAGGTTGCCGACCACGATCACCGGCACGCCCGGATGGCGCGCGCGCAGCAGTCCGCGGGCATAGAGGGCGCGGCGCACCGCGACGCCGGTGCGGTAGACGGCCTCGCCCAGGCGCGCGGCCGCGGGCACCGGAGCATCGCCGTACCAGTAGCCGGGCGCGCGCGGCATCAGCCCGCCTCGCGGAACTGCATCCGGTGCAGATGCGCGTACAGGCCGCCCATGGCCAGCAGTTCGGAATGCGTGCCGCGCTCGACGATGCGCCCCTGGTCGAGCACCAGCACCTGATCGGCGTGCTCGATGGTGGACAGGCGGTGCGCGATCACCAGCGTGGTGCGGTCCGGCATGAGGCGCTCCAGCGCGTCCTGCACCAGCCGCTCGGACTCGGTGTCGAGCGCGGCGGTGGCCTCGTCCAGGATCAGGATCGGCGCGTCCTTCAGCATGGCGCGGGCGATGGCCAGGCGCTGGCGCTGCCCGCCCGACAGCCGCCCGCCGCGGATGCCGATGGAGGTATCGCGCCCCTGCGGCATCCGGTCGACGAACTCGGCCGCGTTGGCGCCCGCGATGGCCTGCGCCAGGCGTTCCGGCGTGGCGTCGGCGAGCTCGCCATAGGCCACGTTGGCGGCCACGGAGCCGTCGAACAGCATGACCTGCTGGCCGACCAGCGCGATCTGCCGGCGCAGGTCGGCCAGGCGGTAGTCACGAAGCGGATGCCCGTCCAGCAGGATCTCGCCCGCCTCGGGATCGTAGAAGCGCGGGATCAGCTTGATCAGCGTCGACTTGCCGCTGCCCGAGCGGCCGACGATGGCGGTCACGGTGCCCGGGCGGGCGACAAAGCTGATGTCCGACAGGGCGCGTTCGGACTGGCCCGGATAGCGCGCGCTGACGTCGCGGAATTCGATCTCGCCGCGCGCGCGCTGGACCGGCCGCGTGCCCACGTCCACCTCGTCGGGCGCGTCGAGCACGGAGAACAGGCGGTCGGCGGATGCGATCCCGCGCTGCAGCATGCCCTGGACGTTCGTGAGCTGCTTGATGGCCGGGATGATGGCCATCATCGACATCATCAGCGAAACGAAACCGCCTGCCGTGAGCCGCCCCGCGGCGGCCTCGCGGCCCGCCAGGAACAGCAAGGCGGCCAGCCCGATCGCCCCCATCAGCTGCACCATCGCCGAGGAGATGCTGCGCGTGGACTCCACCTTCAGGCTGAGCCGGAGGTAGCCGTCGGCCTGCTCCGCATACCGGCGCGATTCCGATGCCTGCGCGCCGTAGACCTTCACTTCCTGCTGGTTGCCGAGCGACTGGTCGCCCAGCTGCAGCAGCGTCGCCCCGCTCTCCTGGATGCGATGGCCGATGCGGCGGTACCTGCGCCCCACCCTGTCCATCACCCAGGCCAGGGGCGGGGCGAGCAGCAGCACGGCCAGCGTGACCTTCCAGCTGTGCGAGAACATCACCGCGAGCATGGCGATGACCTGCGCCGACTGCTGCAGCATCACCTTCATGGCGTCGACCGCGGCGAGCGCCACCTGGTCGCTGTCGGAGCCCAGGCGCGTGAGCATGGACGGTACCGGCTCGCTGTCGAAACGCTGGCCCGGGAGCCTCAGGTACTTGGCGTGCACCAGCACGCGCAGGTCGCGTGCGATGCCGCGGCCTGCGCGGGCCATGGACATGTCGGTGACGTAGCCGGCCAGCCCGCGCACGACGAAGAGGCCGATGATCTGCAGCGGAAGCAGCAGGTCCATGCGTTCGCGCGTCGCATCGAAGGTCTCGTCGATGATCGGCTGCATCGTGAACGTGAACAGGCCACCGGCCGCCGCCTCGACGGCCAGCGCGACGAGCCCGACCACGAGCATCGCGCGGTAGGGCTTCACGAACGCCAGCAGGCGGCGATACGTCGCCCAGGCCGGGGCGTCGGTCACGACCGGGCCGCTCACTCGGCCCCCGCCGCCGCGGCCGGCGGATTCGCCACCGCCAGCAGGATCCGTCGATAGCCCAGCTGCCCGAGCGCCTCCTGCGCGGTGATCACCGCCTGGTAGGGCGTCTTCGCATCGGCGCGCAGCATCACGGGGCGGTCGTGCTCGCCGCCTCCGACGTCGCGGATCGTCGCCTTGAGCGCGTCGGCCCCGGGCTGCAGCACTTCGCGATCCTCCACGAAATAACGGCCGTCGGCGTTGACGATGACGTCCAGCGGGTCCCCGGCCTGGGCCGCTTCGCCGGTGGCGCGCGGCAGCTCGAGCTTGAGTGCCGATCGCCCCTCGAACGTCGCGGTCACGACGAAGAAGATCACGAGCACCAGGATGACGTCGATGAGCGGGACCAGGTTGATGTCCGGCTCGTCCACCGGCCGATGACCGCCGATGCGCATCGCTCAGGCCACCTGCGCCGGGCGTCGCTGCTCGACCACGTCCATCAGGGCGATCGCCTCGTGCTCCATGTCCACGATGTACTCGGCGATCCGGCCGCGGTACCAGCGGTGCGCGATGAGCGCCGGGATGGCCACGATCATGCCGGTCGCCGTGCAGATCAGCGCCTTGCCGATGCCGCCGGCCAGCTGGTTCACGTCGCCGATGCCATGGTCGAGAATGCCGAGGAACATCTCGATCATGCCCACCACCGTGCCGAACAGGCCCAGCAGCGGGCCCGCGGCGGCGATCGTGCCGAGCGTGTTGAGGTAGCGTTCCATGCGGTGCACGAGGTGGCGACCCACGTCCTCCACGCGCTCGCGCATGTGCTCGCGCGGCCGCGCACGCATGTCCAGCACGGCGGCCAGCAGCGTGCCCAGCGGCGAGGTACGGCGCAGCGAGTCGATGTGCGCGGGATCGAGCGCGCCGCGCGCGGCCCAGGCGCGCACCTCGTCGCCGAGCTTGGGCGGCATGACGCGGCTGCGGCGCAGCGCCACGGCCCGTTCCACGATCAGCGCGACGGCGAGCGCCGAGAGCATCAGCAGCGGGATCATCGGCCAGCCGCCGGCCTTCACCAGTTCGAGCACACGTCCTCCGGGCGACCCCTAGTCGCGCCGATAGGATAGCCCAGCGCTCCGGGCCTCGATCCGTGCCGCGTCCCACAGCCGCGGCGCCTGGTCGCGCCGGGCGGCCACCTCGACGCCCCGGGTGCCCACGCGGATCGTCACCGCACCGTGCTCGGCGGTGTTCCAGGCCCGTGCGCCCGCCGCGCTCCACCGCGCACGCACCGGCGCCGCCGGGTGCCGGAACCGGTTGCCATGACCGCTGGAGAACACCACGTGGTCGGCGCCCGTCGCGGCCACGAAGGCGGGGTCGGAGGAATGGCGGCTGCCGTGATGCGCGGCGAAGACCACGTCCGTCTGCACGTGGCCCGGGGCATCCGCGAGCAGCCTGCGCTCGATGATGTCGCCGATGTCGCCCGTGAGCAGCACCGCGCCGTGCCCGGTCTCGATGCGGAGCACGCAGCTGGACTCGTTCGCGAGGTACGGAAAGTACGCGGGCGGATGCAGCACGCGGAACCGGACGCCGTCCCAGGTCCACGCGGTGCCGGCGCGGCAGGCGCGGGCGCCGTCGATGCCCGCCCCCTCGGGCGCGGCCAGCGCTTGCACGGGGATCTCGGCGCGGACCGCATCGACACCACCCGCGTGGTCGTTGTCGCCATGACTGACGACGAAGCGGTCGAGCCTGGCGACGCCGCGCGCCCGCAACACCGGCACCACCGCGCGCTCGCCGGCGTCGAATCCGTCGGGCGCCGCCGGGCCGGCGTCGTAGAGCAGCGCATGCGACCGCGTGCGCACGAGCACGGCCAGGCCCTGCCCGACGTCGATCGCGGTCACTTCCACCTCCCCGGTCGCGGGCCGGTGGGCGGCCGGCCACAGCAGCGGCAGCCACAGCGCGATCGCCAGCGGCCGCCCGGGAACCCCGCGCGGCAGCAGAAGCCAGGCGGCGCCGGCGCAGGCCAGCGGCATCGCGACGGGCGCGGACTCCGGAATCCACCACAGCGCGAGCGGGCTCTCGCCGATGCGCTCGAACGCCGGCCAGGCAAGGTCGAATGCGGCTGCCCCGGCGCGCCATACCATGACCGCGAGCGAGGGCGCGAACGCGTCCAGTACTACGCCCGCGACCGCGAGTGGCGCCACCACCAGGCTCCACAACGGAACGGCCACGAGGTTGGCGACCGGGCCGGCGAGCGAGGCCTGGTCGAAGAAGAACACGCCCAGGGGAAGCAGGCCGATGCTCGCGACGGCCTGCGCACGCACCAGGCCGCCAAGCGCGGCGCCCTGCTCGCGCGGCAGGCACCAGGCCAGCCATGCCACGCCCGCGAAGCTGAGCCAGAAGCCGGCGCCGAGCAGCGCGAGCGGGTCCGCCACGATGATCGCGACCACCGCCAGCGCCAACGCGTCCCATACGCGCAGCGCCCGGCGCGCGGCGCAGGCCAGCGCCACCACCGCGATCATCAGCACGGTGCGCACGGTCGGGATCGAGAAGCCCGCGGCGGCGGCATAGGCCAGCGCGGCCAGCAGGCCCGAGAGCGCGCCGGCGACACGTGCGGGCATGCGTCGGCCGAGCGCCGGCAACAGCCACCACGGCAGTCGCACCAGCAGTGCCGCCGCACCTGCGACCATGCCGACGTGGAAGCCACTGATGGCGATCAGGTGGGTCAGCCCGTCGGCGCGGAGAATGCGCCAGTCGCGGTCGTTCAGCCCGCGCGTGTCACCCAGCGCGAGCGCCTGCACGAAGCGCGCCGACGCCGACGGGACCTCCGTGGCGATCCGCGCCGAAGCACGCTCGCGCCAGGCCTGCAGCCCGGTCGCCGGACCGAGGCGGCGCGCCTGGCGGCCGCGCAGGTAGCCGGTCGCCGACAGCCGGTCGGCGAGCGCGTACCGCTCGGCATCGGCGCCGCCGGGGTTGCGCAAGCCGCGGGGCGCCTTGAGACGGACCGGAAAACGCCAGCGCTCACCCGCCCTGACGGCCGGCGGCGCTGCGGGCGCGTCGTAGTACCAGGCAAGACGCACGCGGCGCCCTGCGGGCATCAGCGCCCCGGCGTCCTCGACATCGAAGTCGAAGACGACGCGCCGCGGCTCCGTGCGCGGCAGGCTCGCGACCCGCCCAACCAGCACCGCGTCATGCCGGGCCGGCACCGCGGGAATGCGGGCATCGAGCGCGAACGCCGCATGCGCCGAGGCGATACCGAACCCGGCCACGAGCAGGGCCGGCCACCGAAGGGCCGGAACACGCACGACGCACAGGACCGCGGACGCGAGCACCGCCAGGGCCGCCCACGCGGGCACGGGCCAGGGCATCGCCAGCGCAGCGACGGCGCCGACCAGCAGGGCCGGCGCGACCAGGCGGATATCGGGCGGCGTCCCTGCCGCGTGCATCGAGGGCTAGACCTCGTCGGGCCGGAGCTCGCGCAGCCGCCCCTCGTGCAGTTCGAGCACGCGATCCAGGCGGCGTCCGAGGCGGCGGTCGTGCGTCACCAGCACCAGGCTGGTGCGCTGCTCGCGATTGAGGTCGAGCATCAGCTCGAACACGTTGGCCGCCGTCTTCTCGTCGAGATTGCCGGTCGGCTCGTCGCCCAGTACGCAGGCCGGCCGGTTCACCAGCGCACGGGCCACCGCGGCACGCTGGCGCTCGCCACCGGACAGCTCGCCGGGCTTGTGGTCCACGCGATGGCCCAGGCCCACCGCTTCCAGCAACGCCCGCGCGCGCTGCGTGGCCTGCGCGACCGGTTCGCCCGCCAGCATCACCGGCAGCATCACGTTCTCCAGCGCGGTGAACTCCGGCAGCAGGTGGTGGAACTGGTACACGAAACCCAGTGCCCGGTTGCGCAGCGCGCCGCGCGCGGCGTCGGAAAGCGCGCTCATCTTCTGCCCGCCGACGTAGACCTCGCCCGACGTCGGCGTGTCCAGGCCGCCGAGCAGGTGCAGCAGCGTGCTCTTGCCCGCTCCTGAGGCGCCCAGGATCGCGACCGTCTCCCCCGCATGCACGGCAAGGTCGAGCCCGTCGAAGACCGGCGTGCGAAGCCGGCCCTCGGCGTAGGTCTTGCCGAGGCGCTCGGCGCGGATGACATCGCCCATGGGCTCACTCATAGCGAAGGGCCTCCGCGGGCGGCGTGCGGGCGGCGCGCCAGGCCGGGTAGATGGTGGCGAGGAAGGCCATCGCGAGCGCCACCGCGGCGATCCAGGTCACGTCGGAGGCCTGGAGATCGGTCGGCAGGCCCGTGATGTAGTAGACGTCGGCGGGCAGCAGCTGCACGCCGAAGACGCCCTCGATCGCACGCAGGATGTTCTCGAGGTTCAGCGTGAGCAGGATGCCGAAGACCACCCCGAGCACCGTGCCGATCACGCCGATCAGCGTGCCCTGCACCATGAACACCTGCATCACGCCGCGCGGGCTCAGGCCCAGCGTGCGCATGATCGCGATGTCCGCCTGCTTGTCGGTCACCAGCATCACCTGCGAGGACACGAGGTTGAACGCCCCCATGGCGATGATCAGCGACAGCAGGATCGCCATGATCGCCTTCTCCATCTTGAGCGCGCGGAACATGTTGGCGTTCTCGAGCGTCCAGTCGCTGACCTTGAACGGCCCGCCCAGGGACAGCGCGAGATCGCGCGCCACCTCCCAGGCCCGGTCCATGTCGTGCATCTTCAGCCGCACGCCCGTCACCGCATCGCCCAGCCGCTGCACGCGCTGCAGGTCGCGCATGTGCACGAAGGCCATGCCGCGGTCGAACTCGTTGTAGCCGGCCTCGAAGATGCCGCTCACCCGGAAGCGCTTGAGCTGCGGCAGCGCACCCACCGGTGTGGCGCGCGCCTCGGAAGTCATCATGACCACGTCGTCGCCGATGCCGACGCCCAGCCAGATCGCCAGTTCCTTGCCGATGACGATGTTGAAGCTGCCGGGCGTGAGGTCCTCCAGCCGGCCCTGCACCATCTTGTCGCCCAGCACCGAGACGCGGCGCTCGTCGGCAGGCAGCACGCCCCGCACGATCGCCGGCTGCTTGCGTGCGCCGGAGAGCAGCGTCTGCGCCTCGACGTACGGGGCCGCGCCGGCCACGCGCGCGTCGGCAGTGGCGCGGCGGACGGCGGTCTCCCAGTGGTACAGGGGATCACCGTAGGCGCTGACGGTAGCGTGCGCCACCATCTGCAGCATGCGGTCGCGGATCTCGCGCTGGAATCCGCTCATGACGGCCAGAGTGGTGATGAGCGCAGCCACCCCCAGCCCGATGCCGAGGATCGAAGCGAGCGAGATGAAGGAGATGAAACCGTTGCGGCGCTTTGCGCGCAGATAGCGCAGGCCGATGGCGACGGGGATGGGTGTGAACATGCGGCTCGGCGTCCGGGGGTCGCCTATGGTGCCACTGCCGCCGGCGCCGCATGCTCACGCTGTGCGAGCAGCCACAGGCGCAGTTCACGGCGCGACGCGGCGTCGATGGCGTCCGGGAAGGCCAAGCGGCGCTCCAGCCGGCTGCCGCAGCGCCAGCTCAGCATCGTCAGCGGGCCGCGACGTTCCACCTCGAATGCGTCCAGCTCGCGCCCTTCCAGCCTCGCGCGGCCGTCGGCTCCGAGCACGATCTCCAGCCGGGGCCGCATGGCCTCCGTGGCGGCGAGCCGAAGCGCCCAGGCCAGGCCCGCGCCGGCACCGCACGTGGCGAGCAGCGGCCCGGCATCGCTCAGGAACCAGCCCGGCACGCCGCCGAGACCGAGCGCAACCAGCAAGGCGGCGAGCATGCGTGACGACCGCAGCTCAATGCGGCAGGCGCGCGATCGCGTCGACCATCTGCTGGAGTTCGGCATCGTCAAGCGGCTCCTGTCCGAGGAAGGCACGCCATAGCCTGGGATCCTCGACATCCAGAAGCCGTCGGAAAACCCCGCGCTCATGTTCGGACACCTGCGGCCATCCGCGCTCGAGCCAGCGTTCGAGAAGCTGGTCGAGTTCGCGCATCCCCCGCCGGCAGCGCCAGCGCAGCGCCCGCAGTTCCGCCTCGCTCATCCCGACAGCAGGCCGACCGCGAGGTAGCCCCACAGCAGCCAGAGGACCATGCCGCCGGCGACGTAGGCCGCGAAGCGATGCATGACGCGGTTGTAGGTCACGTGGATCGCGCTGTGGACGACGCGAAGCAGGACGAAGGCCCAGGCCAGGGCGACGCTGATGCCATCGACCATGTCCATCCGGTCGGCCACGACGAGCGCCAGATAGAACAGTACCGGCAGCTCGAAGAGGTTGCGGAAGTTGTCGGCGGCCCGGCTGTCGGTCAGCAGGGCCGTGGCCTGGGCCGACGTCGCGACCTTCTGCGGATGGATGCGCTCGCGCCTCATCTGGCCGACGCGCGCGAAGTACATGCGCCACCAGACGGCGAAGGTCAGCACGACCATCGCCAGCGCCGGAAGGTAGATCTCGCGTATGTCCATCATGCCTCCCGCGCAGGCCGCGTCAGACGCGGCGGGCCAGCATCAGCTTCTTGATCTCGCCGATCGCGCGCGCGGGGTTCAGCCCCTTCGGGCAGGTGCGCGCGCAGTTCATGATCGTGTGGCAGCGGTAGAGCTTGAACGGATCCTCGAGATCGTCCAGCCGCGCGCCGGTGTCCTCGTCGCGCGAGTCGATGATCCAGCGGTAGGCCTGCAGCAGGATCGCCGGGCCGAGGTAGCGGTCGCCGTTCCACCAGTAGCTCGGGCAGCTGGTCGAGCAGCAGGCGCAGAGGATGCACTCGTACAGCCCGTCGAGCTTCTTGCGGTCCTCCGGGGACTGCAGGCGCTCGCGGTCGCTCGGGGTCGGGCTCTGGGTGCGCAGCCACGGCTTGATCGAGGCGTACTGCGCGTAGAAATGCGTCAGGTCCGGGACCAGGTCCTTGACCACCGGCATGTGCGGCAGCGGGTAGATCGCGACGTCGCCGGTGCGGCAGTCGTCGATCGCCTTGGTGCAGGCGAGCGTGTTGGTGCCGTCGATGTTCATCGCGCACGAGCCGCAGATGCCCTCTCGGCAGGAGCGACGGAACGTGAGCGTCGGGTCGATCTCGTTCTTGATCTTGATCAGCGCGTCCAGGACCATCGGGCCGCAGGTCGCGAGGTCCACCTCGTAGGTGTCGACCTGCGGATTGCGCCCGTCATCCGGATTCCAGCGGTAGACCTTGAAGACCCGCGGCTTCTTCGCGCCGGTGGCGGCGAAGTGGCGGCCCTTCTGGATCTTCGAGTTCTTGGGGAGGGTGAATTCGGCCATGGCTTTGTATCCGGGATTCGGGATTGGGGATTCGGGGGTCGAAAAAACGGGTCTGGAGGCCTTGGCCGTCTCCGTTCCCGAATCCCGTATCCCGAATCCCGGCCGTCAATACACGCGCTTCTTCGGCGGCACCGGCGCGATGTCGTTGGTCAGGGTGTACGAATGCACCGGGCGGTAGTCGATGCGGGTATTGCCCGCCTCGTCCACCCAGCACAGCGTGTGCTTCATCCAGTTGACGTCGTCGCGCTCGGGGTAGTCCTCGCGTGCGTGCGCGCCGCGCGACTCGGTGCGGTTCTCGGCCGACACGATCGTGACCAGCGCCTGGTCCAGCAGGTTCGCCAGCTCGAAGGTCTCGATGAGGTCGGAGTTCCAGACCAGCGAGCGGTCGGTGACGCGCACGTCGGCGAACGAGGCATGGATCTCGCGCATCTTGCGCGCGCCGTCGGCCAAGGACTCGCCGGTGCGGAACACCGCCGCGTCCGCCTGCATCGTGCGCTGCATCTTGTCGCGGATGACCGAGGTCGGCGTGCCGCCGCTGGCGTTGCGCAGGCGGTCCAGGCGCGCGAGCGCGGCATCGCAGGCATCGCCGGCCAGCGGCGCGTGCGGCATGTCCCGGCCGATGGTTTCGGCGCAGCGGTTGGCCACCGCGCGGCCGAACACCACGAGGTCGAGCAGCGAGTTCGAGCCCAGGCGGTTGGCGCCGTGCACGGACACGCAGGCCGCCTCGCCGATCGCGTACAGGCCCGGCACCACCGCGTCGGGGTTGCCGTGGCGAAGCTGCACCACCTCGCCGTGGTAGTTGGTCGGGATGCCGCCCATGTTGTAGTGGACGGTCGGGATCACCGGGATCGGCTGCTTCTCGACGTCGACGCCGGCGAAGATGCGCGCGGATTCGGCGATGCCGGGCAGCTTCTCGTGGATGACCTCGGGGCCCAGGTGCGTGAGGTCGAGCAGGATGTGGTCCTGGAACTCGCCGACGCCGCGGCCTTCGCGAATCTCCATGGTCATCGCGCGGCTGACCATGTCGCGCGGCGCGAGGTCCTTGACGCTGGGCGCGTAGCGCTCCATGAAGCGCTCGCCGTTGGAGTTGCGCAGGATGCCGCCCTCGCCTCGCACGCCTTCCGTGATCAGGCAGCCGGCGCCGTAGATGCCGGTCGGGTGGAACTGGACGAACTCCATGTCCTGCATCGCCAGCCCGGCGCGCAGCGCCATGCCGCCGCCGTCGCCGGTGCAGGTGTGCGCGGAGGTCGCGCTGAAGTACGCGCGGCCGTAGCCGCCCGTGGCGAGCACGGTGCCGTGGGCGCGGAACAGGTGCAGGGTGCCGCTGGCCATGTCCAGCGCGAGCACGCCGCGGCAGCTGCCGTCGGCGTCCATGATCAGGTCGAGCGCGAAGTACTCGATGAAGAACTGCGCGTCGTGGGCGAGCGACTGCTGGTAGAGCGTGTGCAGGATCGCGTGGCCCGTGCGGTCGGCCGCGGCGCAGGTGCGCTGCGCGGGCGGGCCCTCGCCGAAGCGCGTGGTCATGCCGCCGAACGGGCGCTGGTAGATGCGGCCGTCCTCGGTGCGCGAGAACGGCACGCCGTAGTGCTCGAGCTCGATGATCGCGGGGATGGCCTCGCGGCACATGTACTCGATGGCGTCCTGGTCGCCCAGCCAGTCGCTGCCCTTCACCGTGTCGAAGAAGTGGTAGCGCCAGTCGTCCTCGCCCATGTTGGCGAGCGCAGCAGCCACGCCGCCCTGCGCGGCCACGGTGTGCGAGCGCGTCGGGAAGACCTTGGTGATGCAGGCGGTCTTCAGGCCCTTCTGGGCCAGGCCGAACGTGGCGCGCAGGCCGGCGCCGCCGGCGCCGACGACGACCATGTCGAACTTGTGTTCCTGGATCGGGTATGCAGCAGGCATCGAAGGTTCCCGGAGGCCGTCAGGCGCCGAGCATCACGCGCACCACCGCGAGCACGCTCGCGAGGCCGGCGAGCACGCAGGCGAAGACGATGAGGAGGTGCAGCGTGATGTAGCGCCCGGCGGTGTGCACGTAATCCTCCAGGATCACCTGCAGGCCCAGCCGCGCATGCCAGAAATTGGCGATGAGGAAGGCCACCAGCAGCGTGGCGTTCGCGGGGTGGCCGACGCGGGCGCGCACGGTGGCGTAATCGGCGCCCACGAGCGAGATCAGCAGCCCGACCACGTAGAACGTGAGGAACACGAGCGCCACGGCGGTGATGCGCTGCACGAAGAAGTGCCCCGTGCCGTCGCGGGCGGAGCCGAGGCCGCGCGCGAGCTTCAGCGGATGGCGGAGCGTGGGCGGGCGGCCCGGATTGCGGTAGCTCATGCGTTCCCCCATTGCGCGATGGCGGCGATCCAGAGCATCGCCGTCAGCAGCAGGCTGCCGACGATAGCGAGCCAGGCGCTCTTGACGAACACGGGCAGGGCCACGCCCACGCCCATGTCCTGCAGCAGGTGGCGCACGCCGCTGAGCAGGTGGTAGGCCATCGACCAGCTCCAGCCAAACAGCACCAGCAGGCCGACCGGGGAACGTGCGAAGCCGGTGAACGTGCCCCATGCCTCGGAGCCGGACGCCAGCGCCACCAGGCCCCAGGCGATCAGCAGGCTGCCCAGCGACAGCACGATGCCGGTCGCGCGGTGCAGGATCGAGCTCACCATCTGCACCTGCCAGCGGTAGACCTGCAGGTGTGGTGACAATGGACGTTCGCGGTACGCCATGCGGGAGGTCTCGGTGATCGCGGCGCGGCCGCGCGGGCTTGAAGCGGACGACGCTAGAAATCGATGCAGCGGCCGTCCTTTTCCCAGTCGCCGTAGCGCGTCGGCTCGGGTCCGGGGCGTCCTCCGATCTCGCGCGGCGCCGGGGGCGCGGGCACGGGTGCCGGTACGGTGTCTCCGTCTTCCGGCGATTCCCGGGGAGCTTCGGGGGGCGTGTGGCCTATCATTCCAGCCGGAAAGCTTAAGACCGTACCCCATGTCTGACAACCCGCAGTACGGTGACGGCGCCTGGCTCGCACTGCCCGCGATACGGGTCGTGCGACTGGCCGGACCCGATGCGCTGGCCTTCGCGCAGGCGCAGTTCATGAACGACGTGGCCGCTCTCGCCGACGCGGCCTGGCAATGGAACGGCTGGCTCGAGCCCAAGGGGCGGGTGCAGGCGCTGTTCGCGCTGCTGCGCCTGGACGCGCAGACCCTGTGGCTGGTCACGACGGGCGATGCGCAGGCGCTCGCCGCATCGCTGAAACGCTTCGTCTTCCGCAGCAGGCTGTCGATCGAGCTCGTGCCGACAAGCGCGAGCGGCCGCCTCGCGCCGCCTGCCGCGGCACGCGGCGCGGTCGCGTCCCGGGAAGGCGACGATGCGGTCGAGATGGACCTGTCGGGCGAGGTGGGAGCCCGCACGCTGCGCCTGTCGGCCGGATCCGAAGCCGCTGCCGACGACGACACCGCCTGGTGGGCGCTGGACATCGCCCATGGCTGGCCGGCCCTGCCCGGCGTGGCGCTGGCCGCCTGGACGCCGCAGCAGCTCTCCCTGCAGCGCCTGCAGGCCTTCAGCGTGCGCAAGGGCTGCTATCCGGGGCAGGAGATCGTGGCCCGCACGCATTTCCTGGGCCGGGCCAAGCGCGGCCTGGCGCGCGTGAACGGTCAGGCGCTGGCCGCGGGCGCCCCGGTGCATGACGCCGAGGGACGCGAGGTCGGCCAGATCGTCTGCGCCCTGCGCGACGAAGCCCTGGCGGTGCTTCCGCTCGATGCCGACGTCGCCTCGCTGACATGCGGCGGCGGCGCGCTGGCGCCGCTGCCGCTGGCGGACGGGCTGCAGCGCTGAGGCGCCTCAGCCGCGTGCGGCGAGCGTGTCGGCGGCGGCCACGATGTCGTCGTCGCCCGGAATGACCAGGAAGGCCGCGCCGGCCAGCGGCGTGTAGGTGTCGGCACCGACCACGCGCTCCACCGGCAACGCGCCCAGGCCGCCTTCCACCAGCGCGGTGATGACGCCCTCGCCCACACCCGCGCTGCGACGCCCTTCGTCCACCACGATCACCCGCTTCGCCCCGCGGACCTGCTCGACGATCCAGGCGTCGTTGAGCGGCACCAGCCAGCGCAGGTCGAGCACGCGCGTCTTCCAGCCGTGCTGCTGCTGGATGCGGCGCGCCGCCCGCAGGCTCATCGGCACGCCGTTGCCATAGGTGACGATGACAAGGTCGTCGCCCTCGCCGTAGACGCGGCCTTCGCCCAGCGGCATCGCCTCGCCCGGCGCCGGGTACTGCGTGAGCCACAGGCCGTCGCCCGGCTCGTACAGGTCCTTGGTCATGTACAGCGCGATGGGCTCGAGGAAGATCGACACGCGGCCGTCCACCTTCGCCAGCGCCATCAGCGTGCGCAGCATCGTCGCGGCATCGTCGCCACGCGACGGGCAGCCGACCACGAGGCCGGGGATGTCGCGCAGGGCGGTGATCGAGTTGTCGTTGTGGAAATGCCCGCCGAAGCCGCGCTGGTAACCCAGGCCCGCCATGCGCACGACCATCGGATTGCGGTACTGGTCGTTGCTGAAGAACTGCAGGCTGCAGGCCTCGCCGCGGATCTGGTCGCCCGCGTTGTGGAAGTACGCCAGGTACTGGATCTCGGGCACGGGCAGCATGCCCATGTTCGCGAAGCCCTGGGCCAGGCCGAAGATCATGGTCTCGTCGAGCAGCGTATTGAACACGCGGCGCGGGCCGAAGGCCTTGTAGAGGCCCTTGGTGACGGTGTACACGCCGCCCTTCTGCGCCACGTCCTCGCCGAACAGGAGGGTGTCCGGGTACTTGGCGAACAGATCGTGCAGGGCGTTGTTGATCTGAATGGCGAGGTGGCGCGCGGGCTGGTTCTCGGGCAGCTTCGCCTCGCTGCCGAAGACCTCGAGGCGGCGCCCGGCGTAATCCGAGCGGGCGGCTTCAGCCATCACGTCGGCCGCGGTGCACGGGGCGAGCGGCGCGACGACTTCCTCCAGCGTCTGCAGCTTGGGCCGGCGGTCGGCTTCCTCGGCAGCGGCGAAGCACCTGCGGCGGGTGGCCTCGTAGAGCTCGAGGAGTTCGTCCTTCGACATCAGGCCCGATTCGAGCGCGATGGCCGCCGAGCGCAGCAGCGGGTCCGTCGCCTCGACCGCGCAGAGCTCCTCGATCGAGCGCCACTCGATCTCGAAGTCGGTACCGGCGTGGCCCATGATGCGCGTGGTGCGCAGGTGCAGGAAGGTCGGGCGCCGCGTGCGGCGGCAGTGCTCGACGGCGCGCTGCACGTCGCCGTAGCCGCCGGCGAGGTCGAGGCCGTCGGCGTAGAAGTAGTCCAGGCCGGGCATCTGGCGGAAGCGGTTGGCGATCCAGCCCGTCGGGGTCTTCACCGAGATGCCGATGCCGTTGTCCTCGCAGACGAACAGCACGGGGGCGGGCAGCTTCTGGTAGGCCGTCCACGCGGCCGCATTGAACGCCGTCTGCGCGGTGGCGTGGTTGGCCGAGGCGTCGCCGAAGGAGCAGATCGCGATGGAGTCGTCGGGAATCGGCAATGCATGGCCGATGCGACGCGCGGTCTCGATCGCGACCGCGGTGCCCAGCGCCTTGGGCAGGTGGGAGGCGATGGTCGAGGTCTGCGGCAGCACCCACAGGGGCTTGCTTCCCCACACCTTGTGGCGGCCGCCACTGGCCGGATCCTCGGCGCTGGCGGCGAAGCTCAGGGCCGAGTCCATCACCGGGTCCATGCCCGGCAGCTTGCGGAAGCGCTCGGCCATGAAGCCGCCGGAGCGGTAGTGCAGGAACGCGGGGTCGGTGTGGCGGGTGAGCCGCGCGACCATCGCATTGCCCTCGTGCCCGCTGCTGCCGATGGTGTAGAAGACCTTGTTCTGCACGCGCAGCACGCGCGCCATGAGGTCCAGGTGGCGGCTGATCAGCTGCGACTCGAACAGCTCGCGAAAGCCCCGCGCGTCCAGTGCGCTGCCGTCGAGGATCGCTTCGTCCGGGGCAGGCCGCGCGTCGGCCCGGCCGTTCCACGCCCGGACGAACTCGGTGAAGTTGGCGTCGCAGATCTCGGCGCGGTTGACGCCCTTCATGCGGGCGGGGATCGGGTTGGGCAGCGTGGTGGACATGCGGTCTTCCATGGGCGGAGCGGTCCGCCGGCGTGGTGTCGGTGCGGGTCAGGCGGGCCGGGTCATGCCCCGGAGCGGCGACGCGCGCGCCACTCCTCGCGCGTCTGCCCCCAGATGTCGATATGGCGCGTGTCCAGCGGCGCCGGGAAGCGCCCCGGCCCGCGGTTGCGCGCTCCCAGGCGGCGGGCGACGTTCTGCGAGGGCGTGTTGGCCGGGTCGATCGAGTGGATGATCTCGGTCCAGCCGAGCACGTCGAAGGCCCAGTCCATCGCAACCGCGCAGGCCTCGGTGGCATAGCCCCTGCCCCAGGCGCCCGGGTGCAGGGCGTAACCCACCTCGGTGCCCGGCCAGCCGGCGGGTTGCCAAGGGCCCGCCTGCCCCATGAACAGGCCGCTGGCCTTTTCCTCGATGGCGAACATGCCAAAGCCCTGCAGCGACCATGCGCCCGGCATCTGCAGGAAGCGGCGCCAGGCATCGCCGAGGGCGAGCGGCCCGCCGATGTGGCAGGTCCCCGGGTGGGCGAACATCTCGGCGTAGCGGTCGAAATCCCCGAGGCGCCACTGACGCAGGACGAGGCGGTCGGTTTCGAGCTGGATGTCGGGCATGGCAACGTCCCGTTGGATGCAGCGACGGCGGTGGCCGGTCATCCCGCCGGCGCGGCGGCCTGGCGCCCCGTCCGCAGGCGCGGAAAGCGGGAGCGCCGGGCTCCTGCTTCCCGCGGGAACGCCAGGCGGCTCGGGGTTCCTCAGAACGCGTTGATTCCCGTGAGTTCGCGACCGACCACCAGCTGGTGCACGGTTTCCGTGCCCTCGTAGGTGATCACCGATTCGAGGTTCAGCGCATGGCGGATGGCGGCGTGCTCGGTGGTGATGCCGGCGCCGCCGAGCAGGTCGCGGCATTCGCGCGCGATGTCGATGGCCATGCGGCAGTTGTTCCACTTGGCCAGCGAGACCTGGGTGGGCTGCATCGCGCCGGCGTCCTTGAGGCGGCCGAGCTGGACCACCAGCAGCTGCGCCAGGGTGATGCGGCGCGCCATCTCGGCCATCTTGATCTGCGCGCTCTGCGTGGCGGCGACCGGCCGGCCGAAGAGCATGCGCTCCTTGGTGTAGTTGAGCGCCTCGTCCAGGCAGGCGATGGCGGCGCCGATCGGGCCCCAGGTGATGCCGTAGCGGGCCTGCGTCAGGCAGCCCAGCGGACCCTTGAGACCCTTCACGTTCGGCAGGCGGTTGGCCTCGGGGACGCGCACGTTGTCGAAGTACAGCGCGCTGGTCACCGACGCGCGCAGCGACATCTTGTGCTTGATTTCCTGCGCGGCGAACCCGGCCATGCCCTTTTCGACCACGAAGCCCTGGATGCCGTCCTCGGTCTGCGCCCAGACGATCGCGATGTCGGCGAGGTTGCCGTTCGTGATCCACATCTTCGAGCCGTTGAGGATCCAGTCGTCCCCGTCGCGGCGCGCGTTCGTCTTCATGTTGGCCGGGTCGGAGCCGCCGTGCGGCTCGGTCAGGCCGAAGCAGCCGATCACCTTGCCCGCGGCCATGCCGGGCAGCCAGCGCATGCGCTGCTCTTCCGTGCCGTAGGCGTAGATCGGGTACATGCAGAGCGAGCTCTGCACGGAGACGAAGCTGCGCAGGCCGGAATCGCCGCGCTCGAGCTCCTGGCAGATCAGGCCATAGCTCACCGCGTTGAGCCCGGCGCAGCCGTACTTTTCCGGCAGCGACGAGCCCAGCAGGCCCATTTCCGCGATTTCCGGGATGAGCTCCTTCGGGAAGCGGCCCTCGTCGAAGCACTCGCCGATGATCGGGATGACGCGCTCGTCGGTGAAGCGCGCGACGGTGTCCTGCACGGCCCGCTCTTCCTCGGACAGCAGCGAACGGACGTCGTACAGGTCGTAGGGATTCAGGGCCATGCGGGCAATTGGACGTTCGGGCGACGGGAGCCGGGCATTGTAGGCGCCGTCACACTCCGTCGACACCCCGCCCAACGCGAAAGGGCCGGTTGCCCGGCCCTTTCATGCGATGCATGGAACGACGCTCAGCCGCGGCTGGCGAGCGTCCCGGATGCCGAGGCCATCACCCGCCCGTCCACGACCGGCAGGCGCGGGCCCGGGCGCTGGCTCATGCGGACCGTCTCCTCGCTCCCGCGGTAGCGGTAGGTGACGTCGTAGCCCACGGTCTGCGTATCGCTGCCCAGGCGGATGCGGGTACCGGGACGGCTCTCCGTGCGCATGCTCCCCACCGTGCCGTCCGGGTTCCGGTAGGTCACGTTGTACGCGATCGTGCGCGAGGTCTGCGAGGTGTCCATGACCGTGCGGCACTGGCGATCGGTGCGCGAGACGACCTGCCCGCCGACGTGGCGACGGTCGAGGCGATTGCCGATGAAGCCGCCGGCCACCGCGCCGGCGGCGGTCGCGGCCTTCTGGCCATTGCCGTCGCCCACGCGGCTGCCCACGAGGCCGCCGATGATCGCGCCGGCCACGGTGCCGCCGACGTTGCCGTCGCGCTCGGGCATGCGCTCCTGCACCACCACGTCCTCGCAGACCTCGCGCGGGACCGAGGTGCTCGCCGTTTCGCGGATGGGCTCTGTGCCGATCACCGTCGCATACAGCGGCGTCTTCTTCGTCACCGGGTCGACATCGACCACCTCCGCGTACTCGAGCTGGGGCTGCGCGGCGGGTGCCGGCGCGAGCGCGGCCGGGCTGATCTGCGCCTGCGCGCCGCGCGCGGCGTCGAGCTGCGCGGTGCCTGCCGCGGGCGCGGGCCGCAGCGGCTCGAAGCGTGCGGCATCGTCCGTGCCGAAGCTGTTGTAGGCCGCCACGGCGACGCCGCCCAGCAGCATCGAACCGAGTGCGACCGCGAGAATGTTCTTGTCCATGACGCTCTCCGAATGGGTGCCGGCGGGCTGTGTCCCGGCGCGAAGCGATTCGATCATCGGAAAGCTGAACAGTGCGGGAGCCTGCGTCGCCGCGTGATATTTCCGTTCAGGCCGGCAGGCGCACGCGCCGTCGCCGGCCTGCGTGCTAGCGTCCCGCGTCACACCCGGGGTATGCCGATGACGCGACTTCTCCTTGCTCCGTTCCTGCGTTGGGCCGGCCGCCTGCGCCATCCGACGCTGTTCAAGCTCACGGCCGTGCTGTTCGCGATCAGCGTCCTGTGGCCCTTCGACCCGATTCCGCTGATCGACGAGATCGTGCTGGGCCTTGCGACGCTGCTGCTGGCCAACTGGAAGGACCGCGGAGGCGCTCCGCCCGTGCGCCGATGATCGAGCTCGTCGACTCGCACTCGCACATCGACGTCGACGAGTTCGAGCCCGACCGTGCCGACGTCGTCGCCCGCGCGCGCGCCGCGGGCGTGCTGCAGCAGGTCGTGCCGGCCATCGACGCCGCCGGCTGGCCGCGCCTGGCGCGCGTCTGTCGCGAGTATCCCGGGCTGCATCCGGCCTACGGGCTGCATCCGATGTACCTCGCTTCCCATCGCGACTCGCACCTGGACGCGCTGCGCGAACGGGTCGCCGGCGAGCGCCCGTGCGCGATCGGCGAATGCGGGCTCGACTTCTTCGTCGAGGGGCTGGACCCGCAGCGGCAGCAGGCGATCTTCGACGCGCAGCTGCGCCTGGCGCGCGACATGGACCTGCCGGTGATCGTCCACGCGCGCCGCGCGGTCGACGCGGTGATCGCCTCGATCCGCCGCGTGGGCGGGCTGCGCGGCGTCGTGCACAGCTTCAGCGGGAGCCTGCAGCAGGCCAAAACGCTCTGGCGCGAGGGCTTCCTGATCGGCCTCGGCGGCCCGGTCACCTACGAGCGCGCCACGCGCCTGCGCGGGCTGGTGGCGCGCATGCCCATCGAGTTCCTGCTGCTGGAAACCGATTCGCCCGACCAGCCCGACTGCGCCCGGCGCGGCGCCCGCAACGAGCCGGCGCGGCTGGTGCGCGTGCTCGAAACGATCGCCGGCCTGCGCGGACAGACACCCGGGGCCGTTGCCGCGGCCACGACCCGGAATGCGCGGAGCCTGTTCGGCCTGCCGCCGGCACCGCTCCCGGCGGCTAGCGGCGGGGCTTGAGCAGCATCTCGATGGCCTTGCCGGCCATGGCGAAGGCGAATGCCCCGGTGATGTGCGTGGCCGCGCCCAGTCCGCCGCCGCAGTCGAGCTTCATCGAGCCATCGGCCTGCGGACGAAGCCCGCAGACGCTGCCGTCGGGCTGCGGATACCGCACGTTCTCGAGCGAGTAGACCGCCGGGATGCCGAAGTAGCGATCGGCATTGCGGGGGAATCCGAACTCGGCGCGCAGCTTCTTGCGCACCAGCGCCAGCATGGCGTCGTGCTCGGTGCGCGACAGGTCGCGCACGCGCAGCAACGTGGGGTCGGTGCGCCCGCCCGCCGAGCCGCTGACGATCAGCGGAAGCTTGCGCCGGCGGCACCAGGCGATCATCTCCACCTTGCTGCGAAAGCTGTCGCAGGCGTCGAGCACGAGGTCGACTCCTTCGCCCAGGTGCTCGTCGAGGCTGGCGCCGGTAGCGAAGGCGGGTACCGCCTCGACGTCGACCGTGGGATTGATCGCCCGGCAGCGCGCCGCCATGGCCGCCACCTTCGCGTCGCCGTAGTGCCCCTCCAGCGCCGGAAGCTGGCGGTTGGTATTGGAGACGCAGATGTCGTCGGCGTCGATCAGTCGCAGGTGCCCCACGGCGGAGCGTGCCAGCGCCTCGGCCGCCCACGATCCCACGCCCCCCAGGCCGACGACCGCCACGCGCATGCGCGCCAGGCGCTCGACCGAGCCCGCGCCGTAGAGGCGGTCGATGCCGGCGAAGCGGTCGCGCCGGAGGGCCTGCGCGTCGTGCGGGATGTCGGGGTGGTCGGCCATGCGTGCATTGTAGAAGGCCGGCGGTGCGGGCCCGGCGACGCCGCATGCGCATGCTATCGTCCGGCGTTTCCGAGCAAGGAGCCCGACATGGTCGACACGCCGACGCCGCGCCCCGCGCAGCGCCTGAGCGGCAATGCCGCCGGACGCTACTTCTTCATGCTCATGCTGGGGCTGGTGGTGGGCGCGGTCGCCACCGTCATGCTCACGCGCGCGCTGGACGCGCGGAAGGACCATTACCCCGAAGCGGTGATGTACGTGATGCAGGCGCACGTTTCCGCGCTGCGCGGCAACGTGACCGCCAACCGCTGCGCGGCCACCGACACCATCCCGCACCTGACCACGCTTCGCCACCTGGCCAACGACTTCGAGCCGGCCTTCGGCGACCTGCGCGACGACGCGGCATTCGTACGGCATGCCGGGGGCATGCGGGCAGCGGTCGACGCGGCCCTGGCCAGCCCGCCGCTGAATTGCGCGGGCGTGCAGGCGGCCGTGGCGAAGATCGGCGACGCGTGCAAGGCCTACCACGACGACTACCGCCGATAGACACGCCGGCGACGTTCCGCACCCGCGACTGAACACCGCCGACGCGCTTGATCCCTGGTTCACGAGGGCGCTCCCAGCATCCGGGCCGCATGGCGAAAGCCGGCGACCTCCGCCCAACGAAACGGGAGCGCGCATGAACACGCAGATCAAACTCATCGCCGTCGCGACGGCGTCCCTGCTGGCCCTGGCCGGCTGCGCCACCACGTCGCCCGGATACGCCGGCTCGCCGCCCCCGGCGGGCTCGGGCAGCGCCTGCTACGACTGCGGCACGGTGACCCGAATCGAGACAGTGCGCGGAACGGCAGGCTCGGGCGTCACCGGCGCCGTGATCGGGGGGCTGGTCGGCGCCGCGGCCGGTCGCGAGCTCACCGATGACGAGAGCCGCGGCCGCCAGAACACCGCGACGGTTGCGGGCGCCGCGGCCGGCGCTGCAGCGGGCGCGGCCATCCAGCGCAACATGGGTGGCGGCACCCGCTACACCCTCCACGTGCGCATGAACGACGGGCGCACCACCGTGGTGACGCAGAACGACCTCGGCGGCATCCGCGAAGGCTCCTACGTGCGGGTCTACAACGGCCGCGCCTGGGTACGCTGACCACTCCGCTCCGGCACTCGCGAACGGCCCGGCTTCCCGGGCCGTTCGCATTTGGCCGGTCGTGTCGCGGTTTTCCGTTTGCTGCAGCGCGGCGTGCCCTCACCTGTCCGGCGGATTAACGTCGGGCCTCCGTGGCTTCCCCCCACCCACCGAGGCGCCCGATGAAGAACCCCGTAGCCCTGCTCGCCGCGACCGCAGTCCTGGCAGGCGGCGTAGCCGCCGTCGTCAACACGCCCGCCACCGCCGCGGCCTCCGCGGCCCGCGTGAACCCCCTGCGGGTTTCCATGGTCGCCGCCGCCGGCACGTCCGGCTTCCTCGGCGTGGTGGAGGTGCAGGTCACCAATACCAGCGACCGCATCGTCCGCGTGCCGGCGTGGCAGCTGCCCGGGAGCTTCCTGCAGGCCAAGCTGTTCGAGGTCACGCGGGATGGCCAGCCGGTGGCCTACGAAGGGCCGATGATCAAGCGCGGCCTCCCCGGCGCGCGCGAGTTCGCGATCCTGCAGCCGGGGCAGACGGTCCGTGCCACGGTCGACCTGTCCGCCTTCTACGACATGTCCCGCTCGGGCGAATACACCGTGGCGTATTCGGCCCCGCTGCAGCATGCCTCGCTGTCCACGGGCGAAATGCTCAAGACCGCCTCGGGCCTGCCCATGCGCGCGCAGAGTGCGCCGCTGAAGCTGTGGGTCGACGGCACCGACCAGCTCGGCGCGCAGAAGCTGCAGGCCCAGCGCAAGCCGAGCACGGGCGCGACGGTGGTCAACGGCATCTCGTACAAGGGCTGCTCGACCACGCAGATCAACACGCTGGGCAGCGCGGTCAGCGCCGCCCGCAACTACTCCGAGAACAGCAAGGGCTATCTCGCGGCCGGCACCGTGGGCGCGCGCTACACGACGTGGTTCGGCGCCTATACCTCGACCCGCTACGCCACCGCGCGCCAGCACTTCGTCGACATCGACGCCGCGCTGGACCAGAGCGGCGGCCAGGTGACGATCAACTGCGGCTGCAACCAGAGCTACTACGCCTACGTCTACCCCACCCGCCCCTACGAGATCTTCGTCTGCCGCGCGTTCTGGAACGCCCCGCTCACGGGCACCGATTCCAAGGCCGGCACGCTGGTGCACGAGATGAGCCACTTCAACGTCGTGGCCGGCACGGACGACCATGCATACGGGCAGAGCGCGGCGAAGTCACTCGCCGCCAGCGACCCGACCCGCGCACTCGACAACGCCGACAACCACGAGTACTTCGCCGAGAACACCCCGGCGCAGAACTGATACCGCGCACCATGAGCCCAAGAAAAAGCCCGGCATCGCCGGGCTTTTTCCTTGCTGCGGATTCGCGTCAGACGGCCTGCACGGCGTCGGCCTGCAGGCCCTTCTGGCCCTGGACGACGGTGAAGCTGACCTTCTGCCCTTCCTTCAGGCTCTTGAAGCCCTGCATCTGGATGGCACGGAAGTGGACGAACACGTCCTCGCCGTTCTCGCGGCTGATGAAGCCGAAGCCCTTGGCATCGTTGAACCACTTGACCGTACCGGTCTCACGACTCATGACTGACTTGCTCCCTGAAACGTTACTGTTGGGGACGCGCGTTCGCGCGTGCTGCTTGCAAGGAGGAAGCGGGTGCAACGATGGAGCGAGCCGGCCATGCGGCCGGTCGACATCGGGCCACGATTCTCGGTGACCCTGGCAAGGGCAGCGTCCGAACGGTAACGCGCGCTGAACGAGAATTCAACGAGACTTGCCAACCTTCCGGAACCTCGTCCCGTGACTGATCCCGACACCCTCTGGTACCTCCTCTCCGCGCTGCTCGTACTGGTCGGCATCGCCGGCACGGTGCTTCCCGCCCTGCCCGGGGTCCCGCTGGTATTCGCCGGCATGCTGCTCGCGGCATGGGCGGGCGATTTCCAGCAGGTGGGCTGGCCCGTGCTCGTGGTGCTCGGGCTGCTGACGCTGCTCTCCTTCGGGATCGACTTCCTCGCCACCGCCATGGGCGCCAAGCGCGTCGGCGCGAGCCGGCTGGCGCTGCTGGGCGCGGTGATCGGCACCTTCGCGGGCCTCCTGATGGGCCTGCTGGGCGTGTTCATCGGCCCCTTCGTCGGGGCGCTGCTGGGCGAGCTGGCCCATCGGCGCGCGCTCGGGCGGGAGGACATGGGCCACGCCACCCGGGTCGGCATGGGGACCTGGATGGGGATCGTGCTCGGAACGGTGCTCAAGCTCGGCCTCGTGTTCGCCATGCTCGGGCTGTTCGCGCTGTCGTGGTGGCTGGACTGACAGCCGCTTCACGCCCGCTTGCGCGGGCGGCCGCCACAGTCGCTTCCCAATGACCCCCCGCCTTCGATGGAGCCGACGCCGGATGTACTGGACCATCGCCATCACGGCGCTGGCGACGCTGCTGCTCGTCGTCCTCTCGATGAACTTCGCCACGCCGGAGAAGAAGCTCGAGCGCCGCATCACGCACGCCTACGCGACCGAAGACCCGCAGTTCCATCGCGAGATGAGCGTGATGCTCGGGCCGGCGATCGTGCCGGGCAACCACGTCACGCCGCTCAACAACGGCGACGAAATCTTCCCGGCGATGCTGCAGGCGATCCGGGGGGCAAGGGAAACCATCACCTTCGAGACCTACATCTACTGGTCGGGCGAGATCGGCCGGCAGTTCGCCGAGGCGCTGGCCGAGCGCGCCCGCGCGGGCGTCAAGGTGAGCACGACGGTCGACTGGGCGGGCAGCATCAAGATGGACGCCTCGCTGCTCCAGCTCATGCAGGACGCGGGCGTGGAGGTGCAGCGCTACCGCCCGCTGCACTGGTACAACCTCGGTCGCATGAACAACCGCACCCACCGCAAGCTGCTGGTGGTGGACGGCCGGATCGGCTTCACGGGCGGCGTGGGCATCGCCGACCAGTGGAGCGGCCACGCGCAGGACCCCGCCCACTGGCGCGACATGCACTTCCGCATCGAGGGGCCGGTGGTGGCGCAGCTGCAGGCCGCCTTCAACGACAACTGGATCAAGACGACCGGCGCGGTGCTCAACGGAGCCCGCTACTTCCCGCCACTGGAGAAGGCCGGCGACATGAACGCGCACCTGTTCATCGCCTCGCCCGCCGGCGGAAGCGAGAGCATGCACCTGATGTACCTGATGTCCATCGCCGCGGCCACGCGCACGATCGACCTTGCCGCGTCCTACTTCGTGCCGGACGAGCTCATCGTCAAGGCGCTCGTCGCCGCAATGAAACGCGGCGTGCGCGTGCGCATCATGCTGCCGGGCAAGCACATCGATTCGGAGACCGTGCGCATCGCGTCCAAGCGCGAATGGGGACCCCTGCTGCAGGCCGGCGCGCAGATCCACATCTACCAGCCGACCATGCTGCACGTGAAGCTGCTGGTGGTCGACGATTACATGGTCTCGGTGGGCTCGACCAACTTCGACATCCGCTCCTTCCGGCTCAACGACGAGGCGAGCCTGAACGTCTACCATCGTGGTTTCGCGCAGCAGATGACGGCCGTGTTCGAGAACGACCTGCGCTCGGCCAGGCCCTACACCTACGCGATGTGGAAGGAGCGGCCGTGGGTGGAGCGGCTGTCGGAAACGTTCCTGCTGCCGATCAAGTCCCAGCTCTGAGGTATCCGTGCCACGAAGCGTCCTGGCCAGCCTGCTGGCCGCCCTTCTCGTCCTCACGTCCTTCGTCGCGGCTGCCCAGGCGCCCGCCGCGGCGGCGCCCGTCAAGGCCGCGGTCCAGCCCGCGGATACGCTCCCGGGCCCCGACGACGCGCGCATCGCCCTGCAGGTGGCCCGTCGCTTCCAGGCCGACCCGGACCTGCGCGAGGTCACCGCGACTTCGACCCGCGGCGTGATCCGCCTCGACGGCCCGGTCGCCACCGCCGCCGCGCGCGCGCATGCCGCGCAGGTGGCGAGCCAGATCCCCGGAGTGGCCGGCGTCGACAACCGCATCGCGGTGGACGCGGGCCTGGCCGAGCGCCTGCAGGTGGCGCTGCGGCAGGTCTACGGAAAGCTCATCGGCCTCGTCGCCAAGGGTCCGCTGCTCGTGGTCGCCGGGCTGATCGTGCTGGTCGCCTGGTGGATCGGGCGCTTCTTCAGCCGGCGCATCCACCTCTCGCGCTTCAGCGCCAAGAACCCGTACATCGATTCGCTGGTGGCCCGCTTCGTGCGCTGGGGGTTCCTGCTCGTCGGGCTGCTCATCGCACTGGACCTGCTGGAGGCGACCGCGGTGGTGGGCGCCCTGCTGGGCTCGGCCGGCGTGGTCGGCATCGCGGTGGGCTTCGCCTTCCGCGACATCGCGGAGAACTACGTCGCCGGCATCCTGCTGGGCCTGCGTCGCTGGTTCTCCCCGGGCGACCACATCCTGGTGGACAGGTACGAAGGCAAGGTGGTCGCGCTCACCGCGCGCTCGACGCTGCTCATGACCTTCGACGGCAACCAGGTGTCGCTGCCGAACGCGCTCGTGTTCAAGTCCGTGGTCACCAACTTCTCGCAGAACGCCAACCGGCGCTTCGAGTTCACCGTGGTGATCGACGTCAACGAGTCGGCGCGGGAGTCCCAGGCGCTGGCGCTGGAGGCCATTGCCCGGGTGGACGGCGTGCTGGCCGACCCCGCGCCCTCCTCGGTCGTCGACGGTTACATGGGTGGCGGCGTGCAGCTGAAGTTCTTCGGCTGGGTCAACCAGCGCGCGAGCGACCTCGGCAAGACGCGCAGCGAGGCGATCCGAGCGGTGAAATCGGCCTTCGAGAAGGCGGCCATCGATGGCCCCCGCCCGGTGCAGTACGTGCTCACCGCGGCCATGCCGGAGACGGTAGCCGAGCACATCGGGCTCGCGCCACGGCGCCCCGCGCCGGAGCCGTCGGCCTGTGCCGACACATCCGTCAACCGCGACATCGATGCCCAGCTCAATGCCGAGCGGCGGGCACATGACGACGAAAGCCTGATCTGACGTCGCGACCGGCGCGACCGGCAGGTTGGACAATCGAGGGCCATCAGGGATGGACGGCCATGCACATCCGACGCATCCTTTCGCTCGACGGCGGCGGCATCCGCGGGCTGGTGACCTGCCGATGGCTGGCGGGGGTGGACGCTGCGCTGGCTGCAGCCGGCAAGCCTGCGATCCCGGGAAGCTTCGATCTCCTGGCGGGCAGCTCGAGCGGCGGCCTGATCGCCTGCGGCCTCGCGCTGGGCCGCGCGCCGGAAGACCTGGCGCAGCTGTACCGCATGCGACGCCACGAGATCTTCCCGGGCATGGCAAGGCGCCTGTGGTCGCGCGCCGCGCGGTTCCTCCGCGAAGGCCCGTCCGCGCCGCGCTATGACGGACGCGGGCTGGAGGCCGTCCTGGCCGACACCTTCGGCGACGCGCGGCTGGGCGACCTGCGCGTGCCCACGCTGGTCACCGCATACGACACGCTCAGTCGCAAGCCCGTCGTCTTCAAGAGCTTCAAGCCCGAGCACGCCGAACTGCGCGTGCGCGAGGTGTGCCGCGCCACCAGCGCCGCGCCCACGTACGTCCCGGCCCATCCCATGCGGGTGGAGGGTATCGAGCGCGCGCTCATCGACGGCGGCGTCGTCGCGAACAATCCCACCGCCTGTGCGATCGCCGAGGCCCTGCGCAAGGACGACCGCGTGCACTGCCCGCAGGATCTGCTGGTGCTGTCGGTAGGCAGCGGCGAGCGCATCCGCCCGATCGACCTGCGCTCGGCGCGCGAATGGGGCGCGCTGGAATGGGCGGTGCCCATCATCGACGTGCTCTTCGACGGCAATGCCGAGGCGGTGGACTACATCGCGCGGCACGTGGTCGGCAACGGCTATTTCCGCCTGCAGGCGCCGCTCACCGTCGGCCTGGACGACCTGGACGACGTGAGCGACACGAACCTCGCCGGCCTCGAAGGCCTGGCCGAGGCCTACCTGCGGCAGCCCGACACCCGGGCGATGCTGTCGGAGCTCGCCCGGCGCGCTTAGCCCGGGCAAGGCCGCGCCCGCCGGTCGCTTTGCGGCAAGGCCCCGCCGCGCCGGCCCGTTCGCAGCACGAGGACCGCCTGCGCGACGATGCCCGGCGGACCGGGCATCGGAGGGATCAGGCCGGCTCGACCACCACGGGAATCTTGCCGATGCGGGCCTGCCACTCGCGCGGGCCCGTCGCGTGCACCGAGGTGCCCTGCGAGTCGACGGCGACGGTCACCGGCATGTCCTGCACGGTGAACTCGTAGATCGCTTCCATGCCCAGGTCCTCGAAGGCCACCACGCGCGCGGCCCGGATCGCCTTCGAGACGAGGTAAGCCGCGCCACCGACCGCCATCAGGTAGGCCGACCGGTGCCGGCGGATCGCCTCGATGGCCGCCGGGCCACGCTCGGCCTTGCCGACCATGCCCAGCAGGCCGGTCTGCGCGAGCACCTGCTCGGTGAACTTGTCCATCCGCGTGGCCGTGGTCGGGCCGGCCGGGCCGACGACCTCGTCGCGCACCGGGTCCACCGGGCCGACGTAGTAGATGAAGCGGCCCGCGAGGTCGACGGGCAAGGGCTCGCCGCGGTCGAGCATGTCGACGATCCGCTTGTGCGCGGCGTCGCGGCCGGTGAGGAGCCTGCCGTTGAGCAGCAGCACCTCGCCAGGCGTCCAGCTCGCGACGTCCTCGCGCGTGAGGGTGTCGAGGTCTACCCGGCGGCCGGCACTCGCGTCGTAAGTGAGCTTCGGCCAGTCCTCCAGCGACGGCGGCTCGAGCATCGCCGGGCCGGAGCCGTCCAGCGTGAAGTGCGCATGCCGGGTGGCCGCGCAGTTCGGGATGATGGCAACCGGCAGGTTGGCCGCGTGCGTCGGATAGTCCTTGATCTTGACGTCGAGCACCGTGGTCAGCCCGCCCAGTCCCTGCGCGCCGATGCCGAGCGCGTTGACCTTCTCGTACAGCTCCAGGCGCAGTTCCTCGATGCGGTTCGTCGGGCCGCGCGCGATGAGGTCCTGGATGTCGACCGGCTCCATGAGGACTTCCTTGGCCAGCTGCATCGCCTTCTCGGCGGTGCCGCCGATGCCGATGCCGAGCATGCCCGGGGGGCACCAGCCGGCGCCCATGGTCGGCACGGTCTTCAGCACCCAGTCGACGATGGAATCGGACGGGTTGAGCATGGCGAACTTCGACTTCGCTTCCGAGCCGCCGCCCTTGGCGGCCACGGTCACGTGCACGGTGTTGCCCGGCACGAGCTTCACGTGGATCACGGCAGGCGTGTTGTCGCGCGTATTCCGGCGCACGCCGGCGGGATCGGCCAGCACGCTGGCGCGCAGTACGTTGTCCGGGTGCGAATAGGCGCGGCGCACGCCCTCGTTGACCATGTCCTCCACGCCCATCGTGGCGCCGTCCCAGCGCACGTCCATGCCGACGTCCAGGAAGACGGTGACGATGCCGGTGTCCTGGCAGATCGGCCGGCGGCCTTCGGCGCACATGCGCGAGTTGATCAGGATCTGCGCCATCGCATCGCGCGCGGCGGGCGATTGCTCGCGCTCGTAGGCCGCGGTGAGCGCCTTGATGTAGTCGACCGGGTGGTAGTAGCTGATGTACTGCAGCGCGTCGGCGACGGACTGGATCAGGTCGTCCTGGCGGATGACGACGGGCGCGGACGGCGCGAAGGAAACGGCTTGGGCGGACACGGCGGTGGGCGGCGGCGGAAAGTCGCCCATTTTACCGCCCTGGGAAGGCCCGCCCGGCCCTCCGGTCCGCCGCGCGGCAACCCGCCCGCGCCGGCTTGGCCCTGCGCGGGGCCCGAACGCGCTTCCGGGCGGCGCGGCCCGGTGCCCTCAGGCGCGCCGGGCGAGCGAGGTCGGCTGCGAGGGGTCGAGCATGCTCGGCAGCAGGTCGGAGGCGGCGGGCGGGAAGAACAGAGCGCCCTGCATACCGTCGCAACCCCAGGCGAGCAGCAGGTCGCGATGCGCCTCGCTCTCCACGCCCTTGGCGATCACCGGGCAGCCCAGGGCCGCGCCACTGCGGCAGACGGCTTCGGCGATGCGGCGGGCGCGCTCGTCCTCGCCCAGCGCGCCGACCACGCCAAGGTCGAGCTTGAGGGCGTCGAAGCCGAAGTCGATGAGCTGGGCGACGCTGGCCTGCGCGCTGGCCACGTCGTCCACGGCGACCCTGACCCCCATCGCACGCAGGTCCGCCACCAGGCTGCGCCCGGCCTGCCCCAGCGGGAACAGTTGCTCGCCCCGGAACTCGACCTCCAGCCATTGCGGGTCCAGCGTGGCCTCGCCCAGGGCCGCGTCGATCTGCCCGAGCAGGCGCGCGGCGTCGAAGCGCGCGAGCGAGACGTTGATCGACACGGGGCAGTGCGGAAGGCCGGCCTGCTGCCAGGCGGCGTTCTGCAGGCAGGCCTTGCGCATCACCCATTCGTCGATCTGCAGGATCAGCCCGGTCTCCTCCGCGGCCGACAGGAAGCTCTCCGGGCGCAGGACGGTGCCGTCCATGCGCCGCCAGCGCAGCAGGGCCTCCACCGCGCGGAAGCGCCCGTCGCGCGCGTCGACGACCGGCTGGTAGTCCAGCACGAAGTCTTCCGCCATCAAGGCCAGGCGCAGGTCATGCTCCATGCGCATGCGGGCGTCGGCATGCTCGCCCATCTGGTAGGTGAAGTAGCTGTAGCGGCCGCGGCCGGATTCCTTGACGTGGTAGAGCGCGGTATCGGCCTGCTTCATCAGCGTGCGCGCATCGCGGCCGTCCTGCGGGAACAGCGAGATGCCGACACTGGCGCCCACGCGCAGCTCGTGGCCGTCGACGAGGATGGGCTGCTCGATGCTGCGGATCAGCTTCTCGGCCACGCGCGCGGCGTCGCGCGGGTCGGCCAGGCGCACCAGCAGCAGGACGAATTCGTCGCCGCCCTGGCGGCTCACCGTGTCGTCGGCGCGCACGCATTCGCGCAGGCGGCGGGCGACTTCCTGCAGCACCTTGTCGCCCACCGGGTGGCCGAGCGTGTCGTTGATGGGCTTGAACTTGTCGAGGTCCATGTACAGGACCGCGCCCTTGCCGCCCTGCCCCACGGTGGCCAGCGCCTGCGTGAGGCGGTCCTGGAACAGCACCCGGTTGGGCAGGCCGGTGAGGTGGTCGTGCTGCGCCATGTGCGAGAGCGCCTGCGCGTGCTCGCGGACATGCGTGACGTCGTGGAACATCAGCACCGCGCCCACGGCGCGCCGGTCGCGGTCGTACAGGGGCGAGGCCGATTCCTCGATGGGGCGCTGCGTGCCGTCCCGCCGCACGAGCTCGCGCTCGCCTTCCAGCCGCATCGGCCGGCCCGTGCGCAGCACCTCGCGCAGCACCGACGGCTGCGGCATGCCGCGCGCGGGCTCGACGAGGCTGACCACCTCCTCGAGCCGGCGGCCGACCGCTTCGTCGCGCGCCCATCCGGTGAGCTCGGCCGCTGCCGGGTTGAACGCGGTGATGGTTCCCGCCAGGTCGCAGACCACGAGGGCGTCGCTGATCGAGTCCAGCGTCGCCTGCGCCTGCTCGCGCGCGGCGCGCGCGGCCTCCTCCAGCGCGTGCTGGGCCGACAGGTCCCGCAGGGAGACGACCGAGCGACCCCCGTGTTCACCGGGCATCGAGCCCAGGCGCAGCTCGACCGGGAAGATGCTGCCGTCGCGGCGCCGCGCGCGCATGCCGCCGTGCGCCGGCACGGCGCCGTGCGGCGCCTCGGCCAGCCAGGCCGTCAGCGGGGTGCCCACGAGCTCGCCCGCCTGCACGCCCAGTAGGTCGAGCGCGTGCTGGTTGTGGAAAAGGATGAGCCCGTTCTCCTCCAGCACCAGCGTGGGCTCGGGGGCGGCGGCCAGGAGCGAGCGCATGTCGCGCTCGTGCTGACCGCGCCAGGTCACGTCCTCGGCCAGCAGGTGCACGCCGGCGATCGCGCCGTCGAGGCCGAACCAGGGCTCCAGGCGCACATCGAGCACGCGCCCCCGCGCTTCGGCCTGCAGGCGCTGCGAGGCACCGGCCAGGGCCCGCTGCAGGCTGGTTCGCATGGCGGCGGTGGCGTCGGGGCCCAGCACGTCCGCGAGCGGCAGCCCGACAAGCGCCTCGGCAGAGCGCGCGGTCCAGGTCTGGTAGGCCTGGTTGCTCGCGCGGTGGCGCAGGTCGCGGTCCAGCGTGGCGACCAGGCCCGGGCTCTTCTCCGCGAGCGTCAGCAGGTGGCTGCTGGTGGCACGCAGGCGCGCGCGCAGGCGGTCCCGCTGCAGGACCACGAGGCTGACGACGAAGGCGACGGCGAGGCCCGACGCCAGCAGCGCCATCACGGCGGGCGTCGACCATCCTCCGAAGGCCTCGCGCAGCGCGTCGGGCCGCAGGTGCGCGACCGCGGCCACGAACAGGACCAGAAGGCCTGCGACCGTCCCGGACACCCGCGGCCCGCCACCCGTCGCGTACGCCACGACGGCCACGGCGGCGAGGGGCACCAGATGGGGCGCCCACAGCCACAGCGCGACCGCGACCAGGCCGAGCGCCGCGGCCAGGGCCGCCCCGCGCCGACCCGGGACCTTTTCGAAGGAGTCGTCGTCGCGTCGGCCCGTCAAGGCGAGCGCGGGCGCGAACGCCCCCACCGCACCCGCGGCGATGCCCGACCAGCCTGACGTCGCGGGCGCGCCAGCCTCGGCGAGCGAGACCGCGAGCGCGAGCAGCGGGGAGCCTGCCCCCAGGCCCACGAGCGCGGCGGCCACTGCACGCGGCTCCTCCGCGTCCCCCGGCGCGAGGTGGTCCGGCAGCAGACGCGTGCCGCCGACCAGCAGCAGCAGGCCGGCCGCGATCCCCGCGGCGGGCAGTGGGCTCATGCCTGCGGCGACCAGCCCCGCGACGAAGAAGCCGGCAGGCAGCAGCCAGCGCAGGTCGGCTCCGCCGGGAAGGCGTCGCACTGTCCACAGTCCCGCCCACGCGCCCGCCACGGCACCCAGCAGGACCTGCGCGAGGACGCCATCCAGGCGCGCCACCCCCAACGCGGACACGAACGAAACCGCACCGAAGGCAAGGGGCGCCTTCAGCAGGCGGGCGATCGCGGCGGCTCGCCGGGAAGGCGAATCGGCGCCGGCGGCCGGTGAGGTCGAGCTTCGTGCCATGGAACTCCGTGCGAGCCACGGTTGGGGGATCCCGGGGCCGCGTCGGCCGCCGGACGCGCAGCTGAGGCATTGTGCGGACGCCGGGCGGCAAGAATCTGTGCAGCCCGCTCCATCTCCGCCCCGCCCGCCGCTTCACCGCGTGCCGGCAGCGCCGCGGCCCAGAATGCCGCATGCCGCCGACAGCCGCCCCACGCGCCCAGCCCAGCCTGCGCGAGCGCTTCGATGCGCTGCGAAACCTCCCGCCCTTCCTGAGGCAGATCTGGGCCGCGAGCCCGGCGCTGACGATGGCCAGCCTCGGCCTGCGCCTCGTGCGCGCACTGCTGCCGGTGGCCACGCTGTATGTCGGCAAGCTCATCATCGACGAGGCCGTGCGACTGATCGGGCTGGCGCCGGGCGCCGACCTGCCCTCGCTCTGGCGCAGCGGCCAGCTGGACGACCTGGCCTTCCTGATCGCACTCGAGTTCGGTCTCGCGGTGTTCTCGGACCTGCTCGGGCGCGCCGTCAGCTACGCGGACTCGCTGCTCTCGGAGCTGTTCACGAACGCCACCAGCGTCCGCCTGATGGAGCATGCCGCCACGCTCGACCTCGAGGACTTCGAGGACCCGGACCTGCAGGACCGGCTCGACCGCGCGCGGCGCCAGACCATGGGCCG
This sequence comes from Lysobacter sp. N42, assembly GCF_004344885.1. NCBI lineage: Bacteria > Pseudomonadati > Pseudomonadota > Gammaproteobacteria > Lysobacterales > Lysobacteraceae > Lysobacter > Lysobacter sp. N42. Next base: position 59,624 of record NZ_SKFB01000006.1, read on the forward strand.
CATGAACCTCATGGGCCAGCTCTTCGGCCAGGTGCAGGACGCCATCACCGTGGTGACCTTCGCCATCGGGCTGCTGGTCTACGCACCCTGGCTGATCCTGCTGCTGGCGGTGGCGCTGGTGCCCGCCTTCATCGGCGAATCGCACTTCAACGCGCTGGGCTACTCGCTCAACTTCCAGTGGACGCCCGAGCGCCGCCAGCTCGAGTACGTGCGGCAGATGGGCGCGAGCGTCGAGACGGCCAAGGAAGTGAAGATCTTCGGCCTGCACCGCTTCCTGATCGCGCGATTTCGCGACCTGGCCCAACGCTTCTACGCCGCCAACCGCGCGCTGGCGCGGCGTCGCGCGGTCTGGGGCACGGTGCTCGCGGCGCTCGGCACGCTGGGCTACTACGTGGCCTATGCGTACATCGTCTGGCGTACGCTGCGGGGCGATTTCAGCATCGGCGACCTCACCTTCCTCGCAGGCAGCTTCCGGCGGCTGCGGCAGCTGCTCGAAGGGCTGCTGGTGGGCTTTTCCCAGATCGCGGGGCAGGCGCTGTACCTCGACGACCTGTTCTCCTTCTTCGAGATCGAGCCCGAGATCCGCTCGCCGGCGAACCCCGTTGCCGTGCCGCGGCCGATCCGCCGCGGCTTCGTGTTCGAGAACGTCGGCTTCCGGTATCCCGGCGCCGAACGCTGGGCGCTGCGCGGCGTGTCCTTCGAACTGCGCGCGGGCGAGGTGCTCGCCCTCGTCGGCGAGAACGGCGCCGGCAAGACCACGCTGGTCAAGCTGCTCGCCCGCCTGTACGACCCCGACGAGGGCCGCATCCTGCTCGACGGGCGCGACCTGCGCGACTACGACCTCGACGACCTGCGCGGCAACATCGGGGTCGTGTTCCAGGACTTCGTGCGCTACCACCTCACGGCGGGCGAGAACATCGGCGTCGGGAGGGTCGAGGCCATGCACGACGGCGCGCGGATCCGCGAAGCCGCGCGGCGTGCGCTGGCCGACGAGGTCATCGAGGCGCTGCCGCTCAAGTACGAACAGATGATCGGCCGCCGCTTCCGCGACGGCGTCGACCTTTCCGGCGGACAGTGGCAGAAGATCGCGATCGCGCGCGCCTACATGCGCGATGCGCAGGTGGTGATCCTCGACGAGCCCACCGCGGCGCTCGATGCGCGCGCCGAGTTCGAGGTCTTCCAGCGCTTCAGGGACCTCAGCGAGGCGCGCACCACCGTGCTGATCTCCCACCGGTTCAGCAGCGTGCGCATGGCCGACCGCATCCTCGTGCTGGCCGAGGGCCGGCTGGAGGCCGCGGGCACGCATGACGAACTCATGCGGCAGCGGGGTCGGTACGCCGAGCTCTTCGAGCTGCAGGCCGCCGGGTACCGCTGACGGTCGACCGCCGGGGCGTGGCGTGCGCCGTCGCGGGGCCGCGTTGGACTACGATGCCGGGCCGCCGCCCTGCGAGGAGATTTCCATGCATCGCACGCACACCCGTCTGGCCGCCCTGGCGGTCGTGTTCGCGCTGTCGGCCTGCGATCGCCCCGCAGCCGCGCCGGGCGCGGCCGGCCCGGCCGGCCCCACCGCGGCCGAAAACGTGGCCACGAAGGCCGGCGCCATGGGCGTGACCACCCTCGCACGCGGCCTCGAGCATCCCTGGGCGGTGGCACCGCTCCCCGAGGGCGGCTTCCTGGTCACCGAGCGTGCCGGCCGGCTGCGCCGCGTCGGCGCCGACGGCTCGATCTCCGCACCGCTGGCCGGCGTCCCCGCGGTCTTCGCCGAAGGCCAGGGTGGGCTGCTCGACGTCGTGCTCGACCCGGCCTTCGCGAGCAACCGCCGCATCTGGCTGAGTTATGCCGAGCCCGGCCCGGACGGCACCGCGGGCACGGCAGTCGGCTACGGCACGCTGGGTGCCGACCGCATCGACGGCTTCCGCCGCATCTACCAGCAGCAGCCCAAGCTCGAGGGGCCCAACCATTTCGGTTCGCGCATCGCGTTCGACGCGGCCGGCCACGTCTTCATCAGTCAGGGCGAACGCAACGACCGGCCCACCGCGCAGAAGCTCGACATGCTGCAAGGCAAGCTGGTGCGCCTGAACCTCGACGGCAGCGTGCCGGCCGACAACCCCTTCGTCGGGCGGCAGGGCGCGCGCCCGGAAATCTGGAGCTACGGGCACCGCAACAGCCAGTCGCTGGCGGTGGACCCGCGTACCGGAAAGCTCTGGGAGGCCGAGCACGGCCCGCGCGGCGGGGACGAGATCAACCTGCCGCAGCCCGGCCGGAACTACGGCTGGCCCGTCGTCACGCACGGCATCAACTACAGCGGGCTGAAGATCCCGGAAGCCGTCGGCGAGGCCGCGCCGGGCATGGAGGCGCCGCACCATGTCTGGGAGAAGTCGCCCGCCCTGTCGGGCATGGCGTTCTACATCGGCCGGCCGCAGTCGAAGTGGAACGATTCGCTGTTCCTGGGCGCGCTGTCGGGGCGGGCACTGATCCGGCTGTCGCTGGACGGCGACCGCATCACCGGCGAGGAACGGCTGCTGGAGGATCGCGGCGAACGCATCCGCGACGTGCGGGTCGGGGCGGACGGAAACCTGTACGTGGTGACCGACGAGCCCGAAGGCGCGCTGCTGCGCATCGAACCGCCGCGCTGAGCCGGCCCGCGACCCCGCGCGTACAGCCCGCGTGATCCCGCCAAGCGGAGCGCACCGGCCGCGGCCGCCGGATACCCCGGCGCGCATCGCCGGTGCCGGCTCCGGCCCATACCCAGGCGAGGCCCGCCGGCCCTGTCAACGGTGACGCCCCGCACCGGCGCGGCCACAATCGCCGGCCCGAACCCGTTCGAGCCGCCATGCAGGACCGCAGCACCGCGCAGCACATCGCCCGCCGCATCGCCGAGGAAATCCGCGCCACGCCCGCACAGGTCGCCGCCGCCGTCGGCCTGCTGGACGAAGGCGCCACCGTCCCGTTCATCGCGCGCTACCGCAAGGAAGTCACGGGAGGGCTCGACGACACGCAGCTGCGCGAGCTGGAGACGCGCCTGGGCTACCTGCGCGAGCTCGAGGACCGCCGCGCGCAGGTGATCGCCAGCATCGAGGAGCAGGGCAAGCTCACCGACGAGCTGCGCGCCGACATCCTGGCCGCCGACAGCAAGGCGCGGCTGGAAGATCTCTACCTGCCCTACAGGCCCAAGCGCCGCACGCGTGCGCAGATCGCGCGCGAAGCGGGGCTGGAACCGCTGGCCGATGCGCTGCTGGCCGACCCGATGCTGTCGCCCGAGGCCACCGCCTCCGGATACGTCGACGGCGAGCGGGGGATCGCCGACGCCAAGGCCGCGCTCGACGGTGCCCGCGCGATCCTGATGGAGCGCTGGGGCGAGGACGCCGCGCTGGTCGGCGAGCTGCGCGACTGGCTGTCGCAGGTCGGCGTCATCCGCTCGAAGGTCATCGAGGGCAAGGAGAACGACGGCGCGAAATACCGCGACTACTTCGACCACGCCGAGCCGATCGCGAAGATCCCCTCGCACCGCATGCTCGCCCTGCTGCGCGGCCGCCGCGAGGAGTTCCTGCAGCTCGACCTCGACCCCGGCACCGACGCGGAGGCCGGGCACCTGCTCGCCACCGGCCGCGTCGCGCGGCATGCCGGAATCCGCAACGACGGCCGTCCTGCCGACGCCTGGCTGATGGACTGCGCACGCCTGACCTGGAAGGCCAAGCTCCACCTGCACCTGATGCTCGACCTCATCGCGCAGGCCCGCGAGCGTGCCGAGGCCGAGGCCATCAACGTCTTCGGCGACAACCTCAAGGACCTGCTGCTGTCCGCCCCGGCCGGCCCGCGCGCCGTGCTCGGCCTCGACCCCGGCCTGCGCACCGGCGTGAAGGTCGCCGTCGTCGACCGCACCGGCAAGCTGGTGGCCACCGACACGATCTATCCCCACGAGCCGCGCCGCCAGTGGGACGCCTCGCTCGCCACGCTGCGGCGCCTGTGCACGCAGCACGGCGTCGAGCTGATCGCGATCGGCAACGGCACGGCATCGCGCGAGACCGACAGGCTCGCGGCCGACCTGATCCGGCTCGCACCCGAACTCAGGCTCACCAAGATCGTGGTCAGCGAGGCCGGCGCGTCCGTGTATTCGGCTTCCGAGCTGGCCGCCCGCGAGTTCCCCGACCTCGACGTCTCGCTGCGCGGCGCCGTCTCCATCGCGCGCCGCCTGCAGGACCCGCTGGCCGAGCTGGTCAAGATCGAGCCCAAGGCCATCGGAGTGGGCCAGTACCAGCACGACGTCGACCAGTACAAGCTGGCGCGAGCGCTGGATGCGAAGGTGGAAGACTGCGTGAACGCCGTGGGGGTGCATGTCAACACGGCCTCGGCCGCCCTGCTCGCCCGCGTTTCCGGGCTGAGCGCGACGGTCGCCGAGAACATCGTGCGCCACCGCGACGCCAACGGCGCCTTCCGTTCGCGCAGGGAACTGCTCAAGGTACCGCGCCTGGGCGACAAGACCTTCGAACAGTGCGCCGGCTTCCTGCGCATCGACGACGGCGACCAGCCGCTGGACGCCAGCGCCGTGCATCCCGAGGCCTACCCGGTGGTCGAGCGCATCGTCTCCGCGACCGGCCGGCCCATCCGCGCGCTGATCGGCGACGCGTCGTTCCTGCGCGGCCTCCGGCCCGAGCAGTTCGTCGACGAACGTTTCGGCGTACCCACGGTGCGCGACATCCTCCGCGAACTGGAGAAGCCGGGCCGCGACCCGCGCCCGGAGTTCAAGGCCGCGCGCTTCGCCGACGGCGTCGAGGACATCAAGGACCTGCGCGCGGGCATGGTGCTCGAGGGCGTGGTGACCAACGTGGCCGCGTTCGGTGCCTTCGTCGACATCGGCGTGCACCAGGACGGCCTGGTGCACATCTCCGCACTCTCGAGCACCTACGTGAAGGACCCGCGCGACGTGGTCAAGGTGGGCGACATCGTCAAGGTCCGTGTCATGGAGGTCGACGTCGCGCGCAAGCGCATCGGCCTGTCCTGCCGCCTGGACGACGCCGCGCCGCGTGCGCCACGCGGCGATCGCGATGCGGCTCCGCCGCGAGGCGACCGTGCGTCGCGTGGTGCCCGCGACGGCGGCCCGCGCAACGCAGCCAGGCCACAGCCGGCGCCTGCGAACAACGCGTTGGCCGACGCGTTCGCCCGCGCGAAACGCGGCTGAAGCACCGCGGCCCAGGCAGGCGCACCGCCAGGGCCGCGGCCCTCGCCACCCGTTGCGCGGGCAAGCGCAGCGCACGCGGGATCCGCCTGCCGTCGAACCGAGTGCGCTTGGCCTGCGGGGCCCACGCGCCCATGTGGCGACGCGCCTACAGCAGCGGCGGCTGGACGGCCGGCTCGGAGTAGTCCAGCCGCCCGTCCACGATCCGCGCCGCCCCGGTATAGGGATGCTCGCTCACGCGTCCGCCCGCCTGCAGGTGCAGCACCGTCCACCCGCTGGCCTTGAAATCGTCGGAGATCAGGCTCCGGTGGCATTGCCACCACACCGCCTCCGCACACATCACCGCCGTGCGTTCGCTCAGCGCGAGCGCGGCCAGGCGCTCGCGGGCCTGGCGATAGGCCGGCGTTTCCATGTAGTCGGCGTAGCCGCGGAAGGCCGGGTGGCGCCAGGCGGTATTGCGGGTGTCCGGGCGGGGCCGACGGCGCCCGCCCAGGTCGCGCATCAGCACGTAGCGGATGCCGGCCTCCGCCAGCGCGCCCTCCATCACGTCGCCATTGAATTGCGGATGCCGGCGCGAGCCCGCCAGCAGCCGCACGTCCGCCACCGCCCCGATGCCGGCGCCCTGCAGGATCGCGACGAAGTCCTCCCACGCGTGCGTGGAATGGCCGATGGTCCAGAGCGTGCCCGTCGCCTGCATGGCGGCATGCTGCCCCGGCTGCGATGAAGCGGCGTTGACGGCGCCGGCCCTAGGCTGCGCGGACCCACGGAGACCTCCCATGTCCGAGCAGACCACCGGCCTTGCCCGCACGGCGCAGATCCTGCGCTTCCTGATCAAGTACAGGAGCGCCGGCGTCTTCAGCGGGCTCGACCAGGACGCGATGCTGCAGGAGGTGGAAGCGGAGACCGAGCAGCGCATCGACCCGGGCAAGCCGGAGGAATTCGTGCGCGACCTCGAGGCGCTGGGGCCGACGTTCATCAAGCTCGGCCAGGCGCTTTCGACGCGTCCGGACATGGTCCCCGCCGATTACCTGGCCGCACTGGAACGCATGCAGGACAACGTCGCCCCGCTGCCCATCGAGACGGTGCGGCAGGTCGTCGAAGAAGAGCTGGGCGTGCGCACCAACAAGGTCTTCGAGTCCTTCGACGAGGCGCCGCTGGGAAGTGCCTCGCTGGCGCAGGTCCACCGCGCCGTGCTGCGCGACGGCCGCGAAGTGGCGGTGAAGGTGCAGCGCCCGGATGCCATCGCCAGCGTCCGCACCGACCTCGACGCGCTCAAGTCGATCGCCGCCATGATCGAGCGCGGCACCGACATCGGCCGCCGACTCAAGTTCGGCGACTGGGTGTCCGAGTTCGGCCGCACCCTGCTCGCCGAGCTCGACTACCGCCTCGAGGCGGAAAACCTGCAGCGCTTCGGCGAGCGGCTGGAAGGCTACGGGCGCCTGGTGGTGCCGACGCCCGTATGGAGCCTGTCGGGCCGGCGCGTGCTCACGATGGACCTGATCCGTGGCCGCAAGGTCACCGACATCACCGGCCTGGAACGCACGGAGAAGCCGCTGGGCGAACTCGCCGCCGACCTGCTGCGCGCCTATCTCGACCAGGCCTTCGTGCACGGCGAGATCCATGCCGACCCCCACCCCGGCAACCTGCTGCTCACGGGCGACGGGCGTCTTGCGATCTTCGACCTGGGCATGATCGCGCACGTCCCGCCCAAGCGGCGCGACCGGCTGCTGAAGCTGCTGTTCGCGGCGGTGGACGGCCGCGGCGAGGACGTGGCCAACGAAGGCATCTCGATCAGCACGCGCCTGGAAGACTTCGACGAGGAGCGCTACATGCGCGAGGTCGGCCAGCTGGTCGCCTCGTATGCCGCGCGCTCGGGCGGGCGCACCGTCTCCGAGGGGCGGCTGGTGCTGGAGCTCACGCGCGTGGGCACCGCCTGCGGGCTGCGCACACCACCCGAACTGAGCCTGCTGGGCAAGACGCTGCTCAACCTCGAATCCATCTGCGACGCGCTGGACCCGGAGATGGACGCCAAGGAGGTCGTGCGCGAGCACCTCAACCAGGTGATGACGCAGAGGCTGCGGCGCTCGCTCTCGCCCGCGGGCCTGGCCGGCGAGCTGATCGAGGTCGAGGGCCTCATCCGCGAGGCGCCCCGCAAGCTCAACAACCTGCTGACGCTGCTGGCCGACAACCGCCTGCAGGTGCGCATCGAGGGGCTGGACGACTCGCGGCTCATGGAGAACATGCAGAAGATCGCCAACCGCATCACCGTGGGCCTGATCATCGCCGCGCTGCTGGTGTCCTCGGCGCTCATGATGCGCACGAACGTGGGGGCCACGCTGTTCGGCTACCCGGCGATCGCCATCGTGCTGTTCCTGGTGGCCGCGATGCTGGGCCTGTTCGTCGTCTTCAGCGTCCTGTTCAGGGACCGGCGCGCCAAGCCCAAGGAAGAAACCGGTCCCCGCTGAACCGGCGGTCGAAGCCTGAACATGTGATCGACGGCCGCTTGCACGCGGCGTGCACACCCCTAGAGTAGGCGCACGGCTTCACGGGGCGACGACCTCGATGAAGCCCCCGCAACGACCCGGGGGTCCCTTGCATGCGTCTTTCCGTTCTCGCGGCCGCGACCGCCGCCTGCCTGCTTCCCGCCATCACCATCGCAGAGCCGAACGTGCCCGCGCGGCCGGCGAATACCAACCCGCTTCCCGCGGCACCCGGCGCCGCGGTGGCACCCGCACTCACTCGCGCCGAGCGGCTCGCCGCCCTCGCCCCGGGGGCGGAAGCCTCGGTCATCGACCTGGCCCTCAAGGCGCGCGACTGCGCCATCGCCAGCGGTGACGCCACCGGCGCCGGCCAGCGGCTGGCCGTCATCGACTATTCCAAGCCCTCGACCGCCAAGCGCATGTGGGTCTTCGACCTCGAGCGCGACCGCCTTCTCTATGCCGAGCACGTAGCGCACGGCCAGGGCAGCGGCGAGAACTACGCGCGCGCCTTCTCCAACCGCGAGGGAAGCCACCAGACCTCGCTCGGCCTGTTCCGCACCGCCGAGACCTACCACGGCGGCAACGGCTATTCGCTGCGCATGGACGGCCTCGACCCGGGCTTCAACGACGCGGCGCGCCAGCGCGCCATCGTGATGCACGGCGCTCCCTACGTGGACCCGGCCGGCGCGCAGGCGCGTGGCCGCCTCGGCCGCAGCCACGGCTGCCCGGCGGTGCGGTCCCAGGTGGCGCGCGAGATCATCGACACGCTCAAGGGCGGCCAGTTCGTCTTCTCGTACTACCCGGATCCGGCCTTCCTGCGCAGCTCGCGCATGCTGGCCTGCAACGGCGGCGGCACCGGCCTGCGGACCGCCGCGCGCTGACGGGTGCCGGGGACGCGCCATGCACCCCCCGTGCACGGCGGCTTGAGGCGGGCGGCCCGACACTGGCCGCCCGTTTCCGTTTCCGCCCCCGATGACCGACGCCTCCCGGCCCCAGCCCCCCTCGTACGTCCGCACCTACCTGCAGTCGGCGGTCATCGATGCCGACGACTTCATCGACGCCGCCCGCCAGCGCTTCCGCCGCGTCTTCCGCAGCCACCGCCCGCGCCACATCGCCGCCTATCGCGGCTGGGGCGACGCCGACGGCGTGCAGATGATCGGCCGGGTGCTGGCCGAGCGGCCGGTCGGCGGACCGGGCGAAGCGGACAGCTGGTGGGACAACCTGCTCAATACCTACCAGCGCTTCGAAAGCGACGAGGTACCGGGCCAGCCCCTGAAGGTGCAGTTCGGCGAGCACGCGGTGGAGGTGGTGACCGACCACGAGGGCTACTACCAGGCCGCGCTTCCCGGCCCTGCGCAGGTCGACTCGCTATGGAGCAATGCGGCCGCCAGCCTGCCCGACGGCAGCCTGCTCACGCCGCAGCCCGTCCTCCTGGTGCATCCCGACGCCGGGATCGGCGTCATCTCCGACATCGACGACACCATCCTGCACAGCGGTATCACCAACTGGAAGACCGCGGCGCAGCTGACCTTCCTGCACAACGCGCGCACGCGAAAGCCGCTCAAGGGCGTGGCCAAGCTCTACCAGGCCCTGCAGGCCGGACGCGACGGCCAGGGCCGCGTGCCGGTCTTCTATGTCTCCAGTTCGCCATGGAACCTCTACGACCTGCTCGAGGATTTCATGGAGCTCAACGCCATCCCGCCCGGCCCCATCTTCCTGCGCGACCTCGGCACCGACGCCGGCAAGTTCATCAAGACCCAGGGCCATGGTCACAAGCTCGAGCGCGCGCGTGAGTTGATCCAGCGCTTCCCGAAGCTGCGCTGGGTGCTGCTGGGCGATTCCGGCCAGGCCGATGCCGAGCTCTACACACAGGCCGCCGAGGAATTCGGCAACCGGATCGCCGCCATCTACATTCGCGACGTCGACCCGGAGCTGGAGTCGGACTACGACCGCCGTGTCGGCGCGCATTTCGAGCGCGTCAGCGCCAGCGGGGTCCCCATGCTGCTGGCGCGCGACAGCGGCGCGATCGCCGAACACGCCGCCCAGCTCGGCCTGATCGAGGCGAAGTGGCTCGATGACGTGCGCCGCGAAGTCGAGCGCGACGAGCACCGCCCGAGCCTGGCGCAGGCGGCCGCCGAGGGCGCGGCCGAGGGCGAGGACGCGACCGCCTCCCCCGCCGCGTCGGACGAGGGCCTGCGCCGGCCGGGGGGGCTGCCGTCCGCGGTGGGCTAGAATTCGCGCTCCGCTGCAATCCCCACCGCGATGTCATCGCCATTCGGCACCGAAACCGTGCTCGACGTCCGCCACTGGACGGACGCGTATTTCAGCTTCACCACCACCCGCGACGACGGCTTCCGCTTCGACAACGGCCAGTTCGTGATGATCGGGCTGGAAGTCGATGGCCGCCCGCTCATGCGCGCGTACTCGATCGCGAGCGCGAACTGGGAAGAGCAGCTGGAGTTCTTCAGCATCAAGGTGCCCGACGGCCCGCTGACCTCGCGACTGCAGCACATCCGGCCGGGCGACAGCATCCTGATCGGCCGCAAGCCCACCGGCACGCTGCTGATCAGCGACCTGCACCCCGGGCGCAACCTCTACCTGCTGGGCACCGGCACGGGTTTCGCGCCGTGGCTGTCGATCGTCAAGGATCCGGAAACCTACGAGCGCTTCGAGCGCGTCATCCTCTGCCACGGCGTGCGCGAGGCGAAGGACCTCGCCTATCGCGACTACGTCGTCAACGAGCTCCCGCGCCATGAGTTCCTCGGCGAGCAGATCCGCGAAAAGCTCCTCTACTACCCTGCGGTGACCCGCGAGGACTTCGTCTTCGACGGCCACGACCATCGCGGCCGCCTCACCGAACTGATGGCCAGCGGGCGGATGATGAAGCAGCTCGGCATCGAGCCGCTCGACGCCGCGCTCGACCGCGCGATGATCTGCGGCAGTCCGCAGATGCTCGCCGACTTCCGCGCCCTGCTCGACGGCCGCGGCTTCACCGCGGCACCGCGCATCGGCGTGGCCGGCCAGTACGTCTTCGAGCGCGCGTTCGTCGAAAAGTAACCGGCGCAACACCCGTAGCCCCGCGACGGCATGCGGGAACACGCCGTGCACCCCGCACGACCCGGGTGCGCCCCGCTCGCCCGGTTTCGGCACCGCGATCGCGCCGCGGCGCGCAGGCTCAGTGATGGCGGCGGCGAAGCGGGATGCCCGGCACGAACGGCCGGATGCCCATGGCCTCGTGGATCTGCGCCGGCAGGTAGGCCCGGTCGCCCTTGATCACCAGCATGGCGTTGCGAAGACGGGTGATGTCCTGCGTCGGGTCGCCATCGATCAGCACCAGGTCGGCGAGCAGGCCCGGCTCCACGCGTCCGCGATCGGGGGTGCGCGCGTGCGTCGCCGCGGTGAACGTCGCCACCTGCAGCGCCTGTGCCGGGGTGAGGCCTGCCTGCACGTAGAGCTCGAGCTCGCGATGCAGCGTGAAGCCCGGCATCTCGTCCGTGCCGGCCAGCACGGGCACGCCGGCGCGGTACATGCGACCGACGAACTCGACCATCTTCGCGAACGACCTGTCGTATCGCGCCGCCGTCGCATCGTCCGGGATGTCCATTTCCGCGGCGAGCCGGCTGCGCGTGACGTCGGGCGGAAGATGGTCGGCGACCGCCGCCACGATGGGCGACATCTCGCCGTCGCGCTGGTGGATGAACTCGAACGTGGCCAGCGTCGGATCGACGGCGATCTTCCTCGCGACCAGCAGGGCGATGAAGTCCTGCACGTCGCGGCCGTCCAGGTCCAGGTCGGCCGTGCGCCTGGCGGGCAGGTAGAAGCGCTCGAGCGTGCGGGTGTCGGTGGTTTCGGTGACGAAGAAGTTGAGCAGCAGCTGGTTGACGTGGTTGATCTCGTCGAAACCCTGTTCGGCCACGTCCCGCGCGCGCATGAACGCCGGCACGTGCCCGCTCACGCGCAGGCCCTTCGAATGCGCATACGCGGCCGTGTCGCGCAGGATCGCCTTCGGAAACGAGTTGTAGATCTTGATCTGCGGGTATCCGTTAGCGGCGTACCAGTCGACCGCCTTCTTCGCCCCGTCGAGGTCCTTGATCACGAAGCCGTTGCGCGCCGACATCGGGCTCTCGCCCTCGATGAAGCCCGCGGGGACCACGCGCGGGCTCATGAGCGTCCCCGCCTTCTCCTGTGCGATGAGCTGCTGCAGGGTGGCGTTGTCATTGCCCATGTCGCGCACGGTGGTCACGCCGGCGGCCAGGTTCAGCCCGCCGTCCCAGCGGCCGACGTGGCCGTGCATGTCGAACAGGCCCGGGATGAGCGTGCGCCCGGCGCCGTCGATCGTGCGGTCTGCCGCGGGCGCGTTCGGCGAAGTGGCGGCGACGGCGAGGATCTTTCCGTCGCGGATCAGTACGTCGCTCGCGGGGCCGAGGCGGGCGCGCGCGCTGTCGAAGACCCGGACGTTGCGGATCAGCGTGGTACCGGGCAGCGGCCTGGCCAGGCGCTGCTGCATGGCGACCAGCATCTCGCCCTCGGCCGCCTTCTGCCGCTCTTCCAGCGCGCCGGCGCTGCCCTCCCAGCCCTCCTCCACCAGCTGCAGGAAGCCGGGGTAGATGAAGGCGAACAGGCGCGGCGCGTCATCGGCGGTGAACCAGGCGAAGGCCGGCGTCAGCCCCTGCCCGGTCAGGGCGAGCAGGCGCACCTGGCGGCTCGCGCCGTCCGGGCCCGCCACCCTCTCGCGCGCAAGTTCCGTGGCGCTGAGCGTGCCGCCGGGCGCGAGCGGCAGCTTCCCGTCGGGCCGGCGCGCCAGGGCGGCGATCGCGACCGACGCGGTCCCGGGCGTGCCGCCCAGCGGCGAATACAGGGCCGTTCCGCTCACCACGCGCTCGCCGCTGTCGGCGGTGCTCTTCCAGCGGATCCGGTCGCCTTCGCGCACGAAGGACTCGTCGACCTTCGCGCCGAAGGTGGACGTACCGGTGACGCGGTAGCTCGCGTACGTGCCGTCGGGTGCGAGGCGGTACTCCTCCTTCAGCTCCGGCCCGCGGCCGTTGTCCTTGAAGACGAAGTCGGTGCGGACGAGGCCGTCGTCCCCGCGCGTGACCACGTGGTGGCCGGTCTTCTTGCCGCCGTCCACGAGCGCGACGTAGCGCAGCGTCTCGGCGCTCCAGGCGTGTCCGGCGAACAGGGCCAGCACGAGGCCGGCTACGGGCAGTTTCATCCTGCACCTCCATCACGATCGGGGACGCCGGAAGCCCGGCTGGCGCCAGCCTACTTCGACCGCCGCCGCGGCGCATGGGCCGTGCCCGGACGTGCGGATGCCGCCCGATGGGCGGCATCCGGGGGTACTGCACTATCGCGGGATCAGTGCTGCTGCGGCTGCGAGACCTTCTCCACCAGGTCGGCCGTGCGGCGGTCGCGACCGCTGAGCGCGATGTCGGCCTGCGCGACGATGCCGCAGAGGCGGCCGTCCCTGTCGACCACCAGCATGCGGCGCACCTGCTCGCGCTCCATCAGGTCGGTGGTCTCCGACAGGCTGCTGTCCAGGCTGACGGTGGTCACCGGCGAGGTCATGCAGTCCTGCGCCGTGCAGCTGTGCACGTCGCGGCCTTCGGCGACCACGCGCAGGGCGATGTCGCGGTCGGTCACCGTGCCCAGCGGCCGGCCCGTCGCGTCGATCACCGGCACGAGGCCGCAATCGTTCTCGAGCATCAGGCGGGCGATCTCGCGGACGGGCGTGGAGGCCTGGCAGGTGGCGGGGTCGGGGGTCATGACGCTGCGGACGTTCATGGCAACTCCTTCGACTTGTGCGGGAAAACGTGAAAAATGCGCCGTAAACGGTTGCCCCGGCGTGAAAACGGCCGTGGGGTGGCGCCCGTGTTAAGCCCGGACATGCCTTTCGTCATGGGCCCGTAAAGCGGCGCTGGTTTAGGCTCGCGGATTCACCCCGTCGAGGTTCTCCAATGAAGCATCCTCTCGCCCTCGCGCTGGCCGTGGCCCTGTCCACGACGGCCCTTCCGGTGCTTGCCCAGACTTCCAAGGCCCAACCTGCCGTGAACGCGACCGCGAACCCCTTCTTCGCCGAGAGCACGCTGCCCCTGCAGTACCCGGCGTTCGACAAGATCAAGGACACCGACTTCGGCCCCGCCTTCGACCGCGGCATGGCCGAGCAGCTGAAGGAAGTCGAGGCCATCGCCAACAACAAGGCGAAGCCGACGTTCGAGAACACCATCGTCGCGCTCGAGAAGTCCGGCCGCATCCTCTCGCGCGCCGCTTCGGTCTTCTTCAACCTGACCGGCGCCGACACCAACCCCGTGCGCGAGAAGCTGCAGGCCGAGTACGCGCCGAAGTTCTCCGCGCACTCCGATGCGATCAACCTCAACCCCAAGCTCTACGCGCGCATCAAGTCCCTGTACGACCGGCGCAACGACCTGGGGCTGGATGCCGAGAGCGTGCGCCTGATCGAGCGCTACCACACCAACCTCGTGCGCGCGGGCGCCAAGCTGTCGGAGGCCGACAAGGCCAAGCTCAAGGCGATGAATGCCGAGCTGGCGCAGCTGGGCACCAAGTTCAGCCAGAACGTGCTGGCCGAGGTGAATGCGTCGGCGATCGTGGTCGACAGCCGTGACGAGCTCAAGGGCCTGTCCGACGAGCAGATCGCCGCCGCCGCCGAGGCCGCCAAGGCGCGCAAGCTGGAAGGCAAGTACGTCATCGCGCTGCTCAACACCACCCAGCAGCCCGCGCTCGCCAACCTCGAGAACCGCGCGCTGCGGGAGCGGATCTACAAGGCCTCGATCGCCCGCGGCGCGCGCGGCAACGAGTTCGACAACCGCGCCATCGTCTCCCGCGTCACCAAGCTGCGCGCCGAGCGCGCCCAGCTGCTGGGCTATCCCACGCACGCGCACTACGTGCTCGAGGACGAGACGGCGCAGACCCCGGAAGCGGTCAACTCGATGCTCACCAAGCTCGCGCCGGCCGCCGTGGCCAACGCCCGCCGCGAGGGCGCCGAGCTGCAGGCGATGATCGACAAGGAGCAGAAGGCCAAGGGCCAGCCGACCTTCCAGCTCGAGCCCTGGGACTGGCAGTACTACGCCGAGAAGGTCCGCCAGGCGAAGTACAACTTCGACGAGAGCCAGCTCAAGCCGTACTTCGAGATGAAGAACGTGCTGGAGAACGGCGTGTTCTTCGCCGCCAACCAGTTCTACGGCCTCAGCTTCAAGCAGCGCACCGACCTGCCCACCTACCATCCGGACGTGCTGGTCTACGACGTCTTCGACAAGGACGGCAAGCAGCTCGCGATCTTCCTGGGCGACTTCTACGCCCGTCCGTCCAAGCGCGGCGGCGCGTGGATGAACTCGTACGTGGACCAGTCCAGGCTCATGGGCACGCTGCCGGTCGTCGCCAACCACCAGAACGTTCCCAAGCCCAGCGAGGGCAAGCCTACGCTGATGACCTGGGACGAGGTGACCACGATGTTCCACGAGTTCGGCCATGCCATCCACGGCATGCTGTCGGACGTGAAGTACCCGATGTTCTCGGGCACGAGCGTGCCGCGCGACTTCGTCGAGTACCCGTCGCAGGTCAACGAGATGTGGGCCGACTGGCCGAGCGTCCTCGCCAACTACGCCAAGCATCACGAGACCGGCGAGCCGATGCCGAAGGAGCTGCTCGACAAGGTGCTCGCCTCGTCGAAGTTCAACCAGGGCTACGCGACCACCGAGTACCTGGCCTCGACCATGCTCGACCAGGACCTGCACCAGCTGACGGCCGACAAGC
This sequence comes from Lysobacter sp. N42, assembly GCF_004344885.1. NCBI lineage: Bacteria > Pseudomonadati > Pseudomonadota > Gammaproteobacteria > Lysobacterales > Lysobacteraceae > Lysobacter > Lysobacter sp. N42. The sequence continues at coordinate 75,047 of NZ_SKFB01000006.1, forward strand.
TGCCGGACGCCGATGGCGTGCTGGCCTTCGAGGCGGCGTCGCTGAAGAAGAACGGCCTGGACTACGCGCCGGTCCCGCCGCGCTACCGCACCACGTACTTCAGCCACATCATGGGCGGCTACTCGGCCGGCTACTACGCCTACATCTGGTCCGAGGTGCTGGACGCGAACACGGTGCAGTGGATCAAGCAGAACGGCGGCCTGACCCGCGCCAACGGCGACCACCTGCGCGCCACGCTGATGTCGCAGGGCGGCAGCCAGGACGCGATGAAGCTCTTCCGCGACTTCGCCGGCCACGAGCCGAAGATCGAGCCGCTGCTCGAGCGCCGCGGCCTGACCGCCCCGGCGGCCGACGACAGCAGGGCGCCGGACGCGACGCCCGCCGATCCCAAGGCGCCGGCGCGTACGGGCAGCTGATCGCCCCGCGCATCGTTCGACACCGAGCCGCCCGGTCCGCCGGGCGGCTTTTTTCTTTGCATTCGTGCGCAGCCCGGCCATGCGAAGCGCACCGCCGTGGCCGCACGATCGGCCACCGGGCCGCGCCGCGCGTGCGCGGGCTGCGTTCCTATGTCTCCGGATTCGCGGCCTTGCGTGCGCGAGTGGCCTTGCGCGCGGCACTGCGCTTCTTCGCCGCCGCGCGCGCAGGGGTGGCCGCGCGTTTCTTCGACGCCGGGCGGCGTGCGCCGGCGTCCGTGTCCAGCACCACCCAGGTCGGGGCGTGGTCACTTGCGCCCTTGCGCCCGCGCACCCAGCGATCGACGCCGGCCTCGGCGAGCATGGGCGCCAGCGCGGGCGACAACAGCACATGGTCGATGCGCAGCCCGGCGTCGCGCTCCCAGTGCCGGCGGAAGTAGTCCCAGAACGTGAACACCTTCGCATCGCCGGCGATGCTGCGCAGGGAGTCCGTCCAGCCCTGCCCGAGCAGGCGGAACCAGGCTTCGCGGCTCTCGGGCTGCAGCAACGCGTCCTTGCGCCAGGACTTGGGGTCGTAGATGTCGAGTTCGTCGGTGGGCACGACGTTGAAGTCGCCCGCCAGCACCGTCGGCTCCCCCGCGTCGAGAAGACCCTGGGCGTGGGCGACCAGGCGCTCGAACCAGGCCAGCTTGTAGTCGAACTTCGGACCGGGCCAGGGGTTGCCGTTGGGCAGGTAGAGCGCCCCGACCACGAGGCCGTGCACGCCCGCTTCGAGATAGCGGCTGTGGGTATCGTCGGGATCGCCCGGCAGTCCGCGCCGGCGCTCCTCCGGCTGCGTGCCCCGCGCGAGGATGGCCACGCCGTTCCACGACTTCTGGCCGTGCCAGATCGCGCCATAGCCCAGGCGCTCGATGTCGGCGACGGGAAAGGCCTCGTCGAGCGCCTTCAGTTCCTGCAGGCAGGCGATGTCGGGCTGTTCGCGTTCCAGCCACTCCAGCAGCGCCGGCAGGCGCGCGCGGATGCCGTTGATGTTGAACGTCGCGAGCTTGAGCCGGGCCATGTCCGGATGCTCGGCGGCCGCCGGTCGACGGCCGGTGAGCGTCAGGCGAGCAGGCGCCGCATCAGCGCGAGGTAGAGCTCGGGCAGGCGCTCGAGGTCGGCCACGCGCACGTGCTCGTCCACCTTGTGGATGCTGGCGTTCACCGGCCCGATCTCGACGCAGTGCGCCCCCAGCGGCGCGACGAAGCGCGCATCCGAGGTCCCGCCGCCGGTGCTCTCCTCCGGGGCCTGACCGACGAACTCCGCCAGCACCTCGCGACAGGCCTGGCGCAGCTCGCCTTCGGGCGTGTAGAAGGGCTCGCCGCTACGATGCCAGGCCAGCATGTAGTCGCTGCAGTGGCGCGCGACGATCGCCTCGCATTCGCGCTCCAGGCGCGCCGCATCCCAGTGCGGGTTGTAGCGCAGGTTGAACAGCACCTGCAGCTCGCCGGGGATCACGTTGTTGGCGCCGGTGCCGGCGAGGATGTTGCTGATCTGCAGGCTGGTCGGCGGGAACGTGCCATAGCCCTCGTCCCAGCGGCGGGCCGCCAGCTCGGCGAGGGCCGGCATCGCCTCGTGCACGGGGTTGCGCGCCTTCTCGGGATAGGCCACGTGGCCCTGGATGCCGCGCACGGTGAGCGTTGCCGACAGCGAGCCGCGCCGCCCCACGCGCAGCAGGTCGCCCAGCACCGCCTTGGAGGACGGCTCGCCGGTGATGCACCAGTCGATGCGCTCGCCGCGCTCGCGGAAGGCATCGGCCACGCGCCGCACCCCGTCGATGGCATCGCCCTCCTCGTCCGAGGTCAGCAGCAGGGCCACGCGCCCGCGGTGGTCGGGATGCGCGTCGACGAAGCGCTCAAGGGCGACGACGAACGCGGCGACGCTTCCTTTCATGTCCGCCGCGCCGCGCCCGAAGAGCAGGCCGTCGCGGATCTCCGGGCGGAACGGATCGCTCGCCCAGGCTTCCACGGGCCCCGGCGGCACCACGTCGGTATGGCCCAGCAGCACCAGCGTCGGCCCCCCGGGCTTGCCCACGTGCACCGCCCACAGATTGTCGACGTCGCCAAAGCGCATGGACTCGCAGGCAAAGCCTGCCGCTTCCAGCCGCGTCGCGATCAGCGCCTGGCAGCCGGCGTCATCGGGCGTGAGCGAGGGCTGCTCGATCAGCGCGCGGGTGAGGTCGAGGACGTCGCTCATGTCGTCTCCAGATCCCGTAATCCGGGGTTGCCAGGTGCTGCCGGGGTCACCAACGGCCTGCCTCCCCGGGTGGGGGCCTTGGGCCTGCCCGGGCGAGACGTCTCAGCCGATGCCGAAGCGCTTCTTGAAGCCGTTGTCGGAGAAGCCCTGCGAAACCGACCCGTCGTCGGTGACGACGAGCGGGCGCCGGATCAGCTGGGGATATTCCCGCAGCAGCAGCTTCCATTCGGCATCGGACGCGGCGGCCTTGCGTGCCGGCGGCAGGTTGCGCCACGTGGTCGAGGACTTGTTGACCATCGCATCCCACCCGCCGAGCGCGTCCTTCCACTGCACCAGCATCTCGGGCGAGGGGCGCTGGTCGCGGTAATCGACGAAGCCATGTTCGATGCCGAAACGCGCGAGCCAGTTGCGCGCCTTGCGGCAGGTGTCGCAGTTGGCCAGGCCGTAGAGCGTGGTCGCCATGTCAGTCGGCCAGGCCGCGCAGCAGGTCGTTGATGGAGGTCTTCGCACGCGTCCTGGCGTCGACCTGCTTGACGATCACGGCGCAGTACAGCGAATGCGACCCGTCGTTGGCGGGCAGCTGGCCCGACACCACCACCGATCCCGGCGGCACGTAGCCGTAGGTGACCTCGCCGGTCATGCGGTTGTAGATGCGGGTGCTCTGGCCGAGGAATACGCCCATGCCGATGACCGAATGGTGGCCGACGACCACGCCCTCGACCACCTCCGAGCGCGCGCCGATGAAGCAGTGGTCCTCGATGATCGTGGGCGTGGCCTGCAGCGGCTCGAGCACGCCGCCGATGCCGGCGCCGCCGGAGAGATGGCAGTGCCTGCCGACCTGCGCGCAGGAGCCGACGGTGGCCCAGGTGTCGACCATCGTGCCCTCGCCCACATACGCGCCGATGTTCACGAAGCTCGGCATCAGCACCACGTCCTTGCCGATGTGGGCGCCGCGGCGCGCGATCGCGCCGGGCACCACGCGTGCGCCCAGGCGGCGGAAGTCGGCCTCGCCGAAGCCCTTGAAGCGGGCCGGCACCTTGTCCCAGAACGGCGCGGGCTCGGCCTCGACCAGCTCCATGTCCTGCGTGCGGAAATACAGCAGCACCGCCTTCTTGAGCCACTCGTTGACCTTCCAGCCGCCCTTGCCGTCCGGCTCGGCCACGCGGTACTCGCCCGATTCGATGCGGTCCATGACGAGGTTGACCATCGGCCGCGTGGACCCGTCGATCTCGTCGACGGTGAGCATCGTGCGCCGCTCCCAGGCACTGTCGATGATGAACTTCAGCTCGTCCCGCCCCGGGCCCTTGGGCGCGGCCTTGCGGCGGACGGTCTTCTTGGCGGCGGTCTTCTTGGCCGTCGGGCTCATGGGCAATCTCCGTCGAGGCAGGCGAGCAGCGCATCGCGCAGCGCCTGCTGGTGGGGTTCGTCGAGGGGGCGGTCGACGCCGGCGGCATCGACGCGGGTGATCTGGAACACGTCCTCGGCGCGCTCGCCGAAGGTGGCCACGCGCGCATCGTGCACGCGCAGGCCCTGCTCGCGCAGCACGAGGGCGACGTCGGCCAGCAGGCCGGGGCGGTCGGTGCAGACCAGGCTCAGCAGCGTGCACGGCGGTGCGTCGAGGCGGTCGAAGCCGACCTGCGGGGCGATGCGGAAATGGCGCAGGTGCCGCGGCTGGGCGCGACGCGCCGGGCGCAGGCCGTCCAGCGGACCCGCGAGCACGGCCTCCAGCCGCGCGCGCACCTCGTCCGGCGAAGGCGCGGCGCGGCCGTCCGCGGGCACGACCTGGAAGCTGTCGAAGACACGCGCGCCGGGGCCGTCGAGCACGCGCGCCTGGGCGATCGCCAGCCCCAGGCGGTCGAGCGTGATGACGATGGCGGCGAACAGGCCGTCGCGGTCGGGCGAATGCACGAACACTTCGAGTGCACCGGCGTCGGCGAGCGCCCGCACGCGTACGCAGGTGTCCGCGGCACCCAACGCGTGCAGGGCCTGCGCCTGCCAGACGAGCTGGTCGGGCCGGCTGCGCTGGAAGCCCACGTCGGGCATGCGTGCCAGCAGGCCGGCGATCGTCGCATCGTCCAGCCCGTCCGCCCGCAGCAGCGACGCGACCGCCGCGCGCGTCTCGTCCGCACGCTCGTCCGCCGCCATCGGATGCTCCAGCCCCCGGCGCAGCGCAAGCCGCGTGGCGGTGTACAGGTCCGCGAGCAGCCGGTCCTTCCACGCGTTCCAGAGCTTGGGGGACGTGCCGGCGATGTCGGCGCAGGTGAGCAGGTAGAGCAGCTCCAGGCGGTCGCGGTCGGCCACCTGCTGCGCGAAGCGGTGGATGACCTCCGGGTCGGCGATGTCCTGCTTCTGCGCGGTCACGGACATCAACAGGTGGCGCGCCACCAGCCATTCGACGATGGCGACATCGCCCGCGGGCAGGCCCATGGCCTCGCAGAACTCGCGCGCGTCCACCGCGCCGAGCTCGGAGTGGTCGCCGCCGCGCCCCTTGGCGATGTCGTGGAAAAGGGCCGCCAGCAGCAGCAGCTCGGGTTTGCGCAGCCGTGCCCAGACTTCGTGCGCCAGCGAGAAACGCTCGTCGTCGCCGCGCGCGAACGACTCGATGTTGGCCAGCACGGCGAGCGTGTGCTGGTCGACGGTGTAGACGTGGAAGAGGTCGAACTGCATGCGTCCGGAGACACGGGCGAACGCCGGGATCCACCGGCCCAGCACGCCCAGGCGCGCCATGCGCGAGAGCGAGCGCACCGGTCGCGGGCCGCGCAGCAGCGCCATGAACGCTTCGCGTGCCCGTGCGTCGGCCTCGTGGAAGGCCGGCATGCGCGACAGGGCCTCGGCCAGGGTGCGGGCCGTATGCGAATGCAGGCCGCGCGCGCAGCCCTCGCCCTCGCCGGGGCGCGAGGCCCAGGCGGCGAACAGCGCGAACACGTCGGCGGCGTCGCGCGGCCACCGGGGCGACGACACGGCCACGTAGCCGCGGCGCAGCTCGAACTCGCCCTGCAGCGGCTCGGCCGCCGCCTCGCCATCCAGCTGTTCCTCGAACCGCTGCAGCAGGCGGTCGCCGATGCGCTGGACCAGGCCGGCGCTGCGGTAGAACGTCTGCATCATCTGCTCGACAGCGAGCGCATCGGGGGCGTCGGCGTAGCCCATGCGCGCGGCGAGCGCCTTCTGGTAGTCGAAGCGCAGGCGCTCCTCGCGCTTGCCGACCACCAGGTGCAGCCCGAAGCGCAGGCGCGCAAGCACGTCGTGCTGGCGCTCGAGCGTGGCGTGCTCGTCGGCCCCGAGCTGGCCCAGCGCGATCAGGGAGGCGAAGTCGCCCGTACCGAGCACGCGCAGGGCCATCCAGCGCAGCGTCTGCAGGTCCCGCAGGCCGCCGGGGCCTTCCTTGAGGTTGGGCTCGAGGTTGTCGGCCGTGTCGCCGAAGCGGGCATGCCGGGCGCGCAGTTCGTCGCGCTTGGCGTGGAAGAACTCGCGCGCGGGCCAGGCCCGTGCGGGCGCGACGGCGTCGGCCAGGCTCGCCGCGGCCGCGGCGTCACCCGAGAGCCGTCGGGCCTCCAGGATGGAGGTCAGGACGGTGATGTCGGCCGCGGCGGCCTCGGTGCACTGCGCGGGCGAGCGCGTCGCATGGCCCACCGGCAGGCCGGCGTCCCACAGCAGCGCGATCAGGCGCGCGAGCCGCGGCGCGAGCGCCGGCTGGTCGGCCTCGTCGGCGAGCACGAGCAGGTCGACGTCGGACTGCGGGTAGAGCTCGGCGCGACCGTAACCCCCCACGGCGAACAGCGCGGCCGCGGGCGCGGCGCCCAGGCAGCGGCCCCACGCATCGCGCACCAGCCCGTCGATGCCTTCCGCACGACGGCGCACCAGCGACCGCACGTCGGCCTCGCGCCCGTGGTGGTCGAACTCCGCCGCCAGCACGGCATCCAGCGCGGCCAGCCGGGCACGGGCATCGGCGACCCAGGCGGCGTCGTCATGCGCGCCGTCGGCGGCCGGGCCGGCGCTCACAGCTCGTTGTCGTCGCCCGGCAGGCGCGTGAGGATCTCCACGCCGTCCTCGGTGACCGCCACGGTGTGCTCCCACTGCGCGGAGAGCTTGCGGTCCTTGGTGACCACGGTCCAGCCGTCGGGCAGCACCTTCGTATGCCGCGAGCCCTCGTTGATCATCGGCTCGATGGTGAAGGTCATGCCGGGCTTGAGGACGAGCCCCTCGCCCGCGCGCCCGTAGTGCAGCACCTGCGGGTCCTCGTGGTAGACGCGGCCAATGCCGTGGCCGCAGTACTCGCGCACCACCGAGAAACGCTCGGACTCGGCATAGGTCTGGATGGCATGGCCGATGTCGCCGAGCGTGGCGCCGGGCTTGACCGCGCGGATGCCACGGAACATGGCCTCGCGCGTGACCTCGACCAGGCGCTTGGCCATCACCGAGGGCGTGCCCACGAAGTACATGCGGCTGGTGTCGCCATGCCAGCCGTCCTTGATGACGGTGACGTCGATGTTGATGATGTCGCCGTCCTTGAGCACCTTGCCCGGGCTCGGAATGCCGTGGCAGATGACGTTGTTGACGGACGTGCAGACGGTCTTCGGGAAGCCCTTGTAGCCGACGTTCGCCGGGATCGCGCCCTGCACCTTCACGATGTGCTCGTTGCAGATGCGGTCGAGCTCCTCGGTGGTCACGCCCGGCTTCACGTGCGGGGCCACGACCTGCAGCACCTCGGCGGCCAGGCGGCCGGCGATGCGCATCTTCTCGATGTCTTCGGGGGTCTTGAGCGAAATCGGCATCCGCGCATTATGCCGCGCCGCGGCAGGCGTATCCGCATGCCCTCTCCTCCCGACCGCGCCATGTCGCCCGCTTGGCGCGTACCGCGCCCCTTGCGCCTTGCGATGCGGCAGGCTGAGGTCGAGGCTCAGCCACGGATGGACACGGATCGGTCCGACGAGTCAGGGGTCCGCGGCGGTGAAGCCGTTTCGACTCGTGCCCGTCCGTGGCCAAGCCCCGCCGCCGGCTACCGCCGGTTGTCCCAAGTGCCTGTTCCCACTACACTTGCGGGGCTACGCAGCCCACCGCGAGCCGCCCACGCCGGGCGCAGGGCGCCGCCACGCGCGGTTCCCGGGCGAATACACACCTGCCGCCACCGTCGATGCCGGGGTGCCCTTCGGGGTTCGGACATCGGACGCGGCAGGGAGGCCCAACCCCGGAATCCTCGCCCGCCCAGCGGGTGGCCGCTTCCTGTCCGTCGGCCGGATTCCACTGCCTGGAGTTCAAGCAATGCCCCAGATCACCATGCGCCAGATGCTGGAGGCCGGCGTTCATTTCGGCCACCAGACCCGCTACTGGAACCCCAAGATGGGTCCGTACATCTTCGGCGCGCGCGGCAAGATCCACATCATCAACCTCGAGAAGACGGTTCCGCTGTTCAACGACGCGATGAACTTCCTCTCGGGCGTCGCCCAGAAGCGCGGCATGATCCTGTTCCTGGGCACCAAGCGCTCCGCGCGCGATGCCATCAAGGAAGAGGCCGAGCGCTGCGGCATGCCGTACATGAACCAGCGTTGGCTGGGCGGCACGCTGACCAACTTCCGCACGGTGAAGCAGTCGGTGCAGCGCCTGAAGGAGCTCGAGGCCGCTGAGACCGACGGCACCTTCCAGAAGCTGGTCAAGCACGAGGTCCTGCAACTGCGCCGTGAGCGCGAGAAGCTCGAGGCCTCGCTGGGCGGCATCAAGGAGATGAACCGCCTGCCCGACGCGATCTTCGTGATCGACATCGGCCACGAGGACATCGCGATCAAGGAAGCCAAGAAGCTCGGCATCCCGGTCGTGGCCGTCGTCGACACCAACTACGACCCGGAGCTGGTCGACTACGCGATCCCGGGCAACGACGACGCCATCCGCGCCGTGCAGCTCTACGCCCGCGCCGCCGCTGACGCCGTGCTCGAGGGCAAGGCCGCCGCGCCGCAGGCCGCTTCGGTCCGCGAGGAGGACTTCGCCGAGGCCGGCGCCGAAGGCGACAAGGACGACCGCAAGGGCCCGCGCCGCGCGCCGGCCAAGAAGGGCGCTCCGCGCAAGGCCGACGCCCCGGCCGCCGAGTAAGACGCTTCACCGGATGGCCCTCGCGCAGGGCCATCCGTCTTCCGCTGGTCACATCCGTCGACCAGCCTTCCGCGGCCCGCTGGCGGGCGCCGCGGCCCGAACCCCACACGAATCCCAGAGGCTACGCCCCATGGCAGAGATCACTGCTTCCCTGGTCAAGGAACTGCGCGAGCGCACCGGCGCCGGCATGATGGAGTGCAAGAAGGCACTCACCGAGAACAACGGCGACATCGAGGCGGCGGCCGACTGGCTGCGCAAGACGGGTCTTGCCAAGGCCGACAAGAAGGCCAGCCGCGTCGCCGCCGAGGGCCGCATCGTCGCCGCCCAGGCCGAAGGCACCGCGCTGCTGGTCGAAGTGAACTCGGAGACGGACTTCGTCGCCAAGGACGCCAACTTCCTCGGCTTCGTCGAGGCCGTCGGCCAGGCCGCCCTCTCGGCCCAGGACGTCGAGGGCCTGAAGGCCGCGAAGCTCCCCTCGGGCGAGACCGTCGAGGAAGCGCGCGCCGCCGTCATCGCCAAGGTCGGCGAGAACGTGCAGGTCCGCCGCATGGCCCGCATCGACAGCGCCAACACCCTCGCCGCCTACGTCCACGGCGGCCGCATCGGCGTGATCGTCGAGCTCAAGGGCGGCAACGCCGAGCTGGCCCGTGGCCTTGCGATGCACGTCGCGGCGATGAACCCGCCGTACATCTCGCCGGCGCACGTCCCGGCCGACTTCGTGGCGAAGGAGAAGGAGATCGCGCTGGCCCAGGTCAAGGACACCGGCAAGCCGCAGGAGATCCTCGAGAAGATGATCTCGGGCAAGGTCAACAAGACCATCAACGAGATGTGCCTCACCGGCCAGGCCTACGTGCTCGACACCAACCAGACCGTCGAGCAGGCGCTCAAGGCCGGTGGCGCGGAAGTGGTCAACTTCGTCCGCCTCGCCGTGGGCGAAGGCATCGAGAAGCAGGCCGACGACTTCGCCGCCGAGGTCATGAAGCAGGCCGGCCTGGCGTAATCGCCGCCGCCCGCGACACCGGAAAGGCCGCGCACCGCGCGGCCTTTTCTTTTGCGCGGACGCTGCCGGGCGGCGGTGCGTCGCCTACAATTCCCGCGCCCCCGAACGCCTGGAGTCCCCATGTCCGACCTCGCCTACCGCCGCATCCTGCTCAAGCTCTCCGGCGAGGCGCTGATGGGCGACGAGGACTACGGCATCGACCCCAAGATCATCAACCGCCTCGCGCGCGAGGTAATCGAGGCGCAGCAGACCGGGGCGGAGGTCGCCCTGGTGATCGGCGGCGGAAACATCTTCCGCGGCGCGGGCCTGGCCGCCACCGGCATGGACCGCGTGACCGGTGACCACATGGGCATGCTCGCCACGATCATCAACGCACTGGCCATGCAGGACGCGCTCGAGAAGCTGGGCGCCAAGTGCCGGGTGATGAGCGCGATCAAGATCAACCAGATCTGCGAGGACTACATCCGCCGCCGCGCCGTCCGGCACCTGGAGAAGGGCCGCGTGGTCATCTTCGCCGCGGGCACCGGCAACCCGTTCTTCACCACCGACTCCGGCGCCGCCCTGCGCGCGATCGAGATCGGCGCGGACCTGCTGCTCAAGGCCACCAAGGTCGACGGCGTGTACGACAAGGACCCGAAGAAGCACGCCGACGCGGTGCGCTTCGACAGCCTGACCTACGACGACGTGCTCTCGCGCGACCTGCAGGTGATGGACACCGCCGCCTTCGCACTCTGCCGCGACGCCGGCCTGCCGCTGCGCATCTTCGACATGGACCAGCCCGGCCAGCTGCTGAAGATCCTGCACGGCGAGCCCATCGGCACGCTGGTGCGCCCGCCCGAACGCTGAGCCGGCATGGGCCTGGGCCACCACCACCACGGACACAGCCACGGCCCCGGGCCGGGCCATGGTGCGCACCACCACGCCCACGACACCGGCGGCACAGCGCGCGTCTTCGCCATCGCCACGCTGGCGAACCTGGCCTACACCGCGCTGGAGGCTGGCTACGGCTTCGCCACCAACTCGCTGGCGCTGCTTTCGGATGCGCTGCACAACCTCGGCGACGTGCTCGGGCTGGCACTGGCCTGGGCCGCGGCCGTGCTCGCGCGCCGCACGCCGACCGCGCGCCACACCTATGGCTGGCGTCGCGCCACGTTGCTCTCGCCCCTGGCCAACGCGGTGCTGCTCGTGGGCTTTTCGGGCGCACTGGTCTGGGAGGCCATCGGCCGCCTGACGGCGCCGCCGCCGATTCCCGCCCTGCCGGTCATGGTCGTCGCCGCGATCGGCATCGGCGTGAACCTCGGTGCCGCCTGGCTGATGCATGCCGGCCAGGAGCACGACCTGAACCGCCGCGCCGCGTTCCTGCACCTCATGGCCGACGCCGGCGTCTCGCTGGCCGCCGTGCTGGCCGGCGCCGGCATGGCACTGCTGGGCTGGAACTGGCTGGACCCGGCGATGGCCGTGCTGGTCAGCCTGGTCGTGGTGGCGAGCGCCGCCGGCCTCCTGCGCGAGAGCTTCGACGCCGCCATGGATGCCGTGCCCCCGGCCATCGACCCGGGGGCCGTGCGGGCCTACCTCGCTGGCGAAACCGGCGTCGCCGCCGTGCACCACCTGCACATCTGGCGCATCGGTGCCGGCGAGGTCGCGATGACCGCCCACCTGGTCCGACCGGATGATGGCGACCACGACGCCTTCCTCGACCGCGTCACCGGCGAGCTCGACCGCCGCTTCGGCATCAACCACCCCACGCTGCAGGTCGAGCACGGCGACCGCTGCGAGCACGACCGCGACGACCGCGCGCCCCATCACTGAGCCTGCGCCCACGGCCGACCGCTATAATCCGCCGCCTCTCGAATCGGACCGGAGCCGGCGATGCTCAACGACATCAAGAACGACACGAAGACGCGCATGGCCAAGAGCGTCGAGGCGTTCCGCCAGGACCTCGTCAAGGTGCGCACCGGCCGCGCGACGACCGCCCTGGTCGACCACATCAAGGTCAACTACTACGGTTCGGACGTGCCGCTCTCGCAGGTGGCCAGCGTCGCCGTGAGCGATGCGCGCTCGCTCACCATCACCCCGTGGGAGAAGCCGATGGTGGGCGCGGTCGAGAAGGCGATCCTCGCTTCCGACCTGGGCCTGACGCCCAACACCGCGGGCATGGTGATCCGCCTCAACCTGCCTCCGCTCACCGAGGAGCGCCGCCGCGACCTGGCCAAGGTCGTCCACTCCGGCGGCGAGGACGCGAAGGTCGCCATCCGCAACATCCGCCGCGACGCCAACCACCAGGTGAAGGAACTCCTCAAGGACAAGAAGATCACCGAGGACGAGGCCACGCGCGCCGAGGCCGACATCCAGAAGCTCACGGACGAGGCGATCAAGAACGTCGACGAGGTCGTGAAGGCGAAGGAACAGGAGCTGATGGCGGTCTGAGCGGGCCGCGAAACGTGATCTGTGATTGGTGATTTGCAAGGGGCAGGCCCCTGCACGCGCGAGAACCCCGTTTTGACGAATCACGAATCACGAACCGCCGACCGGATCCCCCGCCACCTCGCCGTCATCATGGACGGCAACGGCCGCTGGGCGCAGGGACGCCGGCGCCCGCGCATCATCGGCCATCGCGCCGGGGCGCGGGCCGTCAACCTCTGCATCGACTTCTGCCTGGACAAGGGCGTCGAGGCGCTCACGCTTTTCGCCTTCTCCAGCGAGAACTGGGACCGGCCCGCCGACGAGGTGGGCGGCCTGATGAAGCTCTTCACCGGTGCGCTCGAGCGTGAGGTCGACGAACTCGACCGCCGCGGCGTGCAGGTGCGTTTCATCGGCGACCGCAGCCGCTTCACCGACGCCATCCGCAACCGGATGGCGCACGCGGAGACGCGTACCCGCGGAAACCGGCGCCTGGTGCTCACGATCGCCGCGAGCTACGGCGGCCGCTGGGACATCGCGCAGGCCGCCCGCAGCCTGGCCGAGGACGTGGCCGCCGGCCGCCTGGACCCGGCCGCGATCGACGAGGCGGCCCTGGCCTCGCGCGTCGCGCTGGCCGACCTGCCCGCGCCCGACCTCTTCATCCGCACGGGCGGCGAGCTGCGCATCAGCAACTTCCTGCTGTGGCAGCTGGCCTACACGGAGCTCTGGTTCACGGATTTGTTGTGGCCCGACGTCGATGCGGCGACACTTCAGGCCGCGCTGGACGACTTCGCGCGCCGCGAACGCCGTTTCGGCCTCACGAGCGCCCAGGTCGGCGGCACCGACGAGATGCCTGAATGACCCGTACCCGCATTGCCGCCGCCCTGGTGATGGCACCCGTCGCGATCGCGGCGATCCTGCTGCTGCCCACGCCCTGGATGATGATCGCCGCGGCGGTCGTATTCCTCGGTGGCCTGTGGGAGTGGTTCGACCTCGCCGAGGTCGAAGACAGCCTCGCGCGCGGCGTGCTGCTGCTGGCCAACCTGGCGCTGATGGTCGCGATCGTATGGGCTTCGCGCTCCCCCGAGGGCGGCACGCTGGTGCTGTACCAGGTGGCGTCGATGGTCGGCATCGTCTGGTGGCTGCTGGCGCTGCTGTGGCTTGGCCGCTTCGACTTCGGCAGCAACCACGAGAGCTGGGCCCGCGCGCTGAAGCTCGCCGCCGGCACGCTCGCCGTCGTGCCCGCCTGGTGCGCGTTGACGTGGCTGCACGCCGACGGCCCGAACGGGCATCGCTGGCTGCTGGCGGCGCTGGCCGCCGTGTGGGCCGCTGACACCGGCGCCTACTTTGCCGGGCGCCACCTCGGCCGTCACAAGCTCGCACCGCGGGTGAGCCCGAACAAGACGATCGAGGGGCTCGTCGGTGGCGTGGTCGCGGGCACGATCGCATCGGTCGCCTTCGCGGCCTTCGCCGGTGCGCGGGGCGACGAGCTGTACCGGGTGGCCCTGGTCGCTTCCATCGCGATCCTGTTCTCCGTGGTGGGCGATCTCTACGAGAGCCTGCTCAAGCGCCACGTGGGCAAGAAGGACTCGGGCCGGCTGATCCCCGGCCACGGCGGCGTGCTCGATCGCATCGACGCCGTGCTCGCCGCGCTGCCCGCCTTCGCGCTGGGCAAGGCGCTGCTGGAGCTGTGATGCGTCGCGTCGCCGTGCTCGGGGCCACGGGGTCGATCGGCGCGTCCGCGCTGGACGTGATCGCTCGCCACCCCGGCCGCCTGCACGCGAGCGTGCTCGTGGCCGGGCGCAACGTCGAGGCGCTCGCCGACCTCTGCGCCCGTTTCCGCCCCGAACACGCGGCCATCGCGAACCCGGCCTGCTTCGGCGCGCTGCGCGACGCGCTCCGTGCGCGCGGGCTCGCCACCCAGGCGCATGCCGGCGACGACGCCATCGACGCGCTGGCTGCCGGCGACGCCTGCGACACGGTGGTGGCGGCGATCGTGGGCGCGGCGGGCCTTTCGTCGACGCTGGCCGCGGTGCGTGCGGGCAAGCGCATCGCGCTGGCCAACAAGGAATCGCTGGTGATGGCGGGCGAGCTGGTCATGGCCGCCGCGCGCGCATCCGATGCCTGCATCGTGCCGGTCGACAGCGAGCACAATGCGATCTTCCAGTGCCTGCCCGCGCAGGGCGACCGCGGCGCGCGCGACGTCAGTGGCCTGCGCCGCCTCGTGCTCACCGCGTCGGGTGGCCCGTTCCGCGGGCGCACGCGCGAGTCGCTGCGCGAGGTCACGCCCGAGCAGGCCATCGCCCATCCGCGCTGGTCGATGGGGCCGAAGATCTCGGTCGATTCGGCGAGCCTGATGAACAAGGGCCTGGAGGTCATCGAGGCGCACCACCTCTTCGGCGTCGCGGCGGACCGCATCGACGTGCTGGTCCATCCCCAGAGCCTGGTGCATTCGCTGGTGGAGTTCGTCGACGGCTCCACGCTCGCGCAGCTCGGCCTGCCGGACATGCGCACCGCGCTCGCGGTCGGCCTGGGCTGGCCCGACCGGATCGAGTCCGGCGTGGGCGGCCTCGACCTCGTCGCACAGGGCGGACGGCTGGACTTCGAGCCGCCGGACCTCGAGGCCTTCCCATGCCTGCGCCTGGCCTTCGCCGCCCTGCGCGCGGGTGGCGACGCACCGGCCGTGCTCAACGCCGCCAACGAAGCGGCGGTGGAAGCCTTCCTTGCGCGGCGGGTCGGGTTCCTCGACATCGCCTCCCTGGTCGAATCCGCCCTTGCCGCCCGCGGCGGCGAAGCAGGGGATCTCGACGCACTGCGGCGGGCCGATGCGCGGGCGCGCGAGCACGTGGCAGATGCCATCGCGCGAGCGGCCTGAGCGGCAGCCGCGATGAACCCACGCCCGCCTGCCCTGCCCCAGCCGCCGGGGAACCTGCGAAGCTTCCGGCGGTCTAGCCCATGCGCCGGCATCGCCGGCCTGCGGAGGCCTGCTTGAACGAGTTCGTCGGATCGGTGTGGTGGCTCATCGTCAGCCTCGGCGTGCTCGTCACCTTCCACGAGTTCGGCCACTACTGGGTCGCGCGGCGCTTCGGCGTGCGCGTACTGCGCTTCTCGGTCGGCTTCGGTCGCCCGCTGTGGACGCGTCGCGGCCGCGGCGGCACCGAGTACGTGATCGCCGCGATCCCCCTCGGCGGCTACGTGAAGATGCTCGACGAGCGCGAGGGCGAGGTCCCCGCCGCGCAGCTGCACGAGGCCTTCAACCGCAAGCCGGTGTGGCAGCGGATGGCGGTCGTGGTCGCCGGCCCGGTCGCCAATCTGCTGCTGTGCGTGGCGCTGCTGTGGGGCATGTTCGTGATCGGCCGGCCGGACTACCTGGCCGAGGTCGGCACCGCCGACGGGCTGGCCCGCGCCGCGGGCCTGCGCAGCGGTGACGTCATCCTCGCCGTCGACGGGCGGACGACGCCCACCTGGACCGAGGCGGAGCTGGCGCTGATGCCCGCCGCGCTCGACCGCCGCGACGTCGACCTGCGCGTGCGCACCCCCGAGGGCCGCGAGGTCGGGCACCGGCTGGCCCTGTCCCGCCTGCCGGCCGAGATCGACGAGCTGCGCGCCGTGGAAGCGGCGGGCCTGGCACCGCGGCACCGCGTGTCGCCGGCGCAGGTGCTGGCCACCTCGCCCGGGATGCCGGCCGCCGGCGTACTCCTGCCCGGGGACGTGATCACGGCGGTGGACGGCGAGCCCGTGCAGGCCGGCGACGAGGTCGACCCCCTGGTGCAGCGCCTGGGCCGCCGCGGAGGCTCCGCCATGGTCGAGGTCGACCGTGGCGGCGTGCGGATGGCGCTGGAGATGACACCGCGCCTCACGGAGGTCGACGGCCGGTCGCGCTGGCTGCTGGGCGTCTCGCTGGGCCAGGCCGCGCCCCCCCAACCCAATGCCCTGCTCCGCTACGGGCCGGTCGCCGCCGTGCCCGCCGCCCTGCGCGAGACGGCACACCAGACACGGGAACTGCTCGCGATGATCGGCCGCGCCTTCACCGGCCGCGTCGACGTGCGCAATACCGTGGCAGGCCCGATCACGATCGCGCGCGCCGCCAACCACTACGCCTCGCGCGGGCCGGCCTGGTACCTGTCGATCCTCGCCATGCTCTCGCTGAGCCTGGGCATCCTGAACCTGCTTCCCATCCCGATACTGGATGGGGGTCACCTGCTGTATTACCTTATCGAGCTGGTCAAGGGCCGTCCGTTGAGCGAACGCGCCATGGCCGCGGGACAGTTCGTCGGGCTGGCGCTGATCGCCGGGCTGATGGGCCTGGCCTTCTACAACGACATCGTGAACAACCTGCTGCGCTGACATGCCGGCTTTCCCTCCGCCGATGCTCCCGCGCCGCACCCTGCCGCCCACGGCGGTTTCCCGCTCCCACCGGACGTGATGATGACGCGACCCCTGCCCCGCCGCCTGCTCGCCCTCGCCCTCGCCTCGGCGATCGCCGCGGCCCCGGTGACCTCCGCCTTCGCGCAGGCGTTCTCGCCCTTCACGGCGAGCGACATCCGCGTCGACGGGCTGCAGCGCATCTCCGCCGGCACCGTATTCACCTACCTGCCGATCGAGCGCGGCGACCAGGTCGACTCCGCCAGCGCGGGCGAGGCGATCCGCGCGCTCTACAAGACGGGCTTCTTCGAGGACATCCGCCTCGACCGCCAGGGCGACATCCTGGTCGTGACCGTCGTCGAGCGCCCGGCTATCAACAAGCTGACGATCACCGGCAACAAGGACATCAAGACCGAGGACCTGACCAAGGGCCTGGCCGACATCGGCCTGTCCGAGGGCGGCACCTTCGACCGCCTGGCCCTGGACCGCGTCACCCAGGAACTCACCCGCCAGTACAACAACCGCGGCAAGTACAACGTCGAGATCACGCCGACCATCGCGCGACTGGACCGCAACCGGGTCGACCTCACGATCACCATCAAGGAAGGCAAGGCGGCCAAGATCCGCCACATCAACCTGGTCGGCAACGAGAAGTTCGGGGAAGAGGACATCCGGGACAACTGGGAATCGCGCGAGAGCAACTGGCTTTCCTGGTACCGCCGCGACGACCAGTACTCGCGCGAGAAGCTCTCGGGCGACCTCGAGAAGCTCAACGCGTTCTACCTCGACCGCGGCTACATCGACTTCTCGGTCGACAGCACCCAGGTGGCGATCAGCCCCGACCGCCGCGACATGTTCATCACCGCCGGCCTCACCGAGGGCGACCAGTACACGGTCTCGGGCGTGGAGATCACCGGCGACACGGTGCTGCCGAAGGAGGAGATCCAGAAGCGCGTGCTCGTCGCCGAAGGCCAGACCTTCTCGCGCCGCCTGCTGGAGCTGACCTCGGATTCGATCACCGCGGCGCTGGGCAACATCGGCTACGCCTTCGCGCAGGTCAACACGGTTCCGGACATCGACCGCGAGAAGAAGACGGTCGGCATCAACCTGCAGGTGGTGCCGGGCCCGCGCGTTAACGTGCGCCGCATCGTCTTCAAGGGCAACACGCGCACCTCCGACGAGGTGCTGCGCCGCGAGATGCGCCAGTTCGAGGGCAGCTGGTACTCGCAGGCCGCGCTCGACCGTTCGAAGATCCGCCTGCAGGGCCTGGGCTTCTTCGAGAGCGTGGATGTGGAGAGCAAGCCCGTCGCGGGCTCGCCCGACCAGGTCGACATCGAGGTCGCGGTCAAGGAAACCACGTCCGGCAGCTTCGTCTTCGGCCTGGGCTATTCGCAGCTCACCGGCCTCACGACGCAGATCCAGCTGTCGCAGAGCAACTTCCTGGGCAGCGGCAACCGCGTTTCGGTGCAGGCCAACCGCAACTCCTACCTGCAGCGCTACGACTTCTCGTTCCTCAATCCCTACTTCACCGACAGCGGCGTGTCGCTGGGCTACAACCTGTGGTGGCGCGAGTTCGACAACTCGGACTTCAACACCGCGCAGTACTCGTCGACCAGCGGCGCCGGGCAGGTGGTGATGGGCGTCCCGATCACCGAGACCGATACCGTCAACTTCATGATGGGCGTGGACAGCAACGAGATCTTCGCGATCTCGGGCTCGACGCCGGCCCCGCTCGTGGACTACATCGACGCCGTCGGCCGGCGCACGTTCCATACCTGGCGCGCGCAGGTGGGCTGGTCGCGCAACTCGCTCGACAGCTTCCTGACGCCCACGACCGGCATGCTGCAGCGCTTCGGCGCGGAAGTGGCGCTGCCCGGCTCGACGGCCGAGTACTTCAAGCTCACCTACGAGATCTCCAAGTTCTGGCGCCTGAGCCGCCACCTCGTGCTCAACACGCGCGCCGACCTGGGCTACGGCGACAGTTACGGCGACGACTTCGTCCGCAACATCTGCTTCACGCCGGGCACCGTCAGCGATTCCAACAACGACGGCATCGCCGACACCTTCACGCCCGGCCCGGATCCGAGCGAGCCCTGCCTGGAAACGTCCCCGGACTACCGCCGCACCATCACCGCAGGCGGCCTGCCGTTCTTCGAGAACTTCTACGCCGGCGGCGTGCGCTCGGTGCGTGGCTTCGCCGACAACACGCTGGGCCCGCGCGCGGCCGCGACCGGCTCGTCGTATCTGCAGCCCATCGGTGGTGCACTGAAGACGACCGGTTCGGTCGAGCTGATCTTCCCGACCCTGCTGGACAGCCCGGCCGCACGCGTCTCCGCCTTCCTGGACGTGGGCAACGTCTTCGCCGACACCGACAGCTTCGATGCCGGCGAGCTGCGCGCCTCGACGGGCGTGGCGTTGATGTGGCGATCGCCGATGGGCCCGATCTCGATCAGCTACGCCTTCCCGCTGCGCAAGGACGACAGCGACGAGCTCGAGCGGCTGCAGTTCACCTTCGGCGGCGTGTTCTGATCCTGCGATGAGCGACGACGCTCGCCCGCGATTCACGGCCGGCGAGCTGGCCGCCCGCTTCGGGCTGGAACTGCGCGGCGACGCGGCGCGCGTCGTCGCCGGCGTCGGCACGCTCGGCCGTGCCCGCGGCGACGAGCTGTCGTTCCTGGCCAATTCGAAGTACCGGAACCAGCTCGCCGAGTCGGGCGCGGGCGTCGTCGTGCTGCGCGCGGACGATGCCGAGGCCGCGCCGATGGCCGTGCTGGTGGCGCGCGATCCCTACGTGGCCTATGCACGCATCGCGGCGCTGTTCGAGCCGCGCCCGCTGCGCGCCCCCGGAATCCACCCGAGTGTGGTGGTGGACCCGTCGGCGCAGGTCGCGCCCGACGCCCACATCGGCCCGCACGTGTCGATCGGCGCGCGGAGCAGCGTGGGCGCGGGTGCGGTCGTCGGCCCCGGCTGCGTGATCGGCGATGACTGCGTGGTGGGCGACGGCAGCGAGCTGGTCGCGCGCGTGACGCTGGTAACGCGCGTACGGCTGGGCCGGCGCGTGCTGGTGCACCCCGGTGCGGTGCTGGGCGCGGACGGTTTCGGCATCGCCATGGACGCCGGCCACTGGCTCAAGGTGCCGCAGCTCGGCGGCGTGGTCGTGGGAGACGACTGCGAGATCGGCGCCAATACCACCATCGACCGCGGCGCCATCGAGGACACCGTGCTCGAGGAGGATGTGCGCCTGGACAACCAGATCCAGATCGCCCACAACGTGCGGATCGGCGCGCACACCGCCATGGCCGGCTGCGTGGCGGTGGCCGGCAGCACGCGCATCGGGCGCTACTGCCTGATCGGGGGCGCGGCCGGCATCGTGGGCCACATCGAGATCTGCGACCGCGTGGTGATCACCGCCATGAGCCTGGTGACCCATTCGATCCGCGAGCCGGGCGAATACTCGTCCGGCACGCCCCTGATGGACAACCGCAGCTGGCGCCGCAGCGCCGCGCGCTTCCGCCAGCTGGACGCGCTGTTCCGCGGCCGGGCGCCCGGGTCCTGAGCCGGCGGGCCGCGGGCCCCGCGCGCGCCGTATCATTCACGGTTTCGACATGCCGCCCGCGCATGCGGGCAGCGGAAGGATCCTGCCGATGAGCCACGCCCCCTCGCTTCCCCTCGACGTCCGCGGCATCGAGTCGCTGCTGCCGCACCGCTATCCGTTCCTCCTGGTGGACCGGGTGGTGGAGTTCGAGCCGCGCAAGCGCGTACTCGCGTACAAGAACGTGAGCTGCAACGAACCCTTCTTCACCGGGCACTTCCCGGGCAATCCGGTGATGCCCGGCGTGCTGGTGGTGGAGGCGCTGGCGCAGGCCGGTGGCCTGCTCACCCAGCTGACCGCGCAGGCCGAAGGGGTGTCCAAGACCGGCGAGAAGCTGTTCTACCTCGTGAAGGTGGACAACGCGAAGTTCATGAAGATGGTGGTGCCCGGCGACCGCCTGGAGCTGGAGGTCGAGCTCAAGCGCCACATCCGTAACATGGCGATGTACTCGGGCATCGCGCGCGTGGACGGCGAGCAGGTCGCCTGCGCCGACATCGTCTGCGCCGAGGCGCAGGCTTGAGCATGGCCGCCGTCGTGCATCCGAGCGCGGTCGTGGAGCCCGGCGCGCGGCTGGGCGACGGCGTGTCCGTCGGGCCGTTCTGCCACGTCGGGAGCGAGGTCGAGATCGGCGACGGCACCAGCCTCGGCCCGCACTGCAGCGTCGCCGGTCCGACGCGCATCGGCCGCGGCAACCGCTTCGTGGGGCATTGCGCGATCGGCGGCGAACCGCAGGACAAGAAGTTCCAGGGCGAGCGGGTCGAGCTGGTCATCGGCGACGGCAACACGTTCCGCGAGTTCGTCACCGTGAACCGCGGCACCGCGGGCGGCGGCGGCGTGACGCGCATCGGCGACCGCAACTGGATGCTCGCCTACGTGCACGTGGCGCACGACTGCATCGTCGGCAACGACTGCGTGTTCTCCAACAACGCCACGCTCGCCGGCCACGTGACGGTGGGCGACCACGTCATCCTCAGCGGCTTCGCGGGCGTGCACCAGTTCTGCCGCATCGGCTCGCACGCGTTCGTGGGCATGGGGGCGTTCGTCAACGGCGACGTTCCGCCGTTCGTGATGGTGGCGCAGCAGGACTACGGCAAGCCGCGCGGCATCAATGCCGAGGGCCTGAAGCGGCGCGGGTTCGGGCCGGAGCGCATCGCGGCGATCAAACGCGCCTACCGTGCGCTGTACGTGGCCGGCGGCTCGCTGGACGAGGCGCGCGCGAAGCTCGCGGACATCGCCGGCGACAGCGAGGACGTGCGGCTGCTGCTCGAGTTCGTGAACTCGGGCGAGCGGCCGCTGCTGCGGTAATGACCCGGGAACCGGGAACCGGGAATCGGGAGTCCGCGGGTGGCGCACGCGTTGGCCCGGTGGACGCCGCCGCCGCGGCGGGTTCGACGCGTGGCAACGCAGCGCCGCGCGAAGCGGCCGATTCCGGGGCACCGGTTCGCGATTCCCGCCCCCGCCGCATCGCCATCGTGGCCGGCGAGGCCTCGGGCGACCTGCTGGGCGCCGGCCTGATCGACGCCCTGCGCGAGCGCTTTCCCGGCGCCGAGTTCGCCGGCATCGGCGGCGACCGCATGCGCGCAGCGGGGCTGGACGCCTGGTGGGACGCCGGCGAGCTCGCGGTCATGGGCCTGGCCGAGGTGCTTCGCCACCTGCCGCGGCTGCTGCGCCTGCGCGCGGCGCTGCGACGGCGGCTGCTCGCCTGGCGGCCCGACGTCTACGTCGGCATCGATGCCCCGGACTTCAACCTGCCGGTCGAGCGCTGGCTGAAGGACCGCGGCATCGCCACCGTCCACTACGTCAGCCCGTCGGTCTGGGCCTGGCGCGAGGGCCGCGCGGCCAAGATCGGGCGTTCGGCCGATCGCGTGCTCTGCCTGTTCCCGATGGAACCGGCGATCTACGCCCGGCATGGGGTGGACGCGCGCTTCGTGGGGCATCCGCTGGCCGACGAGATGCCTCTGGAGCCCGATCGCGCGGCCGCGCGCGCGGACCTGGGCCTGCCCGTCGACGCGCCCGTGCTGGCGCTGCTGCCCGGCTCGCGTACGGGCGAGATCGAGCGCCTCGGCCCGGATTTCCTGGCCGCCGCGGAACGGGTGGCGGCCGCCGTTCCCGGGCTGCGCGTGGTCGCGCCCATGGCCGACCGCCGCGCGCGCGACGCCTTCGAGCGGGTGCTGGCCGCCTCACCGGCGCGCGAGGCGCTGGCCGGCGTGCTGGACGTGATCGACGGCCGCGCGCGGCGGCTGATGATCGCGAGCGACGTGGTGCTGCTCGCCTCGGGCACCGCCACGCTGGAAGGCATGCTGGCCAAGCGTCCGATGGTGGTGGCCTACAAGGTGGCCGCGTCCACCTACCGGCTCGTGAAAGGCCTGGGCATGCTGAAGGTCAGCCGCTACGCGCTGCCCAACATCCTGGCGGGCGACGACCTCGTGCCCGAGCTGATGCAGGGCGACTGCACGCCGCAGAAGCTCGCCGACGCCGTGCTTCACTGGCTGCGCGACCCGCAGGCCGCGGCCGCGCTCGCGCCGCGGTTCATGAACCTGCACCGCGAACTTCGCCGCGATGCCTCCGCGCGCGCGGCCGAGGCCGTGGCCGAGGTCGTATCCTCGCGGCATGGCTGACGCCGCCGCGCAACTCGCTCTGGACATCGCCGCACCGCCCGCGCCGCGGCGCATCGCCGGCGTGGACGAGGCCGGCCGCGGGCCCCTGGCCGGGCCGGTGGTGGTGGCCGCGGTGGTGCTCCCTCCGGGGCGCACGCCGATCAACGGGCTGGCCGACTCCAAGCAGCTCGACGCCGCGCGCCGGCGGGTGCTCGCGCCGCGCATCCGCGAGCGCGCGCTGGCTTGGCACGTCGCGGTCGTCGAGGTCGACGTCATCGACCGGCTCAACATCTTCCACGCCACCATGCAGGGCATGCGCGAATGCGTGGAGGCCGTGCGCGACGCGGCCGACCTGGCGCGCATCGACGGCAACGTCGTGCCCAAGGGCCTGTGCCGCCCCGGCGAGGCCTGGGTAGGCGGCGACGCGCGCTGCCGGGCCATCATGGCGGCGTCGATCCTGGCCAAGACCCATCGCGACGCCCTGATGCTGGAACTGCACGCGCGCTGGCCGCAGTACGGCTTCGACCAGCACAAGGGCTACTCGACCCCGCAGCACCTGGCTGCGCTCGCCCAGCACGGCCCCTGCCCGGCCCACCGCCGCAGCTTCGCGCCCGTGCGCCAGGCGGGGCAGCCCACCGCCGCGGGCTTGCTCGATTCCATCGTCGCCGCGGCCGCGTCAAGTCCTGACCCTGAGACGGTCGGCTGATAGGCTGCGGGGCCGCCGGGCCGCCAGCCGGGCCGTTCCGTCCGCATGACCTCCCGCTTCGTCCACCTCCACCTGCACAGCGAGTACTCGCTCGCCGACTCGACGATCCGCATCGGCGAGCTGGTCAAGCGCTGCGCCTCGCTCGGCCAGCCTGCGGTCGCGCTGACCGACATCAACAACCTCTTCGCCGCGGTGAAGTTCTACAAGGCGGCCGAGGGCGCGGGCATCAAGCCGATCCTGGGCGCGGACGTGGCGCTGGCCGACGGCAACGAGGCGGCCACGCGCCTGACGCTGCTCTGCCGCGACCGCGAGGGCTACCTCACGCTGTCGCGGCTGCTCACGCGCATGTGGATGGAGGGCCATCGCACCGACGGCGTGGCCATGCGCCCGGACTGGCTGCGCGAGGACAACGGCGGGCTGTTCGCACTGGCCGGGCGCGAGTCGCTGGCCGCGCAGCTGGCCGGCGGCGGCCGCCACGACCTGGCCGAGGCCTGGCTGGTCGACTGGAAGGAGGTGCTGGGCGAGCGCCTGCACCTGGAACTGACGCGCACCGGCCGCAAGGGCGAGGGGGGCTTCAACTCGTTCGCGCTCTACGCCTCGTCGCTGCGCGACATCCCGGTGGTCGCCACCAACGACGTGCGCTTCCTGGACGAGTCCGGCTTCGAGGCCCACGACGCGCGCGTCTGCATCGCGACCGGCCGCGTCCTGGACGACCCCAAGCGCCCGCGCGACTACGCGCCGCAGCAGTACCTGCGCTCCTGCGAAGAGATGGAGGCGCTGTTCGCCGACGTGCCGGACGCCATCGACAACGCGCACGCGCTGGCGCTGCGCTGCAACGTGGAGATGAAGCTGGGCACCTACGCCCTGCCCGCGTTCCCGGTCCCGGCCGAGCACACGATCGAATCCTGGCTTCGCAACACCGCGCGCGAAGGCCTGGCCGCGCGGCTGGAGAAGGCGCCGCCATCGGGCGGGCGCACGCAGGAGCAGTACGCCGAGCGCCTGGAGCGCGAGCTCGACGTCATCATCAAGATGGGCTTCCCGGGCTACTTCCTGATCGTTGCGGACTTCATCAACTGGGGCAAGCAGAACGGCATTCCCGTCGGCCCCGGCCGCGGCTCGGGCGCCGGCTCGCTGGTGGCCTGGGCGCTGGGCATCACCGACCTCGATCCCCTGCCCTACGACCTGCTGTTCGAGCGCTTCCTCAACCCCGAACGCGTGTCGATGCCCGACTTCGACATCGACTTCTGCATGGACCGCCGCGACGAGGTGATCGACTACGTCGCGCGCAAGTACGGCCGCGACCGCGTCAGCCAGATCATCACCTACGGCACGATGTCGGCCAAGGCCGTGCTGCGCGACTGCGGGCGCGTCCTCGGCCATGGCTACGGCTTCGTGGACGGCATCTCCAAGCTGGTGCCGCTGATCCCGGCCGACCCGCTCTCGCTCGACGACGTGCTGGGCCGCAGCGAGCGCGCGAAGAAGGACCCCGAACGCGCGATCGGCGAGTTCATCACCCGCTACAACGCCGAGGACGACGTGCGCGACCTCGTGGACCTCGCGCTGCAGCTCGAGGACCTCACGCGCAACGCCGGCAAGCACGCCGGTGGCGTGGTGATCGCGCCTTCGCCGCTCTCGGACTTCTGCCCGCTGTTCGCCGAACACGACGGCCAGGGCCGCGGGCGCAACCCGGTCACGCAGTTCGACAAGGACGACGTCGAGGCCGTGGGCCTGGTGAAGTTCGACTTCCTCGGCCTGCGCACGCTCACGATCATCGACTGGGCGGTGAAGGCGATCAACGCGCGGCGCGCGAAGGAAGGCACGGCGCCGCTCGACATCTCGACCCTGCCGCTCGACGACGCGAAGGCCTACGAGGTGTTCGCGCGCGGCGACACGGTGGCGGTGTTCCAGTTCGAATCCCGCGGCATGCGCGAGCTGCTCAAGCGCGCGCAGCCCGACCGCTTCGAGGACCTGATCGCGCTGGTCTCGCTCTACCGCCCGGGCCCGATGGACCTGATCCCGGACTTCATCGAGCGCAAGCACGGTCGGCAGGAGGTGCAGTACCCGCATCCGCTCCTCGAGCCGGTGCTCGCCCCGACCTACGGCGTCGTGGTCTACCAGGAGCAGGTCATGCAGACCGCGCAGATCCTGGCCGGCTACTCGCTGGGCGGCGCGGATCTTCTGCGCCGCGCCATGGGCAAGAAGAAGCCCGAGGAGATGGCCAAGGAACGGGTGAAGTTCGAGGCCGGCGCGAAGGAGCACCACGGCATCGAGCCCGCGGTATCCGGCCCGATCTTCGACCTGCTGGAGAAGTTCGCCGGCTACGGCTTCAACAAGTCGCACGCCGCCGCCTACGCGCTCGTCTCCTACCAGACGGCCTGGCTCAAGGCGCACTACCCGGCGGAGTTCATGGCCGCGGTGCTGTCCTCGGACATGGACAACACCGACAAGGTGACCGGCTTCCTCGACGAGGCGCGCGCCATCGGCCTCACCGTGCTGCCGCCGGACGTCAACGAATCGGCCTACATGTTCGAGGCCCGCACGCCCGACACCATCCGCTACGGCCTGGGAGCGGTGAAGGGTGTCGGCCGCGGCGTCTGCGAATCGATCTGCGAGGCCCGCCGCGCCGGGCCGTTCAAGGACCTGCTCGACCTCGGCCAGCGCGTGGACGACGGCAAGCTCAACCGGCGTGCGCTGGAAGCACTGGCGCAGGCCGGCGCGCTGGACGCCCTGGGGAAGAACCGGGCGAGCCTGTTCCTGCAGATCCCCGAGGTGCTGCGCGCCACCGACCAGATGTCGAAGGAGCTCGCGGCAGGCCAGGCCTCGCTGTTCGGCGGTTTCGACACCGCCGCGCCGGCGCTTCGCATCGACCTGCCCGAATGCGACGAATGGCCGCTGGGCAAGCTGCTCGAGCACGAGCGCGACACGCTGGGCCACTACCTCAGCGGCCATCCCTTCGACCCCTTCCGCGACGACGTGCACGGCCTCATCGGCTTCCACCTGGGCGACCTCGAGCGCATCTGGGCCGGGCGGCCCGACAGCGGTCGCGGCGGCTGGCGGCCCGAGATGGAAACGACGGTGGCCGGCCTCGTCGTGGGCCTGCGCAAGAAGGGGGATTCGCAGGTCTTCGTGCAGATCGAGGACGGCCGCGGGCGCCTGGAATGCGCCTTCTTCGCCGAAACCTATGCCGAGCACGCCTCGCTCATCGGCCGCGACCGGCTGCTCATCGTTCAGGGCGGCCTGCGCGAGGACGCCTTCTCCGGCGGCTTCGCGCTCAAGGCCGCGCGCTGCTGGGAGTACGCGCAGCTGTGCAGCCGCCATACGCAGCGCCTGATGCTGCGGCTGGACCTGCGCGAGCCCGGCACGCTCGCGCGCGTCGAGGCGGTCCTGGCCGCGCACCGCCCCGGGCCGACGCCGCTGCGCCTGCACGTGAGCGTGGACGGTGCGGCGGGCATGGTGGACCTGGACGGCGCCAACGGCGTGCGCGTGGACGCCGGGCTCGTGGCCACGCTGCGCGCCACGCCCGGCGTACGTGCGGTGAAGCTCGCGTTCGCCAAGCCCTGGGCGCATTGAGGGCGCGGCCCGTTCGGTGGCTGGCGCGTCGTGGGCCACCGACGAACCCGGATTGGCGCGAATCCAGGCCTCGACCCCGGATTCGCTCCCGGCCGCGCCACGCCGGGTCGCGTCGCGCTACCGGAACGCGAGGCATCGCGTCCTCCGTCTCGTGCTGCTCCGGATCCGTGCCCATCCGTGTTCATCCGCGGCCGATCCATCCCCTCACGGGGCCGACCATACGCCGGCGACGGGCGGGATCCGCGCTTCAGCGGCTACACTGCCCGCCTTTCACCCGCGCGGCCGTGCATGAATCCGAACTACCTCGATTTCGAGCAGCCCATCGCCGATCTTGAAGCCAAGATCGCCGAACTTCGCAAGGCGAGCGACGGCAGCGCGCTTGGCGCGGACGCCGAGATCCGCGCCCTGCAGGACAAGGTGCGCAAGCGCACCGCGCAGATCTTCCGCGACCTTTCGCCCTGGCAGGTGAGCCAGCTCGCGCGGCACCCGCAACGGCCCTACACGCTCGACTACGTGGCGGCCATGTGCGAGGAGTTCCATGAGCTCGCCGGGGACCGCGCCTATGCGGACGACCCGGCCATCGTCGGCGGCCTGGGCCGCATCAATGGCCGAAGCGTCATGATCATCGGCCACCAGAAGGGCCGCGACACCAAGAGCAAGATCCGCCGCAACTTCGGCATGCCGCGCCCGGAGGGCTACCGCAAGGCGCTGCGCCTGATGAAGATGGCCGAGCGCTTCGGCCTGCCGCTGCTGACCTTCATCGACACGCCGGGCGCCTACCCCGGCGTCGGTGCCGAGGAGCGCGGCCAGTCCGAGGCGATCGCGCGCAACCTCATGGAGATGGCCGAGCTGAAGATTCCGGTGGTCTGCACGGTGATCGGCGAGGGCGGCTCCGGCGGCGCGCTCGCGATCGGCGTCGGCGACCGCACGGTCATGCTCGAGTACAGCACCTACTCGGTGATTTCGCCCGAGGGCTGCGCCTCCATCCTGTGGAAGTCGGCCGACAAGGCCAAGGACGCCGCCGAACAGCTCGGCCTTACCGCGCGGCGGCTGCATTCGCTGGGGCTGGTCGACAAGGTCGTGCGCGAACCCACGGGCGGCGCCCATCGCAACCCGCGCCAGATGGCGCTGCGGCTGCGCACGGTGCTGCTCAACGAACTCGATGCGCTCGACGGGCTGCCGCCGGGCGAACTGGTCGAGCGCCGCTATCGCCGGCTGCGCGGCTACGGGGCCTACGAGGCGGCCTGAGCCCGGCCTCGCATGGCAGCATCGCCGCATGACGATGCCGCCACCCTTCGATCCCGCGCCCGGTGCGCCGGTATGCGTCGCGCTCAGCGGTGGCATGGACTCGCTGGCGCTCCTGCATGCCCTGGCGGCGGACGTGGCCGTGCGCGCGCGTGGCCTGCGCGCGCTGCACGTCGACCATGGCATGCAGCCCGACGCGCGCGCTTGGGCAGGCCGCTGCGAAGCCGCCTGCGCGCGGCTGGGGCTGCGCTGCGACGTCGTCGCCGTGCACGTGGACCCCGCCGGCCTCGGCCGCGAGGGTGCGGCGCGCGAGGCTCGCCATGCCGCCTTCGCCGACGCGCTGCGTCCCGGCGAGTGGCTCGCGGTCGCGCATCACCTGGACGACCAGGCCGAAACCTTCCTGCTCCGCGCGTTGCGGGCATCGGGCGTGGACGGGCTGGGCGCGATGTCGCCGCTGCGCCCCTTCGCCGCCGGCTGGATGTGGCGGCCCTGGCTGGGGCAGCCGCGCGAGCGCATCGCCGCCTACGCACGCGCACTGGGCCTGGACTGGGTCGACGATCCCTCCAACGACGACCCGTCGCTGGACCGCGTATTCCTGCGGCGCCACGTGCTTCCCCTGCTGCGCGAGCGCTGGCCGCACGCGGCGTCGGCACTGGCCGCGTCCGCGGCGCATGCCCGCGACGCGGCCGCGTTGCTGGCGTCGGAGGATGCACGCGCCCTCGCCACCTGCGCGGGCGGATGGCCGGACGAGCTGCGCATCGCGCCCCTGCTCGAGCTCCCCGCCGCACGCAGGAGCCGCGTGCTGCGTGCCTGGGTCGCCTCGCTGGGCCTGCCGCCGCTTCCCGCGCGCGGCCTGGCGGCGGCCGAGCGCGACCTTCTGCAGGCGCGGCCGGATGCCTCGCCCCGATTCGACTGGAGCGGCGCGACGCTGCGCGCCTGGGGCGGGCTGCTGCATGCCGCGACCGCCGGACCGCCGCCGGCCGCTTTCGACGTGGCCTGGGACGGCACCCGGGTGCTCGCGCTGCCCGACGGTGGCCGGCTCGCCCTCGAACCGGCAGGCATGCAGGGCGCGGGGATCGAAGGCAGCGACGCGGCGCCCGCCGCGGCATCCGTTCCGCGTGCCTGGCGCGTGCGCTCGCGCCGGGGCGGCGAGCGCATCCGGCTGCCGGGTCGCGGGCATCACCATGCACTCAAGCACCTGCTGCAGGAGGCGCGCATCCCGCCGTGGCGGCGCGAACGCCTGCCGCTGCTGGTCGACGGCGACGAGGTGCTGGCCGCGGGCGACGTCGTGGTCGGCGCGAGGCTCGCCGGCTGGCTGCGCGAGCACGGCCTTGCGCTGCGCTGGACGCCGCCCGCGCCGCGGCCGGGCCCGCATCGCTCCGGTTGACCCTCCGCCGCGCAGCCGGCCACACTGGCGGCATGCCACGCAAAGACCCGCCGCAGCCCTCGCCCGTCGCCGATTTCGAGCAGTCGCTGGACGCGCTCGAGCAACTGGTCGAACGCATGGAACAGGGCGACCTGTCGCTCGAGGAATCGCTCGCGGCCTATGAGCGTGGCGTGGGCCTCTACCGCCGGTGCCAGACCGCGCTCGAGGAGGCCGAGATGCGCGTGCGGCTGCTGACCGACCCGCAGGACCCCGCCGGCGCGCAGCCCTACCCGGACATGCCCGGCGCCGATGCCTGAGGCCCGCCTCGCCGGCTGGCGCACGCGGATCGACGCGGCGCTGGCGCAGGCGCTCGATTCCGCCGACGTGCCCGCACCGCTGGACGCCGCGATGCGCCATGCGGTGCTGCTGGGCGGCAAGCGCATGCGCCCGCTGCTCACCCTCGCCACGGCCTCGATGTTCGCCGACGAGCAGCCGGCCGTTCCTGCCGCGGTGGCGGTCGAGCTGGTGCATGCCTACTCGCTGGTGCACGACGACCTTCCGGCGATGGACGACGATGCGCTGCGCCGGGGCCAGCCGACCGTGCACGTCGCCTTCGACGAGGCCACGGCGGTGCTCGCCGGCGACGCCCTGCAGGCGCTGGCCTTCGACGTGCTGGCCGCCGCCGATCTCGCGCCCGAGCGGATCGTCGCCCTCGTCGCCACGCTCGCGCGTGCCGCAGGCGGCGCGGGCATGTGCGGCGGCCAGGCGCTGGACCTGGCGGCCACCGGGCGCAGCGCCGCCACCTCGCTGGCCGGCCTGGAGCGCCTACACGCCCTCAAGACCGGGGCGCTGATCCGCGCCTGCGTGCGCATGGGCGCGCTTTCCGTCGGTGCTGACGGTTCCGCCCTGGACGCGCTCGACCGCTACGCCACCGCTCTCGGCCTCGCTTTTCAGGTGCGCGACGACCTGCTCGACGTGGAGGGCGACAGCGCCCAGCTCGGCAAGACCGCGGGCAAGGATGCGGCGCAGGACAAGGCCACGTTCCCGGCGCTTCTCGGCCTCGACGCGTCGCGCGAGCGGCTGGCCGCCCTGCGCGTGGACATGGACGCCGCGCTCGAACGCTTCGGCTCCCGCGCCGACGCCCTGCGCGAGCTCGCGCGCCTGGCCGTCGAACGCACGGCGTAACGCCGCACGATTGGTGCAGCGCTGCATGGCCCCCGATCGGCCCAGCGCACCCGGCCCGGGGTTTCGACGCGAGCCGTTCCCGGGTGCGCCTGGCTTGCCCGCGCCACGGTGCATGCGGCGCCACGGCGTCGCGCGTCCATTCGGCAATGCATCGCCACCGGCGTCCCATACGACGAAGCCCGGGCTTCCCCGGGCTCCGCGGTCGCCTCGTGCAGGCGCGGCTTACTTGATCAGGCGCAGGGTGAAGGGATAGCGGTAGGCCACGCCCTCGTTCGCCTTGATGCCCGCGATGATCGTCAGCACCAGCCAGGCGATGCCGATGATGATCCACGCCGGAATGGCGATGATCAGGCCGATGCCCAGCGTCACGACCGAAAGCGCCGCGAGCGCGAGGAAGACGATGCCCACGGTGATGTTGAAGTTGAGTGCTTCCTTGCCCTGGTCGTCGACGAAGGGCATGGTGTCCTTCTTCACCATCCAGATCACCAGCGGGCCGATGAAGCAGCCCAGGCTGGCAGCCCAGCCGGCCGTGAGCAGGCCGCCCGCGAGCGCGGACAGATGCGCGAACATCGCCCACTGCCGCTCCTCGGCGGAATAGCCGCTGGCCGCGGGCGGCGACGGCTGGGTGTACGGCGGCGGCGGCGGTGCGCCGTTCGGAGACTCGGGGACGTCGCTCATGGCGGGCTCCTGCGCTGACGGCACATGCCGTTGCGCGCACTCTCGCGCCATGTGAAGCCCGGGTCAATCTCCGCCGGTCGCGTCGCCCGCCACCGTCATCCGGCCGATGAGGACCGAACCGACGCGGATGTGCGAACGCGGATCGATGTCATTGCCCACCGCTTCGATCGCGCGGAACATGTCGCGCATGTTGCCGGCCACGGTGATGCCGTCGACGGGGTATTGCACCTGCCCGTCCTCCACCCAGAATCCAGCCGCGCCGCGCGAGTAGTCGCCGGTGGTGGTATTGGCGCCGTGACCCATCAGCTCGGTGACCAGCAGGCCGCGGCCCATCGAGGCCAGCAGCGAGGCGAGATCGCCTGCGTTCGCGGCGACCTCGAGGTTGTGCACGCCGCCCGCATTGGCGGTGGTCTGCAGCCCGAGCTTGCGCGCCGAGTAGCTGCCCAGCACGTAGCGGCGCAGGATGCCGTCCTCGACCAGCGCCGACTCGCGCGTGGCCACGCCCTCGGCATCGAACGAGGCCGAGCGCAGCCCGCGCATGAGGAAGGGGCGTTCGTGGATGGACAGCCATGCGGGGAAGAGCTGCGTGCCGACGCTGTCGACCAGGAAGCTCGCGCCGCGGTACAGCGCGCCGCCGGACACCGCCGCGAGCAGGTGGCCGACGAGCGAGCGCGCGACTTCCGATGCGAAAACCACCGGGTACTCGCCGGTGCGCACCTGGCGCGGCGAGAGGCGGGCGACCGCGCGCTCGGCGGCGCGCCGGCCCACGGATGCGGGCGTTTCCAGGTCCTCCGCGGCGAGGCCGAAGGTGTACCAGCCATCGCGCTGCATGCCGTCGCCGCGGCCGGCGATGAGCGCGCAACCCAGCGAGTGCTGCGTGCCGCGCTCGGCGCCTAGGAACCCATGCGAGTTGGCATAGACCGACACGCTGCGCCCCGTGCTGACCGTTGCCCCGTCGGAATTCTCCACGCGCGCCTCGGCGTCGCGGCCGGCCTGCTCGCAGGCCAGGGCGATGTCGATCGCGCGGTCGGCGTCGATCGCCCACGGATGCCAGCTGTCGAACTCGCGGAGCTCGCGCGCCATGAGCGCCGCGTCGGCCAGCCCCGCCGCCGGGTCGTCCTCGGTGTAGCGCGCGATCGCGCAGGCCTGGTCGACGGTCGCCTCCAGGCTCTCGTCGCGCAGGTCGGCGGTGCTGGCGCTGCCCTTGCGCGTGCCGAAGTAGACGGTGACGGCGATGCCGCGGTCGCGCGTGGATTCGACGGTTTCCACCTCGCCCATGCGCACGCTCACGCTCAGGCCCGCGTCCTCCGAGCAGGTCACCTCCGCCTGCGTCGCGCCGCGCTCGCGCGCGGCGTCCAGCAGCCGCTGCGAGAGGCTCGCCAGCACGTCGAGGCGTTCGCGGCTGTCGTCGAAAAGGCCGGGCTTCAGGGTGGTCGCGTTCAATGTCTTATCCTTTGCTGCAGGCGTCGGCAGCGGGTGCGGACGCGGGATTCGGGCGCGGCGCAGGCCGTGCGGAGCACGGTGCATGCGCGGTCGCGACGAAGAAACGGGTGAATTCCTCAGCCCCAGCCGGAGCCAGAAGCGGCGCGAGGCGCTGGGCGTGCTGGAGCTCGCGGAGGCGCTGGTGGCGCTCACGCCGGCCCAGCTCTCGCGTGTTCCGGTGCCGGAACAGACGCTTCCGCACATCGAAGACACGCGCCGCATCACGTCGAACATCGCGCGAAAGCGCCAGCTGGCCTACCTGGCCAAGCAGATGCGCAAGCTCGACGAAGCCGAGCTGCAGGCGATGCGCGACGCGCTGGACGAGAAGAGCGCCGCGTCGCGCACGGAGGCGGCCGCGCTGCATCGCTTGGAAGCCTGGCGCGAGCGGCTGATCGACGGGGGCGACGAGGCGCTGGCCGAATTCCTCGACGCGCACCCCGAGGCCGACCGGCAGCGCCTGCGGCAGCTGGTGCGCAACACGCTGGACGAACGCAAGCGCGGCAAGCCGCCGCACGCGTTCCGTGAGCTGTTCCGCGAGCTGCGCGGCACCGTGCTGCCCCATGCGTCGGCCGATGCCGACGACATGGCCTTCGACGACGGCCTGGACGACGCCGGCGCGGACTGAGCCCGCATGCCCGACGCCGGATCGACCCTCCGGCGCATGGGTTGCCCGGGCGGCGGCAGGCCGCATCAGGCCTGCGTGCCGCCGACGGTGAGGCCCTCGATCAGCAGCGACGGCTGGCCCACGCCCACGGGCACGCTCTGCCCGTCCTTGCCGCAGACGCCCACGCCCTCGTCGAGTGCGAGGTCGTGGCCGATCATGGTCACGCGCTGCATGGTCTCCGGGCCGTTGCCAATCAGCATGGCGCCCTTCACCGGCGCGGTGACGCGCCCGTCCTCGATCAGGTAGGCCTCGGTGGCCGAGAACACGTACTTGCCCGAGGTGATGTCCACCTGCCCGCCGCCGAAGTTCACCGCGTACAGACCGCGCTTCACCGACCGGATCATCTCCTCGGGATCGTGCGGTCCGGCCAGCATGTAGGTATTGGTCATGCGCGGCATGACCAGGTGCGCGAAAGACTCGCGACGGCCGTTGCCGGTGGGCGCCATGCCCATCAGGCGCGCGTTGAGCGTGTCCTGCATGTAGCCCACCAGCACGCCGTCCTCGATGAGCGTGGTGCAGCTGGTCGGCGTGCCCTCGTCGTCGATGTTGAGCGAGCCGCGGCGGCCCGGCAGGGTGCCGTCGTCGACGATGGTGACGCCCGGCGAGGCCACGCGCTGGCCGATGCGGCCGGCGTAGGTCGACGTGCCCTTGCGGTTGAAGTCGCCTTCCAGGCCGTGCCCCACCGCCTCGTGCAGCAGCACGCCGGGCCAGCCGCTGCCGAGCACGACGGGCATGACGCCCGCGGGCGCATCGACGGCCTCGAGGTTGACCAGCGCCTGCCGCAGCGCCTCGCGAGCCAGGTGTTCCGGCCGGTCGCCGCCCAGCAGCTCGGCATAGCCGTAGCGCCCGCCGCCGCCCGCGTAGCCCTGCTCGCGGCGACCGCCCTGCTCGACGATCACCTGGACGTTCAGCCGCACCAGCGGGCGCACGTCGGCCGACATCAGGCCATCGCTTCGCGCCACGAGCACGGTGTCCACGCCCCCGGAGAGGCTGACGACCACCTGCTTCACGCGCGGATCGGCGGCGCGCAGCAGCCGGTCGACGCGGCGCAGCGCCTCCACCTTGTCCTCGTTGCCCAGGACGTCGATCGGATCCACCGGCGCGTACAGCGCCCGCCCGGTGCTGCGCACCAGCGGACGATGACCCATCAGCCCGTCGGGCGTGACCGTGCCCTTGGAGATCGCGCGGGCCGACTGCGCGGCCTCCAGCAGCGAGCGCGCGTCGATCTCGTCCGAGTACGCGAAGCCGGTCTTCTCGCCGCTGATCGCGCGAACGCCCACGCCCTGCTCGATCGAATGCGCGCCGTCCTTGACGATGCCGTCCTCGACCGTCCAGCTCTCGCGCCGCGTGTGCTGGAAATAGAGGTCGCCGAAATCGACGCCGGGGCCGATCAGCGCGCCGAGGGCACGATCGAGCCCGGCCAGGTCGAGACCGGCGGGAGCAAGGAGGCGGTTTTCGGCGGACTGCAGCGTGGGGCTCATCGATGTTCCATGGGGACGCGGAACGCGCCGGGCGACTATAGGCGAGCTGCCGTGACGGCCTTCAACCGGCCGGACGCAGGGCCGTGGCGGTACGGCTCTGCTCACGGCTCATGACCTCGACGCGGGGCTCGGCCCAAGGGCCGGTGACCCGGTAGGTGCGCGCGCCCACCTGCCCCAGCGGCTTCTTGAGCACGGCGTTGGCGGCCGCGCCGATGGCGGCGCCGACCGGGCCGCCCGCCAGGGCGCCCACCGCGGTCAGGAGGTTGCCGGACTTCGGGCGCACCTCGACGGTCTGGTCGAAGGTCTGGCGGCGCAGGTCGGCGGCGCCGCGGATGTCGATGTCGGCCGCCGGCCCGCGAATGGACAGGTCGTCGCTGCGCGCTTCGCCTTCACCGAAGCGCACGTTGCCTCGCAGCCGGTTGAAGGCGAAGCCTTTGGAGAAGAAATCGCGGAAGTCCAGCGTGAGGCGGCGCGGCAGCTCGGCCACGCTCAACAGCCCCAGCACGCGGCCGGCACCGGGCTCGACTTCCAGCAGCCGGCCATCGCGCGCGTCCAGCGACAACGCACCTTCCAGCGCGTCGATGCGCAGTTCGGCCGGGCTGCCCGCCCAGGCCGCCTGCAGCCGCGCACTGCCCTTGCCACCGCCGACGCGACCGGCAAAGCCGAAACCCGCGAGCAGCGTGCCGAAATCGTCGCTGGCCACGCTGGCCTCCACCCGGGTGCGCGCCGCCGCACCACGTCCCGTCCATTCGCCCGTCGCGTCCAGCTGCTGGCCGCGCCCGCGTGCCGTGAACTGCTCCAGCCGCAGGCCGGAGGCCGTCGGGCGCGTACGCAGCCGCGCCGTGCCCAGGCGCGCATCGCCCAGCCGCAGGTCGTCGACGTCGAGGGCGAGCGCCGGGATGGCCGACGGGCTCATCGAGGCGTCGTCGGCGCCCGACGCGCGGCCCGTGCCGCGTGATGCCGGCACCGGACCCGTACCCGTGCGCGTGGCGGAGGCCGTCGCCGCCTGCGTCGGCGCGGGCTTCCAGTGCACGCGCGCGAAGCGCCCGCTGATGCCGCCATCGCCTGCCGGGATGGACAGTGTTCCCGCGAGTGCGGCGCCGTCCACGCGGATCGACGTCGCACCGCCCGCGGCCGGCTGCACCTGCAGCCGGGCCTCGCCGAACTGGCCGCCCAGCATCGCCAGGCGCCCGGTCGATACGTCCACGCGTTGGAGCCGCAGGCCGCCCGAGCCCGAGCCGCTGCCGCCCTGGGCGAAGGCGATCCAATCGAGCGCGTCGAGCTGAGCCGCGCGTCCCGTGGCCACCAGCCCGTCCTGCGGCGGCGGCTCGTCCACGCGCGCACTGCCCAGCTGGATGCGCACGCCCGTCCGCCCCTGCGCGCTGCGGGCACGCACCGCCACGAGCTGGCCCAGCGCGACGGAGATCTCGCCGCTGCCGAGCGGAAGCGGCGTGTCGACGAAGGCC
The DNA here is from genome assembly GCF_004344885.1 of Lysobacter sp. N42. Classification (NCBI taxonomy): domain Bacteria; kingdom Pseudomonadati; phylum Pseudomonadota; class Gammaproteobacteria; order Lysobacterales; family Lysobacteraceae; genus Lysobacter; species Lysobacter sp. N42. Next base: position 111,573 of record NZ_SKFB01000006.1, read on the forward strand.
GGCAAGGGCTGCGATGCCGGCTTGCGCAGCGGAGCGGGAAGATCGAGCGCCGTGCCCGCGAGCGACGAGCGCAGCTGCAGGCGCGCGGCGGGCGTGGCCGCATTGGCCGCGCGGGGCACCACCACGCCGACGCTCCAGGTGGAGCGGCCCTCCACGTGCGGCGCGAGCCAGCCCATCTCGGGCGCGCGGGCGAGCAGCTCGTCGATGTCGAAGCTCGCGTCCACGGCGCCCTCGAAGGCATTGGCGGCATCACGCACGTGCCCGGGCCCCGCGCGCAGCGCCAGCCGTCCGGGCTGGCCCTCGTGCCGCACCGCGAGATCGGCCGCGGTGAATCCGTCGCGGTCGTAGCGCGCCCGCCCGCGCACGCCGTCGAAGCGCAGGTTCCAGCGCGAGTCCGAGAGCCGCGCGCCTTCGAGGTCGACCACGCCGCCGATCTCCGCCGGCAGCCCGCGACCCAGCGGCATCACGAGGCCGAAGTCCACGCGCGCCGGGCCGGTGGCGCCCAGCGCGGCGAAGGTTTCCGGCTGCTGGCGCTGCAGCGGGCTGCGCCGCAGCACTTCCAGCAGTTCGCGCGCGTCGGTGCGCGCGCTGGCATCGACGGTGAGGCTGCCCTTGCCGTAGTCGTCGATGCCGGCGCGCAGCGACGTCAGCGCCACGCCGCCGACGCGTCCACGGCCGTCGATGGAGAAACCGTTGCCGATGAAGGCCACCTGCGCATCCACGGCTTCGGCCGCGGGCCAGTCGGGCTGGAAGCGCAGGGTGGCCCCGGCGATCTCGGCCCGCGCCTCGAAGCGGCCCTCGCCATGCGTGAACGGCCAGTGGTCGAGGTCGCCCGTCACCACCGCACGACCGTTGCGCACCGTGCCGCCCACCAGTGCGTCGTCGAGCCACTTCACCACCGTCGGCGGCATCAGGTGGCGCACCCAGAAGCGCTTGGCGACCGGAACCTGCGCCGGGCGGACGGCCGCGGCAAGGTCGATCCACGGGCGCGTGCCGTCACCCTGCCAGCGCAGGCCGCCGCGCAGGTCGGCACCGTAGCCTTCGCCGTCGATGCGCAGCGCGCGCGTGCCCACGCTCCAGCCCGGGCCATCGCGCCACGCCCCGGCGCTGCCGGTCAGGCGCACCACGTGGTCCGGCCCGAAGGCACGCGGCCAGCTCAGGCCCACCAGCGACGAGGGGTCGAAGTCGATGGCCAGCCCGTCGGCGTCACCGGAAACGCGGCCGGCGATGCCGCGCAGCCCCGGCGACCCGCCTACGCGCGCGAAGCCGACCGCCGCGACGCGTGCGTCGACGCGCGTGCCGTCCACGCGCAGGCTTTCGACCATGCCGACCGGCGCCGCGGCACGGATCCAGCGCCGCGCCCCGGGGGCGATGCGGTCGGTGAGCGCCAGTGCCTGGAGCAGCGGCGCGACGTCCACGCGCTCGGCCGCGAGCGCGAAGCGACGGCCGCCGTCGATCGCCAGGCCGTCCAGCGTCTGCTGCGCGCCGGCCTGCACCAGGCGCAGGCGCGGCATGCGCGCCTGCCACCGCGCGCCGTCCTGCCGCCAGTGGGCGAGCAGGTCGACGCGCTCGAACTTCAGCGCCGGCACGTCGCCATCCAGCGGCGCGCCGAGCACCGCGAGGCCGCGCAGGTCGCCCTCGGCGGTCGCACCCACCACGCGATGCCCGCGCAGCTGCGCCCATGCGCGGAGGCTGCCCTGCCCGCCCGCCACGCGGGCGCCGGCACCCTGCAGCAGGCTGGCCCAGCGCGAAAGCGCCACCTGCCGGGTACCCGCATACACGCGGCCGTCGCCGGTGCGCCGGTCGAAGTCGAGCGCGCCGTCGACCGGCTGCCCATCCGCCGAGGGCCAGGCGCGCAGGCCGGCGCGCACGCGGTCGCCGTCGACCCGCAGGCGCAGGTCCACGCGCGGAATGCTGGCCTGCAGGCCATAGGCAGGCGCGTCCACGCCGAGCCGGCCGCCGATGACGTGCAGCTCGCCCAGTCGCTCCAGCGCGGCGAACGCGTCGCCATCGGGGCGGTCCTGCCCGGGCAGGCCACGCACCTTCCAGGTGCCGTCATCGCCACGCACCAGCGTCATGTCCAGCCCACGCAGGCGCAGCTCGGAGAACGAGCGGCCCGGCAGCACGCCGGAATAGATGGAGGCGAGCAGCTGGGCGTCACCCACGCGGAAGGCATCGGCACCGTCGCCGATCCTGAGGTCCTGGAGTTCCACCAGCGGCCCGCGCCGCGTCCAGCGGGTGTGCATGGCGGCGAACGAGACCGGCCGTCCGACCCGGTGCTCCAGCCAGGCATCCGCGCGCGCGGGATTGCGCGCCGCCCAGGACATCGCCTGGCTGACGATGCCCAGCAGCAGCGCGACCGCGATCACCGCCGCCGCGGCCAGATAGCCGACGCCGACGTGCGCGCGCCTGGCGTGTCTCAGGAGCACGTGCTTCGCGATTGGCCGTTCGTGACTGGGAAAAGCAGCAATGCACGCGAGGGGACCTTCCCCCGCACGCTGCCTGGCCGGCCGTATCGCTCGTCGCTGTCGCTCCTACGAATCACGGAATCACCCGTCACGGATCAGGGCTCAAAGCAGCACGACATCGAACTGCTCCTGCGAGTACTGCTCGTCCGCCTGGAAGCGGATGGACTTGCCCAGGAATTCCTCGAGCTCGGCCACCGCGGCCGACTCCTCGTCGGTGATGCGGGCCACCACCTTCGGCGAGGCGATCACCAGCAGCCGCTGCGCCTCGAACTGCCGGACCTGGCGGACGATGTCGCGGAAAATCTCGTAGGTCACCGTCTCCGGCGTCTTCAGCGACCCGCGGCCGCCGCACTCGTGGCAGGGCTCGGACAGCTGCCGCTGCAGGCTCTCGGTGGTGCGCTTGCGGGTCATCTCGACAAGACCCAGCGGGGAGAAGTCGTACACGGTCGTCTTGGCGTGGTCGCGGGCGAGCGCCTTCTCGAGCTGGCGGAGCACCTGCCGCTTGTGCTCGGCGTCCGTCATGTCGATGAAGTCGATGATGATGATCCCGCCTAGATTGCGGAGCCGAAGCTGACGGGCGACCGACTGGGCGGCCTCGAGATTGGTGCGATAGACGGTTTCCTCGAGATTGCGCTGACCGAGGAATGAACCGGTGTTCACGTCGATCGTCGTCATCGCCTCGGTCTGGTCGATGACCAGGTAGCCGCCGGACTTGAGCGGTACCTGCTTCTCCAGGGCGCGCTGGATCTCGTCCTCGACGCCGTAGAGGTCGAAGATCGGCCGCGCCCCGGTGTAGTGCTCGATCTTCTCGTTCAGGCCCGGCATGTACTGCGCGGCGAAGGCCTTGAGGCGGTCGCAGGTCTCGCGCGAGTCCACCTTCACCTTCTCGACGTCGCGGCGCAGCAGATCGCGCACCGCACGCATCGGCAGCGACAGGTCCTCGTACACGCGCTCGCCGACGTTCGCCGACTTCGACCGTTCCTCGATCAGCGCCCACACGCGGTTGAGGTAGGCCACGTCCTCCGCCAGCGCCTCCTCGGGCTGGCCCTCGGCATTGGTGCGCACGATGTAGCCGTGCTGCGCGCCGCCGGGCGACTGCGCGCCGACGATCGCCTTCAGGCGGGCGCGCTCGGCCTCGTCCTCGATGCGCGCCGACACGCCGACCACGCGGGTGCGCGGCAACAGCACCAGGTAGCGCGAGGGAATCGAAAGCTGCGTCGTGAGCCGCGCGCCCTTGCTGCCGATCGGGTCCTTGACCACCTGCACGACGATGTCCTGGCCGTCGCGCAGCAGCTCGCCGATCGGCCGCGTGGGCTGTGGCGGCAGCGGTGCCTCCTCGCCGCCGGGCCCCTCGGCCACCGGCGCGGGCCGGACGATGTCGGCAGCGTGCAGGAACGCGGCGCGGTCGAGCCCGATGTCGATGAACGCGGCCTGCATTCCCGGCATCACGCGTTGAACCTTGCCCTTGTAGATGTTGCCCACCACGCCGCGGTTCCAGCCGCGCTCGATGTGCAGCTCCTGCAACATCCCGTTCTCGACCACGGCCACCCGCGTCTCGCGCGGGGTCACGTTGATCAGGATCTCCTCGCTCATGCGCCGCGCCCCGCGAACACGTCCAGCCCGAAGTCGGCGAGCAATGCGGCGGTCTCGTGCACCGGCAGGCCCATCACGCCGGAGTAGCTGCCCTCGATGCGCGTCACGAAGGCCTCGGCCAGGCCCTGGATCGCGTACGCGCCGGCCTTGCCCTCCCATTCGCGGCTGGCCACGTAGCCGTCCAGCTGCGCCGGCGTCAGCGCCGCGAAGCTGACGTCGGTGGTGCTGATCGCCTGTGCCTCGCGGCTGGCGTCCATCACCCAGACCACGCTGACGACCTGGTGCGTGCGGCCGGACAGCCGCGCCAGCATCGCGCGCGCGTCGTCGGCGTCGCGCGGCTTGCCGAACACCTCGTCGTCCAGCACCACCTCCGTATCGGCGGCCAGCACCAGAGCACCGGGCGTGGACACCACCTTCAGCAGCCCGGCACCGGCCTTCTCGCGCGCGACGCGGCGCACGTAGTCCAGCGCCGGCTCGCCCGGCTGGCGGACTTCGGGAAGATCGAGGTCGACGAGGCCGGGAGACAGGCCGAGGCGGGCCAGCAGTTCGCGCCGGCGCGGGGATTTCGAGGCGAGATAGAGCATCGATCGAAGAATAACCCGCGGCACGCGGCCAACCGTCCACTGAACGCTTCGGCGCCCCGGCCAACCCCGCGCCGCCTCACCGGCCGTTCACCTGCAGCGGCCAACCCTCGCGCCACCAGGAGCTCCCGATGACCCCCATGCATGCGCCCCGCCCTGCCCGCCTCCGCCCCTTCGTCCTCGCGCTCGCCCTCGCACTGGCGGGAGGCGCGGCGATGACCGCCTCCGCCCAGACGCCGGCCACGACGGTGCAGGTGCCCGCCGACGGCACGCTGCTCACCGTCGCCGCCAGCGCCGAGGCCCGCCGCGTCCCGGACATCGCCACGATCTCCGCCGGCGTGGTCACCCAGGCCGCCGACGCGAACGCCGCCCTGCGCCAGAACGCCGAGCAGATGGCGAAGGTGGTCGCCGCCCTGCGGGCCGCCGGCATCGCCGAGCGCGACGTGCAGACCGCGGGCGTCAACCTCAATCCGCAGTACCGCTATGCCGAGAACCAGCCCCCGGCCATCACCGGCTACCAGGCCATGAACACGGTCAACGTGGTCGTGCGCGACATCGACAGGCTCGGCCGCATCCTCGACGCGCTCGTCGCCACCGGCGCGAACCAGATCAATGGCCCGTCGTTCGACGTGGACCGCAAGGACGAGGCCTTCGACGAGGCACGCCGCGACGCGCTGAAGAAGGCGCAGCAGCGCGCGCAGATGTATGCGCAGTCGCTCGGCTTGCGCGTGCGGCGCATCGTGAGCATCGACGAGACGGGCATGGACATGCCGCGCCCGCTGGTGCGCATGGAGGCCAAGGCCATGGCGGCGGACGCGTCGACGCCGATTTCGCCCGGCGAGAACGTGCTGGGGCTTACGCTCAACGTCGTCTTCGAACTCGGCAGGTAAGCGATGAACACGCACGAGCCCCGTCCCGAGCCCGGCACGCATCCGCAGGTGGATCCGCGCCCGGGCCGCAATCCCGGTTACGACGATGCCAACCCGCGCGGCCCGGTGGACGTGCCGCGCCATTCGCCCGATTCGCGTGGCGCCGACTTCGGCAACCTGCCCAATCCCGAGGCCGGCGGACTGGAGCGTCCGCCGGGTGCCAGCCCGGACCCGGCATCCGACACGGCCTGAGGATCCGGCCCGGCCTCCGACGAAGAACGCCCGCCCAGCGCGGGCGTTTTTTCGTGACGGCAACACGCGGCACCCATCGGGCTGACCCGCTCAACCCCACTGCGCAGCGCCATGCGTTCGTACCGGCACACCCCAGACGGAGCCGGTGATGACCACGATCGCAGCAGCCCGACATCTCCAACTCGACCCCGGCCGCATCACGGCAGGCGCAGGCGCCATCGCGCTCAATGCCGCGCTACTCATGCTGTTGATGGTGCCGATCGCCGCGCCGCCGGTGCTCGAAAGGGAGCAAACCGAACTCATCGACTTCGTGCCGGTGCGGCCCAGGCCCGTGCCCCCGCCCGAGCCGGTCGAGGTGCCGGTGACGCGGCAGCCTCCCCGCGAGCAGGCCGAGCCACGCCCGGTCCGGCAAGCCGTCACGCAGCCGCCCAGCGAGACCACGGACATGCCGCAGCCCGGTGACCTGGTCGTTCCCCCGGGCGATGAGCACGTCATCGAGATCCCGGCCGATCCGCAGCCACCCGCCGATACCGGCGGCCCCCTGCAGGGCGCCCATCTCCAGTACGCCAGCGCACCGCCGCCGGCCTACCCGCGCGAGGCGCTGGTCGAGGGAATCACGGGCACCGTGATGCTGCGCGTGCTGGTGGACGTCGACGGCCGGCCGCTCGAGGTGAGCGTGCAACGCAGCAGCGGGCACCGCGCGCTCGATGCCGCGGCACGCCGGCAGGTGCTGTCGAAATGGCGCTTCCATCCCGCGATGCGCAATGGCATCGCGGTGCAGGCGATCGGCGTGGTGCCGGTGGAGTTCAAGCTGGACTGAGCCGATGCCCGGGCGCGCCGGCCGCGCCCGGGCCTGTCCGCCGGGGTTTGCACGTCGAAGCCCGTGGGTGGGATCGGACGTGACGTCGTTTCCGGTGCGGGCAGTACGCCCACGCCTGCACGCGACACATCCATCGAAAGGCCCGCCATTCCCGCGCAAGCGGAAGCCATGGACGTCGGCTCCGGCGCATCCAGGCTTTCGACGACCAATGCCGGCGCCTGCGCGCCCGCGCCGGTCGTCAGACGCGGTGATAGGGATGATTCGCCAGCAGGGCCGCGGCCCGGTAGAGCTGTTCGGCCACGACCAGTCGCACCAGCATGTGCGGCAGCGTGAGCGGGCCCAGCGACCAGCTCTCGTCGGCGCGCGCCATCACCTCGGCGCCGTGGCCCTCGGGCCCGCCGATCAGGAACGCGAGGTCCCGCCCCTGCCCGCGCCAGTGCTCCAGGCGCTGGGCGAGCTGCTCGGAGCTCCACGCCCGCCCGCGCCCATCGAGCGTCACGACCCAGGCGTTGCGGGGCAGCGCCGCGATGACGCGCTGGCCTTCGTCCGTCATGGCACGCGCCGCGTCGCGTCCCTTGCCGCGCAGCCCGGGCTCGACCTCGACCAGGTCGAGCGGCAGCCAGTGCGACAGGCGCTTGCGGTATTCGGCGAAACCCTCGGCCACCCACGACGGTGCCCGCTCGCCGACGGCGACAAGCCGCGCCTTCATCGCGCCGGCGACCGCGGCACGTTCAGAGCGAGGGACGCGGACGGCGCTCCACGTCGAACTCGTCGGCGTCGTCCTCGAAGCTCAACGGCTCCTCGTCCTCGCCGTAGCCGTCGTCGTCCTCGCCCAGCGTGCCGCTGGCCAGCTCGTCGACCTGCTCGCGCGGCGGCTCGTCGCCCACGGTCCACAGGCGTTCGAGCGCGTAGAACTCCCGCACGCGCGGCAGCATCACGTGCACGACCACGTCGCCCAGGTCCACGAGCACCCACTCGGCCTCGCGCTCGCCCTCCACGCCCAGCGGCATCACGTCGAGCTTCTGCTTCGCGAACTTGACCACTTCGTCGGCGATGGACTTCACGTGCCGAGTGGAGGTGCCGGATGCGATCACCATGTAGTCGGTGACGCTGCTCTTGCCCCGCACGTCGATCTCCACGACGTCGCGCGCCTTCAGCTCCTCGACCGCGTCGCGCACGGTGCCCAGCAGGGTCTCCAGCGACGGAGGCGGGCTGGGAAGGCGGGTCTTGATGACGTGGGCTTGCGTGCTCAAGGGGGGCGGGCTCCGGTGGCCGGGGAAAGGACGCCAGTATAGGGGGCTAGGCTGCGTCGCCCGCTGCATACAGCCGGTGACGGCGGATGTAGCCCGCAACGGCCGGTGGCACGTAGGACTCCCACGGCCCGCCGGCGGCGATGAGGGCTCGGATCGCGGTGGACGATTCCCCGCGCGGCGGCTCCATCGGCAGCAGCGCGAGTCCGCCGGCCGGTGCCCGGTGCAACGCTTCGCGCGTGCACAGGCGCGAGCGCAGGAAGTCGACGGCCTCCCGTTCGGCCGGCGCACCCGCGTCCAGCGCATGCCCCGGCCGCCCGACCGCCAGCACGTGCGCGACGTCGAACAGCGCCTGCCAGCGGTGCCAGCGATGCAGCTGGCCCAGCGAATCGGCGCCGATCACCCAGACCAGCGGCACGGTGGCGCCGAGTTCGCGCCGCACCTGCGCGAGCGTGTCGATGCTGTATGACGGCCCATGCCGGTCCAGCTCGCGCGGGTCCACCCGCAGGCGGCGCTCGCCGGCGATCGCCAGCTCCAGCATCCGGCGGCGGTGGCCTGCATCGGCGTGCGTGGCCGATTTGTGCGGCGGATCGGCGGCAGGAACGAGGTGGACGACCGCGTCCAGTGCATCGCGCACCGCGCAGGCCACCGCCACGTGCCCCAGGTGCACGGGATCGAACGTGCCGCCGTAGCCGACCCAGGCCATCAGCCGGCGGCGAGCATCCGCAGCGCGTCGCGATCGGCCAGGCCCAGCATCAGGCGCTCGAGCGCGAGCCAGGCGTCGCCCGGCGCGCGGCCCTTCGCGATGCGGTCGACCAGGCCGGCCTGCACGAGCATGGCGTCCCAGGACTCCGGCAGGTGGCGCTGCAGTGCACGCCGGTACATGGGCTGCTTGGCGTCCCAGACGCGCTGCGCCTTGAACGCGGCCACGAGGTTCCCGCCCCGCGCCTGCACGCGCGAAAGTGCCGCACCGCGCTGCAGTTCCATGACGATCATGCCCAGCAGCGCGGGGACGGCCTCGCCTTCGGCGCGCAGCCCGGCGGTCACGCGCAGGACCATCGCCGGCTGGCCGTTCATCGCCGCGTCGATCAGGCGGAAGACGTCGTAGCGCGAGGCATCGGCGACCAGCGACTGCAACGTGGCCGCATCGAGCGGCCGGCCACCGCGCGCGCCCGGCCCCCTGGCGGGTGCCGCCGTTGGCACGTCGCGCAGCAGCAGGGCGAGCTTGTCGATCTCCTGTGCCGCGGCGAGCAGGTTGCCCTCCACGCGCTCGGCGAGGAAGGCGATGGCGTCGCGGTCCGGCGAGAACCCGCGGGCGCGCAGGCGGCGGTCGATCCAGCCCGGCAGTTCATGCGGCTTGACCGGCCAGGCGATGGCGACGCGTCCGACCCGCCCGATCGCCTCGCTCCAGGCGCCGCCGTGCTGGCGGCTCCAGTCTTCGGCGGTCACCAGCAGCACGACGTCGGGAGACGGATTCGCGCAGAAATCGACGATCGCCGCCCCGCCCTCCTTGCCGGGCTTCCCGCTGGGCAGGCGCACCTCGACGAGGCGGCGCGCGGCGAACAGGCCGGGCGCGTTGAAAGTCGCGACCAGGCCGTCCCAGTCCGGCTCGCGCTGGCCGGCGCCGGCTTCGAAGACCTCGCGCTCGGTGATGCCCGCGCGCCGCGCCGCCGCGCGCACGGCGTCCGCGGCTTCCAGCACCAGCAGCGGTTCCGCCCCGGCGATCAGGTAGGCAGGCTGCAGCGGCCCGGTCTCGAGCTGGGCCGCAAGCTGGTCGGGCGCGAGGTCCATCGGGCGGCCTTCAGCCGCCGGTGCTGCCCGGGGCCGCGGCGGCCGGCTGGGAACCAGACCCCGTCGCCACGCCCGCCTTGAACACCGCGTCGATGCGGCGCAGCACGGATGCGGCCATCTCGCGCCGCAGCTCGCGCGCCAGGATCTCGCGCTCGCCTTCGGTGCCGATGGAACTGACGGGGTTGGACACGTAGTCGCGCGCGAGCTCGATGGTCTGGCGTGGCACCACCACCGTGCCGTCGGCGCGCCGCAGCTCGAAGATGACCGCGTAGCGCAGGCTGAACTCCTGCGAGCGGCCGAGCTGGTCCACGCTGATCGGGGTATCACCCCACTGCTCGGCGAGGATGTCGAGCACCGCGCCTTCGCTGCCGTCGCGCGCCACGTTCGCGCCGCCGCGCTCGAGCGACTGTGCGAGCGATTCGGCGAGCGGGCTGTAGCGGTCCACGGACACCACGCGCACGGCCCCGAACTGGGTCGGCACCGTGATGCGCTCGCGCAGGTGGAAGCCGCAGCCCGAGAGGGCCACGAGGAGGACGGCGGGCAGCAGGCGTCGGATCATGCGGGGAGTCTGGCCGAGGCGGCAGGTGGCGGCAATAGCGGGGATGTGAGCACGCGCGCCCTCAGCCCGCCACGATGTTGACGATCTTGCCGGGCACGACGATCACCTTGCGCACCGCCTGGCCCTCGAGGAACTTCGCCACCGCAGGCTCGGCCAGCGCCTGGGCCTCGATGGCCTCGCGCGTGGCGTCGACCGCGGCCTCGATGGTGCCGCGCAGCTTGCCGTTCACCTGCACCGCCAGCGTGACCGCATCGCGCACCAGCGCGGCCGGGTCGGCCTGCGGGAAGGGCACGTCCTCCAGCAGCGTCTCGGGATGTCCGAGCGCCTGCCAGAGCGCATGGCAGACATGCGGCGTGACCGGGTTGAGCAGCAGCACCATCGCCTCCAGCGCCTCGTGGCGCACGGCGCGGCCGGCGTCGCTCATGTCGTCGAACTTCGACACCGCGTTGAGCAGCTCCATCAGCGCGGCGATCGCCGTGTTGAAGGAATGGCGGCGGCCGTAGTCGTCGCCCACCTTCTGGATCGTCTCGTGCAGCTGGCGCCGCAGGGCCTTCTGCGCGGGAGTCAGGACCGCGCCGGACCGGAGGATCGCAGCGACGTCCGGATGGTCCGGCTGCGCGACATGCGTGGTGACCTCGCGCCAGAAGCGGCGCAGGAAACGCGCCATGCCCTCCACGCCCGCCTCGTTCCACTCCAGGGACTGCTCCGGCGGCGCGGCGAACATGGAGAACAGGCGCACGGTGTCGGCGCCGAACTTACCCACCATGATCTGGGGATCGACGCCGTTGTTCTTGGACTTCGACATCTTCTCGATGCCGCCGATCTGCACGCGCCCGCCATCGACCCTGCTGTGCGCGCCCACGATCTTGCCGCGCTCGTCGCGGTCGATCTCAACAAGGGCCGGGTTGATCCAGTCCTTCGCGCCGTTGTCCTGCTCACGGTAGAAGGTCTCGGCGATGACCATGCCCTGGGTGAGCAGGTTGGTCGCCGGTTCGTCGCCGTCCACCAGCCCCGCATCGCGCAGCAGGCGGTGGTAGAAGCGGAAATACAGCAGGTGCAGGATCGCGTGCTCGATGCCGCCGATGTACTGGTCGACGGGCAGCCAGTACCTGGCGCGCTCGTCGACCTGCTCCGCCGCGCCGGGCGAGCAGTAGCGGGCGTAGTACCAGCTGGACTCCATGAAGGTGTCGAAGGTGTCGGTCTCGCGCTCGGCCGCGCCGCCGCACTGCGGGCAGGTGGTCCTGCGCCACTCGGGGTCGGCCTTGATCGGCGAGGCGACGCCGGAGAACTCCACGTCCTCGGGCAGCAGCACGGGCAGCTGCTCCTCGGGCACCGGCACGTCGCCGCAGCGCGGGCAGAGGATCACCGGGATCGGGCAGCCCCAGTAGCGCTGGCGGCTCACGCCCCAGTCGCGCAGGCGGAAGTTCACGCGTCGGCGCCCACGACCCTCGGCCTCGAGCTTCGACGCCAGGTACTCGAAGGCCTCGGCGTATTCCATGCCGTCGAGTTCGTCGGAATTGACGATCCAGCCCTTTTCCGTCCAGGCGCCCTCGTCGAATACCTTGCGCTCGAACTCGTCCACCACCTCCACGGCGGCACGCGTCTCGTAGGGGTCGATGCGCGCGTGCTCGCCCAGCGCCGCGCTCATCGGGTCGTCCTGGTGGCTCAGGTGCTGCGCGGCCTCGATGATCGCGTCGCGGATTTCCGCCGGCACCACGACCATGCGGATCGGCAGGTCGTACTTCCTCGCGAAGGTCCAGTCGCGCTCGTCGTGGCCGGGCACGCCCATGACCGCGCCGGTGCCGTAGTTCATCAGCACGAAATTGGCCACGAACACCGGCAGTTCCTCGCCGCTGAGCGGGTGCACGGCGCGCAGGCCGGTGTCCATGCCGCGCTTTTCCTGGGTCTCGAGCTCGGCTTCGGACACCCCGCCCTGCCGCAGCCCGGCGATGAAATCGGCCAGCGCGGGGTTCGCGGCGGCGGCCTGCAGCGCGAGCGGATGCTCGGCGGCGATCGACACGAAGGTCACGCCCATCAGCGTGTCCGGGCGCGTCGTGAAGACCGTCAGTGGCTGCGTCGCCTCGCCCCGGGCGTCGCGCACGTCGAAGCGGATCTCCAGCCCTTCGCTGCGCCCGATCCAGTTGCGCTGCATGGTCTTGACCGCCTCGGGCCAGCCCGGAAGCGTGTCCAGGCCGTCGAGCAGTTCCTGCGCGTAGTCGGTGATGCGCAGGAACCACTGCGGGATCTCGCGCTTCTCCACCAGCGCGCCGGTGCGCCAGCCGCGGCCGTCCACCACCTGCTCGTTGGCGAGCACGGTCTGGTCCACCGGGTCCCAGTTCACCACCGAGTTCTTCCGGTACGCCAGGCCCTTCTTCATCAGGCGCACGAACATGCGCTGCTCGTGCACGTAGTACGAAGGCTGGCAGGTCGCGAACTCGCGCGACCAGTCGATCGCATAGCCCATCTGCTGCAGCTGGGCCTTCATGTGCTCGATGTTGGCGTACGTCCACTTCGCCGGCGCGGTGCGGTTCTTGATCGCGGCGTTCTCGGCCGGCAGGCCGAAGGCGTCCCAGCCCATGGGCTGCAGGACGTTGTGGCCGGTCATGCGCTTGTAGCGGCTGATGACGTCGCCGATGGTGTAGTTGCGCACGTGGCCCATGTGCAGCGCGCCCGACGGGTACGGCAGCATCGACAGGCAGTAGTACTTGGGCTTGGCCGAGGACTCGTCGACCTCGAAGGCCCGCGTGCGGTTCCAGTAGCCCTGGGCGGCGGCCTCGACGGAGCGGGGATCGTAGGCGCGGGGGTCGACGGTTTCGGCGGGCGTGGACACGGCTTCAGGCAACGCAGGGGAAGACCGCTGAGCCTACCGCAGCGCACCATTCACCGCCATGCGCACGGCCGCCGTCGGCCGGCAGGCGCCGGCGCGCCCGGGGTCACACTTCCCGTTCGTACGATCCGGGGCAGCGGCGGCCTGTGCTTCAATCGGACGCTTCGACAGGAGCCGCCATGCGTCGTCCCGCCACCGCCCCGCTCGGCCTCGTACTCGCCCTCGGCGCCATCCCCTGGGCGCATGCGGCCGCGCCCGAACCGCTGGCCCTGCACTGCGAGCGCCTGTTCGACGCGCGCAACGGGCGCATGCTGGGCGCCCATACGGTGGTGACGCGCGAGGGCAAGGTGACCGAAGTCCGCGCAGGGCGCGTGGACGTGCCCGGTACCCGCACGGTGGACCTCGCCGGCCATACCTGCACGCCGGGCTGGACCGACCTGCACGTGCACATCGCCGAGCAATCCAGCCCGGAAAGCTACGAGGAGGACTTCCGGCTGGACCCCGTCGACTTCGCCTTCCGCTCGGTCGAGTACGCGCGCCGCACGCTGATGGCCGGGTTCACCAGCGTGCGCGACCTGGGCGGCACCGTCGCACCGCACCTGCGCGATGCGATCAACCAGGGCCTGGTGCCCGGCCCGCGCATATGGGCGGCCGGCAAGTCCATCGCGACCACCGGTGGCCATGCCGACCCCACCAACGGCTACAACAGCGCGCTCTCGCACCTGGTCGGCCCGCCCGGCCCGACCGAGGGCGTGGTCAATTCCGTCGAGGACGCCCGCCAGGCCGTGCGCCAGCGCTACAAGGAAGGCAGCGACCTCATCAAGATCACCGCCACCGGTGGCGTTCTCTCGTACGCGCGCTCGGGCGATGCGCCCCAGTTCACCGTCGAGGAAGCGAAGGCGATCGTCGATACCGCGCGCGACTACGGCTACCGTGTCGCGGCCCACGCGCACGGCGCCGAAGGCATGCGCCGGGCGGTGGAGGCCGGCGTTACGAGCATCGAGCACGGCACCTACATGGACGACGAGGTCATGGCGCTGATGAAGCGCAAGGGCACGTGGTACGTGCCGACCATCTACGCCGGGCGCTTCGTGGCGGAGAAGGCGAAGCAGGAAGGCTATTTCCCGCCCGTGGTGCGCCCGAAGGCCGAGCGCATCGGTGCGCTGATCCAGCAGACGGCCGGGCGCGCCTACCGCAACGGCGTGCGGATCGCGTTCGGTACCGACATGGGCGTGGGGCCGCACGGCGACAACGCGCGCGAGTTCGGCTACATGGTCGACGCCGGCATCCCGCCGGCCTACGCCCTGCAGTCGGCGACCTACTTCGCGGCACAGGTGCTGGGCGTCGACGACCAGGGCGTGATCGAACCGGGCAAGCGGGCCGACATCGTGGCCGTGCCGGGCGACCCGCTGCAGGACATCGGCGCGACGCTCAAGGTCGACTTCGTCATGAAGGACGGCGTGGTCTACCGCCAACCTTGAGCCGGGGTGCGCGGGTCGCCGTCGCGCGGGCGCGCGTGCCTGCCCTCGCCCCGGATGGCGCGGGATCCGGCATCATGGAAGGTTCCGTTTCGTGTCGCGGCCCCGCCGTCATGGAGAACACGCAATGAGCACGGGCGAACTGCTCGGCTACGTGGGCGCCACGCTCACCACCCTGAGTTTCATTCCGCAGGCCGTCATGACCATACGGACCCGCGACACGCGCGGCATCTCGCTCGGGATGTACTCGGTGTTCACCGTGGGCGTCGCCTGCTGGCTCGCCTACGGCATCGCGCTGGGTTCCTGGCCGATGATCCTGTCGAACATCGTCACGCTCGTGCTGTCCTCGACCATCCTCGCCATGAAGCTGCGCTACGGCTGAGGCCGCCCGGCGAACCACAGGCCCAGGAACCAGAAGCCGAAGGCCAGTCGCTGGGCGATGCCCACCGGCATCACGGCCGGGGCGAGCAGTGCGAAGGCCAGCGACGCCAGCGCGCAGGCCGCGATGCGCCTTCCCCCCACGGGGCCGCCGCGGCCCCAACCACCGCCCCACGCCAGGAGCGCGGCGGCCACGCCGAATGCGATCCACCAGGCCGTCCAGGCGGCCGCGTGCAGGCGGCTGGCCGTGGCATCGAGGTCCAGCGAATCCAGCGGCAGCAGGCCCTGCGCGCCGAAGGCCAGGGCCGACAGCAGCAATGCCTGCGCTCCGACGCGCGTCGCCCAGCCCGCCGCGCCCAGCCGCGCGCGCAGGGCGAGTGCCGGCAGCGTGGCGAGCAGGCCGGGCAGCAGGAACGCGAACAGGTTGAACGCGCCGGCGCGTGGAACCTCGCTGGCGCCCAGCAGCGCCGGCGGGTGCGCGATCTGCGAGTAGGCGTCGAAGCGCGTGCCGAAAGCGGCCAGCGCGACGGCGAAGGCGGTCGCCGCGACGACCGCGGCGTGGCGTACGAGTCCATGCATCCCTGCATGCTAGCGTGCCGGCCTTGCGCGAACGCCGCCGCATCCCCATCTGCAGTCGACGAACAGGAGCCGCCATGACCGCCGACGCCACGCCCCACGTCTTCGACGCCACCGCCGACCGCTTCCAGACCGACGTCCTGCAGCGCTCGCTCGATGTCCCGGTACTGGTCGACTTCTGGGCCACCTGGTGCGGGCCCTGCCGCACGCTCGGGCCGATGCTGGAAAAGCTCGCCGCCGAGTACAACGGCGCGTTCCTGCTCGCCAAGGTGGACGTCGACCGCGAACAGCAGCTGGCCGCCGCGTTCCAGGTGCGCTCGGTGCCCACGGTGTTCCTGGTGAAGGACGGCCAGCTGGTCGACGGCTTCCCCGGCGCACTGCCGGAGGGCCAGCTCCGCGAATTCCTGCGCGCGCACGGCATCGAGCCGGCCGCCGCGGTCGAGGCTGCCGCGGGCACGCGGGCCGCGGCCGCCGATCCGCATGCGGAAGTCGTGCGCCTGCGTGGCGAGGTGGCGGCCAAGCCCGATGACGATGCCCTGCGCCTGGACCTGGCGCTCGCCCTGCTGCGCGTGGGCGGGACCGCCGAAGTCGAACAGATCCTCGACCAGCTGCCCGCCAACCTGGCCACGGACGATCGTGCCGAGCGGGCGCGTGCGCACCTGCGCCTGGTGGCCGCGGCCAAGGACGCCCCCCCGACCGAGGTGCTGGAAGCCGCGCTGGCCGCGGACCCCGGCGACCTGCGCGCACGCCACCTGCTGGGCGTGCAGCGGCTGCTGCAGGGCCGGCACGAGGACGGGCTCGAACATCTGCTGGACCTGCTGCGCCGCGACCGTGCCTGGGAGGACGCCCTGGCGCGACGCACGCTGATCGACGCGTTCCGCGTCATCGAGGACGAAGACCTCGTCGGCCGCTACCGGCGCCGGATGTCCTCGCTGCTGTTCTGACCCGCCATGGGCGGAGGCACGCCCGCCTCCGGCCCGCATCGAAGCCTGCGCGCGCCCATGCGGCGGGCGTCGCCTCGCGCACCGGCGTGGTTGCGACCCTCCGGCGCGCGATGCGCCGGCCGCGACGCGTCGCAGCCCGTGCCCGAACCCCCGCGCGCCTGCCGCCCCCCACACGGGCGGCCATCATCCTTGCCCGACCATGCCGTTGAAGCTCAGCGCCACCACGTTCCGCCACGGCCTGAACCTGTGGCCGCCCTTCCTCGCCACCGGCGTGCACGTCACCGATCTCACCGATGACTGGCGCCACGCACGCGTGGAGCTGCGCCTGCGCCCCTGGAACCGCAATGCCGTCGGGACCCACTTCGGTGGCAGCCTGTTCGCGATGACCGATCCGTTCTGGATGCTGCTGGTCATGCGCAGCCTCGGGCCGGACTACTACGTCTGGGACCGCTCGGCCACGATCGAC
The DNA here is from genome assembly GCF_004344885.1 of Lysobacter sp. N42. Classification (NCBI taxonomy): domain Bacteria; kingdom Pseudomonadati; phylum Pseudomonadota; class Gammaproteobacteria; order Lysobacterales; family Lysobacteraceae; genus Lysobacter; species Lysobacter sp. N42. The sequence continues at coordinate 128,425 of NZ_SKFB01000006.1, forward strand.
TTCCGCAAGCCCGGGCGCGGCGTGGTGCATGCGCGCTTCGATCTCGACGAGCCCACCGTCGCCATGCTGCGCGAGGCCACCCTCGGCGGCGACAAGGTGCTGCACTGGTTCGAGACGCCGGTGTACGACGCCGGCGGCGAAACGGTCGCGGTGGTGCGCAAGCAGATCTACGTGCGCCGCAAGCCCGGGCGCTGACCCCGGTCACGCTTCCCCGGCTTCGCGCGTTCTGCCGCTCGGCGTATGCTCGACCGCGCATGAGCGAGCCCACCGACCCGAACGACGCACCGCCGCTGCCCCGGGTGGACGGCTACCAGCTGATCCGCGAGGTCGGTCGCGGCGGCATGTCCACCGTGTACCTGGCCAGGCAGCTCGCGCTCGGGCGCGAGGTGGCGTTGAAGGTCATGGCGCCGCAGGTACTGGGCGACGAGATCAGCCGGCGCCGCTTCGAGAACGAGGTCCGCACGATCGCGCGCCTGGAGCATCCGCACATCGTGCGCATCCACGAGTTGGGCCGCACGCGCGACGGGCTGCCGTACTACTCCATGCCGCACCTGGCGCGCGGGCACCTGGGCGGACGCGACTTCACGAACGACGAGAAGGGCGCGGTCGAGATGGCCACCGCGCTGCTGTCGGCGCTGGAGTACGCGCATTCCCGCGGCGTGGTCCACCGCGACGTCAAGCCCGAGAACGTGCTCTTCGACGATGCCGGCCGGCCGCTGCTGGCGGACTTCGGCATCGCCCTGCGGCGCGGTTTCGGCCCGCGCGTGACCGCCGCCGGGCTGGCGGTCGGCAGCACCGCCTACATGGCCCCCGAGCAGGCGCGCGGCGAGGAGGTGGACGGCCGCGCCGACCTCTACAGCCTCGGCGTGGTGCTGTGGGAAATGCTCGCCGGCCGGCTGCCCTACGAGGCGCAGGACGCGCTGTCGATGGCGCTGATGCACGCGCGCGACCCGATCCCGAAGCTGCCGGCGCACCTGCGCCACTGGCAGCGCTTCATGAACCGCGCGCTGGCCAAGCATGCCGACCAGCGCTTCCAGAATGCGGCCGAGATGCGTCAGGCCATGCTGGCCGTGCGCCCCGCCCCCTGGCAGCCGGCCCTGGGCAGGGCGCGTGCGCTGGCGGCCTCGCGCAACGGGCGTCGCGGCCTGGCCGCGGCGGCGGTGGTCGCGGGCGTGGTGCTGGGCTTCGTGCTCTGGCCCCGCAATCTTGGCGACGGGTTTTTCCGTGCGTCCGCACCGCCGCCACCCGCGCTGCCCGAGCCCGCGCCGGCCCCGGTCGAGCAGGCCGTCACGGCGCCGCCCACGCAGGACGCCGCCGCGCTCGCACTCGAGAAGGCGCGTGCGCAGATCGAGCGCGGCGAACTCACGCTGCCGGAAGGCGACAACGCGGCGACCTCCGTGCTCGCCGCCTGGCACGCCGATCCGGCCGCGCCCGGCGTGCCCGAGGCGCTGGACACGCTGGCGCGCGCGATGGGCGAGCGCATCGCCGCCGACGTGCGCGCCGGGGAAGACGCGCGCGCGCGCGCCCTGTTCCGCCGCGCCGACGAGCTGGCGCGCGCCACCGCGCAGGTCGATTCCCCGGCGCAGAAGGCGCTGCGCGAGGGCGCCCGCAAGGCAGCGGTCGACCGGGCCGAGGACGAGGCGAAGAAGGGGCGCCGCGATGCGGCCAGGCGCGCGATCGCCCTGGCGCGCGACTTCGGCCTGCCCCGCGCCGATGCCACCCGGCTCGAGCGGCGCATCGCGACCGTGGTCGAGGACACGGGTGGCGAGGCCGCCGTTCCGGGCGCGCGCGTCGCGGCGCGGCCGGTGAGCCGTGCCGAGTACGAGCGCTTCGTCGAAGCCACCGGCCGCAAGGCCTCCATCTGCCGCGAGCGCGCCTCCGTCCTGCGCGTGTTCGCCCCGCGCGACTGGCGCAACCCGGGGTTCGCGCAATCGGCGGCCGACCCCGTCGTCTGCGTGTCGGCGCAGGATGCCGAGGCCTATGCGCACTGGCTCGGCGCGCGCGAGGGCGGCCGCTACCGGCTGCCGACGGCCGCCGAATCGGCCACGGTCGCGCCGCAACTGCCCTCGCGCGGCGTCGCGCTGTGGCTGCGCGACTGCGGGCCGGTGAACTGCCAGCAACGCCAGGTCGCAGGCACCTCGTGGCGCGGTCAGGCCGCGCGTCGCCCGCTGCCCGCCGGCCGCGGCTACGACGACGTGGGCTTCCGCCTGGTGCGCGAGCGCTGAGGCCCGCATCGCCGCGCGTAGAATCGCCGCATGCGCAAACCCACCCTGCAGCGGCTCTTCCTCACGGGCCTGCTCACCCTGCTGCCGATCTGGCTGACCTGGGTCGTCGTCAAGTTCGTCTTCGTGCTGCTGTCTGACATCAGCCGGCCCTTCATCGGGCCCGGGCTGCAGCGGCTGGCGGCCACCGACGCGGCATTCGCCTGGCTGGCCGATGCATGGGTGCAGAACGCGCTCGCCCTGCTGGCCACGCTGGCGGTGATCCTGCTGTCGGGCATCATGGCGCGCCGCGTCTTCGGCCAGCGCCTGCTGCGCTGGTTCGAGGCGCTGATCCAGAAGATTCCCTTCGCCAACATCATCTACGGCAGCGCGCGGCAGCTGCTGGACATCCTGCAGACGAAACCTGACGGCACCCAGCGCGTGGTGCTGGTGGACTTCCCGCATACCGAGATGAAGTCGATCGGCTTCGTGACGCGCGTGCTGAAGGAACAGGGCACCGGCCGCGAGCTGGCCGCGGTCTACGTTCCGACCACGCCGAACCCGACGTCCGGTTACCTCGAGATCGTGCCCGTCGAGAAGATCACGCCCACCGACTGGTCCGTCGACCAGGCGATGAGCTTCATCATCTCCGGCGGCGCGGTATCGCCGGAAAGCATCCCGTTCTCGCCACCGCGCGAGGAGCCCGCGGCGTGACGCCAGGCGGTCCGCTGGGCGACCGCGCCGTCCGCCTGTTCGTCGCGCTGGCCGCGCTGTTCTGCGTGAACACGGTGCTCGCCGAGTTCATCGGCGTGAAGATCTTCGCGCTCGAGGACACGCTCGGCCTGGCGCCGCTGGAATGGCACCTGTTCGGGCAGACCGGATCGCTGAGCTTCACCGCCGGCACGCTGCTGTGGCCGGTCGTGTTCCTGATGACGGACATCGTCAACGAGTTCTACGGGCGGCGCGGCGTGCGCATGGTCTCGATGCTCGCCGCGGGCCTGATCGTCTACGGCTTCCTGTTCGCCTTCGCGGCCATCGCACTGGCGCCCGCCGGCTGGTGGGTGGAAGCTGCCCGGCCACAGGGCGTCGAGGACTACCAGGCCGCCTTCGCCGCCGTGTTCGGCCAGGGGCTGTGGACCATCGCCGGCTCGCTGGTGGCCTTCGTGCTCGGCCAGCTCATCGACGTCGCGGTCTTCCACCGCATCCGGCGCGCCACCGGCGAGCGCTGGGTGTGGCTGCGCGCGACGGGATCGACAGCCGTGTCGCAGCTGGTCGACAGCTTCGTCGTGCTCTACATCGCGTTCGTGCTCGGGCCGCAGAAGTGGCCGTGGTCGCTCTTCCTGGCGGTGAGCAGCGTCAACTACGCCTACAAGATGCTCGCGGCCGTCGCGCTGGTTCCGCTGATCTACCTCGTCCGCGCCGCGATCACGCGCTACCTCGGCCCCGCCCGCGCCGCTGAACTCCGCGCAGCGGCCGCGCACTGAGCCCACCGTGACTTCCGGCCGGTGGGAAGCGCGGCCGGGTGGGCGATGCTTGGGCGACATCCCGACACGGAGTTCGCCATGTCCCTGCGTCCGCTCGTCCTTGCCGTCGCCCTCACCCTGGGCGTGGCTGCCACCCCCGCGTTCGCACAAGGCCAGGCGGCCGCGGCGACGCAGGAGTCCAAGGCCCAGCGCCTGAACGCGCTCTACGAGCAGTACTGGGAGGAGTCGCTCAAGCTCAACCCGCTGCAGGCCACCTTCCAGGGCGACCCGCGCTACAACGACCAGCTGCCCGACTTCGGCAGCAAGCAGTTCCGCGACGAGGCCCGCGCGTTCACCGAGCGCTGGCTGAAGACGATCGAGTCCGTCGGCCCGGACGGGCTGTCCGGCCAGGACCTGCTCAGCTACGAGATCTTCGTGCGCGACGCGAAGAACTCGCTCGAAGGCGAGCGCTTCCCGGGCTGGATGATGCCGGTCAACCAGATGGGCAGCATCCCCATGTTCGCCGTGCAGATGGGCTCGGGCACCGGCGCGCAGCCCTTCAAGACGATCAAGGACTACGAGAACTGGCTGGCGCGCGGCAACAGGCTGCCGGTGCTCATCGACACCTCCATCGCCAACATGCGCGAGGGCATGAAGGCCGGCGTGGTGCAGCCGCGCGCGCTGATGGTGAAGGTGGTGCCGCAGCTCGACGCGCTGATCCGGGACTCGGCGGAGAAGACGATGTTCTGGGGCCCGGTGGCAAACATGCCGAAGGAGTTCTCCGACGCCGACCGCACGCGCCTGACCGCGGCCTACCGCGACATGATCGAGAAGCAGATCATGCCGTCCTACCGCAAGCTGCGCGCCTTCATCAACGACGAATACCTGCCGGCCACGCGCGAGACCTATGGCCTGGACAAGCTGCCCGACGGCCAGGCCTGGTACGCGTTCAACGCGAAGAACAGCACCACCACCGACCTCACCCCGGCGCAGATCCACGAGATCGGGCTGAGCGAGGTCGCGCGCATCCACGGCGAGATCAGGAAGATCATGGCGGAGACCGGCTTCAAGGGTTCGCTGCAGGACTTCTTCCAGTTCATGCGCACCGACAAGCGCTTCGAGTACGCCACCGAGGAAGACCTGCTCAAGCACTACCGCGGGCTGGAGGCGAAGATCAACGAGCGCGTGCCGCAGCTCTTCTCGCTGATTCCGAAGTCGCCCTTCGAGATCCGGCCGGTCGAGCCCTTCCGCGCCAAGTCGGCCGCCGGCGGCTCGTACATGTCGCCCAGCGAGGACGGTTCGCGCCCGGGCATCTTCTACGTCAATACCTACGACCTGCCCAGCCGCAAGAGCTGGGACGCCGAAGACCTCTACCTGCACGAGGCGATCCCCGGCCACCATTTCCAGATCGCGCTGCAGCAGGAGCTCACCGGCCTGCCGAAGTTCCGCCGCTTCGGCGGCGAGACGGCGTTCGCGGAAGGTTGGGGCCTGTACGCGGAGTCGCTGGGCAAGGACCTCGGGGTCTACACCGACCCGTACAACTACTTCGGCTACCTCCAGAACGAGCTGTGGCGCGCGATCCGCCTGGTCGTGGACACCGGCCTGCACAGCAAGGGCTGGAGCCGCGAGCAGGTGATCAAGTACATGCTCGACAACTCCGCGGAGAGCGAAACGCAGGCGACCGCCGAGGCCGAGCGCTACATCGCATGGCCGGGCCAGGCGCTCGCGTACAAGATCGGCGAGCTCAAGATCAAGGAGCTGCGCGCGCGCGCCGAGCGCGAACTCGGGCCGAAGTTCGACATCCGTGAGTTCCACGCCGAGGTGCTGAGGGACGGCGCCGTGCCCCTGTCGGTCCTCGAGCGCAAGATCGACCGCTGGATCGCCACGCGCAAGGGCTAGTGGTCGGGGAAAGGGCCGCACGCGCGGCCCTTTCCGTTTTCGCCGGGCCGTGCCCGCGCCCGCCCGCTGCACGTGCACGGGCCGGTCACGGCGCGCCGCCAAGACTCGCAGGACGCTCCCACCGGACGTTCGCATGCGCCTGATCCGCTGGTCCCTGCTGCTGCTGGCCGCAAGCGCCGCCCTCGCCTGCGTGCCACGCGGCAGGTCGGACGGCCCCGTGCCGACGGCGCTGCTGCCCTCCGACCAGGGCTCGCACCGGCTGGTGGTCGTGCTGCCCGGCCGCCGTGACCGCCTGGAATCCATGCGCCGCAGTGGCGTGGGCGAGGCGATCCAGCGCGTCTGGCCCGATGCCGACGTGCTGTTCGCCGAGCTGTCGATGCCCTACTACCTCGACCGCAGCGCCACGCGCCGCCTGCACGAGGAGGTGCTGCTGCCGGCGCGGCGGCGCGCGTACACCGAGATCTGGCTGGTCGGCGCATCGCTGGGCGGCATGGGCGCGATCCTGTACGACCGCGACTACCCCGGCCAGGTCGACGGCATGGTGCTGCTCGCGCCGTACCTGGCCGAACGCCGCATCCACGAGGAGATCCGTGCGGCGGGCGGCGTGGCGGGCTGGGAGCCCGGCGTCGGCCTCGGCCCCGACGACGTCTGGCAGCGAGAGCTCTGGCGCCATCTCAAGACCTGGTCGCGCGAGCCCGAGCGCACCCGGGAGGTCTGGCTGGCCTACGGCGATGGCGACTACCTGCGCGACAGCATGCCGCTGCTCGAGCCCGTGCTGCCGGAGGGCCAGGTGCACGTCGCGCCGGGCAAGCATGCCTGGAGCACGTGGACACCGCTCACGGAGGAAGTGCTGCGCCAAGTCGATGCAAGGCGCGCGACGGCCGCCGCGTTGCCCGCGCCTGCACGCGCCGGTGGCTAAGGTCGTGCAGAAGGTTTCAATCGAGGAGGTTCAATGCACATCGAGATCAATACCGACAACCACCTGCAGACCGACGAATCCGTCGTCCGGCACGTGCACCAGACGCTCGATGGCGTGCTCACGCGATTCAACCGCCAGGTGACCCGCGTCGAAGTACACCTGCACGACCGCAACGCCGACAAGAAGGGCGACAACGACAAGCACTGCCTCCTGGAGGCGAAAGTGGAAGGCCGCCCGCCGCTGGCCGCCTCCGACGATGCCGCCACGCTGGCGGCGGCGATCACGGGCGCGGCGAAGAAGCTGCAGCGCGTGCTCGAAACCGACCTGGGCCGCCTGGCCGACCAGCGCGGCGCCTGACCGCAAAAGACGCGGGCGATGGCGCTGGTTCCGCCGGTCGAGCCGCATCCGGCGCAACCGCTCGCCGGACGCGTGGTGCTCGTCACCGGCGGCGCGCAGGGAATCGGCCGTGGCATCGCCCAGGCGGTGCTCCGGGCCGGCGGCGCGGTGGTGGTGGGCGACAGCGACGAGGATGCCGGCCACGCCTGCCTCGACGACTGGGACGCCGGCGCCGCCGCGATGTTCGTGCGCACCGACGTGGCGAAGGAGGCCTCGGTCCGGCGTTTCGTCGACTCGGCATTGAAGGCCTACGGACGCATCGACGGCCTCGTGAACAACGCGGCCATCGCCGATCCGGGAACGGGGCCGGTGGAGACGCTGGCGCTGGCCGAATGGAACCGGCACCTCGCCACCGGCCTGACCAGCGTCTTTCTCTGCACGCGGCAGGCCGCAGCCGCGCTGCGCGAAGCCCGCGGCGCCATCGTCAACATCGCGTCCACGCGCGCCCACCAGTCCGAGCCCGGTACCGAGGCCTATGCCGCGGTCAAGGGCGGCGTGGTGGCGCTGACGCATGCGCTCGCGGTGAGCCTCGGGCCCGACGTGCGCGTCAACTGCATCAGCCCCGGATGGGTGCCCACGGACGCATGGCGCAAGCCCGCCTCGCGTCGCCGTCCGACCCTCTCGCGCAAGGACGCGGCCCAGCATCCGGCAGGCCGCGTCGGCACGCCCGAGGACATCGGCGCGCTCGCGGTGCATCTGCTGTCGCCCGCCGCGGGTTTCACGACGGGGGCCGAGTTCGTGGTCGACGGCGGAATGTCGCGGCGGATGCGCTACGACTGAGGCCTACCGGCGCGGGCCCCGGCGTGGCGCACGGGCTTTGGCCGTCGCCGGCGCACCGGCGGCTCGCGACCTCCACGCGACACGGGCTTGCCGGCTTCAGCTCCGGCGCGGGCGCTGTGCCGCGCCTTCCGGCCGCGGCGCGTCGCAGGCTAGGCTCGATACGCCATGCATCACGTCCCCATGCCCTGCACCCGCCCCGCCAACGCCGCGGACTCCCTGCGCGAGTGGCTGGCGCGGCGGCGGCGCGTCTTCGTGCTCACCGGTGCGGGCATCAGCACGGGCTCCGGCATTCCCGATTACCGCGACGCCACGGGCGCGTGGAAGCGTCCGGCACCCGTGACCTACCAGGTCTTCGTGAAGGATCCGGCCGCCCGCGCGCGCTACTGGGCCCGCGCCTTCGTCGGCTGGCCGCGATTCCGCTGCGCGCGTCCCAACGCGGCCCACGAGGCCCTGGCCACCTGGGAGCACACCGGCGGCATGCTCTCGATCCTGCTCACCCAGAACGTCGACGCGCTGCACCAGAAAGCCGGCAGCCGGCGCGTGCTGGACCTGCACGGCCGCCTCGACGCGGTGCGCTGCCTCGACTGCGCGCATCGCCTGCCCCGCGATGCCGTGCAGGAAAGGATGTGGCGCGACAACCCGGCCTGGCGCGGGCTCGACGCCATCGCCGGCCCCGATGGCGACGCCGACCTCACCGACGCGGACTTCGACGCCTTCCGCGTTCCGCCCTGCCCCGCCTGCGGCGGCATGCTCAAGCCCGATGTCGTCTTCTTCGGCGAGACGGTTCCGCGCGAGCGGGTCGAGCGTGCGCAGGAGGCTCTCGCGGCCAGCGACGGCCTGCTCGTCGTCGGCTCCTCGCTGGTCGTCTACTCCGGCTTCCGCTTCGCGCGGATGGCGCACGAGGCCGGGCTCCCGGTCGCCATCCTGACCCGCGGCGTGACGCGGGCGGACGCGATCGCCTCGCTCAAGCTCGAGGCCGACTGCCTGGACGTGCTGCCGAAGGCGCTGGCCTGACCGCCGCTGTCACTGCGCCACGACCCCTGCACTGGCATGACTCGCCGGACTAGGGAGGAGCCATGCGGATCCACCACCTGAACTGCATTTCGACCTGCCCGCTCGGCGGGCGGCTGATGGACGGCTTCACGCCGTCGATCCTCGAGCGCGGCCGACTGGCCTGCCACTGCCTGCTGATCGAGACGCGACGCGGCCTCGTGCTCATCGATACGGGCCTGGGCCTGCAGGACGTGCGCGATCCCCGCGGTCGCCTCAGCCCGTTCTTCCTCGGCCTGGTCAGCCCCGAGTTCCGCGAGGAGATGACCGCGGTGCGCCAGATCGAGCGCATGGGCTTTTCGGCCGACGACGTCACCGACATCGTCCTCACCCACCTGGACTTCGACCACGCGGGCGGCCTGGACGACTTCCCGCGCGCCCGGGTGCACCTGCTCGCCCGCGAGCGCGAGCATGCCGAGCTGCAGAAGACCTGGCTCGACCGCCAGCGCTTCCGTCCCCAGCAGTGGTCCTCGCGAGGCCGCTGGCACACCTATGCCGGCGCGTCGGGCGAGCGCTGGATGGGCTTCGACTGCGTACGTGGGCTGGAGGGCATGGAGGCGGACATCCTGCTCGTGCCCCTGGGCGGGCACACCCACGGCCATGCCGGCGTGGCGATCCGCGCCGAAGGGCGTTGGCGCCTGCTGGCCGGCGACGCGTACTTCCACCACGCCGAGATGGATCCGCTCCGCCCCCACTGCACGCCGGGCCTGCGCTTCTACCAGTGGATGATGGAGAAGGACCGCCCGCTGCGCCTGCGCAACCAGGAGCGCCTGCGCGAGTTGCGACGCACCCATGCCGGCGAAGTGGAAGTCTTCTGCTCGCACGACGTGCTGGAGTTCGAGCGGCTGTCCGGTCGCGCCGCCGGCGTGCCGGCCGACAGGCGCGCGCGGGCCGGCGACATGCCCCGCGCAGCGCATGCGCTCCGCGCCACCGGCGTGCCCGATCCGTTCGCTGGCGGCACCGGCGTGGGTTCCTGGTGGACGCGCGACGACCAGGACGCGCCCACGCGCCGTCCCCACTGAGCGCCGCCACGCCGCGCCCACGCGCCGTCGCCCAGGATGACGGCGACCGATCCGCCAGGAGCCTCCATGCTCGCCCGTACCGTCGTCATCACCGGCGCATCCAGCGGCTTCGGCCGCGGCGTGGCGCTGCGCCTTTCGCAACTGGGCTACAACCTCGTGCTCGCCGCGCGCCGCGGGCACCTGCTCGACTCGCTGGCCGCCGAATGCGGCAACGCCATCGCGGTGACCGCCGACGTCGGCGACCCCAACGCCGTGGAGAAGATCGCGCGTGCCGCGATCGCGAAGTTCAACCGCTTCGACGTATGGATCAACAACGCGGGCGTCGCCGCCCTGGGCCCCTTCGACGCGATACCGCTCGAGGACCACATGCGGGTGGTGCAGACCAACCTGGGCGGCGCCGTGGCCGGAAGCCACGTTGCACTTCGCCACTTCCGCGAGCGCGGGTCGGGCACGCTCGTCAACATCGCGTCCATGCTGGGGCGCACGCCGGCGCCCTACTACGCGTCCTACTGCGCGACCAAGTACGGCGTCATCGGCCTGTGCGATGCGCTGCGACAGGAACTGGCCGCGCAGGACCAGCCCGAGATACGCGTCTGCGCCGTGCTGCCGATGGCGGCGGACACGCCCTTCTTCGACCATGCGGCCAACTACACCGGACACACGCTGCAGCCGTTCCCGATCACCGACGCGGAGGAAGTGGTCGAGGCGATCGTGGGCGTGGTCGAGGCGCCGCAGGACGAGGTCACGGTGGGCATGTCGGCCACCGCCGCGGTGATCGCCGAGCGCCTCTCGCAGACCGTCACCCACGGCATGACGGGAGCGTTGACGCAGCTGCTGCAGATGGAGGAGGCCCCGGATGCGCCGATCGAAGCCGGCAACCTCCACCGCCCCGTCATGATCGGCGCGGGCGTTCACGGCAGCATCCTCCAGCGGCTGGACATGGAACGGCAGGCGCCGCGCGGACACTGAACGCCGCGCCCGCGCATCGACCGCATGCTCACCGGCGCCGCGCCAGCATCGGGGCGATTCCCATGAGGACGCCCCGATGAGCACCAACCCGCATCCGCATCCCGGCCGCGAGACCTCCGGCCATACCGGCGCCGGGCTTATCGGCAGCCTGGACACCGGCATCGAGGCCGGCCCCGAAGGCCAGGCGCTCAAGGAGCGTGCCCGCGAGCGCGACGCACGAAACGGCGCGGAAGGCGGCGACGCCACGTTCGCCGGCGGCCCGGGCACGTCGACGCCGCAGGGCGTGAGCCGCATCGGCAGCGGGACCACCGGCCTCAACAACTACTCGCCGGGCAGCGATCTTTCGGCGGGCGCCGACTCGCCGATGAACCGGGGCCAGATGGCGGGCACCAGCGGGGGCGAGCGCGCGTCGGCCGGCATCGACGACGCCAACCGGTCCTCCCGCGACCACGGCAACAGCCTCGACGGCTGATCGCCACCGGCGGGCGCCGTGGTGGCGCCGCGTAGAATGGCGCATGACCGACGCCGTCGAATTCACCGATCTTCCCCTCGCGCCCGCGCTGTTCCAGGGCCTCGATGCCGCCGGCCACGTGCGCATGACGCCCGTGCAGGCACGCGCGCTGCCGCCCATGCTCGAGGGCCGCGACGCGCTGGTGCAGGCGCCCACGGGCAGCGGCAAGACGGTCGCCTTCGGCTTGGCCCTGCTGCACGCCCTGGACAGTTCGCGCAGCGGCGTGCAGGCGCTGGTGCTGTGCCCCACGCGCGAGCTGGCCGAGCAGGTCGCGCGCACGCTGCGCCGGCTGGCCACCGGCCTGCCGAACGTCAAACTGCTCACGCTCACCGGCGGCGTGCCGCTGGCGCCGCACCTGGCCTCGCTGGTGCACCCGCCCCATGTCGTGGTCGGCACGCCGGGGCGGGTTCTGGAACTCGTCGAGAAGGGCGCGCTGGATCTCTCCGGCGCGTCCACGGTCGTGCTCGACGAAGCCGACCGCATGCTCGACATGGGCTTCGAGGAACCGCTCCGCGCCATCCTCGCCGCGACGCCGCGACAGCGGCGCACGCTGCTGTTCTCCGCCACCTACCCCGAGCCCATCCGCGAGATGGCCCGCGCGGCCATGTCCGAGCCGGTGGAGATCCGCGTCGACGACGCGGCGCAGGCTCCCGACATCGAGCAGCGCTTCATCGCCGCCGAACCCGAGCGCAAGCTCGCCGCCCTGGCCGGGCTGCTGCTGGAACAGGGCGAAGGCAGCGCCGTGGTCTTCTGCAACATGCGCCGCGACGTGGACGAGGTCGCCGGCTCGCTCGCGCACCTGGGTTTCTCCGCGCTGGCGCTGCATGGCGACATGGAACAGCGCGACCGCGAGGAGGTGCTGGTGCGCTTCGCCAACCGCAGCTGCACGGTGCTGGTGGCCAGCGACGTCGCCGCGCGCGGGCTCGACGTGGAGGACGTCGCGCTGGTGGTCAACTACGACGTGCCGTCCGATGCCGACACCTATATCCATCGCGTGGGACGCACGGGCCGCGCGGGCCGGGCCGGGCGCGCGGCCACGCTGGTGTCCTCGCGCGAGGCCGGCCGCCTGCGGGCGCTGGAGGAACGGCTCGGCACCCTGCCCGCGGCCAGGCGTGCGCCGGAGGTGCAGCTGCGCCCCGGCCTGGCCCCGCGCGCGGCGATGGCCACCCTGCGCATCGACGCCGGCCGGTCGGACAAGCTGCGCCCCGGCGACGTGCTCGGCGCGCTCACCGGCGAGGCCGGCCTGCCCGGCGAGGCCATTGGCAGGATCGACATCTTTCCCACCCGCACCTACGTCGCGGTGCGCGCAGGCCTGGCGACCAGGGCGCTCGAGCGGCTGCAGGCCGGGCGCATCAAGGGCCGCCGGTTCCGGGTGCGCAGGCTGTGAGCGGGAGCGAGGTCCACGCACCGCGCATCTGGATCGACGCCGATGCCTGCCCCGGCGTGATCCGCGACATCCTCGTCCGCGCGGCCGAGCGCGCACGCATCCACACCACGTTCGTCGCCAACCAGTGGATACGCCTCCCCGCCTCGAAGTGGCTGCGTTCGCTGCAGGTACCGGGCGGCTTCGACGTCGCCGACCAGGCCATCGTCGAGCGGCTCGCCGCGGGCGACCTCGTGGTCACGCAGGACATCCCGCTCGCGGCGCTGGCGATCGAGCGTGGCGCCGACGCGCTGCATCCGCGTGGCGAGCGCTATACGCGCGACAGCATCCGCGAGCGCCTGTCCATCCGTGACTTCATGGACGAGCTTCGCGGTGCCGGCGTGCAGACCGGCGGCCCGCCGGCGCTGCATGCCCGCGACCGCCAGGCCTTCGCGGCCGCGCTCGACCGCTGGCTCGCGCACCGCCCGCGCGTGGCCGACTGAACCCGAACCGGAATCGTCCCCATGCCCGTTTCCAAGTCCCGCCGCCATCCGAAGAAGCCCGCGCGCACGTCCGCCGGCGACGGCGCCGCCCGCTCCATGCCCGCCCATGCGCACCTGCTCGACGCCACCGACCGCGTGATGGTGGGCATCGCGCTGCGCGACGAGGAATGGGTGGTGGTGCTCCAGGGCCGCGTGGTCGCCGCCACCGAGAGCGCGGGCCTGGCCATCGCCATGCTCCGGCACACCGCCACCCTGCTGTCGGGCGCGGGCCACGCCGTGCGCGTGGACACCTCCGAGACACTGCGCGCACGCGCGACGGAGGAAGGCGCGGCCGCCGGCAAGTCGCTGGACGACTACCTCGCCTACCTCGAAGCCGAGCGCGCGGAGCTCGCCCGCGATCGCGGCGGGAGCGACGTCCACAGCGCCTGATTTCACGGGCGATGCGCGCCCGCTGCGGCATCGTTCCGCCGATTTCGCAGCGTGGATGGCCATGGCCGAACAGAGCGCGGGCATCCTGCTCTATCGACGGGACCCGGACGGATTGCGCGTGCTCCTCGCGCATCCGGGCGGTCCGTTCTGGCATTCCCGCGATGCCGGCGCATGGTGCATCCCCAAGGGCCGCATCGAAGGCGGTGAGACGCCCGAGCAGGCCGCGCGGCGCGAATTCGAGGAGGAACTCGGCGCGCCGGCTTCGGGCGCGTTGCAGCCGCTCGGCCGGTTGCGGCAGAAGGGCGGCAAATGGGTCGAGGCCTTCGCGATGGAAGGCGACTTCGACCCCGACCGCCTCTACAGCAACTCCTTCCGCATGGAATGGCCGCCGCGAAGCGGGCGCTTCAGCCAGTTCCCGGAGGTCGACCGCGCCGCCTGGTTCGACCTCGACCAGGCGCGCGCGAAGATCCTCGAAAGCCAGTCGCCGCTGCTGGATCGCCTCGACACGCTCATCAACGGCGGGCCGCTGATCTGAGCGCGGAGGCGTGCATCAGCGCAGCTGGCTGTCCTTGCTGCCGCGGCGGTTGTAGCCGGTGAACGCGGCCTCCTCAGCGTCGCGCAGCTCCTGGCAGGCCACGCACAGGCGCACGCCCGGCACCGCGCGGCGCCGTGCCTCGGGAATCGGCGCATCGCATTCCTCGCAGCGCGAGCGCCCCGGCCCGCTCGGCAGGCGCGCGCGTGCACGCCTGATCGCATCGTCGACGGTGGCGTCGATCTGGTCCTGTACCGCCCCGTCTCCAGCCCATCCGGTCGCCATGGGATGCCCTCCGTATCGCGCGGCCAGCTTAGCGGCGGCCATCTGAACCGCGTGTCGGCCGGCTGCGCCGCGTACGGACAGCGCGGGTCGCCGTTCGCGTGGGGCTGTGTCCATCGCCGCCTTGCCGATGCGCTGCCGATGCATGGGCAGCCACCCGATGCGCCACCAGGACGCCTGCACGGCCGCGGTGCATGGCGACGCGACCGCACCGGCGCTACCGCGCGCCTGCACGTGGCGATGACTCACGTTCCCCGCGGCGGGCCGTGCGCCAGGCGCCGCGCCACCTGCGTCGCTGCCGCGGCAACGCAACGCTGCGGCCCACTGGCGCGCGCGGCGGCGCCTCCATAATCGCAACGCGGCTCGCCAGCGCCGGCCGCTGCCTTCCGGAGGTCCCTGCGTGCACCACACCTCGCTCATTACCCTGCTCGTCGGCGGCATCGTGCTGGCCTTCGTGTTCGGCGCACTCGCGCAGCGCCTGCGGCTGCCACCGCTGCTGGGCTACCTGCTGGCCGGCGTCGCCATCGGCCCGTTCACGCCCGGATTCGTGGGCGATGCCGAACTCGCGCCGCAGCTTGCCGAGATCGGCGTGATCCTGCTGATGTTCGGCGTGGGGCTGCACTTCTCCCTGGCCGACCTGATGAAGGTCCGGCGCATCGCGGTGCCGGGTGCAGCGGTCCAGATCGCCGTGGCGACCGCGATGGGCTGGGCGCTGGCCCGATGGCTGGGCTGGTCCCACGTGGCCGGCGTCGTGTTCGGCCTGGCGCTCTCGGTCGCGAGCACCGTGGTGCTGCTGCGCGCGCTGGAGGAACGCCACCTCGTCGACACCACCCGGGGGCAGATCGCCGTCGGCTGGCTCATCGTCGAGGACATCGCGATGGTGCTGGCGCTGGTACTGCTGCCGGTCCTGGCGGGCGACGCAACCGACCATGCGCGCATGCCGCTCTGGCAGGCGCTGGCGCTCACCTGCGCCAAGGTCGGAGGATTCGTCGCGTTCATGCTCGTGGTCGGACGGCGCGTGATTCCCTGGCTACTCGCGCGTGTCGTGCGCACGGGCAATCGCGAGCTGTTCACGCTGTGCGTCCTCGCCATCGCGCTCGGCGTGGCGTTCGGCTCCGCCAGCCTGTTCGGCGTCTCCTTCGCCCTGGGCGCCTTCTTCGCGGGCGTGGTGCTCAACGAATCGGAATTCAGCCACGAGGCCGCCAACGAAACGCTCCCGCTGCGCGATGCCTTCGCCGTTCTCTTCTTCGTCTCCGTGGGCATGCTGCTGGATCCGGCGATCCTGCTCGAGCGGCCCGGCGAGGTGCTCCTGACGGCGCTGATCATCATTCTCGGCAAGTCGATCGCCGCTTTCGCCATCGTCCGGGCCTTCGGCCGCGACACCAGCACCGCGCTGCTCATCGCCGCGAGCCTTGCGCAGATCGGCGAGTTCTCCTTCATCCTGGCCACGCTCGGGCTGCAGCTTGGCGTCCTGCCACGGGAAGGCCAGGACCTCATCCTCGCCGGCGCGATCGTCTCGATCGTGGTCAACCCGTTCCTGTTCACCCTCCTGGACCGCCGCAAGGCAAGGCACGAACGCCGCGCGCGCGCCGCCGCGGACGCCCTGGCGCCTGTCCCCGACGGCACGTCGGGGCACGTGCTGGTCGTGGGCTACGGGCGCGTGGGGCGCGAACTCGCCCGGTTGCTCGGCGCGACCATGACCACGGTGGTGGTGGACGCCGACGCGCACCGGATCGACGAGGCGCGGCGCGACGGCCACTTCGCCGTGATGGGAAATGGCGCCGACGCGAGGACACTGCAGGAGGCGCGCGCGGCCGCCGCCGGCTTCGCGATCGTCGCGTTGCCGATGACGCTCGAGGCCGGGGCCGTGGTCGACAGCCTGCGGGCCGAGGCGCCCGCGATCACGATCATCGCGCGCACGCACAGCGATGAAGGCGCGGCCCACCTGATCGCACACGGGGCCGACGCGACGGTGATGGCCGAAAAGGAGCTCGCGCACAGCATCGTCGCGATGATCGAAGCCACGCCGGCCCGGCGCGGGCGTCGCCCGCTGCCGCCCGCTCCGGAGGTCCCCGCGTAACGGCCCGGTCGCGCGTGCGCGCAGCCTGCGCGCCATGGTGCATCCGCCGGTTATCTTGGCGCGCATGATGCCTGCCCTTCGTTCCCTGCGCCCCGTCGTCGCAGCCGTCCTCATGGTCCTCGCGCTGGCGGCCTGCCGCGACGACCGCCCGCCCCCGCCGGATCCGGCCACGGTGCGTGCGCGCATCGTCCGCCTGCTGCCCGTGGCCATTCCGGACCGCGCCGGCTGGGCCACCGACATCTACGCCGCCTTCGCCGCGCTGGAGATCGAGCCCTCGAAGGAGAACATCTGCGCGGTGCTCGCGGTCACCGAACAGGAATCGACCTTCAACCCGGACCCGCCCGTGCCCGGCCTCGGCCGCATCGCGGTCGCCGAGATCGAAAAGCGCGCCGCGCGCGTAGGCGTGCCGAGCCTGGTGGTGCGCGGCGCGCTCAAGCTCGATTCGCCGGACGGACGCACCTGGGAGCAGCGCCTGGCCTCGGCGCGCACCGAGCGCGAGCTCAGCGAGATGTTCGAGGAGCTGGTCGATTCCGTGCCGCTGGGACGACGCCTGCTGGGCGACTCCAACCCCGTCCGCACCGGCGGCCCCATGCAGGTCAGCATCGCCTTCGCCGAGGCGCACGCGCGCGACCGGCCCTATCCCTACGTGCCCGACGGCTCGATCCGGCGCGAGGTCTTCACCCGCCGGGGCGGCATGTACTTCGGCATCGCCCACCTGCTGGGCTACCCGGCGTCCTACGAGCGCATGCTCTACCGCTTCGCCGACTTCAATGCCGGCTGGTACGCCAGCCGCAACGCGGCCTTCCAGCGCGCCCTGTCGATCGCGTCGGGGATTCCGCTCGACCTCGACGGCGACCTGATCGTGCACGGCAGCGATGCCGTCGGGGCCACCGAGGCAGCCGCGCGCGCGATCTCCACGCAGATCGACATGAGCCATGGCGCGATCCGCCGCGCACTGGAACGGGCCGACAGCCAGCGTTTCGAGCGGACGGACCTGTACGAGCGCGTCTATGCCATGGCCGAGCGCATCGGCGGCAGGGCGCTGGAGCGCGCGCATGTCCCGCACATCCGCCTGCAGAGCCCGAAGATCAGCCGGCGCCTCACCACCGAGTGGTTCGCCACCCGCGTGGACGCGCGCTACCGGCGCTGCATCGCCCGGGCCGCGCCGCTCTGGGGCTGATGCGCGCTCAGGCCATCACCACACGGTCGCGCCCGCCGCTCTTGGCCGCGTAGAGCGCCTCGTCCGCACGCCCCAGCAGCGTGGCCACCGCCTCGCCGCTGCGCGCGAGCGCCACGCCGATGGACACGGTCACCGGCGAATGCCGCACCCGGATCGTTTCGCGCACGGCGCGGCCGAGCCGTTCGGCCACATCGCGCGCCTCCTGCTCGCTGGTGGCCGGCATGACCAGCACGAATTCCTCGCCGCCGTAACGGAAGAGGCGGTCCTGTGGACGCGTCAGCCGGCGCACCAGCGCCGCGAACTCCACCAGCACGCGGTCTCCCGTCGCATGGCCGTGGCGGTCGTTGACGACCTTGAAGTGGTCCAGGTCCATCAACGCGACCGCCGACTCGCCGGCATCGGCCGCCAGCAGGGGAAGCAGCGCTTCGTCGAGGCCCCGCCGGTTGCCCGCGCCGGTGAGCGGATCGCGGCTGGCAAGCCCTTCGAGGCGCAGGCGCAGCGATTCGACATGGGTCGTGGTCACCCGGGCGACCATGAAGGTGAGCACCAGCGAGATCGACGCCGAAGCCGCCGTTTCCCGGTCGGCGCCGGCGAACAGCAGGATCGACGCGTAGGCCACGCCCGTACCGGCGATTACCGAGGCCGGCCGCGGCGCGGTCACCGCGAAGGTGCCGAGGATGATCGGGAACAGCCAGGGGATGCCCGAGGCGCCCAGCAGGTGGATGCGCGCCAGCGAGCAGGCCATGCTCACCGCGGCCATGAACATGCCAACGGCGGTCGAATCGCCGCGGACCCGCCGCCAGGCGAGCGCTGCGACGAAGGCCAGGGCCCAGCCCAGGTCGATCGCGCCGATGGCGTCCTGCCCCGCCGCGAAGCGCAGCAGCCCGAAGCCCGACAGCACCACGATGCCGAGCAGGCCCAGCCGCAGGCGCAGGGCGCCGCGGAAGGCCGAGTCGATCTCGCGGATGGTGGACGGATTCAGGGGGGCTCCTCGCCGCGGTGCGCAGCCGACACGGCGACGCGCATCGAGGCGAGGTTATCCGCCCCCGCCTGCCGCACCGCAGACGCGCGCGCGGGACTGGGACGGCGTCCGCAGCGCCGGATGCCGGCCATTCATGGAGACCGGCCCGGCCGTGCCCCGCGCGTCACCGAAAGGCCGATCAGGCGGGAAACCACGATCGCCACGTAGCCGATGCCCGCGGCCTGTTCGAGCATGACCAGCACCCGCGCGGGGGCCGACAGCGGCAGGATGTCGCCATTGCCCACGCCCGAGAGCGTCGAGAAGCTCAGGAACAGCAGCTCCAGCCAGCTTCGCGCCCGCTCCGGCTCGACCGCGCCGGCAAAGCTGCCCGGGTACCAGGCCTGGCAGACGAAGTACGCGTAGGCAAAGCCCCAGGCCAGCAGGGTGAAGGTGGCGCCGGTGGCGAACAGCTCGTCCCGGGTGACGCGGTGATCGGCCAGCATGTAGGCGATCAGGCTGCCGGCTGCATAGAAGTACAGCGCGGCCTCCAGCAGCGCGGCCCACGCGACCAGCTCCGGGCGGTCGCTGGCGATGGATACGGCCGAGAGCAGGATGGCCGGCGTCGCCAGCGTCCAGGCGATCCAGTTGGCCGCCGCGCTCCGGCTGACCACCCACACCGCCAGCGGCACGACCACCACGGCCACCGCACCGAGCAGCACGCGCCCGGACGGCGTGCCGTCGACCAGCGGATACAGCAGCAGGCTCAGCAGCTGCGCCGCCAGCAGGAGGGCGGAGGGATGGCGCGCCGCGCGCGCGATGAGGGAGCGTCGAACGTGGGATGGCATCGGGAAGGGACCGCCTGGACCGCATGCATGATGGCCTCGGCGGCGCGCCAGGCGCGTGAGTCGGGCGGCGCCGCGCTACCCGGCCGGCTCGCGGCCGCCTTTCACCCCGCCGGGACGGCCGGCGTCGATGATCGGATGCTGGAACGTCGTCGAGGAAGCGTCATGCGCGAGCAGGTGCAGCCCGGCCACATGGTTTTCGTGGCCGACGGCGAGATGGGCGTGGGCGGCGTGCGCGAAGTGCGCGGGTCGGAGATGGTCGTCAACATCCAGAACGCGGGCGACTTCGTGCTGCCGATGAGCGCCGTGCGCGACGTGCACGACGGCAAGGTGGTGCTCGACCTGCAGAAGCTCGACGCGCCGGTGCTGGAGGCGCTGCGCCACGTGCACGACGCGGAACTGCCCGAGTTCGCCGTGCTCGACCCCCGCGACGGCACACCGGATGCCGCAGGCCGCCATTGAGGCCCCGGTTCAGCGGACGCGGCGCGCGCTGCCGGTAACCTTGGCGGCCCCGCCTGGCCCACGCGAGATCTCGATGCTGCGCACCGCCCTGCTCCTCACCCTCGCCTTCGCCGCCGCCTCGGTCACGCCCGCCCACGGCAGCAGCTTCGCCGGCACCACGGGGGGCACCACGGCCAACGGCGCCTCCAACACCTCCGGCAGTACCTCGGGCGACGACAAGATCGTCCGCGAGGCCCGCGACGACGCCGCGGCCTTCGTCGCCAGCCAGGGCCGCGTGCGCGGCGCGCGCCTGGAGGCCGCCCTGCGCACGCTGCGCGAGGGCCACGCGCAAGCGCGCGAGGCGTCCGACATGGAACTGGCGCGCGCCATCCTCGCGCGCTGACGGCACGCGCCGGCCGTGCGGCTGCTGCCGACCGCCGCAGTGGCGTTCGCGCTGGCGCTCGCGCCCCGCTGCGCACATGCGGTCGACGTCCATCACGAAGGCACGCTGACGCAGCCGCAACGCGCTGCCGCGTATGCGCTCGTGTCCGAGGTCCTCGCCCGGCTCCCCACGCGATGGCACGAGGCGCTGGGCCCGCGCATCGAGCTGCACTGGCGCGACGACCTGCCGCCGGGCGTGCACGGCCGCACGCTGCCCGGCCGGGTGCTGCTGCGGCGGGCACTGCTCGACGCCACGCCCTCCAACGGCACGCCCCATCCCGCCGCGGCGGCGCTGGTGCACGAGCTCGCCCATGTGCTCGACCGCAGCCCCGCCGGTGGCTTCTCGCGCGACTCGCGCCTGCTGGACCTCGGCGGTTGGCAGCGGAGTGCCCTGGTGGGCCGCAAGGCGCGCACGACGTACCGCGACCGCTCGCCGGATCCCTACGAGGCCACGAACCCGCGCGAGTTCGTCGCGGTGAACCTCGAGCACTTCGTGCTCGATCCCGAATACGCCTGCCGCCGCCCGGCGCTCGCGCGCCATCTCGCAGCGCGCCTCGGGGCCACGGCGCCAGCGCGCAACTGCGCGCCGGGCCAGGTGTTCGTGCAGGCCGACAGTGCGCCCGCCGAGGCCTCCCCGCTGGTCGGGATCGACGCCTCGCGCGTCGCCGGCGTGGACGTGCTGCTGGCCGAGCCGGCCGCGGCGGTGATGAGCCGCTGGGGCCACGTCATGCTGCGCCTGGTGGTGTGCGCGCCGGGCCGCGCGCCGGGGCCGGACTGCCGCCTCGACCTCACGCATCATCGGGTGCTGTCCTTCCGCGCGTTCGTCGACGACGTGCAGGTCTCGGGCTGGCGCGGCCTGGTGGGCTCGTATCCCTCGCGGCTGTTCGTGCTGCCGCTCTCGCAGGTGGTCGACGAGTACACGAAGGTGGAGCTGCGCGGACTGCGCTCGGTGCCGCTGCGGCTATCGAAGGACGAGGTCGAAGGCCTGCTCGAGCAGGCCGCGCAGGTGCACTGGAGCCACGACGGGCGCTACCGCTTCGTCACCGACAACTGCGCCACCGAAACCTGGCGGCTGCTGCGCGACGGCGTGCCGCGGCTGGGCGCGCTGCGTCTGGCCAGCCTGACGCCCACCGGCCTCGTGGCGCGCCTGGAGCGCGCAGGTGTCGCCGATGCCTCGGTGCTGGCCGACCGCGGCTCGGCCCTGGCACGCGGCCACTACTTCGAATCGCAGGCGACCCAGTACCAGGCGATGTTCGAGGCCGCGCGCGCCTCGCTGCCGCTGCCCGCACGCGACGTGCAGGCTTGGCTCGACATGCCACCACGGCACCGCGCGCCCTGGATCGCGCAGGCCGACCTGCGCGCGGCCGCGGCGCTGCTGGTGCTCGAAGGCGCGGCCCTGCGGCGCGCCGAGCTGCGCGCGCGCGATGCGGTGCGCCGACGTCTGGCGAAGGCGCAGGCCGCGCCCGCGGGGCGTGGCGATGCACTGGAAGCGCTGCGCATCGCCGACCGGCTCACCCGGCCCGCCGCGCTGCTGCCCGGGGGTTATGGCCTTCCCCAGCAGCGCGAGCGCGAGCAGCTCGCGCGCGACGCGGTCGCCCTGGCGGCGCAGTGGCGCGACGCCAGCGCACGCCTGCATGCACGGGCGCGCGACTGGCTGCCGCGCGGTGAGCGCGAGGCGCTGGAGGCTTCGGAATCGAACCTCGCCCAGCTGGGCGCCCGCATCCGCACCCTGCATCGACAGGCCGGCGGCATGGAACTCGGGCGCGAGGCGCGGTAGCCGCATCGAAGCCCCGTCGCGTCCGGCCGTGGGCGATGCACGCGCGCGCTAGTCGTCCTCGTCCAAGGCCCCGTCCTCGTCCAGCATCGCCACGTCGGCCTCCTCGCGCGGGTCGGCGGGCTCCAGCAGCGTGTAGTCGTCGACATCCCGGCTGCGGATACGGCGCGAGACCGGATAGGCCTCCAGGCCGGGCTGGCGCATGCGTGCGAGGAAGCGCGAGGGCAGCAGCGGCCCGGCGATCCAGGCGCGCACCTCGTCGGCAGGCAGGAACACGGGGCCATCGGCCACCAGCGGTGGCGGGATCGCGGCGTTCGGGGCGGTGAGCACGGTGAAGGTGTGCAGCTGCGGCGCGTCGGCAGGCCAGCGATCCCAGAGCCCCGCGGCGAACAGCACGCCGCCGTCGCGCGGCTGGATGAAGTAGGGGCGTGCCGGCCGCGCCTGGCGGTCCCACTTGTAGTAGCCCGTCATCGGCACCACGCAGCGTCGCGATTCCCAGGCACGGCGGTAGATGCGGCTCGACGGCGCGCGCTCGAGCCGCGCGGTCACCGTCGTGTACTTGGTTTCGGGACGTTTCGACCAGCTGGGCACCAGGCCCCAGTCGAAGTCCTCCACCGCCAGCCCCTCGCCGCGGTCGAGGATCACCGCCGCCGGCTTGCGGACGGCGATGTTGTAGCGCTCCGGCGCGGCCGCCAGCGCATCCACGACAGACGGCCCGAGCATCGCGGGTAGCGCCTCCGGCACGAAAGCCTGCACGAACCGCCGCATGCCTCAGCCTGCCGCCCGGGATGGGGTGGCCGGTGGCAGATTGCGCAAGCCTCGCCCGGGGATGTGCATGCAGGGCGGGATAGCACCGCGCGGGTGAGGCGTGCGTCGTCCGTTCCACCCTGACCGCGCGAAGGCGATGCCGGCGCCGCCATGCCGGCAGTGGCGCGCCCGCCGCCGTATGCTCGGCGTTTTCCACGGGAGCCGCCCATGCATCGCCTGATGCCCGCCACCGCCCTGCTCGCCCTCGCCCTCGCCGGCTGCCAGACCGTGGCCGCGCCCGACGCCCCGGCGGGCGCATCCGCGCAGTCTCCACAGGCCGGCGCCGACGCGCGCTTTGCCGACATTTCCCGGCGCTGGCTCGATGGCTGGATGCAGTTGAACCCGGTCGCGGCCACGCAGCTCGGCGACCACCGTTTCGACGACCGCATCGACGACCTCGGCGAGGCCGGCCGCAAGCGCCAGGCCGACTTCAGCCGCGCCCTGCTCGCGGAACTCGAGGCCCTCGACGCCTCGACGCTGTCGCGCGAGAACCAGGTCGACGCGCTGATCCTGCGCAACCAGCTGCGCTCGGACCTCTGGCATCTGGAAACGTTCCAGGGCTGGGCACGCGACCCGCAGGTCTATACGGGCCTGGCCGGCGGCGCCATCTACAACCTGATGGCGCGCGAGTTCGCGCCCATGCCGCAGCGCCTGAAGTCGGCGACCGCGCGCATGGAGAAGCTGCCGCAGCTGTTCGCGCAGATGCGCGGGAACCTCGACCCCGCGCGCGTGCCGAAGATCCATGCCGAGACGGTGGCGAAGCAGCACGCCGGCATCCTCCAGCTGATCGAGCAGTTCATCCTGCCCAATGCCGGCCAGCTCCAGGGCGCCGACCGCCAGCGCCTCGACGCCGCGGTCGCCAACCTGCGCACGGCCGTCGCCGAGCACCAGAAATGGCTGGACGGCACGCTGGTGCCGAATGCGAAGGGCGAGTGGCGCATCGGCGCTGCGCTCTACGACCAGAAGCTGCAGTTCGCGCTGATGTCCTCGCTCTCGCGCGCGGAGATCGGGCAGCGCGCACGCGCCGAACTGGCGCGCGTGCGCGACGAGATGTACGGCATCGCGCGGCAGGTGCTCGCCGGCCGCAGGGGCGCGCCGGCCACGCCGGAAAAGCCCAGCGACGGGCAGCGCCAGAAGGCCATCGAGGCCGCGCTGGAACTGGCCTATGCCGACCGCCCTGCCCGCGACCGCGTGGTGGACGAGGCGCGCGCCGCGCTCGAGCAGGCCACCGCGTTCGTCAAGGCCAGGTACCTCGTCACCGTGCCGCCGGACCCGGTCAGGATCATCCTGATGCCCGAGTTCCAGCAGGGCGTGGCCGTGGCCTATGCCGACTCGCCCGGCCCGCTCGACAAGGGGCTCGACACCTACTACGCCATCTCGCCCATCCCCAAGGACTGGACCGACGCGCAGACCGACTCGTACCTGCGCGAATACAACTCGCGGATGATCCACCTGCTCAGCATCCACGAAGCCATGCCGGGCCATTACCTGGAGGGCGCGCATTCGGCGCGCCATCCGTCGATCCTGCGCGGCGTGCTGCGTTCGGGGCTGTTCGCCGAAGGCTGGGCGGTCTACACCGAGGACATGATGGCCGACGCCGGCTACCTCGACGGCGACCCGCTGTTCCGGCTCGTGCAGCTGAAGTTCTACCTGCGCACCATCGCCAACGCGATCCTCGACCAGGGCGTGCACGTGGACGGCTGGACGCGCGAGCAGGCCATGCACCTGATGATGCACGACACCTTCCAGCAGGAGCGCGAGGCCGCCGGCAAGTGGGTGCGCGCGCAGCTCACCAGCGCGCAGCTGCCGACCTACTTCGTAGGCAGTGCCGAGCACTTCGACATGCGTCGCGCGGTGGAGGCCAGGCTGGGCGAGCGCTTCGACCTGAAGGCCTACCACGACAGGGTGCTCTCGCACGGCGCGCCACGCGTGCGCTTCGTGCGCCAGCTCATGCTCGGCGAGCCGATCCGCTGACGGCCGGTGTCACGCCCCGCGAACGCGCGCGGCGGTATGTTCGCGCCGCCAGGGAACCAAGCGAAGGGCTGAGGTCCGGAGCGAGTCCCTGACGAAGAAGGCCCGGAACTGGCGCGCAATGCGCCGCCGGGCCTTCACCTTTCCGGGACCCGCGCGGACCGCGGCCGTGGGCACCGCCCGGGCCACGCGCGTTCAGCCACGCGGCCCACCCATCACCGGCAGGATGGCGCCGTTGACGTAGGAGCCCGTCACCGGCGATGCGAGGAAGACGTAGGCCGGCGAGACCTCCTCGGGCTGCGCGGGCCGCCCCATGTCGCTGTCCTCGCCGAAATGCGCGACCTCCTCGGCCGGGCGGTCGGCCGGGTTGAGCGGCGTCCAGACCGGGCCGGGCGCCACGGCATTCACGCGGATGCCGCGCTCGAGCAGGTTGCTGGCCAGCGACATCGTGAACGCGTCGATCGCGCCCTTGGTCGCCGAGTAGGCCAGCAGCTTCGCATTGCCGAAGCGGGCGGTCTCGGACGAGGTGTTGATGATGCAGGCGCCGCGCTTCATGTGCGGCAGCGCCGCGCGCGCCATGTGGAAGTAGCCGCCGATGTTGGTTTCCAGCGTCTCCTTGAGCAGCGCGTCGCTCACGTCCTCCAGCGAATCGGTGTGCTGCTGGAAGGCGGCGTTGTTGACCAGGATGTCGAGCCGGCCGAACTCGTCCACCACCTGCCGCACCGCGCGCTCGCAGAAGGCCGGGTCCTTCACGTCGCCCGGGATGGTGATGCAGCGGCGGCCCTCGGCTTCCACGTGGCGACGCGTGGCCTCGGCGTCCTCGTGCTCGTCGAGGTACATCACGGCCACGTCGGCGCCCTCGCGCGCGAACAGTACGGCCACGGCACGCCCGATGCCCGAGTCGCCGCCGGTGACGATGGCGACCATGTCCCTGAGCTTGTCGCTGCCGACGTAGCCGGGCGCGAGGAAGCGGGGTTGAAGTTCCAGCTCGTGCTCGTTGCCCGGCTTTTCCAGGTGCTGCTTGGGCATGCGTTCGGGCTGTTCGCGGTCGCCGGCCTGCACGGGCGACTTGCCCTCGCCACTGCCGCCGCCGGACCGGGCATCCTTCTCGTCGATCACCCGCTGGATCGCGCGCTGTCGATCGGCCGCGCGCTCGGCATCGCGGCGGGCGTCATCGGCTCGGCTGCTGCCCATGCTGTCCTCCTGTCCACCTGTGGAACCGCGCAGCTTGCGTCGCAGGCATCCAAGGCGCCGTGAGGAACCGCACTCAGTTCGGGCGCGTGAGCAGGCTCTCGGCCACGTCGACCACCTCGCGCAGCTGCTCGGGCTTCTTGAGCACCGTGCAGCCGTAGCGCTCCTGCAGCCGCTCGATGGAGGCCAGGTCGCCCAGCGAGGAGAACACGATGACGCGCGGACGCTCGTCCATCTGGTCCATGGCCGACAGCATTCCCCAGCCGTCCACGTCCGGCATCATCAGGTCGGAAACGACCAGGTTGGGCCGCAGGCCGGACTGCATCATGCGCAGCGCGACCTCGCCCGACTCGGCCTGGAACACCGTGTGGCCTTCCAGCTCGAGCAGGTCCGCCAGCATTTCACGTACGCGCGCGTTGTCGTCCACGACGAGGATCTTGGTTTCCATGGGGCACGGCCGGTTGGGATGCTCCATTGGTAGCGCAGGAACTATTCAACGCGCGTGAGGCCGGCCTAGCCGCGCACCGCCGTCACCAGGCCCGTCAGCACCAGCAGCAATGCCGCCCACCATGCCACCAGGCCGATCCGGGCCGGCAGGCTGCCCTGTTTCCAGATCGATGGAACGGTATGCGGACGGCGGCCGACCCTGAACAGCACGAGCGCAAGCGCGAAGAGAAGCAGGCCGGCAATGACCGGCAGTAAGGTGGACAGCAAGTGGAGCCCCCGGATCGCGGTGGCGCGCAGCCTGTCAGCGCCGCCGTGACGCGCCGGTGTGCGCGCCGGGTCAGCGTGCGGGCGTCAGGCGCTCGTGGATCTCCGGGAGCATCATCGTGGCGGCGGAGCCGTACCACGGGTGGTACTCGGCCACCATCTCGCCCTCGCGGATGACCGGGTCGGACTCCGTGAGCCGCCGCGCCTGCTCGACATCCTCGACGGCCAGCACGAACAGGCCGCGCCAGCCGGCCGGATCGGAGACGAACGGCCCGGCCAGCACCCGCCTGCCCTCCTTGGTCAGGCGTTCCATGTTGGCGAAATGGCCGGCGAACATCGCCTTGCGCGCCTCGCCGTCCGGCATCCGCCGCGGGCCGGTCTTGAGCACCACGAGCACGTAGCGGCGCATGCCGTTCGCGTCCGCTCCCAGGCGGCTGGCCAGCGCCTCGTCGAAGGTGGCGGGGCCGGGAGGCGCCTTGGCCGGCTCGGCGGCGCCGGCATGCGCGGCGATCGCGCCGGCGAGGAGGACGGCAAGGCCGGTGAAGGCAATCGGTCGCGGCATGGCGGGGCGCCTTTCGGGGAGACTGGCTCAAACGATAGCGCCGTGGCTCAGCGCAGGCGCGTGCCGAAGATGCGGTCGCCCGCATCGCCCAGGCCCGGGAGGATGTAGCCCTGCTCGTTGAGGCGCTCGTCCACCGATGCCACCACGACCTCCACGTCCGGATGCGCCGCCTCCAGCGCGCGCAGGCCCTCGGGCGCGGCCACCAGGCACAGGGCCTTGATGCGCCGCGCGCCGGCGGCCTTGAGCATGTCGACGGTCGCCACCAGCGTGCCACCGGTGGCGAGCATGGGATCGAGCACCAGCGCGATGCGGTCGCCCATGCCGCCGACCAGCTTCTCGTAGTAGCTCACCGCCGCCAGCGTCTCCTCGTCGCGCTGCAGGCCCACCACGCTCACCTTGGCGGCCGGCACCAGCTCGAGCACGCCAGGCAGCATGCCCAGGCCGGCGCGCAGGATGGGAACCAGCGTGACCTTGCGGCCCTTGATGCGCCGCACGCGCACGGGGCCCGCCCAGCCCTGCTCGATGTGCTCCTCGGTGGGCAGGTCGGCGGTGGCCTCGTAGGTGAGCAGCGTAGCCACCTCGGAGGCGAGGTCGCGGAACTCCTTGGTGCTCAGCCCGGCCCGGCGCATCAGGCCGAGCTTGTGCTGGACGAGGGGATGGCGCACTTCGGTGACTTTCATGGCGGGCGTCGCGGCGGAAACCGCACAAGTCTGCACGATCGCCTTGATCCCCTGCAGGCGCGCCGCGCGCTACACAGGATGCCCGGCCCATGCGAGACGCGCGATGCGGACACCCGGCGAGCCCGTACGCGGGCAGTCCTATGCCTTCGATTTCGTGACGCTCGAGCCGCGCCCCGAAGCGCCGCGCACGCTGGCGGTGCTCCTGCACGGCGTCGGCGGCGACGAGACGCAGCTCGCCGCACTCGGCGACCGCCTGCCGGAAGACGCGCTGGTGGCCATGCCGCGCGGCCAGCGCACGATCAGCGGCGATCGCCTCGGCTGGTTCCGCGAGGGGCTGAGCGAGGACGGCCCGCAGGTGGTGGAAGACGAGGCCGAGGAGGCCCGCGCGCGGCTGGTCGAGTTCGTGCAACGGCTCCAGGAGCGCTTCGACGTGCCGCCCGCGCGCACGGTGCTGGCGGGCTTCAGCCAGGGCGGCATGCTGGCGGCGGCGGCCGCGCTGACGGGACCCGGGCTGGTTGCCGGCTTCGCGATGGCGGGCGGGCGGATCATGCCGGAACTCGCACCGCGGCTTCCGCACGCCGGCATGCCGGCGGAACTGCATGCGCTCGTCGTCCACGGACGGCATGACGAGGTGCTGCCGGTGGACTGGGCCACGCGCGCCGTCGACCTGCTCACCGGGCTCGGCATCGCGCGGGAACTGCGGCTGCACGAGGCGGGTCACGAGCTCACCGCCGCCATGGAGCGGGACATCGCCGCCTGGTACGCCTCGCAGGATCGTCCGTGGATGCGCGCCGACGCCGGCGTCCCGGACCTCAGGCCTTGCGCAGGAAGCAGGTCTTCAGCACCAGGCCCTTGATGCGGTCGGAGTTGCCCTCGATGTGCCCGGCATCGCCCTCGACGAGGCGGATGCCGCGGATCAGCGTGCCCTGCTTGAGCGGGATCGAGCTGCCACGCACCTTGAGGTCCTTGATGACGACGACGCTGTCGCCCTCGGCGAGTGCGTTGCCGTTGCAGTCGCGAACGACCGCCACGCCCTCGGCCGCCGCATCGCCCGCCGCCCATTCGTGTGCGCAGTCGGGGCAGACGAACACGGCGCCGTCCTCGTAGGTATGGGCCGAGCCGCAGGCCGGGCAGGACGGGTACGTGGACATCGCGGGCGCTCGCCGGAACGGGTGCGCAGTCTAGGGCCTGTTCACGCTATCCCGTGCACGCCGCCGAGAAGACGACGGCGGCACATGGCCGCCGTCGTCGTGTCGCATGGCGGGCCGGAGCCCGCGCCGATCACCAGATGCGCACGCGATCCTGCGGCGCGATGTACAGCGGGTCCTTCTCGGTCACGCCGAAGGCCTCGTACCAGGCGTCGACGTTGCGCAGCGGCGCGAACGCGCGGATCTGTCCCGGCGAGTGCGTGCCGTTGACCAGCTGCTGGCGGAGCGCGTCGTCACGCCACAGCGTGCGCCAGACCTGCGCCCAGCCCATGAAGAAGCGCTGCTCGCCGGTGAACCCGTCGAGCACCGGCGCGGGCTTGCCGCCCAGCGAACGCCGGTAGGCCTCCAGCGCGATCGTGATGCCGCCGAGGTCGCCGATGTTCTCGCCCATCGCCACGCGGCCGTTGATGCGCATGCCGGGCAGCTGCGGGAACTCGTAGCTCTCGTACTGCGCGCCCAGCTTCGCGGCCTGCGCCTCGAACTTCGCCGCGTCCTCGGCCGTCCACCAGTCGCGCAGCAGGCCGGCGCCGTCGCTCTTGCGGCCCTGGTCGTCGAAGCCGTGGATGATCTCGTGGCCGATCACGCCGCCGATCGCGCCGTAGTTCACGGCCGGGTCCGCGTCGGGGTCGAAGAACGGCGGCTGCAGGATCGCGGCCGGGAACACGATCTCGTTCTTCACGGGCGAGTAGTAGGCATTGACCGTCTGCGGCGTCATGCCCCACTCGCCCTTGTCGACCGGCTGGCCGATGCGCGCGCGGTCGTAGTCCCACTCGAACTTCGCGGCGCGCTCGGCATTGCCGAACACGTCGCCGGCGACGATCTTCAGGCCGCTGTAGTCACGCCACTTGTCCGGATAGCCGATCTTCAGGCCGAAGCCCTCGAGCTTGGCCAGCGCTTCCTTGCGGGTGTCGGCGCCCATCCACTCCAGCGCGTTCAGGCGCGTGCGCATGGCCGCCTTCACGTTGGCCACCAGCGCGTCCATCTTCGCCTTGGCATCGGGCTTGAAGTAGAGCTGCACGTAGTCGCGGCCGATGGCCTCGCCCATCGCGGCCTCGGCGAAGGCCACGCCGCGCTTCCAGCGCTCGCGCTGCTCCGGCTGGCCGGAGAGGAACTTCGAGCGGAACTCGAACTCGGCATCCACGAAGGCCTTCGACAGCAGCGGCGCGGCCTGGTCGGTGGTGTGGAAGGCCTGCCAGGCCTTCAGCGTGTCGAGGTCGGCGGCGGCGAAGATCGCGGCCATCTTCGGAAATGCGCTGTCTTGGCGCAGGACGACGCGCGGGCTCGACTCCACGCCCGCCTCGGCGAGGAAGCGCGCCCACGGGAAGCCCGGGGCCTTCGTCGCGAGCTCGGCGGTGGCGACGGGGTTGTAGGTCCTGTCGCGGTTGCGGCTCTCGGCGCGGGTCCAGTGCGCTTCGGCGATCTTGGTCTCCAGCGCGAGGATGGCGGCGGCGTTCTCGGCCGGCTTCGGCCAGCCCGCCAGCCCGCCAGCCCGAGCATCTGCGCGATGTAGGCCTGGTAGCGCTCGCGCTGCGGCGCGAACTTCTCGTCCAGGTACATCTGGCGGTCGCCCAGGCCCAGGCCGGACTGGCTCATGTAGAGCGTGTAGCGGTCCGGATCCTTTTGGTCGTCGGAGACGCCCATGCCGAAGAAGCTGCGGCCGAAACCGGCATTGGAGCGGCCCATCAGCGCGGCGATGTCCTCCTTCGACTTCGCCTTGCGGATGGCGTCGAGCGCGGGCTGCAAGGGCTTGGCGCCGAGCTTCTCGATCGCCGCCTCGTCCATGAAGCCGCGGTAGAGCGCGGAGATCTTGGCCTGGTCGCCGCCGGTGGCGGGGTCGGCCGGCGGGTAGCTCTCCACCAGCTGGCGCACGCGCGCTTCGGACAGGTCGCGCAGCACGGCGAAGCCGCCGTAGCTCGAGCGGTCGGCCGGGATCGGCGTGGTCTTCGCCTAGGTTCCGTTGACGTAGCCGAAGAAGTCGGTGCCCGGCTTGACGCGGGTGTCCATGCCGTCGGTGTCGATGCCCCAGCGGCCCAGGCGCTTGGCTTCGATGGCGGTGGCGGTCGCGGCACCGGAGCCGGCACCGCTGTCGTCGGCGTAGAGCGCGCGCAGGTCGCAGGCGGCGTCGAGGCAGCCCTCGGACTCGTCGGCATGCAGCGGGGCGGCGAGCGCGAGCGCGGCGCCGGTGGCCAGTGCGAGCAGGGTCTTCTTCAAGTCGGTTCTCCCGGCGCCGTGAGTGGCGCGTGACGACCGTCGAGGATACGGCGCCGCGCCGCCCGTAGACCTGGGCCGGAAGTCCCGGACGGCTGCCGGCGCGCCAACGGTTCAGGCGGACGGCGCGTTCCCGGTGCCCCGGCCCGGTGGCGCGCACGCGTCCCTCACCGGGGCGGCCGCATAAGGCGGATATCGCCGGCGCGACCTGCGACCCGCGCACGGCGCCCTTTCCGGATGCCGCATCGAACCGGATCCCTGCGCGCGGCCCGTCCGCCGGCCGCACCACGCGCCCGCAGCCACGGAGTACGACCGATGAACGCCCTCCCGCCCCTCGTTGCCCTGCTCGCCCTCGCGCTGACCGCCTGCGCCACCTCCGGCGACGAGCCGCCCCCGGCCCGCGTGGGCACCACCTCGAATGCGCCCGCAGGGGCGGCGGCGGCCGCGGCGGCCGGCAGCCGCGCCGTCGGCGCCTATGGCGCGGTCGGCACGTCCGACGATGTCCGCGGCCGCACCAGTTCCAGCAGCGCCTCGCAGCTCAGCGGCCGGGCCACCATGGCAGGCAGCGATTCGGGAACGTCGCGCGACGTGTCGGACGACGACGAGGAAGAACCGCCGCGCTGAGGAGCGGTTCGCGACACGCGGCTGCGGGAGGGTCGTCGCGACGCGCGGGGTCGGCGCGCGCCGCGTTAGCCGCCGCGACCATCCGTGCGCCCGCCGCGCAGCGCGCGGTCGAACAATGCCATCGCGCGCTTCCAGGCCTCGCGGGCGGCGGCCTCGTCGTAGCGGGGCGTGGTGTCGTTGTGGAAGCCATGCTGCGTGCCGGGTGGCTGGTAGAGCGCATAGCGCGCCCCCGCCCGCTCCAGTGCCGCGCGATACGCCGGCCAGCCGGCATTGATGCGCTCGTCGTTGGCCGCCAGCACCACCAGCAGTTCGGCGCGGATCCTGGGCACGTCTTCCACCGGCGGGGCGCTGCCGTAGAAGGGCGCCGCGGCCAGCACGTCGCGACGCTGCACGGCAAGGAAATTGGCCATGCCGCCACCGTAGCAGAAGCCGATCACGCCCAGGCGCCCATTCCCGCCCCGGATCTTCACCAGCATGTCCGCCGCGGCCAGGAAGTCCTGACGGGTTTTGGCCTGGTCGAGTTTCGCGAACGCGCCGCGGGCCTCGTCCTCGTCGCCCGGGTAGCCGCCCAGCGGGAACAGCGCATCGGGTGCGAAGGCGATGTAGCCCTCCAGCGCCAGCCGTCGGGTCACGTCCTCGATGTGCGGATTGAGCCCGCGGTTCTCGTGCACGACCAGCACCACGGGCAGGCTGCCGCGGGCCTTCGCCGGTCGCACCAGATACCCGCGACCCGTGCCGTATCCCTTGGGCGAGGGGAACCGGACGTAGCGCGCATCCAGCCGCGCATCGTCGGGCGCCACCTGGCGCGCTTCGGCGAACCGCGGGCTCAGTGCGGCCAGGAGGCCGGCGGCGGTGGTCGCACCCACGGCGAAGCGCGCCGCGCCGGACAGGAACTCGCGCCGGTCGATCAGCCCGTGCACGTAGCGGTCGAAAAGGCGGAGGACTTCGGGGTGGAAATCGTCGGCGGTCTTTCGCGTGGCCATGGGGGCGGCTCCGTCCAGGCATCCGGCGACGATACTCCCTGACCGACGGCGCGGCGCGCGCATGCCCCGCCGCCCCGCTGCCGCTCAGCCCGCCTTCGCGCAGCGCAACCGCACGAGCCCGCTGTCGGCATCGACCAGCCCTTGCCCGCCGTCCGCCAGGCCGAAGCGGTAGTCGCGCTCCCAGGTTTCGCCCTCGCCGGCGAGGGCGAGCGTTACCACCAGCGCATCGCCCTCACCCCGCGCCCGCAGCACGCGTCCGCGGCTTTCGTGGAACCCCACCGCGTCGGCCGCGATGAGGAGCCGGCTGGTCTCGCCGCTGCTTTCGCAGGCACCCTGGGCCGCGTAGAGGCCGTGGAAGCGCGCGGGGATCGTCGCGCCGTCGAACGGTTCGTCCCGCATCTCCGCCACCGGGCCGGGCGCCGCGGGGGCGTCGGCCGCGGCCCCGTCCCCCTGCGCTGCCGCCGCGGGGCCGTTGCCGGCCACCTGCCCGCGCGCCGGGGCGGCCGAAGGCGCCGTGTCCTGCATGCGCCCGTCGTCCGGTGCCGAGCATGCGGCGAGCAGCCAGAGGAAGGCGGCGCAGGCGACGGGGTTTCTCACAGGCGTTCTCCACGGCGAGCGGCCACTGTCGCCTGCCAGCTGCCTGCATGGCGTGGACGGGGTGGGCCGCCGCGCCGGCAGCCTCGGCCACCGCCCGCGCCGGGGCCCGATCCTCAGCCCTGCGCCAACGCGTAATCCAGCGCCGCACGTACCGCGGCCACCTGGGCCTGCACGCACTGCTCGGGCGTGGCGGCCGCGCTGTCGGGATAGACCTCGGTCGTGGTCACGTAACGCGCATCGGTAATGCCGGCGCAGAGGCCGAGTTCGCGCACCGGGTAGTGGATGACGCCGGGCGCGACCACCGGCGAGCCGATGATCTGGCCCTGCGCATCCGGCGGGGCGATGTGGGTGACGCGCGACACCGCCTCGATGATGGCCTGCTGGAAACCCGGCTGCGGATTGGCGGCGTCGCCGACGACGTAGAAGCCATCGGGAATGCCGCCGGGCTCGAAGGGCTTGCCGTCGCGCGCCGCCAGCGCGGGCCGGAACTCGCTCTCGTCCGTGTCGGTGGTTTCGTGCAGGTCCACGTGCACCAGCACGCGCGCGCGCAGCGGCGCCAGCAGATCCATGAGCGCGGCCGACTCCTGCGCGGGGCTGTTCTCGCGGAAGGAACGGTTCGGGTCCACCGCATCGGGGTTCCAGCGGTGGATGCGTTCGTAGGCCCAGGGGCTCACGCAGGGCGCCACCAGCACGTCCATGCGCCCGGCATGGTCGTGCATGTGCTCTGCCGCGAAACGCAGTGCGCCGTGCACGCCGCTGGTTTCGTAGCCGTGCACGCCGCCGGTGACGAGCGCGATCGGACGGTCGCCGCTCCAGTTGCGGCTGCGGATCGCGACCAGGGGGAAGACGCCGTCGTCGCCATAGTCCAGCCGCCCGTACTCGACGACGTCCAGCTGCCCGCGCAGCGCGTCCACGGCGCGCAGGACATCGTCGGCATAGCTGCGCTGGCGTACCTGGCGGGCACGCCACGCGGCACGTTC
This sequence comes from Lysobacter sp. N42, assembly GCF_004344885.1. Taxonomy (NCBI): domain Bacteria; kingdom Pseudomonadati; phylum Pseudomonadota; class Gammaproteobacteria; order Lysobacterales; family Lysobacteraceae; genus Lysobacter; species Lysobacter sp. N42. The sequence continues at coordinate 162,985 of NZ_SKFB01000006.1, forward strand.
CGCCGGGCCCCAGGGCCGGCCCGGCTCACCGATGGGATAGAAACGGGCGATCGCGTTCATGGCGTGGCAACTCGGATGGGGCGCCGACTCTAGCACCGGGCACGAGGCGCGCTGCCGCGCGCCGCGCATGCGACCATCCGCGCCGCGAACCCGACGAGGCGTCTCCGTGCCCCGCTACTCCGCCCCCCTGCTGACGCACCACGATGCGGCCGCGCTGCGCACCGCCCGCGATCGCCGCGAAGCCTCGTGGGAAGGTTCGCTGGATCTGGGACGCTCCACGGACATCGCACGCCTCCACGCGGAGGCCTGGGAATGGCGCGGCGTCGCCTATCCCTACCCGGAGGGCCTGAAGGACCGCACGCTGTACTACTGGACCGGGGATGGTTTCGCGCCGGTCGCGCGCTACGCCGGCTCGCTGATCAAGCTGGTGCCGACCGGATGGGGCGTGCCCACCTTCGAGATCGACGGCATCAAGATGCTGCCCACGTCGAAGGCGTCGCCGCTGGAGGATGCGCGGCGCAAGGTGGCGCTGGTGCAGCCGCGTGGCAAGGCGGTGCTCGATACCTGCGGCGGCCTGGGCTACTTCGCCGCCGGCTGCCTGGAGGCCGGCGCGGCCAGCGTGCGCTCGTTCGAGAAGAATCCCGACGTGCTGTGGCTGCGCAGCCTCAACCCCTGGTCGCCCGATCCGGATGCGCCGGAAGCCGGTGGGCGACTCCGCCTATCGCAGGGCGACGTGTCCAAGGAAATCGCGGGCCTGGCGAGCGGCTCGTTCGACGCGGTCCTGCACGACCCGCCGCGCTTCGGCATCGCGGGCGAGCTGTATTCGCAGGCCTTCTACGCGCAACTGGCGCGCGTGCTGCGACGCGGTGGCCGCCTCTTCCACTACACCGGCAGCCCCAACCGGCTTACCAGCGGCCGCGATGTTCCGCGCGAGGTGGCGCGACGCCTGGCCACCGTCGGCTTCGAGGCGCGCCCCGAACTCGACGGCGTGTTCGCGATACGACGCTGACGGCGCCGCTTCCGCAACGGTCGCTTAACGGTACCCGCAGGAATCACGCGGAGCTGACCCGTGCCTGCCGAGCATCGCCCTGCAGCCCGGACGGTGGGCTGGAGGGGAGACCTGTGAACACGCGCCAAGCCGAACGCTCCGCCGCCTTTCTTCTTGTCGGGCTGCTCGCACTGAACGTCGCGCTCATCATCTGGTGAGCCTACAGCCCGAGAGCTTCCGTGCCGCGAAAGCGGCAAGGAACACGGCGCCGTGCACACGCCTGAAGGGACTGTCGCCACGGCGGATGTCGGGATAACTCCACGTCACCAGCGAAGTGCCCCACAAAGAAGCCCGGCATTCCGCGCGCATGTCCCCTGGACAGCCCGACCGCGCTCGCCCGCGCCAGCGTCGCCACCGCCGGCAAGTTCGACTGCTGTGCGCCGACGGCGCAGCGCCCGCGATCGCTCACGAAGCGGCGCAGCTTCGACCCCCATGGGACGTTCCGGCTGGAAAGCCCGGGGACCACGCGCGGCCTGCGGCACGCGAGCCCAGGTCGCGCCCCGAGCACGCGCCAGACGGCCGCCACTTCGCAGAGGCGGCCGAGCGAACGCTGCTCAACGAACTGCCCGCGCCGATGACCCGGCGCATCGAGCAGGTGCGCCTGTACGCGCCCAGCCTCGCGCAGGTCGCGCTCGCCGCGCCGGGCTACTACTTCCTCACCACCGACACGCCCGCCGTGATGCGCTGGCTGGCCGAACGGATGCGCGCCCAGGGCGTCGACCTGCGCCTCGGCTCCGCCTTCACCGGGGCGCGCCGCATCGCGCAGCCCGACGCGCTTCACTGCTTCATCAGCAAGCGTTACGCGCCCGGCTACATCGGCTGGATCGCGCAGAGCCCGGCCGGCATCCAGGCCGGGCTGGCCTTGCGTCACGACCCCGCCCGCGCCCGCGTGCCCGACATCGACGGCTTCCTGCTGCGCGTCGGGCAGGCCGGCGGGCTGCCTCGTCACCTGCGACCCGGGCATACGCGTGCCGGCCTCATTCCGTGCAGCGGGCCGGTGTTCGACATGGCCCGTGACGGAGCGATCCTGGTCGGCGACGCCGCCGGCATCGTCTCGCCGCTGACCGCCGGCGGGATCCATTCGGCCTGGGAGCACGGCTGGGCCGTGGGACGGGCGCTCGCGGCGCATCTTCGCGACGGCGGCCCCGCGCCGGAACCGGCGGCCATCGACGCCGCGCCGCGCTTCCGCACCAAGCGGGCGCTGCGCTGGGCCTACGACCGCCTGCAGTTCGACTGGCCCTTCGACCTGCTGCTGCACTCCCCGCCCCTGCGCTGGGCGGCCGAGCGCGTCTACTTCCACGCGGGCCGTCGCTGAAGGCTGCCGCGCCGTGTCCGCGCCGCTACCATGCCGCGTCCCTCCGCGCCGCGTCCCATGTCATTCGGCTTCGTCACCGCGATCGACTTCATCGGCAGCTTCGCCTTCGCCATCAGCGGGGCGACGGCGGGCGTGCGCCGCGGCCTGGATCTGTTCGGCGTGCTCGTGCTCGCCTTCGCGGCCGCCAGCGCGGGTGGCATCCTGCGCGATGCGCTGCTGGGCGCGACCCCGCCCGCAGCCCTGCTGGACTGGCGCTATCCCGCGCTCGCCGCCGTCGCCGGGCTCCTCACGTTCTATCGCTACGAAACCATCGAGCGGCTGCGCAACCCGGTGCAGCTCACCGATGCCGTGGGCCTGGGCCTGTTCGCCGTGATCGGTGCGGGCAAGGCGCTCGACCACGGGGTCGGGCCGGTGGGTTCCGTGCTGCTCGGCGTGCTGACCGGCGTGGGCGGCGGCATCGTGCGCGACGTGCTCGTCATGCAGATTCCCGGCGTGCTGCAGCGCGAGCTCTACGCCGTCGCCGCGCTGCTCGGCGCCCTGGTGGTGGTGTGCGGACGCGCCCTCGACCTGCCGCCCGCCCCCGTGGCCGGGGCGGGCGCGCTGGCCTGCATCGCGCTGCGCGTGCTCGCCATCCGGCGCGGCTGGCAGCTGCCCGTCGCGCGACCGCGGGGTTGAACCGCCTCAGCCGCGCCAGTTGGCGTGGCCGCGCCAGAACTCCACGCTGCGGCGATAGGCCTCGCGATCGATCGGCACGCCCGAGCCGCCCTCCTCCACGCCCAGCGCATTGCGCATCATGGTGATCGGCGCCATCGGCGTCTCCTCCGGCTCCATGGTGTACATGCAACCCACCACGCCCCAGTCGGCATCGATCGCCGTGCCCTCCCTGGCCAGCTGCGCGCGGCTGTAGAGGATGGGGATAAGGAAGTTCGCCACGGGCGGCTCCAGCCCCTCGAACCAGCGCACCAGTACGGGCAGCTCGTCGGTAGTGCGGGCCTCGTAGTCCGAGCGCAGCAGGTGGCGGTTGCCTTCGGTGATCGGCACGGCCAGGCAGCGGGTGGAAGTCCAGTTGCGGTGCACGTGCAGCTTGCAGAACGGCGCATAGCCATCGAGCACCCGCAGCGGCGGCACCGTGTTGAGATGCTCGACGAACTGCGCGGGCGTGATGTCCTGGATGGTGTTGCGGCGCGGCTCGCGCGGGAACAGGCGTGGACGGGCGAAGTCGGTCAGGACGATGGACATGGCGCGGGCACGGGCGGAAAACGCGCATTATCGAGCGACCATGGCATGCGCGCCGGGCGTCCGCCGGCCGCCGTGTCGCCCACATGCATGCCCGCGCAACACTGCGTCGCGGCCGCTTTGAGCTGTGGCTAACCCGGCCGCCCCCATCTTCGTGCTTCCCCCGACATGCGATGACGCCATGGCCGTATCTCCGTCGCCCGTTCCCGCCGTGCCTTCCCTGTTCGACCCCGTGCGCATCGGCGCCCTCGAGCTGTCCAACCGCATCGTGATGGCGCCCCTGACCCGCAGCCGCGCGGGCGAAGGCCTGGTGCCGTCGCCGCTCGCGGCCGAGTACTACGGCCAGCGCGCCAGCGCGGGGCTGATCATCAGCGAGGCCACGCAGGTGGGGCCGCTGGCCCAGGGCTACATCGCCACCCCCGGCATCTACACGCGCGAGCAGGTGGAGGGCTGGCGGCGCGTCACCGACGAGGTGCATCGCCGCGGCGGACGCATCGTGGTGCAGCTCTGGCATGTCGGCCGCGTTTCGCACGTCTCGCTGCTGCCGCCCGGCGAAGTGCCGGTGGCTCCGAGCGCGATCCGCGCGTCCACCAAGACCTTCGCGCCGGAAGGCTATGTCGACGTCTCCGAACCGCGTGCGCTCGGCATCGACGAGATCCCCGGCGTCGTCGAGGAGTTCCGCCAGGCCGCGCGCAATGCGATCGATGCCGGTTTCGACGGCGTGGAAGTGCACGGCGCCAACGGCTATCTCATCGACCAGTTCCTGCGCGACGGCAGCAACCGGCGCGACGACGCCTACGGCGGCAGCATCGAGAACCGCACGCGCCTTCTCTTCGAAGTGGTGGAGGCGGTGGCGCGCGAGATCGGGCCGGAACGCACCGGCGTGCGCCTGGCGCCCGTCACGCCGGTGAACGACATGCACGATTCCAACCCGCAGGCGCTGTTCGAACGCGCGGTCGAGCGCCTGGACGCGCTCGGGATCGCCTTCGTGCACGTCATCGAGGGTGCCACCGGTGGGCCGCGGGACAACCTGCCCTTCGACTATGCCGCCCTGCGCGCGAAGTTCCGCGGCGCGTGGATCGCAAACAACGGCTATGACCGCGACATGGCGGAAGCCGCGGTGCGCGAGGGTCGGGCCGACGCCGTGGCCTTCGGCCGCGCCTTCATCGCCAACCCCGACCTGGTGCGCCGCCTGCGCGAGAACGCGCCGCTCAACACGCCCGACCGCGACACGTTCTACGGCGGTGGAGCCAGGGGCTATACCGACTATCCCGCGCTCGACCCGGCGCCCTGAGCCGGCGGCCGGCGCTCAGTCCAGCGCCGGCCATCCTTCCGAATCGAGGATGGCGCGGTAGCCGTGCCAGGCCGCATAGGCCAGCCATGGCATCACCAGCACCAGGCCGACGAAGGCGGTCGCGATTCCCAGCGCCGTCAGCAGCGCGATCAGAACCGCCGATACCGCGCAGGCGGGCTTGTTGCGCAGCACCGCGTTCACGCTCGACAGCAGCGCCGTGACCATGTCGACGTCGCGGTCGGCCACCATGGGCAGCGAGAACGCGCTCGCCGCGAAGGTGAGCGCGGCGAAGACGGCGCCGATGGCCGAGCCTATCGCCAGGAATTCCACCAGCGATCGCAGGCTGCCGTCCTCGATAGTCACCAGCGCGTTCACCACCATGCCGGCGCGTGACCACAGCAGCAGCACGATCATCTGCACGATGCCGAATACCGCGGCCTGCCCGGCGATGCGCCGCGCGCGCCCGACGCAGTCGGCGGCACGGGGCGGGTGTCCGCGTTCGAGCGCGCGACTGACGCCGTAGAGCGCCGCCCCCAGCAGCGGCGCGACGAATACGAAGCCCGACAGCAGCGCGGCCAGCAACGCGAAGCGGCCCAGCCACCAGCCCATGGCCGCGACCAGCAGGCTCACCAGCGCCACCACCAGGCCGAAGGCCGCGCTCAGCCCGGGCGCCTGTCGCAGGTCGCGCCAGCCCGCGGCGAGCCAGGCGAAGGGCGCGTGCCAGGGCACGTGCCGGCAGGGCACGAGGAAGGGCCGCTCCGCCGCGGAATCCACCCCGATCCGGTCCATCGCGCCCTCCCCGACGCCCTGGCTACCGTCCCAACGCTGCGCTGCGCGGCTCGCCGGCGTCAAGCGGAAAACGCTTCATGGACGGCCGCGACATGAGCCGATTCCGCCGGGTGTCGTTCAGCCGGGCGCCATGTCCACGACCCGCGCGGCGCCCGATCGGCGTAGGATGGGGTCTCGGTTCCATACGCGCGCTTCGCCGGCCCCGGCCGCCCGTCTCGCTCTCTCCACGCGCACCCGCCTTTCGCGGACGCCCCTTCGGGAGCAGCGTCATTCCCGGTTATTCCACACGCATCCAGGAAGTCGCCGTCCACGGCGACGTCTGGAAGCTGCGCGTTCTGAGCGATCGCCAGCAGTTCGCCGATCCGGACGGCCATGCCGCCGATGCCGGCACTTCCAGTGCGCAATGGCCCCTGTTCGGTCAGCTCTGGGCCTCAGGCGAGCAGCTTGCCCACGCCATGCACGACCACGACGTCGCCGGCAAGCGCATCCTCGAACTCGGCTGCGGCATCGGCTTGGCGAGCCTGGTGCTGCAGCGCCGCGGCGCTGACGTCGTCGCCTCCGACGTGCATCCGCTCGCCGAGCCTTTCCTCGCATACAACGCCGCGCTCAACGGACTGCCGGCCCTGCACTACCGCCGCGTGGACTGGACGCGACACCTCCCCACGCTCGGGCGTTTCGACCTCGTGATCGCAAGCGACGTGATGTACGAACCCGGCCAGGCGGAGTTGCTGGCCGATGCCATCGCGGGCTATGCCGACGACGAGGCGGAAGCCGTGGTGGTCGACCCCGGCCGCGGACCGGGCGCGCACCTGCCGCGCGCCCTGGCCGCACACGGCTTCGTGCCCCTGCGGGCCAGTGGCGAGGCCCGCATGCGCACGCGTTCCTTCCGCCGCGAACGGGTGGCCGCATGAGCGCCGTCCTGGCCGAGCCCGTTGCCGACTGCGCGCGCTGCGACGCAGTCTGCTGCCGGTTGACCGTGGTCGTGCAGCCCGAGGACGGCATCGCCGAGCACCTGACCACGGAGCTCGGAGGCCTGCGCGTGATGGCGCGCGACCAGGAGGGCTGGTGCGTGGCCATCGACGCCGCGCGCATGTGCTGCTCGATTTACGACGCACGCCCCGAGGTCTGCCGACGCTTCCGCATGGGCGGCCCGTACTGCGAGGCAGTGCGCGAGGACTACCAGCGCGACGGCCGCAGCCGCATCGAATCCACCCTGCTCGGAGGAGCACTGTGAGCACGAAGACCAGCACGCCGGCGTCCGCGCCGTTCAACCGCCGCGCCGATGTCTCGCGGCAGATCACCAGCGAGCACATCAGCGCGCACATGGCGGCATTCAGGGCGGCCGGCGGCACCGTGGAGGTGCTCGGCAACACGCCGATGCTCAAGAACATCAAGCCGGCCGAGCCCGTGGCGGATGCGGTCGCACCGGTCGTTCGCGCGCGTGGCACGCGCCGCACCCCCTGACGGAGAATCGCATGCCCAAGCCGAACTACGCCTTCGAGAAGCGTCAGCGCGAGATCGCCAAGAAGAAGCAGAAGGACGAGAAGGACGCCCGCAAGCGCGAAGCCCGCGCCGCGAAGGCGACCGAGCCCGCGCCCGCGCGCTGACCCGAGTCAGGGCGTCAGCACGGCGCGGCCGCGGATGCCGCCCGCGGCCAGCCGCTGGTACACCTGGGGCGCCTGCTCCAGCGGGAATCGCTCGACCTGCGCACGGATGCGGCCCTCCTGCGCCAGCGCGATGACTTCCATCAGCTCGGTTCGCGAGCCCCAGTACGGCACCTCCACGGTGCATCCGTAAGGCGGGTTGTTGGCCGCATAGCGCAGCACGCCGCCGGCCAGGCCGATGATCGCGATTCGGCTGTCGCGGCCGACCACGCGCGCGGCGAGATCGACCGTGGCCTGCGAGCCGACGATGTCGAACACCGCCTTCGCGCCACGCGGGCCGGTGATCGCACGGATGGCCTCGAATGCGCTCTCCGCATCGCGGGTGTCGATCGTATGCCGCACGCCCAGCTCTCGCGCATGCGCCAGCTTGGCCTGGTCGACATCGCAGGCGATCAGCGTGCACGCGCTGAGCGCCTGCAGCAGCTGCACCGCCATGTGGCCCAGTCCGCCGATTCCGATGACCACCGCGCAGGTGTCCGGCGTGAGCTCCGGCAGGGCCTTGCGGATCGCGTGATAGGGCGTGAGCGCCGCATCGCTCAACGGCGCCGCCGCCACCGGGTCCAGCGGGCCCAGAGGCACCAGCAGCCGCGGCGACGGCACCAGCATGTATTCGGCCATGCCGCCGTCCGAGCCCAGCCCGCCGCCGAAGGACACGATCGCGGCGTGGTTCTCGCAGTAGTTCTCGGCCGATGTCTGGCAGGTGCGGCAGCGCCCACAGCCCCAGGGGCCGTACACCGCCACCGCATCGCCCTCCTTGAAGCCCTGCACGCCCTCGCCCAGCGCCGCCACGTGGCCCGCGTTCTCGTGGCCCAGCGTGAACGGCCCCTGGAAGCCGAAGTCGTGCTCGAGGATGTGCAGGTCGGAGTGGCAGACGCCGGCGCCGGCCACGCGCAGCAACACCTGGCCCGGGCCAGGTGCGGGTACCGGAAGGTCCACCACTTCCGCGGGTCGCCCGGGGGCGATGAAACGAACGGCCTTCATCTCGGTCCTCCTCCGCTGGATGCACCGCACGTGGCGATTCCGCATCGTTGGTTGCCGGCGTCGTGCGCGGCGCGCTCAGCCGCGCGCGCCCGCACCCACCCAGGCCAGCGCCTGCTCGCGTTGCGACGGCTCGAAGACGCGGTAGCTCACGAACGGCAGCAGGGCGCTTTCGGCGCGGGTGAGCCAGCGAACCCATGCCTGGTCGGCCACCACGGCGATGCGCCCGAACTGGCCGAGCCGCCCGAGCAGCGGCGTCGCACGTGCCGTGTGCGCACGCAGCCCGTCGAGTTCCAGGCCGTCGATACCGCGCGTCTCCAGGTAGACATGCACCGTGCCATGCCGGGCCAGCGCGGCCTGGAGGCGCTCGAGCACGGCGTCGAGGTCCGCGCTCGTGATCCGCTCGGCGACGCACACGGCCACGGTGTCGTCTGCACTGTCGATGACCTGCAGCATGGCGATCTCCGGAAGTTGCGAGGTCCGCATGGTCTCCCATGCGCTGTCGACTGCGCGTGGCCTTCGCAGCGGCTGCGGGCCTTCTTTCGCGCGGGCCAGAGGCCCTGTTCGTGCGTGCACGCACGCGCCACCACACGGATGGCGGGCCGGCACGACCTGCATCGCCGTTAGCACACGACTGCACGGTTGCCGACTGCATGCGTCGCAGTTTCGTACGCCACGCATATACGCATCGCGCATGAGCACATGGCGAGACGGAAGATGCGAATACGACAGGTCGCGTGAGCGGTTAAGCGAACGCCGTGCGCTTCAGCAAGCGTTCCATTTGACGTGCGATGCGAGCGTCGTGCGGATGTTAGGTTTCCGTTGGTCAATGACCTGACGTCCATGCAGCACGGAGGCTGTTATCTCTTTCCCAATCGGGGTTATCCACTAGATGTCGCTCAAGCAAGTCACGATGGTCCGCAGCCGCCTGACCGGCGCGCTGCTCATTGCCATGTTCATGCCCGCCGCCGCGTGGGCCCAGGAAGCCACCTCGTCCACGGACGACACGCCCGCCGCCGAAGCCGAGCCGCAGCAGGAACTCGAACGCGTCGTCGTCACCGGCTCGCTCATTCCGTAGACCGCCAAGGAAACGTTCACCCCCGTCACCGTCCTCTCGGCCGAGGACATGAAGGCGCGTGGCTTCGTCAGCGTGTCGGACGCGCTGCAGCAGAGCTCGTTCTCCACCGGCGGCGTGCAGGGTGGCCAGACGTCCGCGGGCTTCACCCAGGGCGCGGAGACGATGAGCCTGTTCGGCCTCTCCGTGGGCTACACGAAGTACCTGATCGACGGCCGCCCGATGGCCGACTATCCGGCGCTGTACAACGGCAGCGACACGTTCAACAACATCCGCGGCATCCCGATCGACCTCGTCGAGCGCATCGAGATCCTGCCCGGCGGCCAGTCGTCGCTGTACGGCTCCGACGCGATCGCGGGCGTGGTCAACGTCATCCTGAAGAAGCGCCTGGACGCGCCGGTGCTCAGCGCGCGCGTCGGCGGCCACAGCGAAGGCGGCGGCGAGAGCGCGCGCGTCAGCGCGGCGACCACCTTCTCGGCGCTGGACGACCGCTTCAACCTGCTCGTCGGCACGCAGTACGAAAAGCGCGAGCCGATCTGGGGCTTCGAGCGCGACATCACCCGGCAGTACAACCGCAACGGGACCACGCCCGCCCTGGCCAGCCGCGACCTGCTGGTCTACGGCTACCGCAACATCGGCACGGCCGGCTTCGACGACTACGGCTACGTGTTCCCGACGGGCGCGACCTGCTCCAACGTCACCGGCTTCTTCGGCGGCACCGAAGCCCTGCAGACACGCCCGGGCTACGGGCAGTACTGCGGCTCGCTGTTCACCCCGGGCTATCGCACGCTGATGAACGGCAAGGAGGCCGCGCAGGCCTCTGTGCATGCCACCTACGACCTCGGGGCCAACCACCAGCTCTACGGCGACGTGCTCTACAGCCGCGAGAACGTGCGCTACCACGCCGGCGCGGGCTATAACGGGTGGGGCACGGGCGTGAAGTGGGGCTACTTCTACGATCCGGCGGTCGACGGCTTCGTCAACCTGCAGCGCGGCTTCGCGCCCGAGGAGTTCGGCGAGGGCGGCTACGAGGACGCCATGGACATCGCCAAGAGCCGCTCCTGGCCCGCCACGCTCGGTGCGCGCGGCGTGGTCGGCGAGACCGGCTGGGGCTACGACGCGTTCGTCTCGGGCACGCGCTACGCGCTCGACGAGCACGGCTTCGCGCGCCTGGCCGATCCCATCAACGACTGGTTCGAGCAGAACGTGCTCGGCCCGCAGCTGGGCGTCGACCCGTACTTCGGCGAGTACCCGGTGTTCACGCCCGACTACGGGCGCTTCGACTCGCCCATCTCGCCCGCCGACCTGGCCAGCTTCACCGGCTACATCCGCTCGCGCAGCAGCACCTCGGACGTGCTCAGCCGCGTGCAGCTGACCAACAGCGCGCTGTTCGCGCTGCCGGGCGGCGATACCGGCGTCGCGCTCGCCGTCGAAGGCGGACACCAGACCTGGGACTACACGCCCGACGCACGCCTCCTGAACGGCGAGATCTGGGGCACCACCGCGGTGAGCGGCGGCGGCAGCCGCGATCGCTACGCGGGCATCGGCGAGCTGCGCCTGCCGGTGCTGGAGCCGCTGACCGTGTCGCTGTCGTCACGTTACGACCGGTTCGCGCCCGACGGCGCCGACAGCGTCGGCAAGGCCACCTACTCGCTGGGCCTGGAGTACCGCCCGGTGCAGAGCCTGCTGCTGCGCGGCAAGTACGGCACGGCGTTCAAGGCGCCCACCCTGGCCGACCAGTTCCAAGGCGAGAGCGGCTACTACTCGTTCGTGCCCGACTACTACGCCTGCCAGCAGCAGGGCTACGGTCCGTCCGACATCGACAACTGCCCGGCGCGCTACAGCAGCGTGCAGTACTTCGGCACCACGTCCGGCAGCCTGGACCTGCGCCCGATGAACGCCGACGTCTGGAGCGCGGGCGTGGTCTGGGCTCCAGACGGCGAAGTTCTCGGTCGGCGCGGACCTGCACCACTGGGAGATCACCGACGAGGTGGGCCAGCAGAGCGCCGCCGGGCTGGCGCTGCGCGAGATCTACTGCCGTACCGGCACCGCCGGCTACGACATCAATTCGCCGGTCTGCCAGGACGCGATCTCCAAGATCGTCCGCGACAGCACGGGTGCCATCGTCGAGATCTGCACGCCCAAGGTGAACGAGGCGCTGGAGGTGCTGAGCGCGCTCACGCTCAACGCCAGCTACCGCGTCGGCATCGGCAGCTTCGGCGACCTGCTCTTCCGCGGCTCCTACACCAACAACCTCAAGCACGAGTTCACGCAGTTCGCGGGCGACGAGCCCATCGACCTGCTGCGCAGCCCGGGCTGGAGCTGCGACCCCAAGAGCAAGGCCAACGCGTCGGTGACCTGGAGCCGTGGCAACTGGGGTGCGACGCTCTACGCCAACCGCATCGGCCACACGCCGAACTACCGGGCCCGCGTCGACGATTCGTACGAGGATCCGGCCGCGCGCAAGCTGGCGCCGTTCACGCTGTACAACCTGAGCATGGACTACCGCCCGACGGACGCGCTGTCGCTGTCGCTCATGGTCAACAACCTGCTCGACGAGATGCCGCCGCTGGACGCGAGCTACCCCGGTAGCTCCGACGAGCCCTACAACAGCGCGCAGTTCAATCCGTACGGCCGTGCGCTGTACCTCGAGGCGCGCTGGGAGTTCGGCGCCAGGTAAGCCCATGGCAAGGCGGCGGGGCGCGCCCCGTCGCCCCTCTCTCTCCCGGCGGGGCGCGTCACGACGCCGCAGCCATGGTTCGACCTCGAAAGGCCCTGCCGTCCGCGGCGGGGCCTTTTCCTGTTCGCATCCGCGGCAATGCCGCCCCCCCACGAGCACGAGCGGGGCAACATGCAGCCACGATCGCCCGCTCAGGCGCGCGTGGCCTCTGGCGTGCCGTCACCGCCCGCCAGCAGGCGCTCGACCATGGCGTCCTTCTCCTCCCACAGGCCGTTCATCCATTGCTGGAAGCGCACGCGGAAGGCGCGATCGTTCTGGTAGTCGCCGCCGAGCAGTTCCTGCGGAATCGGCCGCTCCCGCACGTGCATGCGCACCTCGCGCACGCGCCCGCCGAGCAGGTCGGCAAGCGACGGGCGTCCGCCGGGATAGGCGATGGTGACGTCGAGGATCGCGTGCAGACCGCTGCCCATCGCGTCGAGCACGAAGGCCACGCCGCCGGCCTTCGGCCTCAGCAGGTGCCGGTAGGGCGCGCCCTGGCGCGCATGCTTGGCCGGGGTGAAGCGCGTGCCCTCGACGAAGTTCACGATGGACACCGGGATCGCCCGGAACTTCTCGCAGGCGCGCCGCGTGGCCTCGATGTCGCGCCCGGCCAGCTCGGGGCGGCGTGCGATCTGCTTCTTCGTGTAGCGGCCCATGAAAGGGAAATCCAGTGCCCACCACGCAAGCCCCAGCAGCGGCACCCAGAACAGCTGGCGCTTGAGGAAGAAGCGCATCAGCGGAATGCGCCGGTTGAACACCTTCTGCATCACGATGATGTCCACCCAGCTCTGGTGGTTGGCCAGCATCAGGTAATGGCCGTCCGCGTGGAGGCGGGCGTCCATTGCCACGTCGATGCGCGTGGCGGTGAGCTGCCCCAGCGCCCAGCTGTTGACGCTGATCCAGCTCTCGGCGATGCCGGTCAGCAGCGGATCGCTCGCGCGGCGCAACCGCGCGGAGGGCAGCAGCGCCTTGAGCAGCGCCACGGCCAGCAGCGGTCCCACGTGGACGACGGTATTGAGGGCGATCAGCAGGAAGATCAGGGACAGACGCAGCAGGGACATGGACGCGCGCGGGCACCGTGGGGCGCACATTGTGCCGGCTCCCGCTGCATGCGCCGTCACGCGACGGACCGCGCCGCACATTCCCCGCCGCCGACCCGATCCGTACGGCGCCTGAAACGGGGCGGACGCGGGGCATGCCGCGCCGCCACGCCGGGTTCCGGTGCGTGGCCACGTGGTCACGCACCCCGGCGCGTCACTTCACCGGCACCATCAGGTGCTGGTAGGGCGTGTCCGGCCACATGACGTAGGGAACCGACGTGTCGGGCGAAGCGTCCCGCGGATAGGCCGCGTAGAACCCCGGGTCGGCACCTACGATCATGATGTGGGGCCCGGTCTTGACCCAGTGATTGCCGGCCGTGGGCGCCTTCGCGTGCGGATCGGTGTTGCTGGCATCGGTGCCACCGCCGAGCATGTAGATCAGCCCCACCCGTCCCGTCTTCGGGATCCCGCGCGTCATCCATGCATGCGCCCATTCCATCCCGGCTGCATCCATGCACATCGGATCCGGCCCGGGTGTCGTGGGGTTGTCGGGCATGCAGGTGAAGTTTCCGCTGCCGGTGCGCAGCGTCCGCATGCTGCCGTCCTTGTTCGCCACGACGATCGTCGCGGTCTCGGCGACCTTGCGCGGTGCGGCCGACATGGCGCTGCGGACGAGCGTCGCATCGGCGGAAGCGGGTTTCTTCTTCGTCGGGGGTGCCGCCACCGCGACTGCGGCCGCGAGGCCCGCTGCCATTCCCAGGATGCAGAGGCTGCCGTATCGGTTCATGGGGATGTCCTCCATCGTGCACGCAAGCGGCCGCGCCCGTGGGCACGCCGCGACGCCACTATCCGCCCATCGCGTTTGCGCCGCGCCTCATACGCGACCATCCGTCGGCCCGCATGCCTGCATGATGACGAGCGGGATACGAAACGAAGCGGCGTTGAAGTGCATGCTCCCGAAGCGGCCGAACCACTTGCCGGCCGCTTCGTAGCTGCCTGCGAGCGGGTGCGGCCGCCTCGTGCGGGCTGGCCGACAGAGCGCCGCGAAGTCGCATCGAGCCATCACCAGCAGAAATGGCTGTTCGACCGCAGGCGCTCCGCGCCAGGACGATGCGGCACCGGCAGACCGATCGGCGCTTGCCACCACGCCACCGGTCAATCGACGTCCCGGGAATGGGACTGCCGCCCCGGCGTCTCCTCGACTTCAGCGCTTCCACGGGTCGTAAGGCCCGTCGGGATACCAGTCCCTGGCATCGCTGCTGCGGCGGTGTGTTCCGGTCGGCACCGACAGCGAAGGCCACCCCGTCCTCAGCGGAGCGCGTCGTGGCGATGGCGGTGCGTGCCCGGTCCTGTGCTGCATCGGATGCAGCAATGTGCGGATCAAGGCGTTCATGACTCCTCCCACGCCGAGGCTCTCGCAGATACCGGGCCCGGTGCCGCCGGGCCGGCCGGACGCGTGCAGCGCCCGATCACTGCTTCCTCGGGCGACACCTACTCTGCCCGCATCGGGGCGGAATGTCGCGATTCGCACCTGTTGTGTTCATTGCGGAGTGCGGAAGAACAAGGCGGCGATGCCAACCGCCGATCGCGACGTGCTTGCACCGGCAGCGATGGCAGCCGCGCGCCGGCAGACGTCCTCGACCGGACAGGGTGGATCCGGCCGCATTCGCAGACCCGGCTGCAGTAAGGCGCACCCGGCCTCGTCCTGAAGCCGCCTCGCACGCGGTTGATGCCCCCTTCGCGTCCGTTCAAATCCACGCGCCGCAACCGGTCACAATGCGGGCATGACCGGCAAGCTGCCGCCCCTGACCGAGCTGCTCGACCTGATGCCCGACGCGCTCTGCGTGGTCGATGCCGACGGCGTGCTGCTCTACGCCAGCGCGGCCTTCGAGCGGATCCTGGGCTACCCGCGCGACACGCTGCTGGGCCGCCGCATGTTCGACCTTGTCCATCCGGACGACCGCGACGCCACCCGCCAGCAGGCCGCGCGCCTGATGCAGGGCCTGGGCGACCGCCACTTCCGCAACCGCTACCTGCACAGCGCCGGTCATGCGGTCGACCTGCTGTGGTCCGCCCAGTGGCTGCCCGAGCACGGCGTGCGCGTGGCCGTGGCGCGCGAGATCAGCGAGCTTCGCCGCGCCGAGCAGGACCTGGAGCATCGCGCCAACCACGACGCGCTCACCGGCCTGGTCAACCGCCGGCGCCTGCGCGAACTGCTCGAGCAGGCCCTGGCGCGCGCGGCGTGCACCGGCGAGGCGCTCGCCCTGCTCTATGTCGACCTCGACGGCTTCAAGGCCATCAACGACGAACGTGGCCACGACGCCGGCGACCGTGTGCTGGTCGAGGTGGCACGGCGCCTGCAGGCCGGCCTGCGGCATGGCGACGTGGTCGCGCGCATCGGCGGCGACGAGTTCGTCGCCCTGCTCCCCGGCTGCGATGCCGACGCCGCGCATACCCTGGTCGAGGCCATGCACGCCCAGCTCGCGCTTCCGGTGGAACTCGACGGCGGCCCACGGCGCATTGCCGCCAGCATCGGCGCCGCCGCATGTCCTGCCGACGGCTGCACGGCGGACGTGCTGCTGGACCATGCGGACGCGGCCATGTACGCGGCCAAGCGCGCGAGCATGCATGCGCGCGACCCGGGATGATGACGGTGATGCGTCGGCCTCCTCCGCCGGCCCGGCGGACGCCACATCCACGGGCCGCGACGCTGCGACGCGACGGCGCACCCGCACCCGCCACATCCGGCGCCTGATCGCGCGACGGCCCGCGCACGCAGCCGATGCGAACCGTACGACCGTTCCGGTCAGGGGCCGACAGCCTCCGGCAGGACCCGCTCCGCGCGGCCGGAAGCACGCACGCGGATCACCGTCTCGGGCTCGTCCTCGTCGCGGAAGATGCCCGCGATGCGCGTGATCTCGCCTTCGATCGCGAGGAATGCATCCAGCACCACCGGGTCGAAGGTGCGGCCTCGCAGCGCGCGCATCATGTCCATCGCCTGGGCATGCGGGAACGGCTCCTTGTAGCAGCGGCGGCTGATCAGCGCATCGTAGATGTCGGCCACGGCCATGATGCGCCCGGACAGCGGGATCGCCTGCCCCGCCAGGCCCGCCGGATAGCCGGAGCCGTCCCACTGCTCGTGGTGCGTGGCGGCGATCTCGCTGGCGATCGTGAGGAAATTGTCGCCGTCGATGTGGCGCGAGGTGCTGAGGATGATCTGCCGCCCGAACTCGGCGTGTTTGCGCATGATCACCCATTCGTCCGCGGTCAGCGGGCCGGGCTTGAGCAGGATGTGGTCCGGCACCCCCACCTTGCCGATGTCGTGCAGCGGCGCGGACAGGAACAGCAGGTGGATGTACTCGTCGGTGAGGATCTCGGTGTAATGCCCGCCTGCGCGCAGCTGCCGCGCGATGGCCCTGACGTAGTGCTGCGTGCGCTTGATGTGCGCTCCCGTCTCCGGGTCGCGCGTCTCCGCAACGGCGGACATCGACTCGATGGTGACCTGCCGGGCGTTCTCCAGCTGGCGCCGCCAGCGCTGCGCGTGCCGCTGGTGCATGACGAAGCGGGTCGCAAAGCCCATCACCAGCAGTGCGGCCAGCACCAGCAGCGGCGTGGCGACGGGAAGAACCACGCCCAGCCCCGCGAACGCCGCCCAGGCGAGAACCGCGAGCGCCACGGCGGCTGCCGCCGTCGCCAGGCCCAGCACCAGCAGGCTCCGGCCGGCCATGAACAGGCTGCATTGACCGACCGCCAGCAGCAGGCCTGCCACCAGCGCGGCGCTGCCGGCCCAGTCGGGCAGGCGCGGCACGCGGCCGTCGAGGATGCTCTGCGCGAGCACCGCGTGGATGCGGGCGCCCGAGAAGCTGCGGCTCAGCGCCGTCGCATGCAGGTCGTTGAGGCCCACGGCCGACGAGCCGATGAAGACGATGCGTCCGCTCAGGCTGCCGGCATCGTGCCTGCCGGCCAGCACGTCCACGGCGGCCACGCCGGGTATCGTCGATGGCGGGCCGTCGAAACGCAGCAGCGCACGTCCCGCGCGGTCGACCGGCACCGTGTGCGGGCCGATGCGGATCGACGCGCCGTCGCGCCCGTCCACCACCGTCGCCGACGACGTACCCAGGGCGCGCATGGTCGCCGCCAGTGCCAGGCTCGGATGCACCACGCCGCGGTGTTCGATCAGCAGCGGCAGCCGCCTCAGCACGCCGTCGGCGTCGGCCTGCATGTTGACGAAACCGGTGCTGCGCGTCCGCGACGCGATCGCGTCGACGTTCTCGAGCACGCCCGGAGCCCGGTCCAGCCGCAGGTGCTCGGGCGCGCCGGGGAATCCGACGCCGGGCCGCGCGGGCCGGGCATTGCGCGTGACGTGGTCGAAATAGAAATAGCGCGCACCGACGACGCCGGCCTCCGCCATGCGGTGGCCCAGGTAGCCGTCGTTGTCGAGCAGGCCATCGGGGACGCCCGAGAACGCCAGGTCGATGCCGAAGTCGCGCTTGAACGTCCTGCGCACATCGGCCAGCGAGGTGCGGTCGGCCTCGGGCAGCAGGACATCGAGCGCGATTGCGGCCGGGCGCTCGGCGGCAATGCGTTCGATGAGCGCGGCCAGCCGGTACCTGGGCCACGGCCACTGGCCCACGGCCGCGAGGCTGACGTCGTCGATGTCGACGACCGCCGTCCCGCGCGCGGGCGTATTCGACGCGGTGACGCGCAGCAGCACGTCCAGCATCGCGTGGTCCAGCCGTGCGATGGGCCCCAGGCGCTGGGCCCCGGCCATGCCGATGGCCAGCGCGAGAAGGAAGCCGGCGAGCAGGAACGTCAGCGCCTGCGCGCGCGACGGCCGTGCCGCAGGGACCAGGGGTGGGATCACGTCGCCCTCCCTGCCCTGCCGGCGCGGGCGGTGTGCGGTGGCGCGCCCGCCGCGTTCACAGGATGACGATCTCCGCGCGGCGGTTGCGTGGCTCGGGTACTCCGGGGCGCGTGGGCACCAGCGGCGCCTTGTCGCCGAAGTACTGCACTTCCACGGGCAGGTCGGGGTCGATCTTCTTCAGCATCGCCGCGACGGCGCGCGCGCGTTCGGCCGACAGCGCCAGGTTGTACTCGGGCGTGCCGACCGAGTCGGTGTAACCGAACACGGTGACTTCCGTCGGCAGCCGCTCGCGCACCGTCTCGAGCACTTCGGGCAGGCGCCGCTTCGACTCCGGCGTGAGTTCCATGCTGTCGAACAGGAAATGCAGCACGAAGCTGCGCGGGGGCGACGGCTGCGCGTCGAGCAGTGCGCGATGCCTGTTCTCGAAGGCCTCCCGGCGCGCGGGCCCGACCAGCCGCGGTGCGCCCGACGCGTCGATCTCGACGCCCGTGTACGCCCGATCGAGCTGCTGCCGGCCATGCGCGTTGGAAGCGACCACGGCGCCCACGCGGCCGTCGTGGTCCGGCAGCAGCGTGACGCGGGTCGGAGCGACGGAGCACGCCGCCACCAGCACGGCCGACAGCAGCGCGGCCGCGGCACGCCCGCGGCGGCACGAAGCCGATGCCTGCATGGTTCAGCCCGCTTCGATCACGAAACGCGTACCGCGCACGCCAACGGTCGCGCGCGGGGTTTCCAGCTTCACCGCTTCGGGCGCCAGCCTGCCGATCTTGCCGGACTCGTAGATGGCCGTGCCCTTCTGCATGTACACGTCGAACGAATAGCGGTTCGCCTTCGGCTCGAACACGTAGTCGCGCACGCGGATGTCGGCGCCGCCGCCCAGCGTGAGCATGGTCCCGTCGCGGAACACGATCGCCGCGGTCGAACCCGGCGAGGCCACGATGCGGTCGGACACGCGCAGGCGCATGCCGCCCGCCGCCTCGCGCGTCGCGCTGCCCTGCATGATGCTGATGCGCCCGGACACGCTCTTGATCAGCGCCACGTGGCCGTCGCCGGCCGGGAGCGGTGCCGCGATGCAGAGCAGTAATGCCGCGATGAACGGAGCGGAATACCTGGTCACTGAGTCCCCCTGTAGGCCGGTGACGGAGTCGGTCATCGCCGGTCGCGCCGCATGCCTGGGCGACCCGGTGCCACGATGTATAGCCCATTCCACGCGGCCCGGGTAACCGGTGTGCGGAAACGTGACTCCCGTACACCGGTGCCCAGACGGCGTGACGACAGGGTGAATCCGTTCAGCGTCGTAGTCGTGCGCAACTGCGCGCACCGCAGCATCCAGCGCAGTGGCGCCGTGGCCCGCCCGCGGCGCTCATGCCTCCGCGTCGAGCACCTCGACCCGGCCGCGACCACGCCGCTTCGCGGCATACATTCCGTCGTCCACGGCCTGGATGAACGCGCGCGGCCCGTCGCGGCCTTCGGCCCGGCGCGTCGCCACGCCGATGCTCGTGCTGACCAGATCGCCGGCACCGCCTACGCCGTGCGGCAGGCGAAGCGAACGGATCGCCTCGGCACATTCGCGCGCGACCGCGGCCGCGGAGCCGGCGTCACAGTCGGGCAGCAGCAACGCGAACTCGTCGCCGCCGAGGCGCGCGGCCACGTCGCGTGGCCGGCGCGCGGCGCCGCGCAGCACGCCCGCCACCGCCCGGAGGCATTCGTCGCCGGCCACGTGCCCGTAGCAGTCGTTGTACTGCTTGAACGAATCGACATCGAGCAGGAGCAACGACAGGGGCGTGCCGCTGCGGCGCGACTCGCTCCATTCCATGTCCAGGCGCTGGTCGAACAGGCGCCGGTTCGCGATCCCGGTGAGTGCGTCGGTCATCGACATCGCCTCCAGTTCGCGGTGCAGGCGCAGCAGTTCCTCCTCCGCCTGCTTGCGCTCGCTGATGTCGAACATGAAGCCGACCAGGCTGCTCACCTCGCCGCGCGCGTTGCGCTGCACGTGCACCACGTCGCGGATCCACACATAGCCTCCGTCCTTCCTCAGCGCGCGGTAGTCGGCCTCGTGGTCGGCGCCCGCCTGCGACTGCGCCACGCAGAAGGCCACCACGCGCTCACGGTCCTCGGGGTGCATGCGCGCGGCCCAGTCCTCGACGGTCCGCCAGCTGTCCGGCGCCCAGCCGAGCACGGCCTCGATCTGCGGCCCGATGTAGGAAAAACGCAGATCCGGCCAGTCCAGCTTCCACGGAATCGCGTTGGTCGACTCGAGCAGCATCCTGTAGACGCCCGGGTCGGCGGGAAGGTCGCGCTCGCGCTCGCGCACGTCGGCGCTCTGCGGGTCGGTCGTCGTGCTCATGGGCGGCGGGCTCCGGGCGGAAGGTCCTGCAGCGCGCCGTCCGCGCGCCGGTACGGGTGGAGACCGGCTGCCAGCGCATGCCGCAGGCGGTGACGCGCGGATGCGCCGGCCGATGGCGGTGCCGCGGCCGGCAGGCCGCGCCCCGCTGCGGCCGGTGAGGCGGGCCGATCCCGACGATCTTCGACCACAAGCCCCCTGCCTGCGCGAATCGACGCGCTCCGCTGGCCCCTTGGGCGTCCGTCTGGATCCTAACAACCCGCCCGGGGCCCCCGTCCGCGTCCGCCCTCACATCCTGGCTTGCCGAGGAGCGAGCGGCTGGTAGGTCGCCGCAGGATCCATCGCGACCGTCCATGGGCGACGACCTGCCGCCGCGCGCGTTTCCGTCCCTGTCCGGCCGGCGCCGGCCTGGCCGGTGTCCTGGACCGCCGAACGCTGGCGCGGATGCGCCCGGCAAGCGCCGGGCCGGCCCGCGGACTCTGCCGCGCAGGCCCGATCAGTCGCGCCGCAGGCCGCGGGCCGTGGCGGCGGCGGTCTGCAGCACGCGCACGTAGACCGGGCGGGCCTTCGGCGCCTGGGCCGCGGCGGTCTCGAGCCCGTGGACGTAGGCCGCCACGAGCGCCTGCGCGTTCCACAGGTCGCCCAGCTCGCGCATGGTCGCCTCGACGGCGCCGCGCAGGTGCCAGTCCACGTTCACGCCCCTGTCGGCCTGGCTGGCAAGGTCCACGATGCGCAGCAGGTGGGGCGTCACAAGGTCTACGACGGTCTGGTTCATCCCTGTCTCCCCGCGTACGGAACCTCGCAAGGCTAGCCCGGCGGGGCGCTCCGCGGGAGGGCGGCCGGATGCAGCGGCCCGGGCCTTGAAGCGCCGCACCTGATACCCCGCGCTCCAAGGCCCGGCGACCTTTTGCCCTACGCATCGGCCGGCCGCGGCGTCACAACCTGCGCCGCAGCCGCCGCTCCACCAGCCGCCGCTCCCAGCCCGGCCCGAAGAACGGCAGGTTGACCACCTCGAAGGCCAGCAGCCCCTGGATGACCACGCCCAGGCCCAGCGCGCCGAGGATGATGTACACGATGCTGGCCCGGTGCGAGTCGTGGAAGGCGATCAGGAAGACGGGCGCGATCACCAGCCAGGTGGCGAGGAACTCGTAGAACTCCTTGACGCGCTTGGCGTACACCATCGCCTCCTGCTCGTCGCGCCGCAGCTCGGGCACGGAGTCGAGGAACTCCTTGGCCATGCGCGCCTGGCGCAGGGCTTCCTGCGTGTCGGCATCCGCATGGGAGGCAGGGCGCACTGCGTCGCGCGGGCCGGCGTCGGCGTAGTCGGCGGGTCGTTCGGATTCGGTGGGCATGGCGGGCTCGTCCGGTTGGAAGGTTGAGAAGTCCACCCCGAAGACGGACGCCAGGGCCCTGGCGGTTTCCAGGCTGGGCCGCTGGCCCTGCTCGATCCGCTGGATGGTGCGCGTGGCCACGCCGACCATTTCGGCCAGCTGGGCCTGGGACCAGCCGCGCTGCAGCCTGAGCTTCCTGACGATCATCGATTCACCGTGTGCGCCTTCGAGGCGCTGCAAGAGTCGCGATTGTGACCGGCCGCGCCAACGACAGGGGCACGACAGGGACGCGACACGGGCACGTGTCGCGCCATCCGTCGCAGGGCGGAACCCGCGGCCCGTGGCCTTGTCCGGCAGCCACGAGGCGTCCTTCGCCGCCACGACGCAGGACGCATGCGGAGACTCCGCGGTCGCCGCGGCCTTGGGCACATCGCGCATCGCGTGCGCTGCGTCACGATCCGGATCATCCATGCCACCCACCGGAACGTGACGCAGCGCACGGCCGCGGTGCACGTGGCGGCCCCGGAGGTCCCTTCCGTGTGACGCGGGTCCGGAATCGCGGCGATGTCACCGTCGCGTAACCCGCAGGCATCGGGCCGGCATCAGGCTATGCACGCCTGCGCCTGCCGCAATCGGCCCGTTCAAGCGCGCCGTACGGCCGCCGATGTGGTCGCGGGAGAGGTCTGCTGGCCGGCGCCGGAAACGAAAACCGGGGTCAGAGTGGCGTTTCCCGGCAGCCCGGCGCGGGCGTGCCCGAGGGTGGGGTTCGGGCCGTGGTCCGACAATGAAACCCCTCGAAGAGCCGTCAATGCACGAGTCGAGCCGGCGAGGGCTCGACGCTGCCTGCCTCCCTTCCTAGGAAAAAGCCCGCTGACCGCCGTGCGTGGGTTGGCTACCCTGGCGCGACCAACCATGGGGGCGCGGAATGGCGGAAGGTCAGCACTGGTCACGGGAGGAAGTGGAAGCCTGCGTGGCGGATTACATGCGCATGCTCACCATGGAACTGAACGGCCAGCGCTACAGCAAGACCGGGCACGCACGGGCGCTGCTGGCGCAACTCGACGGTCGCAGCCGGCCCTCCGTCGAGTTCAAGCACTGCAACATCAGCGCCGTCATGGTGGCGCTCGGGTATCCGTACATCGACGGTTACAAGCCGCGCGGCAACTTCCAGTCCTTGCTGCTCGATGTCGTCGAAAGCCACCTGCAGGCGAACGTGGCCCTTCAGGAGGCAGCGCAGGCCGCCGTGCTTCGGCCGGCGGTGGCCGCAACGCCGGGCGACGCCAGTTCGATCTGGGTTCCGCCGCCTCGCCCGCAGCGCATTTCGGAAGAACGCGCTGCCTACGCACCACGCTTCTCGGCCGCGCGCCGCGACTACCTCGCGCAGGAGTCGCGCAACCGCTCGCTCGGCCGCGCAGGTGAACTCTTCGTGGCGGAACTGGAGACGCGCCGGCTCCACTCGGCCGGCAGGAAACGGCTCGCCGAGCGGGTCGAACACGTCGCGGCGACCAAGGGCGACGGGTTGGGATACGACATCCTTTCCTTCGAGGACGACGGTCGCGAGCGCCTCATCGAGGTCAAGACGACGGCGTTCGGCGAGCTCACGCCCTTCTACGTCACCCGCAACGAGCTCGCGCGCTCCGAGGCGGACGCCGACCAGTACCACCTCTACCGCCTGTTCGACTTCCGCGACCACCCGCGCCTGTTCGACCTGCCGGGAAGCATCTCCGTTCGTTGCCAGCTGGAGCCGGTTTCCTACCTGGCCCGGTTGGCCGGGTAACCCACGAAAGACAACGGAACACATGGCACGCAGACGCGAAAGCGCGCTCGACATTCTGGCGGCCCTTCCCTGGCCCGTCGGCATCGTGGCCGGCCTGGTCGGTTTCTGGGCCGTGCGGTACGGCGCCGGGTGGTACTTCGGCAGTCGCGAAGGCGAACTGGCGGCAGCGTTTGGCCGGCAACTCGGTTCCGGCGCGTTGACGCCCCTCGCGTGGGCGGTGCTGACCATGTGCTGGATGGCCGCAGGTGCTTCCTACCTACGCGCCCGCCAGCGCGCCCGCCTGCTCGACACCCGTGCCGGCCTCGACAGCATCACGGCACTCGACTGGCGCGAGTTCGAGCAGCTGGTCGGCGAGGCCTTCCGGCGGCAGGGCTACTCGGTCGAGGAGACCGGGCTCGGTGGTGCGGACGGCGGCGTCGATCTCGTACTGCGACGCGAGGGCCGCAAATGGCTGGTGCAGTGCAAGCGCTGGCGCCAGCGGCAGGTGCCGGTGGCGACGGTGCGCGAAATGTGGGGCCTGCTCGCCCACCACCGGGCCGACGGGATCAAGATCGTCTGCGTGGGCGACTTCACTCCGGACGCGCGGCGCTTCGCGTCAGGCAAGGCGATCGAGCTGATCACCGGGCAACAGCTCCTCACGATGGTGGACGGGGCGCGCCGGGAAGGCCCGCATGGACGACTGCCGGTCGTGCCCATCGGGACACGCGCCGCGCCATCGCCAGCACCGCCACGGCAGCAGGCCGCACCACCTGCGTGTCCGAAGTGCTCCGAACCCATGACGCCTCGCACGAACCGGCAGACGGGAGCCGCCTTCTGGGGCTGCGCTGCCTATCCCCGCTGCCGGGGCACGCGTGCGGCGGGAGAGGCATCGCACAGCTGATTCACGGCCCGACAGGCGATCTGAACCAGCCTACCCACTACCAATGCAGATCCAACTGACCCGTGCTTGCTTGTTTGCCACTCAACGAAGCGAACCCAACCCCGTTCTCGGCGTACTCGCCCGGCTTTGCGCGAACTCCGGGAAGGTCTCGGCCAGCGGCGCCTTGTCCGGCAGGATGTAGAACACCCCGCCACGCTCGAACGTCGGCTGCATGATCCGCTCGAAGAACTCCGGCGAGACGTTGATGCAGCCATGCGTGATGCGGTTGTCGTCCGGCGAGGGCGATGCCAGGCGTTCGGCCCGCCTCTCGGCCGGAACGCCGGTGGCGGTCGGGTGGATGGCGACCGCCGATTCGTAGTCCACCCACAGCACGCGCCCGGCGTCGACCGACGGACCGAAGCCGCCCACGAAGCGACCCGCGGGTGTCGTGCGGTCCCGGCCCGGAATTTCGCGAAGTGCGAGTCCGGCGATGCCGGGGGCCGTGTGGTCGCCGATCGCCGAGCCGAAGAGCGCGGGTGCCGCGCCGCGAAGCCGGCCGTCGCCCCCGAACACGAGGACCTGCGCGGCGGCCTTGTCGATGACCGCGAAGGGGTAGCCCTGGCTGTCCTCGGACGCGACCACCCAGCCCGCGAGCTCGATCACCGTGGGGGATACGTCCTGGCCTGGCGGAAGCTGGTCGACCGCAGCGACCGGTTGCGTAGCGACGTCCTTGGCGCCCGCCACGCCGATACTCGCGACGAATGCCAGCGTCAGAGCACCCAAAGCGGCGCGAATGGCAGGGTGTGCACACATACGGATAGAACGAGTCCTCGGACCGGTGGCGAGACGGAACAGGAAGACCGGTGGCCGGCAACGGCCACCGGGTCCCGGCTCATGTCGGTCGTTGCCAGGTAGTGCGAAGAGTGATCAGCCGCGCGGCCTGCGGCCCGGCGCGCGCTCGAGCTGCTGGACGCGGCTTTCCAGCTGGTCCAGCCGCTGGTTGGCGCGCTGCGCGGACTGATTGGCCGATTCGGCGCTCTGCGCCGCGCTCTGCACCCTCGTTTCGATCTGGTCGAGGCGCGAGTTGACCGCTGCGAACTCGTCGTCATAGGTCGCGCAGGCCGAAAGGCCCATGGCGGCGACGAGCGCCACGCCCAGCGCACGAACCCATCCCAGATCCCGCTTCGTCGGACACATACCGATACTCCTTGCTGTGGGGGAATCGAAAAACAGCACCCCTCTCACCCTGCTCGTGACCCCGCGACAGGTGACGTCGAAATGCGTGGACGGACTGTTAAACGCAGCAATCGCCATCCCGTCCGAGTGGTGTTTTCACGCGTTGCGGCGCGGGCTCCGCGGGCAGGCGCGCGGCCTTCGGGCCGACGATCTGTACGCAAGGCAGCCTGTGCGGAAGCTGCGTCGCCGTGGCATTTCGCGGCGTGGAGATGCGTACCTGCCCGGCGTGCGGGTGCGCGGCGCCGATCGACGATGGAGCACCCACGGAGAGCCGCCGGTGCCACGCCCTTGCGATTCGACCTGCCCACGTCCCGCAGCAGCTCATGCAACGCGGAAACGACCGCCAGCCCTGCTTCTTCCAGCCCGCGGACCGGCGTCGCTGTCTCGACGACCTGCGCGACGTCAGTCGCCGCGCCGGCTGCGCGGTACACGCCCGCCTGCTGATGACAACCACGTGCTCCTGCGGGTCACGCCCACCTCACCGGGCGAGGTCGGCCATGTGACGCAGGCTTGTCCGGCGCGACGTGCGCGGCGTCAGCGGCCGCCATCGCCGCACCGGCACGCACCCGTATCATCCCGACTCCAGCTACCGTGCTAATGCGCCGGGCGTACGGGACCCACCATGCAGCCACATGCGGAGGAGCCCGACTTGGGCGCCACGCCTGTCTTGCGCCAGCGGCGCCTACCGCGCCTTCATCGGCCAAGCGATCTGCGAAGACGAAATGACCTCATCGGCCAGCACCTGCACCGTCAGCGTGCGCAGGGCTCGGACCGATTCCGCGCGGCGATCGAGGCGCAGCTGTCGAACGCGGCGGGGCCACCCAAAGCGGGGCGGCCGGGGAAGCCGCCACCACGAGCGGATCATGGGAATTCGGCTCTGACCCGCGTTTTCCTTGTTGCCTACGGCTTCCGAGGACCTCACCTGCGATCGCGAGCCGGGCTTCTCCGCTCAGTCCTCGTCCACCGCCTCGCGGCCCTGCTGGCGGATCAGGGCGAGTTCGCGCGCGTCGTTGATGGCCTCGCGCACCGCGTCGAGGTCGACGCTGCGCAGGTCGGGCGTGAAGCGGCCCGTGAGCCGGGTGTCCGGCTGCAGGTCGCCTGCCTCGAACAGTGCCCACATCTCCTCGCCGTACCAGGTGTCGAGCAGCTCCGGCGCCCAGCGGCCGAGGCTCGCGGTGAGGTTGTTGACGTCGCGCAGCAGCATGGTGCGCGCGGCGTTGTTGCCGGCGGCGCTCACCACCTGCGGGAAATCGATGACCACGGGGCCGTCCGGGCCCACGAGCACGTTGTACTCGGACAGGTCGCCGTGGATGAGCCCGCAGCACAGCATCCGCACCACCTGCTGCACGAGTACCGCATGGAACTCGCGCGCCCGCGTGGCCGTCAGCTCGACTTCGCCGAGCCGGGGCGCGGAGTAGCCCTCGGCGTCGGTCACCAGCTCCATCACCAGCACGCCGTGGAAGTAGCCGTAGGGCGCGGGCACGCGCACGCCGGCGTCGCGCAGCTGGTACAGCGTGTCGACCTCGGTGTTCTTCCAGGCCGTCTCCTGCTGCTTCTTGCCGTACTTGCTGGCCTTCCCGATCGCGCGGGCCTCGCGGCTGCCGCGCACCTTGCGGCCTTCCTGGTACTGCACGCGCTGCTTGAAGCTGCGCTGCGCCATGTCCTTGTAGACCTTCGCGCAGCGCACCTCGTCGCCGGCACGCACTACGTACACCGCGGCTTCCTTGCCGCTCTTGAGCGGCCTGAGCACTTCGTCGATGACGCCGTCTTCGATCAGCGTCTGCAGGCTGGCTGGGGTCTTCACCGCGCTCCGGTCGCCACGCGGGAGGGCGGCGGGGGGTGGCAAGTGTTGCAGGTCGGGGCGGTCGCTGCCGGATTCCCGGTCGGGCCGGGACGGGCCCGTTAAGAAAAGGCCAGTTCAACTTGCGGGAAGTGAACCTGCCCCTTCTTCCACGCCTGGCGACCGGGGAATCGCGCCCCGACCCCGGTTTGCCGCCGAATCCGTGACCGCGGGCAAGAGTCGGTACTCGCCCCGTCGTCCCTCACTACGAACCCGCCCCCGCAGCGTGCACCATCGGCCTGTCGATGCCTGCAGACCCACGCCATGAGGACGACCGACCCCGGGGCTGTCGGCCACGCCCCGCCCCTGCCGCACCAGCCGGCGCTCGATCACGCACGCAAGATCGCGCTGTGGGTGGGGCGTGCGCTGCCGGTCCCACCGCAGGTCCGGCGCAGTAGGCCGGCGCTTGCGCTGCACCACCAGGTGATCGAGCACCACATGGGGGTCGTCGCCCTGGCCGAGGCGCACCTGTTCGCTCCGATGCTGTCGCTGGTGCGCCCGATGGTGGACCGGCATCTGCGCGCGCTGTGGGTCGAACGGCTGTCGGTCACCGCGATCGAGAGCTTCCTGACCGGGCCCGACACGCCGGACATCGAAGCCCTGCTGCGCCTGCTGCGCAAGGCGTCGCGCCTCGGCGAAAGCGATGCCCTGCTGGCGGCATGGGAACGCTCACCCCTGTTCCACCACCCTGCGCTCATGGCTTCCGGTGAAGACGCCGGTGCCGGCCGCGCCGCGACTGTGCACCTGGTGCCGACGCTGGACGACGTCGTCGACGGCCTCAACTTCAGCACCGGGCTCGCGCTGTTGTCGACGATGCGCATGGCGCAGCTGACGGGCGACGCCGGTACGGAACAGTCGGCGCGGTTCCGATTCGGGGTGATGCCGGGCATCGGCAGATAGCGCGGAAAGGGTCAGTGGGTTCGGACCGGTCCCGCGCGATGATCGAAGCGCGGCTGTCGAGGGCGGCGGGCCTGCAGAAGCTGGAGAGGCCGCGCAGGCTGGCATCGACCATGCAACAGAGGAAATTCGACTCTGACCCCTGGTTCACCTGGTTCACCTGAGCTTCCGCGCGGCGATCGTCGAAACGCTCGGATGCCCGTAAAGGTAGCCCTGCAGCTGATCGCAGCCGATCTGGCGGAGGAAGTCGGCCTGTTCGGGTGACTCCACGCCCTCGGCAACGACCGACATGCGGAACTGGTGGCCGATGGCGACGATGACGCGCGTAATGGCGGCGTCATCCGCATGCCCGGGCAAGCCGGACACGAAACTCTGGTCGATCTTCAACTTGTCCAGCGAGAAGTTCTTCAGGTAGGCAAGGCTCGAGTAGCCCGTACCGAAATCGTCCAGGGCCAGCAGGACGCCCAAGGCCTTCAGCTCGGCCAGCGTCGCCTGTACGCGCGCGACGTTCTCCAGCAGCGAAGACTCCGTGAGCTCGAGTTCCAGCACGCCCGCGGGAATCCGGAATTCCGACAGCGCCGCCCCCACCACCGCCACGAGACCGGGCCGATGCAACTGGTGCGCCGATACGTTGACGGCCACGATGAATCCGGCATGGCCGGCGTCGAGCCAATGCCTTGCCTGGCGGCAGGCCTCGCGGATGACCCACGTCCCGATTTCCGTCATCAGGCCGAGGCTTTCGGCAACCGGGATGAAACGCGCGGGCGCGACCGGGCCGAGCGTGGGGCTGTTCCAGCGCAGAAGGGCCTCGAAGCCCGTCAGCACGCCGGTGTTGGCGTCGACCTGCGGCTGGTAATGCAACTCGAACTCACCGGCACGCGCCGCCGAACGGAGCCCGCCTCCGAGGGTCATCCGGTCCTCGATGTCCTGCATCTGCTCGGTGAGGAAGACCGAGACGCAGTCGCCGCCGAGCACCTTGCCACGCTCCTTGGCCGCTTGCGCGCGGCGAACCAGCTCCGTCGAGCTGTTGCCATGCGCGCCGGCGCAACTCACGCCGACGGTCGCGGACAGCACCAGGTGGAATCCGCCTTCGTCGATCGGCTCCGCGACGGCCGCCCGCATCGCTTCGGCGACGGCGACGGCCGAGGGCTCGTCGCAGCCCGCGATGCCGATGGCGAATTCGTCCCCGGCCAGGTGGGAGACTTCGACCGAATCGCTGCTCCAGGAGCGCAACCGGTCCGCGACCGTGCGCAGCACGCGGTCCGCGCATTCGTGACCCAGGGACTCGTTGATGCCGCGGAATCCGTCGATGTCGAGCAGCAGGACCGCGGCGGAACCGTCCCATTCGGAAATCATCCGGTCCAGCCGCGGCTGGACCACGGAGTACAGTTCCAGGCCCGTGACCGCGTTATGCGCCGCACGGTACGCAAGCTCGGTCTGGATGCGGTGCCGTTCGATCTCGGCGAGCTTCTGGTCGGTGATGTCCTGGCATACGCCAAGAAGCCGCACGAGGTTGCCGGCATCGTCCAGCACCGGGTGGGCCCAGGTGTGCAGGTAGCGCACGGACCCGTCGGGTCGGAAGATCCGCTCGTCGTGCGAGTACGGAACGTGCTCGTGGAAGACACGGTTCGTCGCGTCGATCACGCGCTGCCGGTCTTCGGGGTGCACCATCGCCAGGTAGCCCTCGTAGCTCGGCGTGTAGGTCTCGGGGGTCAGGCCGTAGATCCGATACAGCTCCTCGGACCAGACCGCCGTCGGCTCGCTGAGGGTCGACTCCCAGGTCCCCAGGTGCGCCACCCCCTGGGTATCGACCATCAGCTGCTCGCTGCGCCGCAGGCGCTGCTGGGAAAGCTTCAGTTCGGTCAGGTCGGTGGCGATGCAGAGGATCGCGTTCGGCCTGCCGGCTTCCCGCAGGGGCGACAGCACGAACCGTGCCCAGCCCCGGACACCCCCCGCGCCGCACTGGGCGCACTCGAACTGTCCGGGCGCGCCGTTCGCGACGACAGCCGCCACAATGGAGCCGAGTTCAGCCTGCGCTTCTTCCGGAAACAGCGACCCGATGGGCGATCCCGCTTCCGCCGCGGGCCAGCGCTCGCGCGCCGCTGCGTTGAGATACGAGATGCAGCCGTCCGCAGAGGCGGCGAAAACCGCACTCGGGCTTGCACCAAGGGCCCATTCGAGCGCTTGCGTAGCGTCCTCCCGCCCCTTGCCGTTCACGCACCCATGGGGCGTTGCCGGGGCTCATCGCGCGGATCATGCCACAGGCGATTGACCACCAGTCAGCCGCCAATCGCCTGGAAAAACCGGCGTTCACCCGGCGTCGCCAGGGTAAAACCGGGGTCAGAGTGGCATTTCCCCGACATCACGCCGGGACGCTGGCGGGCAGGCGGGTCGCTGCCGCGAAACGACGATGGAGCGGCCTCCGAGAGCCGCCCATGCCACGCCCCTTGCGAATCGACCTGCCCCATGTGCCGCAGCACGTCGTGCAACGCGGCAACGACCGCCAGCCCTGCTTCTTCCAGCCCGTCGACCGGCTGCGCTACCTCGACGACCTGCGCGAGATCACTCGCCGCGCCGGCTGCGCCGTGCACGCCTACGTGCTGATGACCAATCACGTGCACCTGCTGGTCACGCCCACCGCAGCCGGCCAGGTGGGCCACGTGATGCAAGCACTCGGGCGGCGCTACGTGCGCTACGTCAACGACCGTTATCGCCGCACCGGCACGCTTTGGGAAGGCCGCTACAAATCGTGTCCAGTCGAGAGCGACGAGCACCTGCTGCGCTGCCATCGCTACATCGAGCTCAACCCGGTGCGCGCGGCCATGGTGGCCACCCCCGCCGATCACGCGCATTCCAGCTACCACGCCAGCGCCCTCGGCCGGCCCGACCCGCTGCTCACGCCACACCCTCAGTACCTGGCACTCGGCGACACGCCCGCCTCGCGCCAGCAGGCGTATCGCACGTCCGTGGATCAGGCGATCTCCGAGGACGAACTAACCCTCATCCGCCAACGCCTGCAGCGCCAGCACGCGCTGGGCTCGGACCGGTTCCGCTTGATGATCGAGGCGCAGCTTTCGAGGGCGGCCGGGCCGCAGCAGGTGGGGCGGCCGAGGAAAGCCACGAACACCGCGGCTCAAGCGCAATTCGACTCTGACCCCTGATTCTCAGAAGGCGGGGCGGCCGAGGAAAGCGACGACCACCGCGGGGCAAGCGGAAATTCGACTCTGACCCCTGCTTTTGGTTACTGGAATGGGGCGACATTTTCGCCTTGAGTCGGCCCAGGCGAACCCCAATAGTGAGCCAGAGTCGCCGGGGGCGGCAGGGGGGGCCGATACGGGGCGCGCATGATCACACTCAACACCGACAAAGGTCTTGTTCGCATTGATCAATGGGATGACATCGAGTCCCGGCCCGGCTTCGCGCCGGTGGTCGACCCGAAA
Organism: Lysobacter sp. N42; assembly: GCF_004344885.1. Lineage (NCBI taxonomy): Bacteria > Pseudomonadati > Pseudomonadota > Gammaproteobacteria > Lysobacterales > Lysobacteraceae > Lysobacter > Lysobacter sp. N42. Next base: position 194,731 of record NZ_SKFB01000006.1, read on the forward strand.
GCCATCAAGCTCAGAGAGATCATCGGCAGATACAGCTTCCCATTCGACATTCCATGCGGCCTGTCTAACTGCCGCACTCCACATAAGCACGGGTTCCTCGTTGTCGCGATCGATGGGCGGGAGACTAATCTTGGACGTGTTTGCGGAAAGCGGGAGTTCGGTACCGACTTCCAAGCGTTGAGCAAGGTCTTCGTCGCAGCGGAGCGCGCGCAGCGGAACCGCGAGTTCCTAACCGAGCTCAAGAGCCGACTTCCCTCAATTGCGACGGAGGTCAGCGCGCTTCGTACCGCCCCTGACGGTGCCGGGTGGATCTACCCTCGCATCAGTCAGCTAACTGGAATGTCCAGCTCGCTCCCGACTCCCATCGTCAATGCGGTCCGCAAAGCCATGCGGCGCGGTGACGGTGTGTTGCTGACTGAGCGTGCGGCAACCGAGGCGGAGCGTGCCACTGCCTCTCCCGACGTGAAGGGTCTGGAGCACATGCGCCGCAACGTCAGCTTCATTGAGGAGCGCGTGGGTCAATTGGACGGGTTCGCTGCCCTCGCACCCGGCAATGGACTCCGTGACGCTCTCGGCGCGATCGAGCCTTTCCTCTCGACCCTTGCCGACGCGGACATTGACAGTCTGTCGGACAAGCAACTGCGTGAACTGTCCAAGGTCGCAGGAGAGCTCGAGCCGAACCTTGAGCGACTGCGCACCGTCATTGCCGCGGGGAGACGGTTGTTGGTGCGGCAGAACATCGCGCAACTATTGCGTTTCGCTACCAACCGGGCGGAAGAGAAGCAATTCGACCTTTTCCTGCGCGACCTTCCTGAGCAAGAGGCCTAGCGATGCCCCTGCAGATGATCACTCGAGGTGCAAAGTCAGGAATCTGCAACATCTGCGGCAACGACGGCCCACTGACTGAGGATCACACCCCACCTAAGGGCTGTGTCCGCCCCACAGCGATGGAGCTTCAGCACGTCACACATCGCCTCGATGCGGAAAAGGCGATCAAGACGAAAGCCCACGATGGCGTTAAGTACCGTTCCCTGTGCGCACGCTGCAACAACGCTTTGCTTGGCGGCCGATATGACCCGGTGCTAATCGACTTCACCAAGCGCGTGAGCGACTTCCTCGCTTCCGACTTAGTTTTACCTAGCACGATGCCAGTGCCCACGAAGCCTGCGCTCTTGATGCGCTCTGTCTGGGGACACTTGGCGGCGGTGGGCGTGGACCGTTACTTGAAGGGACCGCGCACAGAGGAATGGCGTGACTTCTTCCTCGACGAGACGCTGCCTGTCCCGGTAAACGTCAACTTCCATTACTGGATATACCCCTATCGCCGGCAGGCGCTGGTCCGGGACGCGGTTTCTTTGGACATTGGCAATGGTGGGAAAGCCACGTATTGGCTGATGAAGTTCTATCCACTCGCCTTCGCGGTCTGGATGCCTGAGAACAACTGGCAATTGGATTACCGCGACCTTGTCACCTACCCCACGTCGAGTCCCGACGACGTGGTGGACGTCATGGTTGATCTCGCGCCCGTCTCGCACGAGCTGACTCTTGAAGTGCCTACCACCACACAAGCGATTATGTTCGGCCGCGATTCGATTGTTGCTAACAGTCGCGCGCCGCGCGGCCAAATGCTAAAGGTCTAACTGGAAACGAAACGGGTTAGGTTCAATTCCCCCATTAAAAGGGTCAGGCTCACTTTCAGAAGTAAACCTGACCCGCTTTATCAGTCAGGCCTGTATCCTGACTACCTGTCTGTGGAATGCGGGGCAGTCCAACCTGACCCTTTTTTTGACCACCTGTCTGTGGAAGATGGGGCAGTCCAACCCGACCCCGTTGCTGGACGATCAGAACCATCCGGAAAGCTGCACATAGCAGCGCTCCTCCACATCCGTGTCCTCCGGCGACCACCAACGCGCCAGTGAGACTCTTGTAAGTGTGCCCGCCGGCAGTCGGGCAGGTGCTGGCGGCTCGCCCACGTAAGCAAGACCACGTGACATCCCGACGCCGACGGGATAATCGTAGTGCCTGCCGTCCGACCTAAGAACGAGATCCCTATCCGGCACCCAAAACCAAGTGCTGCGAGTGGGCACTCCCACTCGGTGACAGATATAGCCGTTGTCGTTTCCGGTGAATCGAACTAGCCCATCGAATAGCTGATCCACTCCTCCACGCCAAGGTTGAATCCCCTCACACAGACGTCGGGAAACATCGGAGAGGTCACGCAAATGTCTACCGCCTGTCACCACAACGTCCTCGAGATGCGGAGGTACCCGGTTCGGGGCAACCGTGTATGTCAAATCCCACACCTGCCCGACCTGGAAATCTATCGAGGCGTCCCATTGCAACCCATCTGCACGCAGTAGGCGTATGGATGTTCCGTCGCTCGCAATGCCTCCAATGCAGCGCGCATTCCCAGCCATTCGTGTACGACCGACAATCAGCACTTCCATAAGCCCCCCCCTTGGCTCGTCAATTCAGACCGCTATATCGACTACCGACACTCCCATCTGCTCAGAAATCCAAGTAGCCACTAAGGATCGATGACACGCGCGAGCTTCCCGTTCAACGCAGAAGAAGCACACGTGCTCATATCGCGCAAGTCTGCCGAGGATGGATTCCAAACTGGCTCTGGCTACCACTTCTGCCATGTACTTCGCTTCGAACAACTCCGAAAGACCCTCGCGGCTTCGCTTCGTGGCACCTGAGGTCCGATCGGCTTCTCGTTGAGCATCCCTTATGGCACTGGTCGGCGCCAACTCTTTCAAATGGAGGTATGCAATTCCTCGCCTTCCCAATTCGGCCTCGAGCGCAGTCGCATTCAGAAATGCGTACGCGCTCCCGCGCATTCCGCGCCTTTGCCTAAGGAAGGTCTGAACAACTCCGCCCGATTGCGCGACAATGCCTCACCGTGATCGGGGTGAGTGCGATGCAGCTGTCGTT
>NZ_SKFB01000060.1:0-13556 GCF_004344885.1 Lysobacter sp. N42
GGGCACCGCAGGCCGCAGGAACCTCGCCTGCCGCGCGCCCGGCCCGGGGGCGCTCAGGCCGCGCTGCCCGCCACCGCCGCCAGCCGCGGCGGGTCGAGGATCTCGATGCGCCGCCCGCGCACGTACAGCATGCCGTCCTCCTGCAGACGGGTCAGGCTGCGGCTGACCGATTCGAGCGTGAGGCCGAGATAGGCGGCGATCTCGTCGCGGGCCATGGGCAGGCGGAAACCGCCCGGCGGCGCGCCCAGGGCGCAGTAGCGACGGCTGAGGTCGTCGAGGAAGCCGGCCACGCGCTCGTGGGCGAGCCGGCGCATCAGCAGCGCGGCATGGTCCATGTCGCGCGCGATCCCCAGCCCGACGACGCGGTGCAGCTGAGCGCGGAGTTTCGGCAGGCGGGCGGCGGCTTCGGCCAGGGCCTCGTAAGGCAGTTCGCAGACGTCGGCCGGCTCGAGGGCGATGGCGTCGCAGCGGTGGCGGCCCGCGCCCAGCCCGTCCAGTCCGATGAGCTCGCCGGGCAGGTGGAAGGCGACGACCGTGGCTTCGCCCTGGGCGCTGGGCACCACGGCCTTGAACGTCCCGCAGCGGGCCACGTGCACCGCCGACATCGCATCGCCGGCACGGTAGAGGGCCTGGCCGGCGTCCAGCCTGCGTCGACGGCGCACCAGGCGGTCGAGCTCGGCCTGGTCGATGGGGTCGATCCCCGCCGGCAGGCAGGCCTGGCGGACCGAGAGCTGGCCGCAGCGGCGCTGGAAATCGGCGAAGTCGAGGACGTTGGAGGTATTCACGCCTGCAGACTGCCCGAACCGGCGTGGACGGCGGCTGCACGCGGCACCCCTCCCATCCGGCGGCGGCAACCGCCGTCGGCACCGACGCCCGCCGCAGGTGCGCTACCCGTGGGCCGCTGACGCGCCCGCGGCCGGTACGGGCCGCCGCGCGCGTGGGCGCTGCTTTGTGGCCAGGCCGGGCAGGAGCCGGCCGGCGACCGTCGCGGCTCCACCGTCGTCGTCCTCGCCACGCTCGACCGGAGGCGCAGGCACGTCCTCCGGCGGCGCGACGTCGACCGTTTCGGGGACTTCGGCAGGCGGTGCGTCCTCCACCGCCACGTCCTCCGGTGGCAGCTCGTCGGCGGGCTCCAGCGCCTCGACCGGGAACGGCATGGGCTCGCCGGGCGCGGCGTCCACGTCTTCCGGGATCACGTCAGGATCCATGCCCTCGACGTCCACGGGAGCCGGCCCCGGCACCGGCGCCCCGCGCACCCGCTCGGCCGGGCGGCCGCGCGAGGGCGCCATGCGCAGGGCATCGTCCATGAAGTCGCGCCAGATGCGCGCGGGCAGGCCGCCGCCGGTCACGCGCCGCATGGGGCTGCCGTCGTCGTTGCCCACCCAGACGCCCACCACCAGGTCGCCTGCCATGCCCACGAACAGCGCGTCGCGGTAGTCCTGCGTGGTGCCGGTCTTGCCGAAGGCCGGCACGCCCAGCCGCGCGGCGCGGCCGGTGCCGTGGTCGACCACGCCCCAGAGCAGGTCCAGCATCATGGCGCGGCGCCGCGGGTCCAGCGGCGCGGCCGGCGTGGCCGGGCGCATGGCCGGCAGGCCGTGCGGCACCACGGGCGCGGCGCCGGCGGCGAAGGCGGCATAGGCCGCGGTGAGCTCGAGCAGGGTGACCTCGTACGTCCCCAGCGCGATGGTGGCGTCGGAACCGAGCTCACTTTCGATGCCGAGCTCGCGCGCGGCACGCACCACGGCCTCGGGGCCGAGGCGGTCGACCAGCCGCACCGCGGCGACGTTGCTCGAGCGCGCGAAGGCCTCGCGCAGCGGGATGGTGCCGGCATAGCGGCCGTCGTAGTTCTCCGGCGACCAGTCGCCCAGCGTGAGCGGGGTGTCCTGGATCGGCGTGGCCGGCGAGGCGCCCTGCTCCAGCGCGGCCCAGTAGGTGAAGAGCTTGAAGGCCGAGCCGGGCTGGCGCCGGGCCTGGGTGGCGCGGTCGAACTGGCTGGCCTTGTAGTCGCGGCCGCCCACCAGCGCCCGCACGTCGCCCTCCGGCGACATGGCCACCAGCGCGGCCTGGCTGGCGTTGCTGCGCGCGCCCTCGCGGGCCAGCCAGCGCTGCACGGTGCGCAGGGCATGGCGCTGCATGCGCGCGTCCAGCGTGGTGCGCACGCGGATCTCGCCGTAGTCGGCGCCGAAGGCCTCCTTGGCCTGCGGCGAGACCCAGTCGGCGAACCAGGTGCCCACCGGCAAGGCCGCGCGACCCTCGCGCACGCGCGGGCGGCGCGCCTTCCTCGCCTGCTCCGGGGTGATCGCCCCGGTTTCGGCCATCGCCTGCAGGACCACGCGCATGCGCGCCCGCGCGGCCTCGAGGTCGTTGGTCGGCGCCAGGCGCGAGGGCGCCTTGACCAGCCCGGCGAGCATGGCCGCCTCGCCCAGGTCCAGCTTCTCGGGGGGCTTGTCGAAGTAGTGCCGCGCCGCCGCCCGCAGCCCGTACACGCCGTCGCCGAAATACACCGCGCTCAGGTAGCGCGAGAGGATCTCCTCCTTGCTCAGGCGCGCTTCCAGGTACAGGGCGATCAGCGCCTCGCGGATCTTGCGGCGGAAGGTGCGGTCGGGCTCCAGGAAGGCGGTCTTGGCCAGCTGCTGGGTGATGGTGCTGCCGCCCTGGCGGACCTCGCCCGCGCGCACGTTCTGCACGGCGGCGCGGGTGATGCCGCGCAGGTCGATGCCCATGTGGTCGAAGAAGCGCCGGTCCTCGATGGCCACGAAGGCGGCCGGCACGTGCGGCGGCAGCGCGGCGGCGTCCACCGGGGCCTCCTTGTACGCGCCGCGGCGCGCGAACGGCTCGCCATGGCGGTCGACCAGCACCAGCGTGGGATCGGGCAGCGGCTCCAGCGCGCGGTTGAGGGGCAGGCGCCAGGCCATCCACGCGAAGGCGAGCAGGAACAGGCCCAGGGCGACGAGCAGGTTGCGGCGGTGTCGATGCCACCAGGACGGACGGGCCGGTGGCGGGGCGTGGTCGGGGGTGGTGGCGAACGCGGGGGTCTCGAGCATTCGCAGATGAGAGCACCCGCGGCGTGAGCGGGTCGCAGCGCGTGGTTTCGACCGCCCGCCTTGCCTAAATCAGCTGAACTGCGTTAGCCGCGCTTTCACCGCATCCAAGCCGGCCGCTAACGGCCGCATGCCTAGCATCGATCGCGCCCGGGGCTGGAGCGCCGGCCACGGGCTCCCGTAATCCTCACCACCCCCACATGCAGCGATCGAGGCATCGCGGACCAGGAGCTTGGACATGGCGAACAACAACAACGGCGGCAACACGAGTGGACGCAGCAACCGCGGCTTCGCGGCGATGGACCCGGCCGAGCAGCGCGCGATCGCCCGCAAGGGCGGCGAGGCGGTGAGCCAGGACCGCGAGCACATGGCCGCGATCGGCCGCAAGGGCGGCGAGGCCTCCGGCGGCGGCAACCGTCGCGGCTCGCGCGGCGAGGAACAGCAGGGCATGAGGGCGGGCGGCCGCGACAACCAGGGCCAGTTCTCCTCCGGGCGCGGCTCCTCCTCGGGCTCGCGCGGCGATCGCGAAATGCTCTGAATCGACTTCGCGTCGGTTCCGCTCCGGACGGGCGCCGCGTGGCGCCCGTTCGCATGTGCGCCCGCCCCGCCACCCGTCCACGGTGGCCGTGGCGCGGCACCGCGGCGCGTCGGCACGCCTGGCCTGCAGCGCTGGCGCCTGACACCGCCAAGGCCGGGCGCTCCAGCGGCTTTCCGTCCAGCAGCCGGCTCGGCGTGCATCGGCGCCGGATCGTCAGGCTCCGCTACGTGCTGCGCCGCGCTGTGCCTGCGCGTGCGCGCAGCGCCGGGCTGCGCGCGATCAGATGCGCGTCGTCCACCGGGCGGATCCGTTGCGAGCGCAGCTCCTCGGCGAGGTAGCGCGCGTTCGCACCGCCGAGCCAGACGGGCAGGCCCGGCGCGAGGCTGGCATCGAGCTCACGCAGCTCCTCCAGCGCCGGCCGCGCCTGCCGGGGATCCACCGAGCTCAGCGCGACGCCGCCGACATCGAGCTTGGCCGCCACGCGGGCGATCTCGGCCGCCGGGAGTTCGGTGCCGAGGTAGAGCAGCGGCACGCCCGCCTCGTGCACCTGCAGGGCCGCGCCGATCAGGCCCAGCTCGTGGCGCTCGCCCGGAAGCGTGGCGAACAGCAGGCGGGCCCGCTGCCCGCGCGCCGGCGGGCTGAGCACGGCGAGCAGGCGCATGCGCAGCAGGCTGCTCACCAGGCGTTCCTGGGCGATGGCGAGGCGGCCGTCGGCCCAGCGCAGCCCCACCTCGCGCAGCAGCGGCATGACCACGCGGCTCATCAGCACCGGCATCGGCAGGGTGGCGATCGCCACGCACAGGTCCCGATCGAAGACGTCGACCCGGTACTCGCCGATCGCGTCGAGCATGCGCGCCGGCAGTGTCTCCACTCCGCCGTAGGCCGCCTGCCGGCCGTCGTCGAGCAGGCGGTCGAGGGCCGGGTCGTCCAGGCGGACGAGGTCGCGGATGGGATGGCCGCGGTCGGTGAGGCGATGAAGGCGCGAGAGCCGCTCGATGATGGCCGCGTCGTAGAGGCGGCGACCGCGCGCGTCCCGGGCCGGGCGGATCGCGCCATGCCGGCGCTCCCAGGCCGGCAGGGTCTCGGTGCTCAGTCCGGCGAGTTCGGCCGCGGCCTTGATCGGGTACACGCGTCGAATGCACAGCCTTTGTACAGCGCAGAGCCGTACGTCTGCCTAACGATGGCGCAAGGACACTCCGTGGCGTCCCCCGCACTTTCCGTTCCGGAGAACCGTCATGGCTTCGCGTCCGATCGCATCACGTCTTTCCGCCCTGGCCACCGTACTGGCCCTGGCCGTTTCCGCACCGGTCGCGCTGGCCGCCGCGCCACGTGGTGGCGAGGGCGGCCCGCACGGCCCCGCCCAGGCCCAGGGCGACATCGTCGACACCGCGCTGCACGCCGGTCAGTTCAAGACCCTCGCCGCCGCGCTGCAGGCCGCGGGGCTGGTCGACACGCTCAAGGGCCCCGGTCCGTTCACCGTGTTCGCGCCCACCGATGCGGCCTTCGCCGCGCTCCCCGCGGGCACCCTCGAGAGCCTGCTCAGGCCCGAGAACCGCGCGAAGCTGGTGGCCATCCTCACCTACCACGTCGTTCCGGGCCGGGTGAGCGCAAGCCGGGCGGCGACGCTGGACTCGGCCGCCACGGTCCAGGGCGGCCGGCTGGCGATCCGCGCCTCCGGCAGCACGCTCAGCGTCGACGGCGCCCGCGTCGTGGCCCCGGACGTGGCGGCCAGCAACGGCGTCATCCACGTCATCGACACGGTCCTCATGCCGCAGGGCTGACGCCCCGCCCCACCCGGAGAAACTGCGATGAAAAGCCTGAATTTCCTGACGCTGGCGCTGCTGGTGATCGGTGGCCTCAACTGGGGCCTGGTCGGCGCGTTCGAGTTCGATCTGGTGGCGACGCTGTTCGGCGGCCAGGACGCCGTGCCCGCGCGCGTGGTGTACGTGCTGGTCGGCCTGTCGGCGCTGTGGCAGATCGTGGCGCTGACACGCTCGGGCCCGCGCGCCCGCGTCGTGCACAGCGCCTAGCAGGACGGCAGGTGCGTTGGCGCCGGACAGCCGACCGGCGCCAGCGCATTGCCGCTACCGCGAGCGCCGTTGCCGGCACGCGGCGCTCAGTGGCCCCGCCTGCAGGCTTCGACGCAGGCACTGCAGCGTTCGCGAAGGTGCGCGGCGTTGACTGCGCCCTCCCTGCGCGCCAGCTGCGCGGCGATCCCTGCCCCGAAGTCCGACACGCGCACCAGCGATGCGCCCAGCGCGCCGTCGCCCGCCGCGTGTAGGCGCACCACGTCGGCCGCGCGCGGCGGCTCGCGCAGCGCCGTGATGGCGCCCTGCCACAGCCGGGCGAGCAGGCCCTCCCCCGCCGGATCGGCCGCCGCCGGCAGTCCCGCGGCGAGGCGCGCCCAGGCCGCGGCATCGCTGTCAGGCAGGCGGTGGAGCCGCCAGCAGCGGCGGCCGGCGGCGTCGAGGAAGTCGATCCACTCGCGCGGGCCGTCGTTGTCGGTGACCGCGCCGACGGCGCAGCCCACCGCGCGGGCCCAGCCGGCGAGCTGTCCGCCGGGCTCGACCGGGTACAGGCAGAGCACCGCACCCAGCGCGGCCAGCTGGGCGGCCTGCGGGAGCCGCGTGCGCGGCGGGGCAAGCGGGCGGCGGGCGCGATGAAGCCGGGATTTCGGGAACAGCACGGCGCCGGGCTCGACGGCGGGCAGGATCGGACGCATGGGAGGCTCGCGGGATGCGGCGCTGGCGTCCGGCGGGCCGGTGGCTGGCTGCCTGGAGTGGGCGGACTACTTGGTGAGGATCAGCTTGCCGTTGCGCGTATGCCGCAGGCGATAGCGATCGTCGCCATGGCGGATCTCGAGCTCCCGCGCGCCCCGGAACAGCAGGGCGCTGTCGATGCCCGGCGGGCGGGCCGTGGCCGGGTCGGGCTGCGGCCGGGACGGGGCGGGGGTCGGGCCGATGGGCCCGGTGGAGGTGAGGGTCATGGCGACATTCCCTGATCAGTTCGTGCAAACGCTAATCATTCGCAACAACTGCGTCAACGGTGGGATGGTCGCGGCGGTAATGCGGGCCGACGGCTTCGATGGTCATGCCGTTTTGCCGTGCCGCCTCCAGCGGGCCGGCGCGATACGCCTGGGGAAACTCCTGCGGTGCGACAGTGCCGCCCGCCGGCACCGGCGCCGCCCTGTCGCGCCGATGGGGTCCCCGACGATGCGACCGGGCCTCAGAAGCCGTAGCGCAGGAACCCGCCGTCCACCGCGATCGTCTCGCCGGTGATGTAGGACGACGCCGGCAGGCACAGGAACGCGACGGCCGCGGCGACCTCCTCCGGCTCGCCCACGCGGCCCAGCGGCGTGCGCAGGAGCACGTCGTCCAGGTAGTCGGCATCGGCCAGCTTCACCGACGTGCGCCGCGTGCGGATGTACCAGGGCGCCACGGCGTTCACGCGCACGCCGTCGTCGGCCCATTCCACCGCCAGGTTCTTCGTCATCTGGTGCAGCGCGGCCTTGGCCATGCCGTAGGGCGCGCCGGTGCGCACGTGGGTGAGGCCCGACACGCTGCCCACGTTGACGATGCACGACTGCGCATGCCGCGTGAGCAGCGGATGGGCCCAGCGGGCGAGCTCGAAGGCCGAGAACAGATTGACCTCGAAGATGGCGCGCCACTCGTCGTCGGCGTAGTCGGTCGCCGGCTTGGACAGGTTGCCGCCGGCGTTGTTGACGAGGATGTCGAGCTGGCCTTCGCCCTGGTCCTCGACCCAGTCCAGCAGTTCGCGACGCTGCTCGTCGACGCCGACATCGGCGGTGAAGGCCATGACCAGGCGGTCGGGGAATTCCTCCGTCAGCTCCGCACGCGCGGCGTCGAGCGCATCGGCCTCGCGCGCGGCCAGCAGCACGTCGGCGCCGAAACCCAGCAGCTCGCGCGCGATCGCGCGGCCGATGCCGGCGCTGCCGCCGGTCACGAGCGCGAGCTTTCCATCCAGCCGCCAGCGGGTGTCGTGCATCGCATGCCTCCGAAAGTGCGGGCGTAGGATAGCCACCTCACCACCGGAGATCGCCGCCATGACCCGATGGATCCTGCCCGGCCTGCTGCCCACCCTGCTGCTCGCCGTCGCCGCCTGCTCGCGTCCGCAGGCGCCCGACAAGGAGCAGCCGCCGGAGCCGAAGGCGTCGGCAGTCGCCGATGCGGGGCGACGCGACGACCTCGCCCGCGCCGTGCGCGAACCGCTGGATCGCGCCCGCGATGCGCAGGCCGCCCTCGATGCCGCGGCCGATGCACGGCGTGCGGCGGTCGAGGCCGCCGAACAGGGCGCCGACGTGGTGGATGCGGCAACGCGATAGCGCGAACCGGTGTCCAGGGGCGGGCGCCGGATGCCCGCTGGCGGAAGCAGCGCAGCGGGCTCCGCGTTCGCCGGGACGATGGCGTGCGGCGCTTGCACGCGTGTCGCCCTCCCGCGCCGGGCGATCGCATGCGCCGGCTGACTCCCGGTCGGTGCGCCTTGGAGCGACCGGCTGCCACGCCCGGACCGAGCGGGTCGAGGCAGGGCTTGATGCCGTGCACGGACGAGGCATCGAAGAAGCCAACGTCCATGGATGCCCGCGTTCGCGGGCATGACGGCATGGATTGCGTATCGCGTCGCCATGGCGACGCGGCCGCCTCAGCGCACACGAACGCACGCATCACGGTGCGGGCAAGGCGGCCGTCATGCGCACGGATGCAGCCATCACGCTGAGGACATGGCAGCCGGCATGCGTACGAAGGCCGGCATGGCGGCGCGAAGTGGGTATCGCTTGCCGTAGCAGGCGCCACGCGCGCCGCAGGCATCGTCGTGACCACCGCAATGCGAAACGCCCGGCCTGGGCCGGGCGTTTCGTCACTGCACCGCCGGGCGCGTTACAGCCCGCAGAAGCAGTAGGCCACCGCCTTGACCGGCGCCCCGCGGCGATCGGTCGCCACCTTCTCGAGGAAGCGCAGGTCGCGCGCGGCCTGCGGGGCCATGCGCGCCAGCAGCGTGCGGGCCATATCCGAATCGCGCAGCAGCATCGCGCCCACGCGGCTTTCGGCCACGCCGCCGAAGAAGCGCTCGAAGGGCGTGCCGGTCTTCTCGATGTAGCGCACGCGCCAGGCCTTGCGCTCGCCCAGCTTGGCGCGGCGTGCGGCATCGTCGATCGCCACCTGCAGGCCGCCCATCGCATCCACCAGCCCGCGCTGCTGCGCCTGCGCGCCGCTCCACACGCGCCCGCGGGCGACGGCGTCGACCTGCTCGACGCTGCGCCCGCGCGCGTCCGCCACGCGACCGGTGAAGTCGCGGTAGCCCTTCTCGATCACCGACTGGATCACGCCGCCGACCTGCGGATCGAGCGGGCGGGTGATGTCGAAAGCGCCGGCCAGCGGCGTGGTGCCCACGCCGTCGGTGCGCACGCCGATCTTCTCCAGCGTGCGCGGGATCGTGGGGAACAGGCCGAAGATGCCGATGGAGCCGGTGATCGTGCTCGGGTCGGCGTAGATGCGGTCGGCGTTCATGCTGATCCAGTAGCCGCCGGAGGCCGCGACGTCGCCCATCGAGACCACGACGGGCTTGCCCTCGCGCTTGAGCGCCTCGACCTCGCGCCGGATCTGCTCGCTGGCGAACACCTCGCCGCCGGGCGAGTTCACGCGCAGCACCACCGCGCGCACGTGCTCGTCGTCGCGCGCCTCGCGCAGCAGCGCGGCGGTGGAGTCGCCGCCGATGGTGCCGGGGGGCTGGTCGCCGCCGGTGATCTCGCCCTCGGCCACCACCACGGCGACCTGCTTGCCACCCACCACCGGGCGCAGGCCCTCGTCCAGGTGCGCCAGGTAGCGCTCGAGCGTGACGTGGCGGAAGCCACCCTCGGCGTCCTCGTCGGCCAGCCCACGCTCGGCCAGCAGGTCCTCGACCTGCTCGCGCGTCTTCAGGCCGTCGACCAGCCCCTGCCGGATCGCCACCTGCGCGAGGTCGCCCTGCGCGTTCGTGACCGCCGCGGGCAGCGCGTCGATGGACGACTTGACCTGCGCCGGCGGGAGGCGGCGGGCCTTGGCGACGTCCGCGACGTAGCGCTGCCAGACATCGTTCATCCAGAACAGGTCGGCTTCCTTCGACTCCGGCGACGCCGCGTCGAGCACGTAGGGTTCGGCGGCGGACTTGTACTCGCCCACCTTGAACAGGTGCACGTCGACGCCGAGCTTGTCCTGCAGCCCTTCGCGGAAGTACTGGCGGTAGCGGCCCAGGCCTTCGAGCAGCAGCATGCCCATCGGGTCGAGGTAGACCTCGTTGGCCTGCGCGGCGAGCAGGTACTGCTTCTGGTCCATCTGCTCGGAGAAGGCGATGACCTGCTTGCCCGAGGCGCGCAGGCGCGCGATGGCGTCGGCCACCTCGCGCAGGCTCGCGAAGCCGCCGGCCTGCAGGCCGTCCAGGTGCAGGAAGACGCGTTCGATCTTCCTGTCCGTGCGCGCGGCTTCGAGCGCGCGCAGCAGGTCGCGCAGCTGCACCTCGTCGCGCCCATCGCCCAGCGCCTTGGCCAGCGAGCGCGTGAACGGATCGGCGGTGTACTGCTCGACCAGCATGCCCTCGGGGGCGATCACCAGGGTGCTGCGATCGAGCACCGGGCGCGCGCTGCCGCCGGCGATGGCCGCGAGGATGAACATCAGCAGCAGGAACAGCAGGCCGAAGAACAGGAAGTTGGTGATGAGCCGGCGGGTGAAGTTCATCACGTCCCACAGGCCGACGAAGAAGCTCGCGACGGGGCCGCGGCGGGTCTGGTTCATTGCGGAGGGATCTCGGTCGATTGCCATGACAGGGTAGCGGGGCGGCCGCGGTGGCGGCATGTGTCGTGCGTCACCGGCCCATCCGGACGGCCAGCCGTTCAGGCCGGCTGGAGCGGGCCAGGCGCGTGCCCAGCAGCACCGCGGCCACGGTGAGGCCGGCGATCAGCCCCAGCCACATGCCGCGCGGGCCCCAGGCCGCGTTGCCGGCCAGCCCCAGGCCCAGCGTGGCGCCCAGCGGCATGCCGATGCCCCAGTAGGCGAACGCGGCCAGGCCCATGGGCACGCGGGTGTCCTTGAGCCCGCGCAGCGCGCCGGCCGAGAGCACCTGGATGCCGTCGGGGAACTGGAAGGCCGCCGCGTACAGCAGCAGCGACGCCGCCAGCGCCGCGACCGCCGCGTCCTGCGTGTACAGCGACACCACCGTCTCGTTGCCCGCCAGCAGCACGATCGCCGACAGCAGCTGCGTGCCCAGCACGATCGCGTAGCCGGCCAGCGCGGCGCGACGCACGCCGGCCCCGTCCGCGCGGCCCAGCGCATGGCCCACGCGCACCGTGGTGGCCTCGGCCACGCCCATGGGCACCATGAAGCACAGGCTGGCCACGTTGATGGCGATCTGGTGCGCCGCCGCGGGCACCTCGCCCAGGCGCCCGATCAGCAGCGCGGTGACGATGAACAGGCTGCCCTCCATGAGGATGGTCACGCCGATGGGCAGCCCGGTGCCGAGCAGGCCGCGGATGTCGCGCCAGCGCGGCGGGTCGAAGCGCCCGAACAGCCGCAGGTCGCGCATGCGCGGCGCGCGCTGCAGCACGAAGGCGAAGGTGATCGCCTGCAGCCAGAGCATGATGGAGGACGCATAGCCCAGCCCCGCCGCGCCCATCTCCGGCAGGCCGACCGCGCCGAAGGTCAGCGCATAGCCCACCGGCACCAGCACCACCAGCCCGAGCGCCCCCAGCAGCATGGTCGGCAGCGTCCAGTGCAGGCCCTCGGCCAGGTAGCGCATGCAGAAGTAGAAGGTGAGCGCGGGCACGCCCCAGCGGATGCCGTGCAGGAAGTCGGTGGCCCCCGGCACGATGCCCGGGGCGATGCCCATGGGCGCCAGCGCGAGCGGGGCGAGCGTGAGGAACAGGAACATCAGCAGGCCCAGCGCGGCCGCCAGCCACAGCGCCTGCCGGAACAGCGGGCCGATCTCGCCGCGGCGGCCGGCGCCGTCGAGCTGCGACACTGAGGGCGGCACCGCCATCAGCGTGCCCATCGGCACCATCAGCGGCAGCCAGAAGAGCGCGGTGCCCACCGCGACCGCCGCCAGCGTGGCGGTGCCGTGGCGCCCGGCGATGGCGTTGTCGACGAAGCTGATCAGCCCGGTCGACACGTGCCCGGCCACCAGTGGCGCGGCCAGCGCGGCGCTCCTGCGGATCTCGGCGGCGAGGCGGGGTGCGGACACGGCGGCGACCGATGCGGCGGGCCATCTTAGCGGCGGCGACAGGCACCACGGTTCACGGCGGCGCCCCGCGCGTGGTGCAATGCCCGCGCCATACGCGAAGGGGACGCGATGCACGCCGACTTGCCCACCGCCTGCGAGAACTGCGCCACAAAGCTGCAGGGGGCCTACTGCCACGTTTGCGGCCAGCACGCGGCCAATCCGCTGCGCCACTTCGGGCATGCGGTCGAGGAGGTGTTCGAGTCGTTCTGGCACCTGGACGGCCGCGTCTTCCGCACCCTGCGCGACCTCGTCGTGCCCGGCCGCGTGGCCTGCAACTACCTCGCCGGCCACCGCGTGCGCTACATCGCGCCGCTGCGCCTGTTCGTCATCCTCACGGTGCTGACGTTCTTCGTCGGGCAGATCGCCGCGGGCGTGGGGGCCGCGCGTGGCGCGGGCAACGGCGGCGGCGTGGTCCAGGTGGGCGGCGACGGCGACGAGGACATGCGCGCCATCCGCGAGGCGAAGACGGTGGCCGCCGTCGAGGCCGAGCTCGCGCGACGGCTCGCGGCCCTGCGCGAGGCCCGGGAGAACGCGTCCTTCGTGCCCGGGGTGAGCGCGGCGGTCGAGGCGGAGGAGCGGCAGGTCCGCGCGGCGGCGAGCGCGCGCATCGCCGCCCTGCGCGCGGCCGCGGCCAAGGCGTCGCCCGCCGGCCCGGATGCGGCGCGGCCACCCGCTGCCGCGGCGCCGGTCGCGACAGCGCCTGCCTCCACGACGCCGGCCCGCGGCGATCCGGCCAGCGCACCGGACACGCCTGCGGCAACGCGCGAGGACGCACGCCGCGGCCTGCAGCAACTGGCCCGCGAGTTCGGCCCGCTGCGCGACCCCGCCAGGCCCTGGCACGAGGAGGACAACCCGGTCGATGCGGCCTGGGTCCCCGCCTTCGCCGACGGCTGGTTCAACCACCGCCTCGCCAACCTCGAGCGCAACGCCGAGCGCTTCGAGCGCGAGGGCCTTGGCCTGTTCGCCAAGCTGCTGCTCGCCTCCGTGCCACCCGCGCTGTTCGTGCTGGTGCCGGTCTTCGCGCTGCTGCTGCGCGCGCTGTATCCGTTCGCGGGGCGGGGTTACCTGGAGCATCTGGTGGTGGCGCTGTACAGCCACGCGACGATGCTGCTCGTGCTGCTGGTCACGTTCGCGTTCGTGCTGCTGCGCGCGGCGCTGCCGTGGACGCCGGTCGAGGTCGCCAGCTACGTGCTCACGACCGCGCTGTGGGTGGCGCTGCCCGTCTACCTGTTCGCGATGCAGCAGCGCGTCTACCGCCAGCACTGGCTGGCCACCGCGGCCAAGTACGCCGTGCTCGGCACCGCCTACGTGATGCTGGTCGCGCTGGTCGCGCTCTATGGCGTGCTCGCCGCGGCCACGGCGGGGGCCTGACATGCTGGTCTACGAGGTCTGCGTCGAGATCGAGCCGTCCGTGCACGATGCCTACCGCGCCTGGCTGACCGGCCACGTGGCCGAGATCCTCGCGCTGCCGGGCTTTCTCGGCGCCGAGACCTTCGAAGTCGTCGAGCCGCAGGCGCTCGATGCCTGGCCGGCGGTCTGCGTGCAGTACCGCCTGGCCGACGAGGCCGCGCTCGCCGCCTACCTGTGCGAGCACGCACCGCGCCTGCGCGCGGACGGCCTGGCGCGCTTCGGCGGCCTCGCGCCGCCACAGCAGGACCCCGCCTGCGACCGAGGCAGCCACCACGAGCGTCGTGGCCAGGAAATGCGCGCGC
>NZ_SKFB01000061.1:0-13502 GCF_004344885.1 Lysobacter sp. N42
CGGGCGCGCTGGCAGGCGCAAGCCGCTGTGCAGCCTGGACTTTTTGCTTGAGAGTTTTTTCCGGACAGCAGTGCGCGTTCGCGGGGATGACGACGTAATGGGCCGGGGCACCAGAACGCCGCGGAAGGGGGGGCGGAAGTGACTGGGTCCCCGCCTTCGCGGGGACGACGGTGGGCGGCGCCGGCGTGCGGGGCGTTCGTGGCTCTACCGCGTCGGTGGGACGGCTCGGACGTGGCGCTACGACCACGAGTCTCTGTCTTCGCGAGGACGACCAGCGGGAGGGTGCCCCCGTCAGATGATCTCCAGCTCCGCCCGCAGCGCCCCAGCGCGCTTGAGCGCCTCCAGGATCGCCACGATGTCGCCCGGCGCCGCGCCCACCGCGTTCACCGCACGCACGATGGCGTCGAGCGACGTGCCGCCCTCGAGCTTGAACATGCGCCCGCCGCTCTGCGTGGCCTGGATGGTCGACTGCCCCACCACCGCGGTGTCGCCGCCGGCCAGCGCATTGGGCTGGCTGACCAGCGCGGTCTCGGTGACCGACACCGTGAGCGAGCCGTGCGAGACCGCCGCCGGCAGCACGGTCACCTGGCCGCCCATCACCACGGTGCCGGTGCGCGAGTTCACGATGACCTTCGCCGCGGCGGCGCCGGGCGAGACGTCGAGCGATTCGAGCCTCGCCAGGAAGCCCACGCGGTCGCCGGCCGGCGGGTCGATCTCGATGGTCACGCCGTCCAGCGCGCGCGCATGGCCCGGGCCGAACGCCGCGTCGATCGCGGAGACGATGCGCGCGGCGGTGGTGAAGTCGGACTGGTTGAGGTTGAGCGTGACCACGCCCGCGCCGGTGCCCCCGCCGACGGCCCGCTCGACGATCGCGCCGTTGGGAATGCGGCCGGTATTGGTGGCGTTGACGGAGATCTTGGAGCCGTCCTTGCCGGCCGCGCCGAAGCCGCTGACCACCAGCGAGCCCTGGGCGATGGCGTAGACCTGCCCGTCGGCGCCCTTGAGCGGCGCCATCAGCAGCATGCCGCCGCGCAGCGAGCCGGCGTTGCCGATGCTGGACACGGTGACGTCGATGGTCTGCCCGGGCTTGGCGAAGGCCGGCAATTCGGCGCTGATCGCCACCGCGGCCACGTTCTTGAGCTGCGGGTTCACGCCCGGCGGAATCGTCACGCCGAGCTGGTCGAGCATTGACTTGAGCGACTGCACGGTGAACTGCGTCTGCGACGTGCGGTCGCCCGAGCCGTCCAGGCCGACCACCAGCCCGTAGCCCACCAGCGGGTTGCCGCGCACCCCGGCGACCTGCGCCAGGTCCTTGATGCGCTCGGCGCGCGCGGGCAGTGCGATGGCCAGGGCCAGCATCGCGTACGCGGCGGCCCAGGCGGTGCGGTGGCGGAGGATGGGCTTCATGCGGAGTCTCGGTCGCGGTGGGCGGGTGTCAGGGGCGGCGCGCGCGGCGGAACGACACCGGCGCGACGTAGCGGGAGCCGTCCACGCCCGGCGCGCGGCGCGGTAGCAGGCGGCGGAAGAGGCGGCCCAGGATCGACATGGCCGTCAGTACGGGAAGGCCGCGGAATTGAAGAAACGGCCCAGCCAGCCCATCGCGTTGCTGCGCGCCAGCGTGCCGCGGCCGCCGTAGACGATCTTGGCGTCGGCCACGCGGTCGGAGGCGATGCGGTTGTCCGGGCCGATGTCGGAGGTGCGCACGATGCCCTGCACCTGCACCAGCTCGTCGCCCTGGTTCAGCCGTACCTTCTTCTCGCCGGAGACCAGCAGGTTGCCGTTGCCCAGGTCCTGCACCACGGTGACCGTCACCGTGCCGTCGAGGCGGTTGCTCTGCTGGCTGTCCCCGCCGCCGGCGAAGGTGCGGCTGCCCTCGACCTCGGCCGACAGCGGCCGGCCGTTGATCGTCGTCGGGATCCCGCCGATGACGGGGGCGGAAATGCCGATGCCCGAATCCTTCTGCACGGCCGTCTGCGCCTTGGTGGACGCGGCGGTGCGCTCGACCAGCACGATGGTGAGGATGTCGCCCACCTCGCGCGCCTTGTTGTCCTGGAACAGGCGCAGGCTGCGCGTGCCGCTGGCGGCGGCATTGGCGTAGATCGAGCCGCCGGTGTTGGCGACCGGCTGCACGGCGGGCGCGGCGGCCACGTGCTGCTGCATCTGCAGGCCCGCGGCGCGCTGCGCCATGGCCGCGTGCACCTGCGCGGGCGTGGGCGCGCCGGTGGCGTCGGCCGCCTGCGGGAAGGCGCGCACGTCGCCCATGACGGTGGCGCAGCCGGAAAGCGCGAGCAGCGCGGCGGCGAGGAGGGCGGTCTTCATCACGGTCACACGTTGTTGTTGAGGAAGGCCAGCATCGAATCGACCGTGCTGATGGCCTTGGCATTGGTCTCGTAGGCGCGCTGGGTCTCGATCATCGACACCAGCTCCTCCACCACGTTGACGTTCGAGCTCTCGACCGAGCCCTGCACCAGCGTGCCGATGCCGCTGGTACCCGGCGCGCCCTGCTGCGCGGGGCCGCTGGCGCCGGTCTCGGTGTAGAGGTTCTCGCCGCGCGCCTGCAGGCCGGCGGGGTTGACGAAGTCGGCCAGCGTGAGCGAGCCGACCTGCACCGGCGCGGCCTGGCCCTGCACCTGCGCGGTCACGGTGCCGTCGGCGCCGATGGTGATGGCCTGCGTGCCCTCGGGCAGCTGCAGGCCCGGCTGCACCGGGTAGCCCGCGCTGGTGACGAGCTCGCCCTGCGAGTTCACCTGGAAGGAGCCGTCGCGCGTGTAGGCCGAGGAGCCGTCGGGCATCAGCACCTCGAAGAAGCCGCGGCCGTTGATGGCCACGTCCAGCGCGTTGCCGGTGTTGGAGAGGTTGCCCTGCGCGAAGTTCTTCGCGGTGGCCGCCACCCGCACGCCGGTACCGACCTGCAGGCCGGTGGGCAGCTGCGTCTGCTCCGACGTGCTGCCGCCGGGCTGGCGCACGGTCTGGTAGAGCAGGTCCTCGAAGCTGGCGCGGTCGCGCTTGAAGCCGGCGGTGTTGACGTTCGCCAGGTTGTTGGCGGTGACGGCCATGCGCGTCTGCTGCGCGTCGAGGCCGGTCTTGGCGATCCACAGTGCCTGGGTCATGGCGTCTTCTCGTTACGTGCGCGTCAGCGCGAGGACAGCAGGGAATTGGAGCTGCGGGCGTTCTCGTCACCGCTTTGCAAGACGCGTACCTGCATCTCGAACTGGCGCGAGAGCTGGATCATGGAAACGAGCATCGTGGTGGCCTCGACGTTGCTGCCTTCCACCGCGCCGGAAACCAGCACCGGGCCGGCGGCGGGCGGCGGCGCATCGGCGCCGGGCTGCGGGCGCATCAGGCCGTCCTCGCCGCGCACGAGCTCGGCCGTGCGCGCGGCCACCACCTGCAGCCGGCCGGCCTCGGTGATCGTGCTGGCCGGCTGGCCTCGGGGAACGATGGAGAGCGTGCCGTCGCCGCCGATGGTGAGCGTCTGGTACGGCGGGATGGACAGCGGCGCGCCGCCGGCATCGAGCACCGGCAGCCCGCTGGAGGTGGTGAGCAGCCCGTTGGCGGTGAGCTTCAGATCGCCCGCGCGCGTGTAGGCGGTGGAGCCGTCGGGGGCCTGCACGGCCAGCCAGCGGTCCTGGTGCAGGGCGATGTCGAGCTCGTTTCCGGTCTGGCGGATCTGCCCGGGCGCCGCGCTCACGCTCAGGCTGCGCTGCGCCGCGGCCACGCGCGAGGCCAGGCCTTCGCCGGTCACCGGCACCGCGGCGGTGGCGGTGAGCGTGGCCTGGAAGCCGGCGGTGTCGGCATTGGCGAGGTTGTGCGCGACCCCCGCCTGCGCCTTCAGCGAGGCGCTGGCGCCGGTCATGGCGATGTAGAGCGACTTGTCGATCATGCGGGCGCCGGGGGTTGGGGCCGCTGGAGGCCGTTGGGTACGGTCAGGCAAGGGGCGTGCCAGTGGGGCGCGGGGGGCGGCGGGGCTCCCGGGCATGCGGCGGCCGGTGTCGTCGTGCTGACAGGCCGTCGTTCCCACGAAGGCCGGGGGGCACGGTGACTCTCGCCTCCCGCGGACGGTGGCATCCGTGGACGTTGACTTCGCTGTTGCCGTTGTTCCTTGTCGAGCGACAGCCAAGGCGTTTCGTGCGCTGTCGCGCCCGAGGTACTTTTCTTTGCTGGCCCAAAGAAAAGTACCCAAAAGAAAGGGCCTTTCCCGACACGTCTACAGCCCGCGACCGGACACGGCGTCGGGATCGGCACACTCGGCATCCTGCCTCGGGTGCCGACGGCGCGCTTCCTGCGCGCCGCCCCTTCGGGGTCTCACGGTTCGCACCAGCTGTTGATGGGGCGCGAAAACAACAGCACGAGCCAACACCCACGGCCACAGCCGACAGCCATGGCCAACAGCCACGGCGAGCGGTTTGCCGGGCGGCCGCGTTTGCGGCGCGCGCCACGAAAAAAAGGCCGCCCCTCCCGGTGCCCGGAAGGGACGGCCCCCACTCCCCCCACAGGAGTCCGTTCGACGTCAGCGGATGTTGATCACGGTCTGGGTGATCTGGTCCTGCGTCGAGATCATCTGCGCGTTCGCCTGGAAGTTGCGCTGCGCGGTGATCATGTTCACCAGCTGCTCGGTGAGGTCCACGTTCGAGGCCTCGAGCGCGCCGCCCTGCACCAGGCCGAACTCCGAGGAGCCGCCGAAGCCACGGCGCGGCTGGCCGGATTCGAAGGTCTCCGCCCAGGCGTTGTCGCCGGTGGGCTGCAGGCCCTGCGGATTGGCGAAGTTGGTCAGCACCACCTGGCCCAGCGGCGTGGACACGCCGTTGGTGTAGCGCGCCTGCACCACGCCCTCGGGCGAGACCTCGATGGAGGTGAGGCGGCCGGTCGAGTGGCCGTCCTGCGTGAGCGAGGACACGCTGAAGCTGTTGCCGAACTGCGTGGAGTCCGACAGGTTGAGCGTGATGTCCATGGGCGCGGCGCCGCCGGGCGGGGTGAACGTCGGCAGCGTGACGTCGCCCGTGGCCGGCGCCACGAGCGCGCCCATGTTCGAGTACTGCAGCGTGGTCGGGCCGCCGACGGCGTTGCCGTCGATGTAGGTATGCACCTGCCACTCGTTCGGGTTGGCGGTCTTGACGAAGTACATCGACTGGCTGTGCGCCGCGCCCAGCGAGTCGTAGACCGTCATCGACGTCGTGTAGTTGTACGAGGTCGGGTCGGCCGGGTCGAACGTGGCGGTGGCCGGCGCGTTCGCATCACCGGGCAGGTTGGTAGCGATGGTGGTCCGGGTGGTCGGGCGCGGCGGTGCATCGGCGGTGGAGAGCTGCAGGTCGCTCATGCGGCCGGTGTCGAAGCCGGTGCCGCTGGCGTTGGGCAGGAAGACCTGCAGTCGATGGCCGGACGGGTTCACCACGTAGCCGTCGCGGTCGGTGCCGAAGTTGCCGGCGCGCGAGTACACGAACGAGCCGCCATTGGACATGGTGAAAAAGCCCTGCCCGTTGATGGCGAGGTCCAGGGCCTTGCCGGTGTTCTCGATCGTGCCCTGGCTGAACTGCTGCGCCACCTGCTGCAGCCGCACGCCCGCGCCGATGGCGTTGCGCGCAAGGCCGTAGGCCGAGGTCTGGTAGACGCTGGCGAACTCGCCGCGCGACTCCTTGAAGCCCGTGGTGTTCGAGTTGGCGATGTTGTTGGAGGTGATGTTGAGATCGGCCGAGGCCGCGTTCATGCCGCTGAGCGAGATGCGGAAGCTCATGGTGGTCTCCGGAAGGGGTGTGCGACTGCGTTGCGGATTCAGCCGATGCGTCGCACGGCCGAGAGGGGATGGCTGCCGAGGCCGGCGAGGTTGAGCGTGAGCCCGGTGGGCTCGATCGACACGCTGTCCACGCGCGCGGCCAGGCGCACGGCCAGGGCCTGCGCGTCGCTGCCGGTGCCGGACGTGGCGCGAACGGTGTAGCGCCCCGCCGGTGCCGCGGCGCCGGCGCCGGTCCTGCCGTCCCATGCATACGGGACGGCGCCCGCCGCGTCGGCCTGCACCGACATGCGGCGCACCACCTGGCCGCTGGCGTCGACGATGTCGATCTGCACCGGGCCGGCGCCGGTGGCGACGATCTCGCCGCGGACGCCCGCGCCGGCCTGCAGGTCCAGCGTGCTGGCTTCCACCAGTGCGTCGTGGCCGACCAGCGCGGCGGCGCGCAGGGTCTGGTCGGACTCCATCACGCTGGCCACCGCGCCGAGCGCGTTCTGCATGTTCTCGATGCCCTGCACCGTGGAGAACTGCGCCAGCTGGCCCAGCATCTGCGTGCCTTCCAGCGGCTTGAGCGGGTCCTGGTTCTTGAGCTGCTCGGTCATCAGGCGAAGGAAGTCGGCCTGCCCGAGCTGGGTCCTGCGCGCGGCCTGCGTGGCCGCCAGGCCCTGTTGCGCGAAGGCGTTGTCGGTACTGGTTCCGGAAATCGCGGTCATCGTCAGCGGCCCATGTTGATGGTGGCCAGCGCGAGTTCCTTGGCCGTGTTGAAGACCTCGACGTTGGCCTGGTAGCTGCGCGAGGCCGAGATCATGTCGACCATCTGCGCGACCGGGTCGATGTCCGGCGCGTAGACGTAGCCCTGCGCGTCGGCCAGCGGGTTGCCCGGCTCGTAGCGCTTGACGGGAGCGGCGGTGGATTCCGTCACCGCCTGCACCTTGACGCCCGCAAGCGCGGGGTTGCCCTCGACCGGCGTGGCCTCGAAGACGGGCAGCTTGGCGCGGAAGGTTTCGTCGGCGTTCCCGGTGACCGAGTCGGCGTTGGCGAGGTTGGAGGCGACGGTCGACAGGCGCACCTGCTGCGCGGTCATCGCGCTGCCGGCCACGTCGAAGATGGGCAGGTTGGCCATGGCTTACTGCCCCGTGATCGCGGTGAGCATGGTGCGCACCTTGGATTCGACGAAGCGCATGGAGGCCTGGTACTCCATCGCCGCCTGCGCGAACGCCGCCTTGGCGCGCTCGCCGTCGACGGTGTTGCCGTCGAGGCTGGGCTGGCTGGACGGGGCATCGAAGCGCGCCGCCGCTGCCGCGCCGCGGATGGGGTCGGCGCCGCCGATGGCCGCACCGGGCGCGGTGGCCGCGCTCAGCGCACGGGCGAAGTCCATGTCCTGGGCGCGGAAGCCCGGGGTGTCGGCATTGGCGATGTTGGCCGCCAGCAGCTGCAGCCGCTGTTCGCGCAGCGCCAGCGCGGTGCCGTGGATGCCGAGGAACGATTCGTTGGCCATGGCCCCTCCGGGGGCGGGATCTCGGAGGGACTCAGGCAAGGGGTGTGCCAGCAGCCGCCGGGCCGGGCCGGTCGAAGGTCTGGATGCCTGCAGCGGGCTGCGCGCCGGGCCGGTCGCGACCGGCGCGGCTTACGCCGCCCGCGCGCGCTGCAGCGCCATCATCCGCGACTCGATCCGCTGCGCGAGCTCGCGCTCGGAGTACTTGGGCACGAAGTCGTCGGCGCCCACGCGTTCGACCATCGCGTGATTGAACACGCCCGACAGCGAGGTATGCAGGATCACGTGCAGCCCGCGCAGGGCAGGGGCGCGCCGGATTTCCGTCGTCAGGGTGTAGCCGTCCATGGCCGGCATCTCGATGTCGGAAATCACCATGGCATAGCGGCGCTCCGGCACGGCGCCGCCCTCGGCCAGCTGCTGCAGGTGCTCCAGGGCCTGCCGGCCGTCCGAGAGCAGGGTGGCCGACAGCCCGAGCTGCTCGAGCACGTGGCGGATCTGGTTGCGGGCCACGCGCGAGTCGTCGACGACCAGCACATCACGCGGGACGTCGGCCGCCAGCGACAGCGGCCTCAGGCCATGGGTCTCGATCGCGCGCGGGGCGGACTCGGCCAGCACCGATTCCACGTCCAGCAGCTGGATCAGCTCGCCCTGGAAGCGGGTCACGCCGGTGAGGTAATGGCATTCGCTGCCCAGGTCCGGCGGCGGGTGGATGTCCTCCACCGCGATGTTGACGATGCGTTCCACGCCGGAGACCAGGAAGCCCTGCACCGTGCGGTTGAACTCGGTGACCACCAGGTAGGGCGGTTGCGCGCCGCTGGCAGGGGCGGCATGCCCCACGGCGCGGGCCAGGTCCAGCACCGGCACCGTGCGGCCGCGCACGTCGGCCGCGCCGGCGAAGGCCGGCGGCAGCTGGGGCAGGGTGAACAGGGGCGGGCGCGGGATGACCTCCTGCACCTTGAAGACGTTCACGCCAAAAAGCTGACGCGAACCCAGCCGGAACAGCAGCAGGGCGAGGCGGTTGTGGCCGGCCAGGCGCGTGCGCTGGTCGATCCGGTCGAGGAGGTCGCGGCTCATGCCCGCGTTGTCGGCCGGTGGCTGTCGGGCTTGAGGGGGCAGGGTTCAGCCACGGATGGACACGGATAAGAGCGGCGTAGCCCTGGGGCGCTGCGATTCGCCACGAACCAATCCGTGTTCATCCGTGTCCATCCGTGGCTGAGCCGCTCTCCTCGCCCCATGCGCCCTGCGGCGCGCACGGGGATGCCTACGTCGCACCCGCACGGGCCCGGTCGCCAAGCCGCCCGCCTCGCGGCACACGCCTTGCTGGATGGCGGTCGAGTCGTCCCGTGGAGCCATCGATGGCCTCTCGAATCCTGCTGTCGCTGCTGCTGGGCCTGATCGCCATCACGCCCGGGGTCGTGCGGGCGTCGGCGTTCACGCCAACCCAGGCGATCGTGGAGGCGGCCGAGGCGGCGCTGGGCGGCGGGGGCGCGCAGGTCCAGGCCAGTGTCGACAGCGCCCTGCGCATGCCGGCCTGCCGCCAGGCCCTGGTGGGCGTGGCGCTGGGCGCGCGCATGGCCGAGGTGCGGTGCCCGGATTCCCCGGGCTGGCGGCTGACCGTGCCGGCCCGGGTGCGCCGGGAGGCCGAGGTCGTGGTGCTCACCTCGCCGGTGCGGGCGGGGCAGGCCATCGCCGCGGCGCAGCTGGCGGTGCAGCGCCGCGACCTGGCCGCCGGAGCGGGCGCCGGCATGGCCGACCCCACGCAGGTGGCCGGGCGCATCGCGCGTCGCTCCCTGCCCGCCGGGGCGGTGGTGAGCGCCGGCGACCTCGCCGACGGCGCCGGCGCGCTCAGGCGCGGCGACCCGGTGGTGCTGGTGTCGAAGGCCGGCGGCATCGAGGTGCGCATGGGCGGACGGGCGCTGGGAAGTGCCGTGTCCGGCGGGATCGTAGCGGTCGAGAACCTCGCCTCCCGCCGCATCGTGCGGGGGCGCCTGGTGGGCGAGGGGGTAGTCGAGGTCCTTCAATGAACGCAGGCCGACGAGCGGTCGGAGAAACTGCGAACTGGGCCTCAAGTCCGGCGGTGGACCGCCGATACCGGCCCTGACCGCCCATCCGTGGAGATCGCCATGACCACCAAGATCGATGGCCCGAGCCTTCCCCCGGCCCGGACCGTGGACGCAGCACAGGGCGCGAGCGTCGCCCGTGCCGGTGGCGACCGTTCGCAACCCGTCAGCGCCGCGCCGCCGGCCGACAGCCTGCGCCTGACCGGCGAAGCCGCCGGCCTGCAGCAGGCCATCGAGCGCGAGGTCGGCATGCCGGCCAGCTTCAACGTCGAGAAGATCAATGCCATCCGGGCCTCGATCGCCAGCGGCACCTACCAGGTGAATCCGCAGGAGATCGCCAAGCGCCTGGCCGCGCTCGAGCGCCAGCTCCTGGGGTGACCGCATGCACGCCGCCGCTTCCCTGACCGCTTCTTCGCCCACGGGCGATGCGCTCGATGCCCTCGAGCTGGCGCTGAACGAGGAGCGGCGCGCGCTGCTGGAGAACGACGCCGACGCGCTGATGCGCTCGACGCAGGCCAAGATCGTCGCGCTGCGGCGCGCCGAGGCCACGCCGCGCGCGGCCGACGCCGACCGCCTCACCGCCCTGGCCGAGCTCAACCGCGCCAACGGCATCCTGCTTTCGCGGCGCCGCCGCGAGGTCTCCTGGGCCCTGCGCCACCTGGGCCGCGTCGAGAGCGCCGGCGTGTACGATGCCGGTGGCCGGGCGGGCATCCGCCCGCAGTCGCGGGTCCTCGGCGTGGGATGACGGAAGACGAGCTGGTCGACTACTGGAGTTCGCAGATGCTCTGGGCCATCGGTGCCACGCCGATGGCCGTGCTGTTGCTCGCGCCCGACGGGGGCGTCGCGTTCGCCAACGATCCGGCGCGTCGCCTGGCGGCGCAGCTCGACCCCGCGCCGGCGGACGAGGCCAGGCTGCTCCACCGGCTGCTGGCGCTGGTGCCCGACACGGCCTGGGACGCGGCCTGCGGCGCGGGCCACTGGTCCGGCGACGTGCACACGATGGCCGGGCTCACCGTGGAAGTCGGCGTGTACTGCGGCCGCGGCGAGCACGAGGGCCGCCGCTTCGTCACCTTCAACGACGTCTCCGCGCGCAGCGCGCGCGAACGCGAGCTGCAGCAGCGCCACGACGAGCTCGAGCGCACCTACAAGCGCCTGGCGGGCGCGCAGGAGCAGCTGCTGCAGAGCGAGAAGATGGCCAGCATCGGCCAGCTCGCCGCGGGCGTGGCGCACGAGATCAACAACCCGATCGGCTACGTGCATTCCAACCTGGGCACGCTGCGCGAGTACGTCGCCTCGCTGTTCGCGATGATCGAGGCCTACGGCACCGCCATCGCTTCGCCCGACCCGGCCGCGCACCGCGACGAGCTGCGCGCGCAGCGCGAGAAGCTCGACATCGACTTCATCCTCGGCGACCTGCCGCAGTTGCTCGACGAATCGCGCGAGGGCATCGAGCGCGTCACCCGCATCGTGCAGGACCTCAAGGAGTTCTCGCACGTCGGCCGCAACGAGACGATGCGCCCGGCGGACCTGGTCAAGGGCCTGGAGTCCACGCTCAACATCGTGTGGAACGACCTCAAGTACAAGGCCAAGGTCGAGAAGATCTACGGCGACATGCCCGCCGTGGAATGCCATGCTTCCGAGATCAACCAGGTCTTCATGAACCTGCTGATCAACGCCGGCCAGGCCATCGCCGAGCGCGGCGTGATCACGCTGGCCTGCGGCGTGGACGGCGAGGAGGCCTGGGTGAGCGTCGCCGACACCGGCTGCGGCATCCCGGAGGAAACCCTGGGCCGCATCTTCGACCCGTTCTACACGACCAAGCCCATCGGCCGCGGCACCGGCCTGGGCCTGGCGATCTCCTACCGCATCGTGGAGAAGCACCACGGGCGCATCGAGGTCGAGAGCCGCCTCGGGCAGGGCACCACGTTCCGCGTGGTGCTTCCGGTGAGGCAGCCCACGGCCTGACGGCTGCGGCCCGCAAGGCCACGGGCCATCGCCGCGTCGATGCGGCCGGCCCCCATCCGTGCCGGCCGGCACACTTCGCGCGGGCGCGGTGCACGCTGCAACGAATACGTCATGCGGCCGCCACATGCTGCGCGCGCCGCAGCGGCGGTACGCGCGTCGCGCGGCGACGGCGAGGGACGGCCATCCATCCAGCACGATGCGCCGCTTCGGCGCGGGAGTCCGCATGGCCATGCTCCAGGCCGTATCCGACATCGCCCCCGCCAGTGCCGACCCCGTCGGCCGCGCGCTCGCCCCCGGCGTGCTGTATCCGGTGTTCCAGCCCATCTTCTCCACCGCCACCGGGGAAGTGTTCGCGCACGAGGCGTTGATGCGCCTGCACGGGGATCCGATCGCGCCGCTGGTGGTGCTCGACGCGGCGCGCCGGCAGGGCCGCCTGGGCGAGGTCGAGACGCTGGCCGCGCGCGTGGCGGCTGCGCGCTTCGACCCGGCCTGCGACGGGCTGGTCTTCATCAACCTCAGCAGCCACGCCATCCTGCAGGGGCAGGTGCGCCCGCAGCAGGTGCTCGACAGCCTGGTCGACAGCGGCCTGGACCTGCGCCGCTTCGTGGTCGAGCTCACCGAGCGCGACATCGTGGAAGACGCCGCGCGGCTGGCCGAGGCGCTGGCCTACCTGCGCGCGCGCGGCGTGCGGCTGGCGCTGGACGACTTCGGCAACGGGCACTCGAACTTCGAGCTCTGGCACGAGCTGGCGCCGGAGTTCGTCAAGATCGACCGCTTCCTCATCGACGGCATCGCCGGCAGCGCGGGGCGGCTGGCCATCGTCAAGGCCTTGCTGGAAGTGGCCGCGGCGCTGGGCGCGGAGCTGATCGCCGAGGGCATCGAGCGCGAGGGAGACCTGGCGCTGGTCAAGGACCTCGGCATCGGGCTGGTGCAGGGTTACCTGCTCGGCAGGCCGTCCACCGAGCCGCATCGCGCGCCATCGCCCGTGCTGCGCGAGCTGGGCACGCGCGTGCCGGTGCGGCCACGTCCCGCGCGGGTGTCGGGCGTGCGGCAGGTATCGGCCGCCCACCTGCTCATCGAGGCTCCGGCACTCACGCCGCAGCACACCAACGAGGACGTCGAAGGCGTGTTCCGCGCCAACCCGTCGTTGCATGCGCTGCCCGTGGTCGACGAGGCCGGGCGTCCGGTAGGCCTGATCAACCGCCGCGTCTTCAGCGAGCGTATGGCGCGCCCGTTCGCGCGCGAGCTCGGCGGGCGCAAGCCCTGCACCACGTCGATGCACGAGTCGCCCATCCTCTGCGACATCAACCAAGGCATCACCGACATGGCCGAGATCCTGCGCGGCGAGGACCAGCGCTATCTCTCGGACGGCTTCGTCATCACCGAGGGCGGGCGCTACCGCGGCCTGGGCACCGGCGAGGCGCTGGTGCGTCGCGTGAGCGAGCTGCGCATCGAAGCGGCGCGCTACGCCAACCCGCTGACGCTGCTGCCGGGCAACATCCCGATCACCGAGCACATCGCACGGCTGCTCGACGCCGGCCGCGCCTTCGTCGTCGCCTACTCCGACCTCGACCATTTCAAGCCGTTCAACGACCAGTACGGCTATTTCCGCGGCGACCGCATGATCCGGCTCGTCGCCGACGTGCACATGCACCACCTGGATCCGCACCTGGATTTCCTCGGGCACGTGGGTGGCGACGATTTCGTGGTCGTCTTCCAGAGCGACGACTGGCACGAGCGCTGCCGGCGCATCGTGGCGGACTTCAATGCCGGCGCGGTGCAGCTGTACGACGCCGAGGACGCCGCGCGCGGCACGGTGCGTGGCGAGGACCGCAGCGGGCGGCCTGCCACCTTCCCGCTCTGCACGCTGTGCATCGGCGTGGCGCAGGTGGCGCCCGCGCACTTCTCCGATCCGGAGGAGATCGCCTCCGTCGCCGCGGTCGCCAAGCGTCGCGCCAAGCGCGGCAACGTCGGCGTGTACGTGCTTTCGCACGAGGAGGCGCGGCGTCTCGCGCCGGCGTTCGGCACGTGATGCACGCCATGCGCGTGACGCGGATGTGTCATCGGGCGCGCAGTAGAGTGCGCCGCTTCCATGGGGATCCTGCAATGAATCGATGCCTTGGCCCGGCCGTGCTCGTCGCGGCCGCCCTCGCCCTGGTCGGCTGCGGCGGCGAGCCGCCGGCGCCGGAGGCCGATCCCGGCCCCGCGGGCGCAGTGGCCACGTCGATCGCCACGGTGCCTGCCGATGCGCTGCGCC
>NZ_SKFB01000062.1:0-13281 GCF_004344885.1 Lysobacter sp. N42
ATCCGGCTCGAAAGCGACGCCAGGCCGGCGCCACGATGCCGCAATCCGGGCGGCAGAGCGGGTTGTTCAGACCTTCCTTAACTCAGGTGTTAGCGCCCGCAGTGGGGGTCCGGTGTTCGGGGTTTGTCCGTCGCACTCGTAGTTTGCCGCTCGCGTGCCACCGGCATCGCAAGCGTGTCGCCATGCATCGTCGCGTCGGGCCCGGCTGGTTCGCCAACTCCACGCAGCGTGCCGCGCCGTGCAAACCGCCCGGTCACACCATTGCAGCGCGGCACCCTGCCCGGCTGGATCCAGGCGGTTGTGGCACTCCCGCACCCAACTGACTCGGCTTGCCGCCCTGCTGGCGCAGCGCGGCCCGGTTGGCCGTGCCGCGTCGCTCTTGTCGTGGCCGGGCTCACGGGCTGCTGCCGTTCCGGGCCTGTCGTGGCATGCTCGCGTCCGTAGGTCTTCGGAGGCGTCTGTCCCAACCGGGCCGGGCGCTAACTAGTCGTTCAAGCCGACGCCGCTTCGTTCCGGCTTTGCAGTGGCAGGTAGAGCTTGCCACTGCAAAGCCTCCACTACGCGGCGCGGCTTAACTCCGGTGTTAGCGCCCAGGAACGGGCTGCAGGTCACGGGGTGTCGCGTCGCACCGGAGTCTCTGCCGCTCACGGCTGCAGACATCGCAAGTGGGTTGCCGTGCACCATCGCGTCGGGCCCGGGTTGCTTGGCAGGCTTCACGCCGCGTGCCGCACACACTCAGGTGCCACATTCGTTTTCCCGCAGGCCAGTGGCGCGTATGCGCGGCACCCGGCCCGGGCGGGTTCCCGGCGGTTGAAGCGGTTGCTCTCCCCCGCCCTTTTTGGCCTTTCGCCCTGCTGCGCAGCGCGATCATGCGGCTGTGCTCTGTCGCGCTTGGGCGTGTCTGGTTCGCAGCCGGGTTCTCGGTCAGTGCTCTGCCGTGGCATCCTCGCCACCTGAAGCCACCATTCGCGCTCCGCGGTTGCTCGGCTGGGCGCTAACAATTCGTCCAAGCCGACGCCGCTTCGCGGCGCGGCTTAACTCAGGTGTTAGGGGGCAGCATGAAGCTATGTCGCGATCGTCAACGCGAGATCTTGCAGATCTTGGCAGAGCGCTATCCGGATCTATCGGGCGATGTGGTTCGCGAGGACGCAAAGGAGTTTGATTGTGCGAATCTTCTCTACCTGCAAGAGCACGGACTCGTGCAATCCGGCGTTAATCGATCGCTTTCCGGTGCTTACATTTTTCAAGGTGCGGCCATTACGGCCAGGGGGCTGGACTTCCTTGCCGACGACGGTGGCCTTTCCGCGATACTTGGAACCGTCACTGTAAAGCTGCACACCGACACCCTAAAAGATCTCTTACGGTTCCGTATTGAGGCGTCATCGCTTCCTACGGAGCAGAAGAGCTGGCTTAGGAAGAAGGTAGACACGCTAACCGACGAGTCATTGAAAGCAGTGGCCAAATCACTCGTGCAACAGGGCTTAGACAATGTCCCAGATCTGTATCGGTGGCTCCAGACTGTCCTCGGTGCTGCCCCCTAACAATTCGTCCAAGCCGACGCCGCTTCGCGGCGCGGCTTAACTCAGGTGTTAGGCCGCGCACGAAGCATCATGGACACTCGAGCCCGTAATCGCGTTGCTTTCGCAAACTACGCTGTAGCGGCAGGGATCGCCGCATGGGGCGCGTACCTTTCGCTTATGCCCCTGTACCCGTCCGCCGGAGACAGCCACGGCGGTCTACTTGCTGTTTTCTCAGGCTTGTTTCTGGTTGCCGTTGCTCTTGTTCCATTCTGCGCGGGCCGGCTCGTGCAATTCCGGTCGCGTGCAGCGTGGCCGGTCCAGGTGCTAGCGTTGGCGTTGGTCGTTGGGCTATTCGGCTATGCAGTTCAGTGAGGCAGCAGCCGCGGCCTAACAATTCGTCCAAGCCGACGCCGCTTCGCGGCGCGGCTTAACTCAGGTGTTAGCCGCCATGGAGGCATCGATGCGCATTGGGGTCCTTCTACTACTGTCCCTGGCTCCCACGGCTTCGCTTGCCACACATACCTTGTGCATGTTTAAGGCGCCGCCCACTGCGCCGATAGACTCACTGGAGTTCCTGGGCAATGAGAAACCCGGGCCGATCCTCTTCCAAACCAGCCAAGGTCCACGCAGCCTGCCGTACAACAGTTGGAGGATCCTCGACTTTGATCGGCGGACCGGACGTATCCACCTCGTCTATGTCAACCCCGGCAATCCATCCTTCCCGCCGAGCTTCGTTTTGAAGGGTGAAGGACGGCACACGCGCTTGGTAGTTGGCGGCCAAACGTACACCGGCGAATTGGCATGTGGGCTCTGGTAACGTCTCTGGCAGCTAACAATTCGTCCAAGCCGACGCCGCTTCGCGGCGCGGCTTAACTCAGGTGTTAGGCACCGCAGGAGGCCTATGCGTCGTCTTGTAGCGCTCTTTGCAACCTTATGCATCGCGTGCAGCCTGCAAGCTTCGGGATCAGGGGCTCCAGCGCTACGCTGCATTGCTGCCAACTCATGCGGGTGTCGGATCGTTGTTTCTGGCCTCACGTGCCCAGCCGGCCACGCACACTTCTTCCACGAGCTGGACGACGGCTCACCGTTAACAATGGATCTTGGCCGCGGAGCCGTCACGGCATCCTCAACGCGACCACGGTCAAACGCCTTCAGCCATACCGCAGGCGATTCGTGGAACGAGAGCTATCGTTACACCGACGGCAAAGCAGTTGTTCACTATTCTCCGTCGGCCGTTGACTGCCCAAAGGCACCACAGGGCGAGGAGTGCGAGTATTTTGGCGTTGCTGCCAAAGTGACGCTCTTCGCCAAAACAGGCGCCTATAGCTATTCTGGCGTAGGCACGTGCGGCTGCTAGCGGTGCCTAACAATTCGTCCAAGCCGACGCCGCTTCGCGGCGCGGCTTAACTCAGGTGTTAGCTGCTACAGGCAGCACCTTGCGCGCCCGTACGTAAAGGCGTACGCTTTGGCTACAGGAGTCCGCCATGACCGCCTTCACCGCCAGCGAAGCCCGCGCCAACCTCTATCGCCTGATTGATCAGGCGGCAGAATCCCACGAGCCCATCCTCATTTCCGGAAAGCGAGCTAACGCGGTTCTGCTCTCAGAAGAAGACTGGGCTGCGATCCAGGAAACCCTGCACCTTCTCTCTGTGCCGGGGATGCGTGAGTCCATCAAGTCGGGCATGGCCGAGCCGGTCGGGTCATGCGCCAGGGATCTTGAGTGGTGAGTTGGCAAGTTGTCTTTACCAAGCACGCCCAGAAAGACGCAAAGAATCTTGCTTCGGCCGGTCTGAAGGACAAGGCGCAGCATCTGCTTGGCATCCTTGCCACTAATCCATTTCAGAATCCGCCGCCATACGAGAAGCTCGTTGGTGATCTTGCCGGGGCGTACTCGCGTCGGATCAATATCCAGCACCGGCTCGTGTACCAGGTCCTTGAACAAGAGCGCACCGTCAAGGTTCTTCGCATGTGGACCCACTACGAGTAGCAGCTAACAATTCGTCCAAGCCGACGCCGCTTCGCGGCGCGGCTTAACTCAGGTGTTAGCTGTGTACGTGGCCTGGCCGTATTCAGCAGTGGCGCCCGCAGCTTCGCGTCGTCTTCGGCCACATCCCGCACCAGGTTCCTCGGCTCGCGCCGCACAAACCACGTCGTCTGCGGTATTCCATACCGCCCAGGCATTACGGGGCGGCGCTCGGCAGCATGGCGGACCGGATCCCACGGCTTCGGCCACGGCCGGGGTGCGGCTTTCGCGGGGTTGCTCTGACCCATTTTCGCTTCGCTCATTGCAGCGGGTGCAAAGCAAGCCGTTATGGCTGGCGCCAACAGCACCCGCTGCGCACAGCTAACAAGTCGCTCAAGCCGACGCCGCTTCACGGCTTCGTTGATCCGGCCGGCGGCTCTGGCATCATCGGTTCCCTACCGTCGCGCCGCGGCGCGGCTTAGCTCTGGTGTTAGCGCTCACACTGGTTGCGGCTGTTCTAGCGGCTCACTAGGCGGCTTGTCGTGTCGCAGCTTGCGGCCGCATCGGGCGGCCAGTCTCTAGCCCGCGGTGAGAGCCCACAGCCTCCGGATCGGTCAGTGCCCGCGGTGCAGCCTGGCTGGCGCCTTGGCTTTCGGCGCCGCGGCGGATACATCGCGGGCCGTGGCAGAATCCATGCTCGCGCGGTTCACGTCCGGCCGGTTCCTCGGCGTGTGATCGCTAACTAGTCGTCCAAGCCGACGCCACTTCGTGGCGCGGCTTAACTCCGGTGTTAGCTGTGTACGTGGCCTGGCCGTGTTCAGCGGTGGCGCTCGAGGTTTCCCGTCGTCTTCGGCCACATCTCGCACCGAGGTTTCTCGGCTCGCACCGCGCAAGCCTCGTCGTCTGCGGTATTCCATACCGCCCAGGCATTACGGGGCGGCGCTCGGCAGCATGGCGGACCGGATCCCACGGCTTCGGCCACGGCCGGGGTGCGGCTTTCGCGGGGTTGCTCTGACCCATTCTCGCTTCGCTCATTGCAGCGGGTGCAAAGCAAGCCGTTATGGCTGGCGCCAACAGCACCCGCTGCGCACAGCTAACAAGTCGCTCAAGCCGACGCCGCTTCACGGCTTCGTTGATCCGGCCGGTGGCTCTGGCATCATCGGGCCCCTACCGTCGCGCAGCGGCGCGGCTTAGCTCTGGTGTTAGGCGGCATGAAATGAATTTCAGCGATCTGGAACAAGCAGCGCTCCAGCTCAATGAGCTCTACGAGCAGCTTGAGGTCAAGCGCTGGGGCCGTGTGTGGACCACGCAGGAATTAGCGCTCGGCTTCATGGGAGATGTCGGCGATCTGGCCAAGCTGGTCCAGGCACACGCCGGCGTCCGAACGATCGAAGACCACCAGAGCAAGCTTGGCCACGAATTGTCGGACTGCTTGTGGTCCATTATGGCTCTGGCTCACAAGTGTGGCGTCGATCTCGAGGCGGAGTTCGTCCGGAACACTCGCGAGATCTCGGAGTATGTGCAGGGCGAGCTGGCCAAATAGTCCGGTAGCCGCCTAACAATTCGTCCAAGCCGACGCCGCTTCGCGGCGCGGCTTAACTCAGGTGTTAGGCCCCGCAGGCAGGATTGCGGGCGTCGCGGGAGTTTCTCCCTACCCGCTTGGCCTCGTGCTCCGCACCATGGCTTCGGCCACATCCCGCATGGCTCGCGGTCGGGTTCACGCCAAAGCCCAACTCGCCTTCGGGCTCAGGCTCCATGCGAGCACATCGCGCCTGTTGGCCCCGTCGCACCGGAACGGTCCGCCGCTCCGCTTGCGGCAGCTACAGCGTCCACACCTTGCACCCGCAGCTTTCCCCTTCGGCCGTCTCCAGGCCCGCGGCATCCTTACACCCAGCCGTCGTACTATCGCGCTTGGCAGTTGGGCGTCGCACCCATGGGTTCCAGGCACGGGGCGTGGCCTAACAATTCGTCCAAGCCGACGCCGCTTCGCGGCGCGGCTTAACTCAGGTGTTAGGCCGCGCAGATGACTAACAGGCACGTGCGAGTTCTTCGGGTGTTAGCTCTGTGCACCGTCCCTGTCTGGTTCTTTCTGCTCTTCCGGTACGGGATGGCCCCGGATCAGCACGGAACGCTGCTACTGATAGGTGGTGCGGGCTTTATCGCCGCGCTAGTGGTGTTCTTCGCAACCCTGGCTTATGGGCCATTGGCCTTTCCGCGCGGCTCGCGCGAAGCCATGCTGGCCAAAGCGCTGCTGGTGCTTCTCTCACTCGGCCTTGCGGTAACTATTAGTGGTCTAGCGCGTAAGCTGTTCGGGTAGGTCGCGGCCGCGGCCTAACAATTCGTCCAAGCCGACGCCGCTTCGCGGCGCGGCTTAACTCAGGTGTTAGCTGTCGGTCTGCACTCCCGGTTTTCGGCGAGTGCGCCCGAGCATCCTCGGGGTGGCTTCGGCCACATCCCGCTCACCGGACTCTCTCGGCCCGCGCCGCGCTACACCCTCGTCAGCGGTATTGGATACCGCCCAGGCATCACAGGCGGCGCTCGGAGGCTTGGCGTCCGGCTATCCCCGCTTCGGAAACCCGGTGAGACATCTCCGGCTTGCTACCCACCCTCTACCCCTTCGCCGCCTGCAGCAGGGCGGTAGAGCAAGTGCGGTGGCCTCGCGCGTGCGGGTCCGCCCTGCTGCGCGCAGCTAACTAGTCGTTCAAGCCGACGCCGCTTCACCGCGTCTAGCAAGCCCGTCGCACTCTGGCATCATCGGCTTCGGAAAGCCCGCCGCAGCGGCGCGGCTTAACTCAGGTGTTAGGTGCCCAGATGGAGTTCGACAGCATTCGCCCCGTCATCAGCGGCCTCCTCGGTGGCACGATCGCCTCTTGGCTCGTTGCACGTTGGGCGCGCACCCTGCCAAGCCATTACGGGGCGGTTCCCCGCGAGTCGCTGCTGCGGCGCCACCGCGTCGCGGTCTACACATCCAACGGTCTCTTCCTGGGGGGCCTTGGGTTCGCGCTTTGGCTGTACACGGCAGGCGGCTTCGCTGAAACTGACCCACGGCCCATGGCTATCGGGTACGGCATCGCGTCAACGGGGCCGCTGTTGGCTCTGACGCTCATCTCGCTTGTCACCGGGCGCAGCATCCGCGAGGCATACGTCGCCTTTGCTTGGGGTCAGGGCAGTCCAATCTGGGCCACCCACGGCATACTCGTGCCGGGCGTAGTTGCCCTCATCTGGGGCCTTGCCAAGCTGGGCACCTAACAATTCGTCCAAGCCGACGCCGCTTCGCGGCGCGGCTTAACTCAGGTGTTAGGCGTTACTTGAAGGGAATCGCGATCGTGATGAAAAAACGGAACCTTCCTATCCTCGGTCTGATCAGCTCGGCCCTGCTGTTCTGGATGGCCACCGCGTTCTATCCAGGCGGAACCAGTGCTTCGCCAGACTTTGCTGGTTACAGCTGGTCCGAACACTTCATTTCCACGCTGTTTCGAGACTCAGCGCTCAACGGAGCCGCGAACACAGCCAAGCCATACGCAGTCGCCGCCATGCTCGTCTTTTGCGCCAGCGTTGCAGCGATCTTTTGGTCCCTTTCGCGCTGTGTGTCCGGGTGGCTCCGGAAGATCATCGCAATTGGAGGTGTCGGCTCCATGGTCTATGCCGGGTTGGCAGTTGTCACCCCAATGCACGACCTGCTCGTAACAGTCGCTCTAGCGTTCTTCGTCCCCGGCTTTCTGGCGACGCTTCGCCTTGTTCAAAACGCACGCTGGCGCAGCGCAAAGCTCGCTGGGCTCGCATATCTCGTCTTGGTTGTAGTGACTTCAGCCATGTATTACGGGAACCTATTGCCCGAGCATCTCGCCGCTGCCCAGAAGGCGGTGTTCGTCCTGGGCTCGCTCTGGCTGGCATGCGTGTATCAACTCAGCGAGGCACTTAGCGCGGTAACGCCTAACAATTCGTCCAAGCCGACGCCGCTTCGCGGCGCGGCTTAACTCAGGTGTTAGGCCGCGGTTGAGTGGTCTCAGCAGTCCGTCGCAGTCAACGGGCCGGGCTTCGGAAAGGTTCCGGCACGTCAAGGGCTCGCTTCGGCTACATCGTGCGCCGCTCGGGCTTGCGGGAAGTGATCCCTGCGTTAGGCACCCGCTCGGCATTCAAGCTTTCAACCGCGTTTTGCAGTGAACCCTCCGGCTACAACGGCCTTACGGCTGGGCGGCGCAACGAGCTTCGGGCGGCTTCAGGCAAAAGCTCGCCGCACAGATTGCGCGGGCTTGCGTGGAGTGAGGCTCGCGTATCGGGGCAATCCTGCGCGGGATTGCGTGCCGGCTCCGGCCGGTGCAGAGTGGCCTAACAATTCGTCCAAGCCGACGCCGCTTCGCGGCGCGGCTTAACTCAGGTGTTAGCCATCACAGGGAGAGTTCCTCAATGCCTCGCATCACTCTCACCGACCTTATTGAGGTCGTAACGAAGTCGGGTAGCCCAAAAGCCACCAAGGTGAGCCAATTGAAGAATCGGGCTGCATACGATCCAGCGACCGATTTCTATAAGGCGCTCCGCGAGGGGCTCGTCACACTGCACAAGAAGGGTGGTACCAAGGCGGACTTGCCCAGCCTCACAAAAGGTCTATTGGACCCAAAGAAGACGGCCAACTACCCACCAATGATTGCCGGCTACAAGAAGTGGTGGGGAAACAAGACCCTTGAGTGGTTTATACCTCCGGCTGACACGTACACCAGCGCGGGCATTGATGTGGCGATCAATCCTGAGCTCGGCTTAAAGGTCAACGGGCAACCGCATGTCGTCAAGCTGTACCTAAGAACGGATTCGCTAACGAAGACTAAGGCAGACCTAATTGTCTCGCTGATGAATCACGTCTTTGCCCCCTCGCAAGCACCGGGAACTCAATTCAGCGTCCTCGATGTTCGCAACAGCAAGCTCTTTACATACTCTGCGGCTGGAAAAAATTTCAAACCAATGGTAGATGCAGAGTTGTCATACATTGCAAGCCTGTGGCCACACGTGTGATGGCTAACAATTCGTCCAAGCCGACGCCGCTTCGCGGCGCGGCTTAACTCAGGTGTTAGCGCCCATGAAAACATCCTTCGCCACTTGGTTCGCAATCCTGGCTCTTCCGTTGGGGCTGTCAGCGTCCGAACCTAAAGCACCGCCCGCGTCTGATTCCCTGCTCCGGTCGTTCGAGTTCCTAGGCTGCAGTGGGGACCCATCCGAGTCAGTAGGCAGCCCTGCGGTCTGGCGGTTCAGTGCCTCAGGTGGTTCCGTGGTTCTGGTCCGCCACTCCGCCTCGTGCGGATACGATCTTGCCCGGCGTCCGGCGGCCCGCCTCGTGGGCGATCGGTTGGAGCTTTCGTATAGTCACGAGGCGAGTGGTCTAGCTGCCGCCTGTGAATGCGAGTACTGGTCGCGGTTCTCACTTGCGCCAGCTGCAAGCAAAGCTCGCTCCGTATGGTTTAACGGCGGTCCGGCTGCCGTGAAGGGAAACTTTCCGGTCGGGCGCTAACGATTCGTCCAAGCCGACGCCGCTTCGCGGCGCGGCTTAACTCAGGTGTTAGGCCGCTTGGAAAGTTCCCACCCATACCGGTATAGGGTTTCGCTCGCACTCACACACCCGACTCTTTCGGCTGCTGAGCTTGGCACCGTCCTGCCTGTGCAGCCGGATCATCAGGGAACCGTCGGCGAGCCGCGTAAGACTCCCAAGGGCGGCCCGTTACCTGGCACCTATAGGGAAAGCTTCTGGCGCCACTCCTTCGATACGCCGCAAGATGCGAACGTCGAAGAATTCATCGCGGGTCTCGCCGAGACCCTCAGCCCGAGTTTGCCGCGACTTCTCTCCGGCGGTGGCAAGGCGCGCCTATTCATCGGCTTGTTCCTCCAGCAGGAGAACATCGGGCTCGAACTCAGCCCGGAACTCATGAGCCGGTGCGGCGCAGTAGGCATTTCGCTAGGCTTTGACATCTACGGGCCGGACCCGAGTGAGGGCGCGGCCTAACAATTCGTCCAAGCCGACGCCGCTTCGCGGCGCGGCTTAACTCAGGTGTTAGCGCCCATGTTCGGCCTTGTGGTTCTCCGAGTGGTGCGTTGGTGTCGCGGGATTCGTGGGCACCGTGACAGTGCTGCTCGTGCGGTAGCCGGGTAGCTTGGCCGGCTTCACGCCGGATGCTGTGCACGCGCAGTGCGGCAGTCGCCTGCGAGGTTTCGTTGCGGTGCGTGCACAGCAACCGGCTCGGCTAGCTCGCCGGCGGCTGAGTTCGTCGCTCTATCGCGGCCCCATCGGCTCCGCGCCCTGCTCCGCAGCGCGCCCCATTGGCCATGCCGCCTCGCACGCACACCCCATCGGCTTGCGGCCAGGTTCTCGTCCACAGCGGGCCGTGGCATGCTCGCAGCTGGCGCGCCCGGGAGGATGGCTCAGTCGTCATCGGCTAGGGCGCTAACGATTCGTTCAAGCCGACACTGCTTCGTTCCGGCAAAAGTCTGGCACTGAAAAGCGTGCCAGTCTTTTGCCTCCACTACGCAGCGCGGCTTAACTCAGGTGTTAGGCGACAAGGCTATGGCGACAGACATTGAGCTGTTCAATCAGCACCAGATGGACACTAGGAACAGGCTGAACTTCCTAGTGCAGTCGGTGTTATTTCTCGCGGGCACCGCACTCACCGCATCGGTCTCGGTTTTTACGGGCTCCCGCACAATCAAGCTATCGGAAACGTTGCAAGCTGCTCTGGCGGCGTCTTGGTGGGCGCTTGTGGCTTCGATGTGTCTGGCTGTCGTAGTCGTCGCCATTGTTCTGCTTCGGGATTACGCCCTTGGAGAGCGCTGGCGCAGGTCCTTCGACGATCCGTCGGTGGATGCTAGCGGGACACCTGGCGCGGCAGATGTGGCAATAATCGTGTGTGGCATCCTGTCACTCATAGCTTTCCTTGGCGGCTTCATCGGCATTGGGTATGTGGCCACTTCCGTAGTTGTCGCCTAACAATTCGTCCAAGCCGACGCCGCTTCGCGGCGCGGCTTAACTCAGGTGTTAGGCCGCATGGGCGGATTCTCGCAACTCGTCATGGCAGCAATGCTGGTAACTGCCTGCGCACCTAAATCCGTTCAACATACCGCCGTGATAGCGGCCGGGATCGCGGCAGTAGAGCGTGGCACACCCGTCACCACGATCGTCTTGGCAAACGGGCTACCGGAGGAAGTGCAGCAGGCTGCCCGCCAAGTGCGCCCTACCGTTGCCGAAAGAGATCTTCCACCTAGCCCTAAGTGGGAACTGCCGCCGGGGCACTTCGTACTTAAAGCCGTTGAAGTATCGCGCTCGAGCGCTAAGGTTGTTGGGCTTATGGGCCCGGTGCCCGTCCTGCCACCCGGTGTTGGCCGGCTGTCCTGCGGGACTCATCACAGCGTCAACCTTCACCGCAAGGCCGGGCGCTGGGAAGTCGGCGAAACTGAGCTGGTGGTGTGCTGAGTGCTAGGCTGCGGCCTAACAATTCGTCCAAGCCGACGCCGCTTCGCGG
Organism: Lysobacter sp. N42; assembly: GCF_004344885.1. Lineage (NCBI taxonomy): Bacteria > Pseudomonadati > Pseudomonadota > Gammaproteobacteria > Lysobacterales > Lysobacteraceae > Lysobacter > Lysobacter sp. N42. The sequence continues at coordinate 10,983 of NZ_SKFB01000062.1, forward strand.
CGCGGCTTAACTCAGGTGTTAGCTGTCCGTCTGCACTCCCGGATTTACGCAGGGGCGCTCGGGCATCGCCGAGGCGCTTCGGCTGCATTCCGAACGCCAGACTCTACGGTTCGCGCCGCGCCACATCCTGGTCAGCGGTATTGAATACCGCGCGGGCATCAGGGGCGGCGCTCGGAAACATGGCGACCGGTCTTACACACCTTCGGCCGGTCGGTGAGAGATCCGGGCGTTGCTATCCACCATTCCTTGCTTCGCCTACTGCAGCAGGGCGTAAGGCAGGTGCGGCATCCTTATGTCGTGAAAGATCGCCCCGCTGCGGGCCAGCTAACTAGTCGCTCAAGCCGACGCCGCTTCGTGGCTTCGTTGAAACACCCGGCCGCTCTGGCATCATCGGCTCCGGAAAGCCTGCGCAGCGGCGCGGCTTAGCTCAGGTGTTAGGCGACAAGGCTATGGCGACAGACATTGAGCTGTTCAATCAGCACCAGATGGACACTAGGAACAGGCTGAACTTCCTAGTGCAGTCGGTGTTATTTCTCGCGGGCACCGCACTCACCGCATCGGTCTCGGTTTTTACGGGCTCCCGCACAATCAAGCTATCGGAAACGTTGCAAGCTGCTCTGGCGGCGTCTTGGTGGGCGCTTGTGGCTTCGATGTGTCTGGCTGTCGTAGTCGTCGCCATTGTTCTGCTTCGGGATTACGCCCTTGGAGAGCGCTGGCGCAGGTCCTTCGACGATCCGTCGGTGGATGCTAGCGGGACACCTGGCGCGGCAGATGTGGCAATAATCGTGTGTGGCATCCTATCACTCATAGCTTTCCTTGGCGGCTTCATCGGCATTGGGTATGTGGCCACTTCCGTAGTTGTCGCCTAACAATTCGTCCAAGCCGACGCCGCTTCGCGGCGCGGCTTAACTCAGGTGTTAGCTGTCCCTCCTGCACTCCCGGCTTTCTGCGTAAGCGCTCGGGCTTACGTGAGAGCCTTCGGCCACAACGCGCGGATGCACCGCCAGCACTTCAGAATCCCGGTGGTAGCGGCGCCGGCTTCGGGCCGCCTGGACGTTGCGCGGGCTTGCTACCCGCCATTCCAGGCTTCGCCCATTGCGGCAGGGCGTAAAGCAAATGCAGTATCCCTATCTCGTGCTGGTCCGCCCCGCCGCTGGCCAGCTAACAACTCGTCCAAGCCGACGCCGCTTCGCGGCGCGGCTTAACTCAGGTGTTAGGTGCACATGGGACGTTCAATGGCACGTGTAGCAATCCTTCTCTGCATCTTCTTGGTCACGGACACGAGCGCCCAGATTCGTGCCTATGCGCCGCCTGCCAAGCCAGTGGACACGCGGCCTTATCACCGGCCTGCCCACGAGATCCCCAAGGCATGTAACGACACTCGCGGGAATCCCCAACTGGCGGCTGTGTGCACTTGGATCAGTCGCGGGCGGCCCCAAGCGTCAGGCCAGTGGCTTAGCATCCCCGAATATGGTTCGCCTGAGGCCAAGAGGCTGGGCTATGCCTGTATGAGCGGCCTTGCCATGCGTCGCCTGCCCAATGGCTGGGAGCAACTCCGTGATCGCTCGAACAACTTCTACCGCTGTCAGCCGTACTAAGTGCGCGGTCCGCATGGGTACGGGCTGTGCACCTAACAATTCGTCCAAGCCGACGCCGCTTCGCGGCGCGGCTTAACTCAGGTGTTAGGGCTCACATGAAGAAACCTCGCAAGCCGTATGACGATCGAAGCGATCTGGAGAAGCTTCAGTCTCAGTGGTGGAAGCTATCTGGCCTGCACTCGCGCGAAGAGTGGTCCGCCGCAGTTGTGAGAGCTGCCACAGCCGCAGAGATAGCAGCCAATATCGCTATCCGGTCTGAGTTTCAAAAAGTCGGCTCTTTCTCGAGTAGCTTTGTTGATTCGTTGCTCATCTGGGCGAATGGACTAAGAGGCAAGTTGGAGAAGCTGCTCATCCCCATTAGCAAAGACACAGAGCGCGGCCCGGCAATAGCTGCACTCAAAGGCCTAGCCTTGGAGGTAAATGCTGTGCGCAACGGGATTGCTCACCGCGGCGAGTTCTGCAGCGCCAAGAAGGCTGCAACCACTATCCAAAAGGCGCGTGAATTCGTCGATGGCATCATGCGGATCTACGAGCCTGAATTCGAACTCAAGGAACGTAAGGGTGAGCCCTAACAATTCGTCCAAGCCGACGCCACTTCGTGGCGCGGCTTAACTCAGGTGTTAGGGAAGGTCTGAACAACCCGCTCTGCCGCCCGGATTGCGGCATCGTGGCGCCGGCCTGGCGTCGCTTTCGAGCCGGAT
>NZ_SKFB01000063.1:0-13216 GCF_004344885.1 Lysobacter sp. N42
CGCCGGCGGGCGCGCCCACCGCGGTTGCGGAATCCATCGCGGCAGCCGGGGCGGCCGATGTCGACGCCGCCACGTCGGGCACGCCGGCCTGCGTCGCGATCGCGGCGGGCGGGGTCGCCGTCGTCGCCGGCGCGGCAGGAGCACCCACGGGCTTCGCCGCTGCCGTCGCAGCCGTCTCGGGTTGCGTCGCCACGTCGGTCGTCGCGTCGGTCGTCACGCCGCAACCGTTCAGCGCAGGCGCTTGATGCGCTCGGACGGGCTCACCACGTCGGTGAGCCGCACGCCGAAGCGGTCGTTGACCACGACCACCTCGCCCTGTGCGATCAGCGTGCCGTTGACGTAGACATCCAGCGGCTCGCCCGCGGCGCGCTCGAGCTCGACCACCGAGCCCTGGTTGAGCTGCAGCAGGTTGCGGATCGGGATGCGCGTGCGGCCGACTTCCAGCGACAGGGTGACCGGCACGTCGAGGATCACGTCGAGGTTGAGGTCGCTGCCACCGGCGGAACCGTCGGCGGTCAGCGGGTCGAATGCGGCGCGGGCCGCGGCGTCGGAGGCGTTCATTGGGTTTCGCTCAGGGCGTCGAGGGGCAACAGCGCGCGGGGCGCGTTGACGTGCGTGATCTTGATGGCGTTCTTGCCGTTGTGCGTGCCGAACTCACCCGCGAAAAGCGGCATGTTCTCGACTTCCACCGTCAGCTGCTTCGGCAGTTCGATGGGGATGACGTCGCCGACCTTCAGCCGGCTGAGCTCGCGCAGCGAGATCTGCCGCTGCGCCAGCGCGCTGCTGATCTCGACCTCGGCATCCTGCAACTGCACGCGCAGCGCGCGCGTCCAGTTCTCGTCCTTCTCGATGCGGTCGGACTGCACGCCGGCGTCCAGCAGCTCGCGGATGGGCTCGAGCATGGAGTAGGGCAGCGCCACGTGCAGCTCGCCGCCGCCGCCCTCGAGCTCGACGAAGAAGCGGCTGACCACGATGTACTCGCGCGGCGAGATGATGTTGGCGAAGTGCGGGTTGACCTCGGAGTTCATGTACTCGAACTCCACCGGCAGCACCGGCGCCCAGGCTTCGGCCAGGTCGGCGAACGTCTGCTTGAGCAGCAGCTGGATCACGCGCATCTCGGTGGGCGTGAACTCGCGACCCTCGATGCGGGTGTGGAACTTGCCGGCCCCGCCGAAGAAGTTGTCCACCGTGGTGAACACCAGCCGCGGCTCGAACACGATGATGCCGGTGCCGCGCAGCGGCTTCATCTTCACGAGATTGAGGTTGTTGGGCACCTGCAGCGAGTGCATGTACTCGCCGAAGCGGATCAGGTCGATGCCGCGCACCTGCAGGTCGGCCGAGCGCCGCAGCAGGTTGAACAGGCCGATGCGCCAGGTGCGCGCGAAGCGCTCGTTGATCATCTCCAGCGTGGGCAGGCGGCCGCGGACGATGCGGTCCTGGCTGGCGAAGTCGTAGGTGCGGGCCTCGCCGGGCGCAGGCGGCGGCTCGACCTCGACCGCCCCCGAGTCCACGCCGTGGAGCAGGGCATCGATCTCGTCCTGTGAAAGCAGGTCGGCGCTCATGGCGGCTCCGGGGGCTTACTGCGTGACCAGGCTGGTGAACATGACGGCGTCGACCTTGTCGGGCGCGCCTTCCTTCTTCAGTACCGCCCGCACTTCCGCCAGCGCCTTCTCCTGCAGCCGCTCCTTGCCGCTGCGCTGGGTGAGCGAGGTCGACAGCTGCTGCCCGAACAGCAGCAGCAGGCGATTGCGCAGTGCCGGCCCGTGCGCCTGCAGCGCGGCGAGCGTTTCGGGATCGCGCGTGGCGATCTGCACATCCGCCTGCAGGTAACGCACGCTGTCGGTGTCGGCGAGGTTCACCACGAAGGAGGGTTCCATCGCGAAGTACTGCGTGGGCAGCTTCTCCTCGGCCGCGGGCTTGCCGTCGCCGGCACCGGCGGTCATGAACCATGCGGCGGCCGCGCCGCCGCCCACCAGGACGACGGCCAGGATGATGACCAGCAGCTTCTTGCTCTTCTTCTTCGGTGTTTCGGCGGGTGCGGCTTGGGCGGACACGGAGACGGCTCCTCGGGGATGTCCTCCCTGTGCAAAGCCCGTGCCGCGACGCCAGCCCGCGGTCGCGCCGGTGGATTGACGCCTGGCTGAACGCGGGTCCGCCGGGAGTCCGGCGCCGCCGGAACGCGCGAGCGCGCTGCGGCGCCGCTGCGCGTACCGCCGCCGTCAGACGTACTCGTCGACCAGGCCGCGGGCGCGCAGTGCGCGCACGGTGGTGACGGGGGAGTCCGCGTCGTCGGCCACGTCGGCCGCGCCGCGGGCCGTCGGGGCGCCGCCCTGGCCGGGCCGCGCGTGCTGCTGGCCCACCTGCGCATCCGCCAGCTCCATGCCACGCTGGCCGAGCAGGTCGCGCAGCCGCTCCAGGCCCGCCTCCAGCGCCTGCCGCACGTCGGCGTTCGCCGCGCTGAACTGGGCGCTGACGCGATGGCCGTCGATCTGCAGGCGCACGTCGATGGGGCCCGCGCCCTCGGGGCTCACCCGCATCTCCGCCTGGCCGATGCGCTGCTCGGCCATCCAGAGGATGCGCTGGTCGAAGGCCTCGTCCATCCCGAGCTCCGGCCACGCCGGCAGTACCACCGGCGCTGCGAACTGCAGGCGCGTGGCGGCGACGTCGGACGTCGCGCGCGCGGCGCCCGGGAGCGAGGCGGGGGCGTCGGTCGGCGTTGCGGACGGATCGACGAGCGGGGGCAGGTCGGCGCGGTCGGACCGCGTCGCCTCGTCTCCCGGCGCCGCCCGGGCGACGAGCGCGGCCAGGGCCGCGAACGAGTTGCCGCCGTCAGGCACGACGGCCGGGCCGGGCAGTGAGCCCGCCGGCATGCCGCTGCCGGTGGAACTCGGCGTGGGGGTCGGGGCGGGCTGCGGGCCGGCAGCGCCGGGCAGACCGCTCGTGGGCGAATGCAGCGCCGGGCCTGCGGATGCACCCCGCACGGATGCCGGCGACGCGCCCGGCATGGAGGACGCGAGGGCGCTTCCGGCATCGCGAGGTACCCGGGACATGACACCCGGCGACGCCAGCGTGAGTACGGGCAGCTCGGTATCCGCCGACGGAGCACCCGGCGAGGCGTCCGGCATCGCGGATGCGAGGGAAGCGCCGACATCGCGCTGCGCCTCGGGCGTGGCGCCCAGCAGCGCCAGCATGCGTGCCGGTAGCCCGGCATCCGGCGACGGAGCCCCCGGTGCTGCGCCGGGCAAGGCCTCGCCGCGCGCGGCCGCCTCGGCAGCTTCCACCGGCGCGTCCTCCGCGCGGCCGTTCGCGACGCCCGCGTTGGGCCCCGTGTCCGCCGCACCGACGGCCTCGGGCTCGCGCATGTCGTCGACCGCCGCTTCCCGACGCTCATCGCGCCCGCCGTGCGCTTCCGCGATGCGCGATTGCGAGGCGGGCCGCTGTGGATCCTCGCTGGCAGGCCGCCCGGCGCCAGGTGCGGCGTCGTGTCGCTGCGCTACGCGGTCCTGCGCAGGTTCCCGCGCGCCACGCGTGGACCCGCGCTCGTTCCGCGCCTCACGAGCTGCGGCCTGCGTCGCCCGGGCGTCCGCGCCCTGCGTAGTCGAAGCACCCGGCTGCGGCAGCACGAACGGTGCCGATGCCTGGTCGGCCCCGCGCGGCGCATCGCCGGCCCGCGCCGCGCGCGCCGCATCGGCCAGCCGCGCCACGCCCGGCAGGTTCATCCCGCTACTCCCGCATCGGCGCGCGGGCGACGCGCACCCAGATCATCGAGTTCCTTCTGCACGCGCGCGTCGGCTGTCCGGGCTTCGTCCGCGCGGTAGCTGGCCGCGAGCTTCTCGAGCACGTGCTTCTCGCGGCTGGCCAGCATCAGGCGCGCTCGCTCGACCTCGCTGGACTGCCGCGCACGATCGACCACCTGGGCCTGCTGGTGCACCGCCTGCTGCAGCTTCTCCTGGAACGCGAGGCGGTTGGCCAGCAGGGCCGGGTTGGTGATGCCGCCCTGCAGCGGCTGCTGCGAGTACTCGGCCGCGTAGCGCTGCAGCGCGGCCAGGCGCTGTTCCTGCTCGGCCAGCGCGGCTTCGCGCGCGGCCACCTGCTGCGCCACCTCGTCCTGGTGGCGCTGCTTGATCCTGAGAATGGGGTCGAGTCGCTGCGAGCGGGGTGGCATGGGCTATCCGAATCGTCAGTTGGAGCCGGGGTCGAGCAGGCGGAACAGCGCTTCCTTGCTCTGCTCGACGTTGGAGGCTTCGCGGATGTCCTGTCCGAGGAACTCCATGATCTGCGGCCAGCGCGCGAGCGCTTCGTCCACCAGCGGGTCGCTGCCACGCTGGTAGGCGCCGATCGCGATGAGGTCGCGCTGGGTGGAATAGGCCGACATCAGGCGCTTGAGCATGCGGATGCGCTCGCGCCAGGGCGCGTCGGTGATGTCCTGCATGACGCGCGAGACCGAGACCTCGACGTCGATGGCCGGGTACTGGCCGGAATCGGCGATGCGGCGCGACAGCACGATGTGGCCGTCGAGGATCGCGCGCGCCGCGTCGGCGATGGGTTCCTGCTGGTCGTCGCCCTCGGTCAGCACGGTGTAGAAGGCGGTGATCGAGCCACGCCCGTCGGCGCCATTGCCGGCGCGCTCGACCAGCGCGGGAAGCTTGGCGAACACGCTGGGCGGATAGCCACGCGTGGTCGGCGGCTCGCCCACCGAGAGGCCGATCTCGCGCTGGGCCTGCGCGTAGCGGGTGAGCGAGTCCATGAGCAGCAGCACATGCAGGCCCTGGTCGCGGTAGTACTCGGCGATGGCGGTGGCGCGCAGCGCGCCGTGCAGGCGCGCGAGCGGCGGGCGGTCGGCCGGCGCGGCCACGACAACCGAGCGCCGCAGGCCTTCCTCGCCCAGCGTGGCCTCGACGAAGTCGCGCACTTCGCGGCCTCGCTCGCCGATCAGGCCCACCACGATCACGTCCGCCGCAGTGAAGCGGGTCATCATGCCCAGCAGCGTCGACTTGCCGACGCCCGAGCCCGCGAACAGGCCCACGCGCTGGCCACGGCCGATGGGCAGCAGGGCATTGATCGCACGCACGCCCACGTCGAGCGAACGGGTGATCGGCTCGCGCATCAGCGGGTTGATCGCCACGCCGGCAAGGCCCATGTGGCCCTCGGCGCGGATCGGCCCGCGGCCGTCGAGCGGCACGCCGTCCGAGTCGATCACGCGGCCCAGCAGGCCTTCGCCCACCGCGACCTCCCCCTGCTGGCGGCCGGGCACCACGCGCGCGTTCGGCAGCAGGCCGTCCAGGTGCGCGGTGGGCATGAGGAACGTGCGGTCGCCCGAGAATCCGACCACCTCGGCATCCACCCAGCGCCCGCCCGCGGTTTCCACGCGGCAGCGCGAGCCCATGGGCGCCTCGCAGCCGGAGGCTTCCAGCGTGAGCCCGACCGCGCGGCGCAGCACGCCCTCGCGCGCGAGCGCCGGCCCGGCCTGGGCCGGGTCGATCGACGCGAGCCGCGCGGCCAGCCGCAGGTTGCGCGCCTCCTGCCACTGCGCGGCGGCGATGCTGGTGCTCATGCATTCGCTCCGTGCGTGCCGGCAAGCATCGCGTCCAGGCAGGCGCGAAGCCGCGAATCGATGGTGGCGTCGATGCGCACGCTTTCGCTGTGCAGGCGCAGCTCGCCGCGCGCGAGCGTGGTGTCGCCGGCCAGGCGCACGCCGTCGAGCGTGGCCAGGTGCGGCATCAGCACGCCCAGATCGTCCGGGTGCAGGCGCAGCTCGACCTCGCGCGTCTGCGTGCCGACCGCGTCCATCGCCTCGCGCACCAGGTCGGCCAGCAGCGTGGGGTCGTTGCGATAGGCGTGGCCGACCAGCGTGCCGGCAATCCGCGCGGACAGACCGGCGAGCGCATCGGCGACCTCGCCGTCCAGGCGTGCCAACGGGCGCGTGAAGCTGTCGAGGATCCCCTCGATCTGCGCGACCATGCGGCGGATCTCGCCCTGGCCGCTCGCAAGCCCCTCCGCGTGGCCGCGCCTGTAGCCCTCGTCGAAAGCCGCCTGTTCGATGGCCTGCAGCTCTTCCACGCTCTGCACGCGCGGCAGCGCCTCCGGTGGCGGGGGCGGCTCGAAGCCGGGGGCGACCCAGCGGACGGCGGCATCGGCGCTCAAACGAAGGTCTCCGCCTTGGCGGCCAGCGTGATCGTGCCCTCATCGGCCATCTTGCGCACGATGGCGAGGATCTCCTTCTGCGCCGCCTCCACGTCGGCCAGGCGGACGGGGCCGCGGGCCTCCATGTCGTCCTTGAGGATCTCCGCCGCGCGCTGCGACATGTTGCCGATGATCTTGTCCTTGACCTTCTGGTCGGCGCCGCGCAGCGCGACGGCGAGCTTCTCGTTCGGCACCTCGCGCAGCACGGTCTGCATGGCGCGGTCGTCGATGTCGGCCAGGTTGTCGAACACGAACATCAGGTCGCGGATCTGGCCGGAGAGGTTCTCGTCCATCTGGCCGATCGCGCCGAGGAGGGCCTCGTCCTGCCCGCTGTCCATGAAGTTGAGGATGTTGGCGGCGCACTTCACCCCGCCGAGCGCCGAGGACTTGATGTTCTGGCTGCCGGCGAACTGCCGGGCCATCACGTCGTTGAGCTCGTTGAGCGCATGCGGCGGCACGCCGTCGAGCGTGGCGATGCGCACCAGCACGTCGCTCTTGACCCGTTCGGGAAAGCACTTGAGCACCTCGGCGCCCTGGTCGGGATCGAGGTGGGCGAGCACGATCGCGATGATCTGCGGATGCTCGTTGCGCACGAGCTCGGCGATCGCCCGCGGTTCCATCCACTTGAGCGTATCCAGGCCCGACGTGTTGCGGCCCAGCAGGATCCGGTCGATCAGGCTCGACGCGCGGTCCTCTCCGAGCGCCTGCACGAGCACCGCTCGCACGTACTCGTCGGCGCCTGCGCCCAGGCCGGAGGGTTGCTGCAGCGTATCGACGAAGTCGTCGACCACGCTCACCACCTGCTCGCGGGTGACGCCGCCCACGCTCGTCATCGCCACGCCGAGCTTCTGCACTTCCTTGGCGCTCATGTGCTTGAGCACTTCGGCGGCCTGCTGCTCGCCCAGCGTGAGCAGCACGATCGCGGCCTTCTGCGTGCCGGTCAGTTGCGGAGTCTCAGCCATCTTGTGCCACCAGGTCGCGCACCGCCTGCGCCACGCGCTTGGGATCCTGCGTTACCGCGCCGCGCGCGACGTTGAGCTTGTCCTCGAACTGCATCGCCGCCGTCGGCAGGCCGGGCACGCCGGGCTCGCGCTGCGCGCGCGTGGCACTGGCGTGCTCCTGCTCGATCTCCTCGGCCACGATCGCCTGCACGGTCGACGTCGCCGGAACGACCGCCTTCGGCGCGAGCATCTGGCGGAAGGCCGGCCGCAGCACGGTGAAGATCAGGGCCAGCACCGCAAGGCCGCCCAGGATCGTGCGGGCCAGGTCGCGCACGCGCGGGTTTTCCCAGATCGGCGGCGCCTCGCCGGCGTCGGCCGCCACGTCCGCCGCGAACGGCGCGTTCACCACCGAAACCGCATCGCCGCGCTGGGCGTCGAAGCCGATGGCCTGCTGCACGAGCGTCTCGATGCGCTTGAGTTCGGCGGCGTCCAGGGCGCGCAGCGCCTGCTTGCCGTCCTTGCCCGGCGCGCCGGCCGGCACGTTATCGACCAGCACCGCGGCGGTGATGCGGCGGATGCGACCGGGCGCCTGCCGCGTGTGCGTGAGCGTGCGGTCCACCTCGTAGTTGCGCACGGCCGTACGCGAACCCTGCGCGCTGGCGGGGGCCTCCTGCCCGGCCTGCGGGGCGGCCGTGCCCGGCGGCTGTGGCGTGTTGCTGGCGCTGCCGGGCACGCCGCGCGCGGGCACGGCGCTCATCGCGGCGATGTCGCCCTGCTCGGAGATCTGCTCGCTGCGCACGTTGGCCTGCGGGCCGTAGGTCTCGCGCGCTTCCTCGGTCTGGTTGAAGTCCATGTCCACCGACACCTGCGCGCTCACGCGGCCGCGGCCGGTCATGGGTTCGAGCAGTTCCTGGATGCGCTGGACGAACACCGCTTCCTGCCGGCGCTGCTGGTCGAACTGCTGCGCTCCGATGGCGGCATCCGAGGTCGGGTCCTTGTTGGAGAGCATGCGGCCGAACTGGTCGACCACCGTCACCTTGTCCGTGGGCAGGTTGGCGACCGAGGTGGAGACGAGGTTGACGATCGCGTCGACCTGCCCCTGCTCCAGCGTCGCACCCGTGCGCAGCTGGAGCACCACCGATGCGCTCGCCGAGTCCTTCTGCCGCGTGAAGGCCGACGGCTTGGGCAGCGCCAGATGCACACGCGCCTCGCGCACCGGGCGCAGGTTGGCGATCGTGCGCGCGAGCTCGGTTTCCAGCGCGTGCTGGTAGCGCGCGTTCTCGACGAACTGGCTGGTGCCGAAGCCCTGGTCGCCCTGGATCGTCTCGAACCCCTTGCTGCCGTTCGCCGGCAGCCCGGCGGAGGCCAGCGCCATCTTGGCCGCGCCCAGCTGGTCGGCCGGGACGGCGAGGGCGCCGGTGGCGGTCTCGATGCGGAAGGGGATCTGTGAGGTGGTCAGCAGCTGGGAGGCTTCTTCGGTCGACTTCGCGTCGAGCCCGGCGAAGACCGGCACGTAGTCGGGCTTCTGCGTCCAGAAGAACAGCCACAGCCCCGTCGCGATCGCCGCGGCCACCAGCGCGATCGTCCCCAGCTGGCGCACGGCCGGGATATCCTGCAGCCGGCCCAGCTTCTGCAGGTTCTCGGTGGACTTGGGAAGGGCGATCACGGACATGGAGCGGGTCTCGGAGGGAGGCGGGGCGGTGGGTCAGCGGGGAGCGACCGTCAGACCGGCATGTTCATGACGTCCTGGTAGGCCTGGACCAGCCGGTTGCGCACCTCGACCGTCGCCCGGAAAGCCACCTGCGACTGCTGCATGGCCACCATGACCCGCGCCAGGTCGGCCCGCGGGTCGCCCATCTCGAAGGCCCGTTGCAGTTCACCGGCCTCGGCCTGGACCTTGCTGACGTTGTCGACGGCCCTGGACAGCGTGGCCGAGAAGCCTCCCTGCGGCGCCGACGCGCCCGGCTGGACACCGGCCGCGCCCGGATCGATCGCATTGCTGCCGGCAACGTCGCCGAGCCCCCGCGTACGCATCTCGTGCGCGCGGATCTGGGCAAGGACGGAGGAAATCGCGTCGGTCATGGCCTGCGGGTTCGTCACGGGGACTTGCCGGCATCAGGCAAGCGGCGTGCCAGCGGGCTGACGGGAAACCGGCAGGGTGGGGTTCGATCCCGGTCGGCGGCCGGCGTGTGGGCGCCATCCGGTCCATGCCGTCATGCCCGCCAAAGCCGGCCGCCGCCGCCAGCCTCATTGACGCCCTGGTTGGGCGCCGGCCCCAACCCTCATCCGGGTTCCACCGATGCGACCGCGCTGGGCACCCAGCCCTCAGCCGGTTCCACTGGTGGGACCGCGCAGGGCACCCAGCCCTCAGCCGGGTTCCACCGGTGCGAGCGCGCAGGGCCGGGTGCGCCCGAAGCGGGCGCGGCCTGCTGGCGCGGCTGATCGTCCGGGATGGCGCGGGCGCCTGACCTTCGCATCACGGCGGTCACGGCCACGCCGCGCACATCGAGCTGTGCCGGGGGCAGTGCCCGCCACGCGACCGAAGGCGCGGTCGGTCCCGGAACACGGGGCCCCGTGCTCCCGCGCTTCCATCCTGCCCCTCCGGTACGCCCGGCAAGGCCCTTCCTGCGGCTGGCGAAAGGCTCGCCGGCACGTCGTCCCGGCGCGACCGCGGCGGATCCTCGCCGCGAAACGCAGCGCATGGACCCGGCGTGTCCTCTCAGACGACGGCTGTCACCGGATCGGCCAGTCCGTACTGGGCCACCAGCCGCGCAAGCGCGATCGTGTCCACGATCCCCAGCTTCTCGAACATGCGGCTCTTGTGCGTGTTGACCGTCTTCGGGCTCAGGCTCAGCCGCCGCGCGATCTCCTCCTGGCGCATCCCCTGCACGAGCAGCAGCGCGATCTCGATCTCGCGCGGGGACAGCAGGTCGAAGGGCGATGCCGCGCTGCCGATTCCCGACAGCGCGAGGTTCTGCGCCACCGACGAGGCGAGGTACTTCTTGCCCCGCGACACATCGCGCACCGCGCGCAGCAGTTCGTTGGCGTCGCCGCCCTTGCCCACGTACCCCGACGCGCCGGCTTCGATCAGCCGCTTGGGCAACGGCCCGTCCTCGTGCACCGACACCACGATCACGCGGGTTCCAAAGTCCCCGCGCACGATGCGTTCGGTCACTTCCAGCCCACTGATGCCGGGAAGATGCAGGTCGCAGAGCACCACGTCCGGCTTGAGCGCGCGGATCTGCGGCAGCGCCGCTTCGCCCGTCTCCGCCTCGCCCACTACCTCGATGTCGGTCTGGGCGCTCAGGATCATGCGCATGCCCGTACGCACCAGCGCGTGGTCGTCGAGCAGATAAACACGGATGGACATCCTTGCCTCCCGTCTACAGGTTGTAGCGGGATTCTAGGTCGTCGGCTTCGCGAGGAACAAGGGGCGCCACGCCGGAACGGCGTAGGTTTCCGACCGCCGTCGTCCGGGTGGAGCCGCTGCCCGCCTCATCTGGGCACCGCATCGCCTGGGGCGGGGTAGAGGATCACCGCCGCCCCCAACTGCCTGGCGCGTCGACAGGCGGTCTGCATCGCATCGCTCATGCTTTGCAGCTGCAAAGGCTCTCGCATCCGGGCGACGCCGTCGAAGCGGCAGCGCTCCCATCCCAGGCCGCCGAGTTCGAGGATCGCGCGATCACGCGCGCGCTCCACATTCTCGTCGTCCACGAGGCAGATGGCGGCCGCCAACACCGTCTCGTCCGCGGGATCGGCGCGGTCGGGGAGCCTTGAAACGCGGAATGCGTGCATGTCGATCAAGATCGTTGCTGTGCCGCTATTCTCTCCCGTGTCGATACGCCCAGGAAGCGGTATCCGGCACGCCCGACCGCTGTCGCGCCCGCCACGCCGGCCGTACTGCAGCGCGACGAAGCCGGCAGGGCGCAATGCCCACAGCCGGCCCGCGCGTGTCGTGCGCTGCGCGGAGCATACGTCCGGAAGAGCGCCTCAGCCGGCCGGTTCCGCAATGGAAGTGCGGCAACGGCTGCATCGCCGGCGGCCCCAGGAACAAGAGCGCGATGTGTTCGGGCTCCATCGCATCCGGCGCGCCGACAGGGGGCGAACCAGCACGAGCAGGAGTACTGCATTTGTCTTAGGCGCTGCCGCATATGGGCGAAGCGGGGAGGTGGATAACAGGCCGGCGTGGCCGCACCGACCGGCCGAGGCCAATGAAGCGTCACCGCCGTGGACCCGGGCACGGGCCGGGGTACCCGGTCGCCCGACGCGTGTAATCCGGCCGAACCGCGGCGCGCAGGCTCCGAGCGCCTGAGCCAAAATACGATAATGCAGGGGCAGCTAACACCTGAATTAGGCCGCGCCGCGAAGCGGCGTCGGCTTGGACGAATTGTTAGGCCGCGCTACCGGCACCAGAAGCTGCCTGACATTGTGGCTGGCCTCCCATTGATGGGTGCACGGCGAACAGCGGGATTGCCTTCTGCACGTTGCCAAGAACTCTCATGAGCGGCCTAACACCTGAGTTAAGCCGCGCCGCGAAGCGGCGTCGGCTTGGACGAATTGTTAGCGCCCAGCCGAGCAACCGCGGAGCGCGAATGGTGGCTTCAGGTGGCGAGGATGCCACGGCAGAGCACTGACCGAGAACCCGGCTGCGAACCAGACACGCCCAAGCGCGACAGAGCACAGCCGCATGATCGCGCTGCGCAGCAGGGCGAAAGGCCAAAAAGGGCGGGGGAGAGCAACCGCTTCAACCGCCGGGAACCCGCCCGGGCCGGGTGCCGCGCATACGCGCCACTGGCCTGCGGGAAAACGAATGTGGCACCTGAGTGTGTGCGGCACGCGGCGTGAAGCCTGCCAAGCAACCCGGGCCCGACGCGATGGTGCACGGCAACCCACTTGCGATGTCTGCAGCCGTGAGCGGCAGAGACTCCGGTGCGACGCGACACCCCGTGACCTGCAGCCCGTTCCTGGGCGCTAACACCTGAGTTAAGCCGCGCCGCGAAGCGGCGTCGGCTTGGACGAATAGTTAGCGCCCGGCCCGGTTGGGACAGGCGCCTCCGAAGACTTACGGCCGCGAGCATGCCACGCCCTGTCCGGAACGGCAGCTGCCCGCGAGCCCGGCCGCGACGGGAGCGAGGCGGCACGGCCGAACGAGCCGCGCTGCGCGAGCAGGGCGGCAGGGCCGATGCTGCAGGGCAAGCTGATTGCCACACCCGCCGAGACGTGTCCGGGCAGGGTGCCGCGCTGCAGCGGCTTGGCTGTGCGGTCTGCACGGCGCGGCAGCCTGCGTGGAGCCGGCGAACCGGCCGGGCACGACGCCACGGTGCATGGCCACTTGCTTTGCGGTACCAGCCGCACACGAGCGGAAAAGGTCGAGTGCGACGGACAAGCCCCGGATACCGAGCCCCAACTGCGGGCGCTAACACTTGAGTTAAGCCGCGCCGCGAAGCGGCGTCGGCTTGGACGAATTGTTAGGCCTAATCTACGACCCACTCCCAGCGGACGGAAGTAACCTGCCCTCCGGCGTGCAAGATGGTGGCCGTATCAATGCCTTCCATGCTAAGACCGTACGTGATGGTTCCTGGCCCAGTCTCTTGTGGCTTCCCGAGGAACTGAGTGACCCGTTCAACCGGCTGCCCGATCTCAAGGTATGGCGGCAGGCCGGCACCCTGGACATTGACCTGGACGAAGATGGGAAGGCCGTTCGGATCTGACGTGGTTGCGCCGCGGTAAATGGTCGAGGTGCCTGCCTCGCAACGACGCGTCTCCACCTGATCCATCTGGCCGTCGACGTGCTTGTTCGGCACATGCTCGATCTGTGGAGCGGCGCTAGCGCAAAGAGTGCGGGCGAGCCGGTCGCCGGTCGCAGCTAGGGACTCCTTCATTTTCATGGGAACTGCTGCGCAGCCAGCCGCGGCTGCACCAAATAGAACGATGGTAGCGACGCGGCTGCACACTAGGCCTAACACCTGAGTTAAGCCGCGCCGCGAAGCGGCGTCGGCTTGGACGAATTGTTAAGGAAGGTCTGAACAACCCGCTCTGCCGCCCGGATTGCGGCATCGTGGCGCCGGCCTGGCGTCGCTTTCGAGCCGGAT